>NZ_JAHYSG010000002.1 GCF_022095675.1 Dactylosporangium sp. AC04546 | reverse complement strand
GTGGGGTCGGGCGGGGGTTGGATGTGGAGGGTGGCGGGGTTTGTGTGGACGGCGCCGTCGGCGACGACGAGTTGGGGTTCTTCGATGACAGTGGCGGGTTGGCCGGTTGCCCGGTGCAGCATCGTGGCGACCAGTGGTGTGCGGGTGGCGCCGCCGACCAGGAACCAGCCCGCGACGCTGTCCGGCCGGACGCGGGCCTCCCGGACCGTTGCCAGGGTCGTCTGGACGGTCCTGTGCAGTACGTCCGTCGCGGCCTGTTCGAATTCGTGCCGGGTGATGATCACGTCGCGTCGGGCCGCCGCCACGTACACCGTCGCCGAGGACTCCCGGGTGAGGATCTCCCGGGCTTCACGCGCGTCCTGCCACAGTTGCAGGCGGTGCCGCCCCCCGTCGGCGTCCGCCGGATCGTCGAGGGTCCGCCATTCCTGCGGCGCCGAGCCGGCCAGCCGCGCCCCGACGTGCGCGACGACCAGCGCGTCGAGGTCGAGGCCGCCGATGTCGTCGAACCCGCGGTAGGCCAGCGTCTCGAACCCGTCCGCGGTGCGCTGCACGACACTCACGTCGAAGGTGCCCGCACCGAGGTCGTAGACCACGACGCTCTGGCCCACGGCGACCCGGTTGCCCAGCACCGTGGTGAAGTAGGCCGCCGCGGCGACCGGCTCGGCCAGCAGCGCCGGCATCGGCAACCCGACCCGTTGGGCCGCGTCCGTCAGTACCCGGCGCCGAGCCGGACCCCACGCCACCGGGTGTGTGAGGGTGACCTGGCCGGCCGGGCCACCGGCGATCCGTCGTGCCTCGGCGGCCACCCGGTCCAGCACCGCCGCGACCAGCTCGGTGAGCGTGTGGGCCCGGTCGCCGAGCAGCACGTCGAGCTCGTCGATCCGACGTTTCGGGTTCGGCTCGAACCGGGCCGGGTCGGCGCGGGCGGCCCGTTCCGCGTCGCGGCCGACCAGTAACCGGCCGTCCGCGGCGGCGAACACCGCCGAGGGCAGCAACGGCGAACTGTCGAACAGCAACGGCCGGCTCCGCCCGTCGGGCCAGCGCAGCACCGCGACGGTGTTGGAGGTGCCGTAGTCGATGCCCAGATGAAGATCCGCCACGTACACCAATCCTCCAGCGCCCATGCCTGGCCAGGTCACCAGTGCCCTGCCCAGCGTGTTCACGGCACCCGAGGATGAGTCACGATCGCCGGGGCACGCCACAAACGTGTCGCTCAGTGATACGCGGATCTACCATCACGGGTGTGGACGACGGCACCGTCACCGGGCGGGTCCTGCTCATCCTCGCCACCGTGGCGCGGCGCGGGCCGATCAGCCTTGCCCGGCTCACGCAGGTCACCGGCGTTCCCAAGCCGACCGTGCGGCGCATCGCCAACGACCTCGCCGCGCGTGGCATGCTGGCCAGGACGGCCGAGGGGTACGACGCCGGGACCGACCTGCGGCGGCTCGCGCTGCGGGTCACGCGCGACGACGCGCTGCGCCGCACCGCCGGGCCGCAGCTGCGGGAGCTCAACCGGCGCACCGGGCAGTGGGCCTGGCTCAGCCTCATCGACGGCGACGATGTCCTCATGTTCGACGCGGCGCACGGGCCCCGGCCGGTGCCGAGCGTCGACTTTCCCTGGCCGACGAGCGAGAAGCTGCAGGGGTACATCGGGACCGCGACCGGACGGGTCGTGCTCGCGCACCGGCCGGACATCGCGGAGCGCTACGACCGGCTGCCGTTGCGGCCTGCGACCCCGCACGCGCCGTCGTCGCGCCGGCAGCTGGACGCGGAACTGCGGCGGATCCGCGACAGCGGCGTGGCGATGGAGGAGGAGCAGTTCCGGCTCGGCTGGAGCTGCGTCGCCGCACCGGTGCGCGACGCCGCCGGGACGGTCGTGGCCGTGGTCGGCCTGACCGGGCCGACGGGGACCTACACGCCGAGCCGCCACGCGGACACGATCGCGCTCGCGGCCGAACGGCTCAGCGCGGCGTGACCGCGGGCGGCCGTCCACCAGGGGCAGCCACCCGAGGCCGGAGTGATCAGGCGCCGCAGGCGGTCAGGTTGACCGTCGATGAGCCGACGTCCGTACCGGCGTCCGTACCGAACTCCGTACCGAGAATCCGTAGCTCGCACCGATGACCCGCCGCCCGTCCTCGCCCACGCTGGTGTCCGAACCTGCAACGACTGACCAGCCAGAATGGGAGAGACACCGGTGAACAGCAACCAATCCACCATCCGCGCCGACCGGCAGATCGCCGGCCGCGAACCCCGCGTCACGGCGGCACGTATCGCCAAGCGGATCGGTATCGCGGTCGTCGGCCTGGTGATGGCGCTCGGCGTGACGGTGGGCCTGAGTGCCGCGCCGGCCCAGGCCAAGACCATGTTCGCCACACTGGACATTGACCGGAATCCGCAGCCTGGCGGCATGTACCTGGTCAGCATGGACGTGTGGCTTCCGATGAACGAGTACGACGCGCACGGGTACTACAACAACGGCGCCCGCATCCAGGCCCGGTTCTGGGCGGACGACAGTCTGTTCGACCCCGTCCTGGCGCTCTTCGCCAACGGCACGACGGCTACCAGAACCTGGTTCGCGAACAACCCGGGATACACGGCCGAATCGGACGGTATCCACCTGCGGTTCCAGTTCCTGGCGCCCGGCCGTGTGCTCGACGAGGATCCGGCCGGCTGGCTCGGAACCAACTACCAGGACGAGATCTACTTCACAGCGATATTCACCGACGGCGACGGCGTCGGTTCTCTGGTCCAATCCAACGTCGCGACCGGGTACTTCTGCTGCGGCTGAGCCGAATCCATCGGGTCGAGTAGGGGAGGACCGCTGCTGGGCGCGGCATTGCTTCGCACGCGGGTCATGTCGCGTTCATCGGCGGTCGGACGAGCGGGTGTGCAGGCGTGTGCGGGTTTCGTACAGTGCCACCTGTGATGAGCGTCGCGGCACCTGTTCCCCTGCCACCGGGGGTCGAGCTGTACTCGCTGGCGGCGGACGGCACGGCGACGGTGGCCTCGGCCGCCGGCCGCGCCGACCTGCTCGACGGCGACGGACTGCTGCCGTTCATCGACAACGGGCAGCACGCCCGATACCTGATCGGCGACCAGCTCACGTCGCCGCAGCGGCCCAGCAACGCCACGTACAAGCTCGGCGTCGTGCGGGCCCACAGCGCCTTCACCCCGCACGCCCACGGTGGGGAGCACTTTGTGCTGAGCCTGGGCTACGCGGCCTGCGGCCTCTACGACGACACCCGGCAGACGGCGGTGACCGTCCGGCTCACTCCGGGCGTGATGATCCGCATCCCGGCGCTGCTGCCACATTCGTTCGCCAACCGGGGCGCCGGCCGGCTGCTGATCCTCGCCGCCAATACCGGCTTCGGCATCGACCACGAGGACTACGCGATCACCGCCGACGAGGCGGAGCGTCGGGCCGCGGCCGAGCCGGGCGCCGTGGCGGGAGCCGACCTGGACTATCCGGCGCTGGCGAAGGCGTTGCGTGCCGTCGGTTCCGCGCGGCCGCCCGATGCGATGAGCTGGCGGGAGCGGGTGGCGCAGGCCGCCCGGCGTCTCGCCGTCCGGTTGGAGGGATCGGCGTGATCTGCCCGCACTGCACCGCCAACCTGCGCCGCAGGGACCGTCCCAACAAGACCTGTGGCACGTGCAAGCGGCCGTTCGTGTTCGAGCCGAAGGAGAACCCGCTCGCCGCGCACGACGTCAAGATCCGCGGGCTCGCGGGGAAACTCTCCGAGGGCGGGCACTGGTTCACGGTCACCCAGCTCTGGTACGCCGCCGCCCGCAAGGCGAACCGGAGCGCCCAGACCAGCGGCGCCGGGTGCGGCATGATCGGGCTGATCGTGGTGGGCGTCGTCCTGCTCGGCGTCGGGTTCGCCGGCCCCACAGCGCTCGCCGTGGTCGGTGGGCTGCTGATCCTCGTCGCTGCGACGCTCCTCGTGCTGCGCCGCAGCGGCGTCTGGAAGCACGCGGTCGCCGTTCGCATGCCGCTCGACGAGTTCCGCCAGCAGGTGGTGTCCGGCTGGACCCGGGTCTACGGCGGGCTGCCCGCCGGCCTGGTCGACGAGCGGCAGGTCCGGCCCGGCCCACCACCGGCGAACCCGGCGTTCGCGGTGCTCAGCCCCGACCACGCCGTGCTCACCTGTCTGCGGGTCAACGACGTCGAACGCCGGTACAACGCGGCACTCGCCGCCAAGGTCGGCGACCTGCCGCCCGGGACACCGGTCGCGGTGATCCACGACGCCAGCGTCGAGGGCGAACTGTTCCTCGCGCAGGCGCGGCACGAACTGCCCGGGCGGCGGGTCATCGACGTCGGGCTGCGCCCCAGCGCCGTGCTGGCCGCGAAAGGGTCGTTCAGGCTGCGGACCACCGCCCGGCACCCCGAGCGGATCGCCTGGCTGCGGGCCAATACCACGCTGACCCCGGCCGAACTGGCGTGGCTGGGCGAGGGCTGGTGGGCGCCGGCGGCCACGCTGCGCCCGGGGCAGCTGATCGCTCGCGTCGAGAAGGCCGCCGCCGCGGCCGGCCGCTCGGGTGACCCCGACCAGCGGGCCGCTGCCGCGGTCGGCTTCATGACCTGGCCCGCCGAGTGACCGCCCTGGATCGCGCCCTGGACCGGACCCTGGGCCGGACCCTGGACCGGACCCTGGACCGCGCCATCGCCCAGGCCGGCGCGCCGGGCCGGATCCGCTTCACCCGTCGCCAGCTGTACTACGAGCTGTGCCGAGTGCTGCTGCCGTCGAACCGCCTGCCGCGCTGGTTCCCGGTCATGCTGCCCCCGCTGATCGGCTACGAGCGGTACCTCGCGGCGCTGCGCCGCCACGGTCCGGTGCCGGGCCTGCTCCACGATGCGGCAGACGCGACGACCCGGCCCGGCCCGCCCGACGACGTTCCGGACCTCTACGACTATGGCCTGCCCCGGCTGCTGGTCTGCCAGGACCCGGCGATCGCCGGCATGCTGCTGGCCAACGACCTGCACATGGAGTCGGCCTGCCCCGTCGTCGCGCTGCGTGACCTGCCGCTCGACCCGCGCCTGACCGCGGCGCTGCGACGGGCCGCGGACACCGCCGTCCACGTGCTGCACGATGCCAGCACGGCGGGGTATGCCGCCGTCCAGGACGTCCGGCGATGGGCCGGTGACGTGCGGGTGCACCCGCTGGGGCTGCGCCCTGCGCACGCCGCGGCGCTGCACCTGACCACGGCGCCACGCGGGCAGCGTGGCCGCACCGGCGACCCCGCACCACCCGACGGCCTGGAACCATGGGAGCTGCGCCGGCTGGACGCCGGCCGGATCGTGGAGGTCGCCGCGGTCAACCCTGCCCGCCTGCTGCGGACCGTGCACCGCCTGGTGCGCGGCCAGGCCCGGACCCGCCGAAAGTCCGCCCGCCTGCGCCAGCTCCAGGCCGCGGGCTTCATGACATGGCCGGCCGCATGACGGGAGTGCTGTGAGCCAGTACCGGGAGATCACCTTCACCGACGAGCTGCTCAGCGATCGCAGCGTGCACCGTCGGTTCGCGGACGGTCGCGAGGAGTGGCGGCGCCGGGCCGGCGACCGGATCGTGGAATGGCGTGACAACTTCGGGCGTGGCGGCGTCGACGAGGCCCTCGGCCAGCGCGTCATCAAACGGCAGTACGCCACCGGTGAGGTCGTGTACGGCCGCGACCAGGGCTACGGCCGGACCGCGTGGGGCGACGGGACCCTGACCGTCAACCGCACGTCCTACGGCGGGCGCACCGGCGCCATCCTCGCCGCGGCCGGCGCCGGCGCCCTGCTCGGTGCGGTCCTCGCACCGCCGCTGATGATGTCGGCGGCGGAGGAAGAGCAGCTGCGCCAGCAGGCGCAGCAGCAGGCGGCGTCCTCATCCTCGTCCGGAGACTCCGGCGGCGACAGCGGCAGCTGGACCGACGACGATGACGGCGGCTCCGACGACGACTTCGGCTGAACCGACCCGCCGCCCCATCAGGAGATCCCGTGCCACGAATCGCAGCGATCCTGGGCGATCGGGCGGCGCTGCCCGCCCTCGGCGCCCGCCCGGCGGTGGAGTCCGGCGCCGCCGCGCTCGGCTTCGTGGAATCCGAGCCGGGTTTCGCGGAGGGCCCGTTCACGGCCGGCGGGCTGCACGCCGTCGGCGAGGTCGTCCTGCACAACCGGGCCGAGCTGCTCGCCGTCCTGGCGGCGGCCGGCGACCCGGTGCCGCCCGACCGGCCCGACGGGGAGGTGCTGCTGCGTCTGTACGCCCGGATCGGCGCGGCCGGCGTCCGCGCCGCCGACGGGATGTTCGTGCTCGCGATCACCGACGGCGCGGAGCTCGTCCTCCTGCGCGACCACGCCGGTACCCGGACGATGTTCCATGCCCGCGCCGGCGACCGCTGGGCCGCCTCGACCTCGCTGCGTGCGCTGCGCCGCTGGCCGGCGCTGACCACCGGGCTCAACCTCGCCGCGGTGCGGTCCTTCCTGACGTTCGCCTACCTGCCCGGCGACGAGACGCTGCTGCGGGGCGTGCACGAGATGCTCCCCGGCCGCATCCGGCGGCTGCGCGCCGACGGCACCGTCCACGAGGAATGCTTCTGGGAGCCCACCGAGGCGCTCGACGACGCCACCCCGGCCGACGTGCACGCCGCCACGCTGCGGGCGTTGCTGGAACGGGCGACGAGCCACCGGCTGCCCGCGGCCGAACCGGTCGCGGTCCTGCTGTCCGGCGGCGTCGACAGCAGCCTGGTGACCGCGCTCGCCGCCAAGCTGCACGACCAGGACGTGCATACCTACTCCATCGGCTTCGGCCACGAGCTGCCCAACGAACTGGCCTACTCCGGTCTCGTCGCGACCCACTGCCACACCCGCCACCGGGTGCTCAACGTGTCCGGCGAGGCGGTCGCCTCCCGGCTCGCCGACGCCGTCGCGCTGCTGGACAGCCCGGTCGGCGACCCGCTGACGGTGCCCAACCTCATGCTCGCCGAGGCGGTCGCCGCCGACGGGATCCGCGTGGTGCTCAACGGCGAGGGCGGCGACCCGGTCTTCGGCGGCCCGAAGAACCTGCCGATGCTGCTCTACGAGTTGCACCGCGACGACCCGGCGCCCGACGCCCGCGCGCTGGCCTACCTACGCTCCTATCGCAAGTGCTACCAGGACCTGCCGGCGCTGCTGGCCGCCGACGCGCTGCAGGCGCTTGCCGCCGAGCCGGGGCCTGAGCGGTTCGTCGTGCCGTACCTGTCGCCGGGCACGATGCGCTCACATCTGAACCGGCTGCTGCACTGCAACCTGCGCACCAAGGGCGCGCATCACATCCTGACCAAGGTGGAGCGGCTCACGGCGGCGTGCGGGCTGCAGGGGCGCGCCCCGCTGTTCGACCGGCAGGTGATCGACCACGCGTTCACGATCCCGCCACGGCTCAAGCTCGCCGGTACCGAGGAGAAGTGGATCCTCAAGGAAGCCGTGCGCGATCTGCTGCCGGCCACCATCGTGGACCGTCCGAAGTCCGGGATGCGGGTGCCGGTGCAGCAGTGGCTGAGCGGGCCGCTGCGGGAGCTCGCCGACGACGTGCTCCTGGGCAGCCGGGCGAGCGGCCTGTTCGACCCGGTGACGATCCGCGCCTGGCTGCGCGGGGAGGGCGCCCTGCTGCCGCGCCAGGGCGGCAAGGTGTGGCTGGTGCTCACCCTGGAGCTGTGGCTGCGTGCCTACGATGTGGTGTGATCACCTTCCCGCCGGTACAGCCACTTGACCTGAGCGACCCCCGGACCGGGCAGGTCCGCACGCAGCTCGCGCCCGGCGGGCCCGACGAGGTCACGGCGGCGGTGGCCGCGGCGCGTGGCGCCCTCGGCACGTGGGCCGGCCTGACCGCCAAGGAGCGCTCGCATCGCCTCCTCGCGCTCGTCGCCGCCATCGAGACGCAGATCGAGCTGTACGTGCGGCAGGAGGTCGCGGGCACCGGGAAGTCCGTTGTGGACGCCCGTGCCGAGGTGCTGCAGGCGGCCGACGTGCTGCGCTTCTACGCCGGTGCGGTGCGCGCCGACCTGACCCCGGCGGCGGGCCAACGGCTCCCCGGGCGCGAGA
Source organism: Dactylosporangium sp. AC04546 (assembly GCF_022095675.1). Classification (GTDB taxonomy): domain Bacteria; phylum Actinomycetota; class Actinomycetes; order Mycobacteriales; family Micromonosporaceae; genus Dactylosporangium. Next base: position 273,097 of record NZ_JAHYSG010000002.1, on the reverse strand, counting down.
GCTGGGTGCGCTGGGAACCGATCGGCGTCGTCGCCGCGATCGTGCCGTGGAACTATCCGCTGCTGATGGCGGCCTGGCGGCTCGGCCCGGCCCTCGCCGCCGGCAACACGGTCGTGCTCAAGCCGGCCCAGACCACCCCCGACACCGCCGTCCTGCTGGCGCGGCACGCCGCCGAGACACTCGGCCCCGGCGTGCTCGTCGCCCTGCCGGGAGATCGGGGCACCGGACGCCTGCTGGTCGGCGCGGCCGTCGACGCGGTCGCCTTCACCGGCAGCCAGGCCGGCGGCCTCGACGTCGTGACCCGCGCCGGGCTGCGCCGGGTCAGCCTGGAACTCGGCGGCAACTGCGCCGCGGTGGTGCTGCCCGACGCACCCGACGACACGTACGCCGCGATCGTGGCGGCCTGCACCTACAACGCGGGCCAGAGCTGTGCGGCCCCGGCCCGGGTCCTCACCTTGCGGTCCCACCACGACGAAGCCGTCGAACGACTCGCCGCCGCGATGAGCGCCCGCCGCGCCGGCCCGGACTTCGGCCCGCTGAACAACCCCGATCAGCTTGCCCGCTTCGACGCGATCGCGGCGGAGTCCATGGCCGGCGTGCGCCGATCCGGCCCGCTGGCGTTGGCCGACGGCGAGACGGACGGCTTCTGGCGCGCCGGGCTGATCCTGGCCGACCTGCCGCCGGACGACCCCGCTGTGACGCGGGAGATGTTCGGCCCGGCCCTCACCGTGCAGGCCGCCGACGACGTCGACGGCCTGATCGCCCTGGCCAACTCCGTGCCCCAGGCCCTCGCGGCGAGTGTGTGGGGGAGCGCGGTCGGCGTGGCCCTGCGCGTCGCCGGCGAACTGGACTGTGGTGAGGTCTGGGTGAACTGTCACCTGGAGCAGACCGCCGAACTGCCCCACGGCGGCCGGCGGGGATCGGGCCACGGCACAGACCTCAGCGTGCTGGCGCTGACGGAGTACCAGCGCCCGAAGACGGTCACGGTCCGCCTGGACTGACTGCTCGGCACCGGACGTACCGGCCCTACCTCGATATCTGGATGGCCAGCCGGGGGCACCCCTCGGCGGCTCGCTCCACGAGCGGCCGATGCTCGTCCGGCACCGAGCCGTCAGTAGCGACGACGTCGTCGATCACCCGTGCCTGGGCACGGTCGTCGAGTTCGAAGACCATCGGCGCCAGGGCCTCGCAGACGGCGTTGCCCTCGCAGGCGCCGGGGTCGATGCCGATCCGCATGGCTCAGGCCTCCTGGGGAAGGCTCGCCGGGACCGAGAGGTAGAAGTACCCGAGTCCCATGTGGTCCGAGCGCACGGCGGCGTCGACGTCGATGCGGTACCCCGGCAGCAGGTCGAGCACGGCCTCGACCTCCAACCGCAGGATCAGCCGGGCCAGGTGCAGCCCCAGGCAGCGGTGGACGCCCCAGCCGAAGGCGACGCTCTTGGCCCGGTTGCGGTCGAGGTCGACCCGCTCGGGGTCGGGGAAGGCTCCCGGGTCGTGGTTGGCCGCCATGTTGACGAAGAGCGTCCAGTCCCCCTGCTTCATCGTGACGCCGCCGAACTCCGTGTCCTGGGTGACCTTCCGAGCGTGGGCGGTGGCGGGGGAGTAGATCCGCACGATCTCCTCGATCGCGTGCGGGATCAGGCTGCGGTCCTGGTCGAGCCGCTGCTTGTCGTCGGGGTACTCCTCCAGGTGGACCAGCAGCGCCGTGAGGGCACCGCTGGTGGTGTGGAAGCCGGCGAGAATGAGCAGGACGACCATGTCGGCGAGCTCCTCGTCGGTGAGCGGCTGGCCGTCGACGATGGGGTCGTTCGCGAGCACCGACATGAGGTCGTCGCGCCGGTCGGCCCGTCGTTCATTCGCCTCGCGCAGGATCTGCTCCCGGAACCACACGTTCCGTTGAGCGTTCTGCTGTTGGACCTCGGGGTCAGGGTTCGCCTGGTTGCGCAGTGACCGGGTCATCACGTCGAGCAGTTCGAGGCGTTGAGCGACATCCCAGCCGAGGATCCCGAGGGTGACCGCCCCTGGGGAGACGTTGGCCAGGTCGGAGACGAAGTCCCAGCTCCCTCGCTCCCGCAGTCCGGTGACGATCTCCGCGACCATGGCCTTGATCTCGGGCTCACGCCGGGCGATCTCAGCCCTGCTGTACCACTCGTTGAGCACCTTGCGGTACAGAGCGTGCAGCGGGGGATCGAACGCCACCGGGATGTGGCGGGTGCCGAACGGGTTGGCGGGGATGGCCGGGCCCGCTGTGGAGGAGAACGTGGCGTAGTCGGCCAGGCCCTCGACCACGTTCCCGTGGTCGGTGATCACCCAGAAGCCGCCGTGCGCCGTCGACCAGGCCACCGGGGCGGCGTCGCGCAGCTCCGCCAGGACCTCGAACGGACGGGCGGCGAACTTCGCCGAATGGTGATCGAAGTCGGTGACGACGACGTCGGTCGGCGCGCTCATGCCAGCTCCTCACTGCCGGGGGACCGTAAGCATGTTCGCACACGACTGTGGCACAACAAAGATGCGTCGTCAATCTAGAAAGTCCTGGCCAGAGTGGTCCATATTGTGGTCTTGGATTACTGTGTTGTCTTCTTGTCCAAAGGCTTTCAACGACCACGGAGACCACCGCCGATGACGTACGTGATCTCGAAGGGCTGCTGCAACGACGGTTCGTGCATCACCGTCTGCCCGGTCCAGTGCATCCGTCCGAGGCCTGGGGACGCAGACTTCAACACCACCGAGCAGCTCTACATCGACCCGGCCACGTGCATCGACTGCGGGGCGTGTTTCGACGAGTGCCCGGTCGAGGCCGTGCACACGGACTGGGGTCTGCCGGAGCATCTCTCGGAGTACCTCGAGATCAACGCCGAGTACTTCGCCACCAACCCGCTGGTCGGCGTCGGCACGCCCTCCTTCACCCGCAGGGTGTTGCCGGCCCACCGGCCCGAGCTGCGCGTCGCGATCGTCGGCACCGGGCCGGCGGCCTGCTACGCGGCCGGGGCCCTGAGCGACATCAAGGGCGTTTCGGTGACCATGCTCGAGCGGCTGCCCACGCCGTTCGGTTTGGTCAGGGCCGGCGTCGCCCCCGACCACGCGACCACCAAGAAGATGGCCGACCGGTTCGGCAGTGTCCTGTCCCGGCCAACCGTGACGAGCTATTTCAACGTCGAGGTCGGCCGGGACCTCACCATCGAGGAACTGCTGTGGTACCACCACGCCGTGCTCTGGGCCGGCGGCGCCCCCGATGACCGCAAGCTGGGCGTCGCCGGCGAGCACCTCGCCGGCGTGCACGCCGCCCGGACCTTCGTGGCCTGGTACAACGGGCATCCGGACCACGTCGGGGAGAGCTTCGCGCTGGACGGCGACCGAGTCGTGGTGATCGGCAACGGCAACGTCGCCCTGGACGTGGCCAGGATCTTGCTGCGGCCGGCCGGCGAGCTCTCCGCCACCGACATGGCCCAGCACGCGGTCGACGCTCTGGCCTCGAGCAACGTGTCCGAGGTGGTGGTCGTCGCCCGGCGGGGCCCGGAGCACGCGGCGTACTCGCAGGGCGAGCTGCTGGCGCTCGACCAGGTCGAGGGGATCACTGTGCTCGCCGAGGCCGGCGAGGTCGGCGAACACGACGGCGACCGCAAGCAGGCTTTCCTGCTGCGCGCGGCCGGTCGTGGCGGCGCCGCGGGCAAGGTGATCCGGTTCCGGTTCGGGCTGGAGCCACTGGCGATCGAGGGTGAGGAGCGGGTCGAGGCGGTCGTCTTCCGCCGTCCGGACGGTGGCACCGAACGGATCGAGACCTCGCTGGTGCTACGGGCCATCGGGTACCGCGGCGCCCGCGTCGACGGCCTGCCGTTCGACGAGGTCACCGCCACGCTCCCGCACGAGGCCGGCCGGGTGGTCGACCCGGGGCGTGACGAGGCGGTGGACGGGGTCTACTGCTCCGGATGGATCAAGCGAGGCCCGCGGGGCGTCATCGGCAGCAACAAGCAGGACGCCGAGGAGACCGTGGACAGCATCCTGCAGGACCTGGGGGCGGACCGGCTGGCCGATCCGACCGGTTCGGCCGAGGACTTCGGGAAGCTGCTGCGCGACCGCGTCGAGGATCTGCTCGACAAGGCCGCCTGGGGCCGGATCGACCTGGAGGAGAAGCGCCGCGGGCGGGAGGCTTCGCGGCCCCGGCAGAAGCTGGTGACGATCCAGGAACTGCTCGACGCCTCGCGACCCGCATCGTGAGAAGCGACGGAACGCATTGACCGTTGCGCTCCACGGCTGACGACCGGGACAACGGTCGCCGCGGCTTTCGTTGTGGCTCCCCAGGTGTCGCCGTTCGAGACCACCTGCGGCACAGAAAGGTCCGCGTTCTCCTTCCATGTGGAGGAAGAACACGGACCCTTGTGCGGTGGGAAAATGGGCGCCCGGAGAGGCGCCCAGGACGATCGGAGCGTCAGTACCCAACGCAGGTGCTGCCCAGGTCCCCGCTGGCGTCGTTGCCCGGCTTGCCCTTGTTCGCAATGCTCTTCGGGTTCTTGTCCCCGGCGTTGTAGGTGAACAGCCAGCTGCACGAGACGGGCTTGGACGGCTTGCCCTTGGTGAAGGTGATCGGCTCAGGCAGCAGACCGCCCAGCGTCTCGTCCTTGACCGTGTACATGGCCTCCAGGATGCTGGCTCGATCGATCGTCGCCGGCTTGGCGGTCTCCATCGCCTTCTTGAACAGCTCGAGCATTGCCCAGACGGAGGTGGAGTTGCCACCCTGCCACTGCACGTCCGGCGAGTACTTCTGCATCGCGCTGCGGTACGCCTCGACCTTCGGGTCGTCGGCCCACCACGGGAAGCCCTGGGTGCTGCCGGCGGTCTGAGCACCCGAGACCGCGGCAACCTTCGCCTGGTCGAAGCCGGAGTTCATCATCGACCAGGTGCCCCGGTAGCCCTGCTGCAGGCAGTCCGCCATCACGCGGGCGCCGGTCGCGATGCCGATGTTCATCGCGATCACGTTGACGCCTTTGTTGACGTACGACAGGCACTCGGCGGTGTAGTTGGCGGCCGACGCGGAGAAGAGCTGGACGTTCTCCGTGTCCAGTCCGATCTGTTTGGCGTACGCGATCGCCTTGCCGCCGTTCTCCTGGCAGACGGCCACCTCGGCGCAGGCGGCCCAGGCGAACTTGGTGCCCCCGGCGGCCTTGGCGACCTCGACGTACGCCTTGACCGTGTAGTTGGAGCCGGAGACGGGCTGGAACACCCCTGGCACGGTCGACCAGAGCAGGTCGCTCGAGCCGCCGCCGCTGAGGATGGGAGTGTTGACGTCCGTGAGCATCTTGCCCATCGCGCCCTCGGCGACCAGGTCGGTGAGCAGGATCGCGTCGATCGTCTTGTCGTTGAGGAACTTCTGCACCACCGAGGTGGCTCCCGGAACGGTGTTCTTGGTGTCCACGATGTCGAACTCGACCGGGTGCCCGGCGATGCCGCCGTTGGCGTTCGTGTACTTCGCCCAGGCCTTCGCCACACCGGCGCCGGTGAGGCCGTTGGTCGCCTGCGCGCCGGACTGCGAGGCGGCATAGCCGATCTTGATCGGTTCCCCGGTGAGGTTGCTGCCGTTCCCCGCGTCGTCGGACGACGCGTTGCCGTCGTTGCCGCATGCGGTCAATGCCAGACAGGCGGCTGCACCGAAAGCGGCGAGCCGCGTTGCCCGCTTGTGAGCGTGAAGACTGCGTAACACCTGTGCTCCTAGTGTGATGCCGAACCCCGCCGTCTGACGGGCAGCTGACCGAGCAAGTAGACCAAGCGCCACAGCATTTGTCCATTACTAGGCCAAGGCTAGAACACGAGAGCAACGCAAACGAGACCCGGCGGGTCAAGACCCCGCGCCAGAACGACCGGTGACCTCCGCCGAGGGTCACCCGTCACCGGATCCTGGGAGGGTGCTGCCGCGCGCGGGCCCGGTCGAGGAGCGCCTCAGCCGCGCGGACTTACGGGCGTGCGCGCAGCCGGAACGGACGGCTCTCGCCAGTTCCTAATTGTGCTGGAATCTGGGTAAATGATGCTAGGCGCCGCAGGCTCAGCGCATGAAGGTGCGGATCTCCTCCGTGGCGAGCGCGAGGCTCTCGTCGCGGGGAAGGGCCTGCCCGCCATGCTTGACGACCCGCGCGACACCGCGGCGGATGTCGTCGCGGTAGCGGGCGTCGATCACGTCGAACTCGAGGTTCTTGACGTAGATACGGAGGCGGTCGCGCAGCGAACCGTCGGAGTCGGCGGCCTCCACGACCTCGGGCAGCATGCTGGTCTCCACGAGCAGCGCGTGTGCCGTCCGGCGGGAGCGTTCGTCACGCAGACCGATCAGGATCTCCCGTGGCGAGGCCCGGATGATGTGGTCCTTCCACCAGTCGAAGTGCTCCTGCTCGTCGATGACGGCGAGCTCGATGTGCGGCTGGCTGAGGGTGCGGGCCAGCGTGTCGACCGCGCACTGGAGGTACGTCCTGCGTTCGGTCGCCGACAGCGACCGCGCGTAGGACCGCAGCTCCTGGCCGGCGTCGACGGCCGGAAAGCAGTAGCGCCGGATGCCGTGGATGGTGGTGTCGAGCAGTCCGTGCTCGTAGTGGAAGGCGCGGAACGGGCTCTCGCCGCTGGGTAGCTGAGCCGGCCGGCCGGTCGTGGCGGCCTTCTGGGAGAACCGCCACGTCGTCGAGTCGTCGCGGCGCCCGTCGAGGATGTCGCGCAGGATCGGCGCGCCGTAGCAGCGCTGCGGAAGGATCACGCCGGGGCCGCGGGCGTACGCGATGGTGACGCCGGACGACTGCGCCTGACGCAGGAACCGGTTGTAGTCGAGGTAGGTGAGCGACGCCGTGTAGCGGGTCAGCGGCGTCGGGCGCAACTGACCCACGTGGAAGGCGACGTCGTACAGCCGCAGCGGCCACTCGTGCCCCCACACCTCCTGCGCGGCGTGGGCGATCTCCCGCCCGCAGTCGGCGTCATCACCGTCGTAGAGCGCGCCGACGGTACCGGCACCGAGCAGGCCCAGCACCGCGGCGGCCGGGGAGTCGAATCCGGCTGCGCCGTGTGCCGATCTGATCAGCAGGCCGAGCGACTCGGCGAGCCGGCCGAACGGGCTGGTGCGGTCGACCTCGAACCGCGGATCCAGGTCGGCCAGTAGCTTGACCCCGGCCGCGTTGAACTCGTGCTGCTGGTCGCCGACACCCATCGAGGCGATGACGAACTCGCGCAGGACCCGCAACTGGTCCTGCGACCGGCCGGAGAACGAGTCGTCCTCGATGGAGTCGCGGATGTCGCGCACGATCGACGCGGTCGAGGCACGCTCGATCAGCCCGAGGAAGTCGAGCAGCTCGCGGCGGCGGCCCTGCGCAAACGGGACCTCACGCGATCGGCGGTTGGCCGCGATGGCGACCTCCGACAGGGACACCTCGGGCCCGTAGCGGCTGCTCGCGCCGGACCGGACGTATGCGCGCAGCACCCCGTTGCGGACCCATTGGTTCACCGCCTGGCGGCTCACCCCGATCGCCCGGGCGGCCTCCGCCTGGGTCACCAGATCCGTGGGCGCTTCTTCGCTGACGTTGCGGGTGCGCAGCCGCTCCGCCGCGCGCTCCAGCGCCCGGACGAGCTCCGGCACCGGCACCGCTCCGCTCTCGCCGAGTGTCAGGGCCAGCCGCTCCAGCGCCGTGGAGATCGAGTCCTCGGGATTGCTCGTCATAGTGCCCCAGAGTGTACGGGCATCGTCAATAGCATCGCTTGACGTAACCCCCGACGGTGGGCCTCATTCCGGGTTTCGACGGCCTGGAGCGCGAGCTGCTGGCGGGAACGCTCTGTCCACCAAGGGTAGGCCGACGTCGAGGGTACGCAGGCCCGTGACCGAGGCGAGCTGCAGAACCTCGAGGATCGCGCGGGGCGCGACGCCGATCTGGAGCGCCTCATGGATGTGCTTGCGCAGACCGTCGACGTAGTGCTGAGGGCTGACGGCGTCGATCGCGATGGAGACAAGGTGCTTGACTGCCGGATCCAGCACCTCCAGCCGTTCCCACGGCAGGTCGATGAAGCGGATGCGATGCGCGAAGTAGTCCGGGTCCATCCGTAGGATCGCCGCATAGATCGAGTTGAGCGGGCGTGGCCGCGGGCCGGTCGTCTCGATGCGTTCCTTCAACTCGGCATGTCGCGGCGTCTCGGCAGGCAGGTCGATACCCTGCTTCGCCATTTCCTCGAGGAGGATCGGGAGACCGACCGACACCGTGTGCAGACCGATGGAGCAGGCGATCTCCAGAACGCACATCACCTCGTCGACGGTTGCGCCCTCGGCCGCCGCCCAGCCGATGGCGGCCGCCATCCGATCCTCGTCGGCCTGCGGGATGACGGCCTCGGCCGCCAGGACGACGAGCGCTCGTGCGCGGCCGCTGAGGGATGCGTCGCGGTGCGGATGCCCGAACAGCGCTTCGGCGGACGCTGTGAACTCCGGGTCGAGCGCCCGGCAGCGCTCGATGGTCCGCAGGTGCCAGCCCAGGCGGGGCTCGGCCGATCCTGCATGAACGACCACAGGATGCTCCTTTCGGCTGATGGCGCGCCCGCCAGCAGGACCACACGCGACCAGGTCAGCGTTCGAGGACCGGCGAGGTGTGATCGACCGCCGTGCGCGGATCAGCGTCGTGGCTCTTCAAGAGTGCCGGCCCGCAACAGCGGTTCCCCCACGGCCACGGCACTGGGCGAGCAAAACACATTAGTAACACGATACTAGCGGCCGGTGGCGACCCGGCAAGCGGAGCCCGGTCCGGGAACGGTCGGCATGAGCGGGTCGAAGGTCTCGCCGGAGCTGACCGGCACCGCCCAGGTCGTCCTTGACATGTGACCTGGGCGATTCCTACCATAGCTATTTCATAGGAGTGTCATAACTTAGACACTATTGCGGGATCCTTTGGCGACATGATGCCGACGTTCGGCCTCAACGGTCGCGCATCATCACCGCTGCACGCTGGCGCGCAGACCATCCTGGGGCGCTACCGCCGCCGGAAGCCCTCAACTCGACGAGGTCATCCCGCGGACCTTCGCGCTCGGCGAGATGACCATCAAGGAGAATAGTGATCACAACCAGCCCCAACCTTCTTGACCCGGCCCTCTACCTGGACGGCGTGCCACACCGCCATCTTCGGTGGTTACGCGAGCACGATCCGATCCACTGGCATGCGGAGCCGGACGGTGGCCCGGGCTACTGGGCGCTGACCCGGCACCGGGACGTGAAGGCGGTGGAGGTCGACTCGGAGACATTCTCGTCCGAGCCCTCGACCGTCATCGTCGACACGGTCTCGATGTCCGACACCGGGACCGCCAAGCATCTGCTGATGTCCGATCCTCCGCATCACACGGCACACCGCAGGACCCTGGGCGTGGAGCTCAACCCGATCCCGGTCCGCGGCATGCGCGACCAACTCCAGATCCTCGTCGACGAGATCATCGACGAGGTTGTCGAGACCGGCGAGTGTGACATCACCAGCGACCTGGGCCAGAAGCTCGCGTCGTACGTGACAGCCGACCTGCTGGGTCTTTCCCGGCCCGAAGCCATCGAGCTCTGCGACGCGGCGGACGTCCTCACCCGCGGCGGCAGCAAGGAGGAGGGCCCGGGGCTGGAGGCGGTCCGGACGATGTTCCGGCACGCCTCGGCCGCGTGGGAGCAGCGGCGGACCGCGCCCTCCGACGACCTGCTCGGCCGGCTGGCGTACGCCACCGTCGGCGACATTCCCATGGACCTGACGCAGTTCTCGATGGACTTCCTGCTCCTGGTCGCCGCGGGCAGCGACACGACCCGCAACGTGGTCGGCGCGGGCATGGCGGCGTTCTTCGAGTTTCCGGAGCAGCGAAGGCTGCTGCTCGACGACCCCAGCCTCATCGCCGGCGCGGTCGAGGAGATCCTGCGCTGGTCGACCCCGATCCTCTACCAGCGTCGGACAGCGACCAGAGACACCGAGATCGCCGGCCAGAAGATCGGCAAAGGGCAGAAGGTCGTCTCGTACTACGCCGCGGCCAACCGCGACCCCGAGGCCTTCGTGCATCCGGATGTCTTCGAGATCCGCAGGTCGCCGAACCCGCACCTGGCGTTCGGCGCGGGCCGGCACTTCTGCCTCGGCTCGCACCTCGCGCGGCTCGAGCTCACCTTGATCTTCCAGGCAATCATGCAGAGGATGCCGGACATCCAGCTTGCCGGTCCGGTACAGTACCGGCGCTCCCCGATTGCGCCTTCGGTGCTGGGGCCGGCGTCCGTGCCGGCGACCTTCACACCAGGACCGCGCGTTCGGTCGTAGGCCCGCGGCGCTGATCAGGCGGATCACGCCACCCCTGCGCCACGTCAGCGCATCAGCGTGCGGATCTCGTCGGAGGCCCGCTCCAGGGCCTCGCCGCGGCTCAGCGCCTGCCCACCGGGCTTGACCAGCCGGGCAACGTTGAGCCGCAGGTCGTCGCGGTAGCGGGCCTCGATGACATCGAACTCGAGGTTCTTGACGTAGATGCGCAGCCGGTCGCGCAGCGAGCCGTCGGCGTCGGCGGCCTCGACGACCTCCGGCAGCATGCTCGTCTGCACCAGGAGGGCGTGGGCGGTCTTGCGGGCCTGCTCGTCGCGGAGGCCGATCAGGATCTCCTGCGGCGAGGCCCCGATGATGTGGTCCTTCCACCAGTCGAACCGGTCCCGCTCGTCGATCGCGGCGAGCTCGATGTGCGGCTGGCTCAGCGTCCGGGCCAGCGTCTCGACGGCGGTCTGCAGATAGGTCTTGCGTTCCCGCGCCGACAGCGAGCGTGCGTACGTCTGGAGCTCGTGCCGGGCGTCGGTGGCGGAGTAGCAGGAGCGCCGGATGCCGTGGATCGTGCTGTCCAGCAGTCCGTACTCGTAGTAGAAGGCACGGAACGGGCTCTCGCCGCTGGGGAGCTTCGCCGGCCGGCCGATCGCGGCAGACTTCTTCGAGAACCGCCAGGGCGCCGATGCATCCCGGCGATTCGCCAGGATGTCCCGCAGGACCGGCCCGCCGTAGAACCGCTGAGGGAGGATGACCCCCGGCCCACGCGCGTAGGTGATCGTCACGCCGGACGACTGTGCCTGGCGGAGGAAGCGGTTCTTGTCCAGATACGTCAGCGAGGCCGTGTACCGCGTCAGGGGAGTGGGCCGCAGCTGCCCGACGTGGAATGCCGCGTCGTGCAGCCGGATCGGCCACTCGACCCCCCACACCTCGGCGGCGGCGTGTGCGATCGCCCGGCCCGCGTCCGCGTCGTCGCCCTCGTAGAGCGCGCCGATGGTCGCGGCCCCGAGCAGGCTCAGGATCGCCGTCGCCGGGGAGTCGAACCCGACCGCACCCTGCGCGGACCTCACCAGCAGACCCAGCGAGTCCGCCAGCTGACCGAACGCGCCGGCCCGGTCGACCTCGAATCGGGGATCCAGGTCGGCCAGCAGCTTGACGCCCGCGGCGTTGAACTCGTGCTGCTCGTCGCCGATCCCCATCGACGCGATGACGAACTCGCGCAGCACGCGGGACTGGTCCTGCGAGCGGCCCGAGAACGACTCGTCCTCGATGGCGTCGCGGATGTCGCGCGCGACTCGGCCGGTGGGACCCGCCTCGATCAGTGCGAGGAAGTCGGTCAGCTCTCGCCGGCGGGTGTTGGAGAAGGGCACCTCCCGCGAGCGCCGATTCGCCGCGATGGCCACCTCGGACAGCGAGACCTCGGGGGCGCCACCGCGGACGTAGGAAGGCAGGACACCGCTGCGTACCCACTGGTTGACGGCCTGACGGCTTACACCGATGGCCCGCGAGGCCTCCGCCTGGGTGACCAGATCGGTGGGGAGCTCGACGTTGACGGTCCGGGTCCGCAGCCGCTCGGCGGCGCGCTCCAGCGCCCGGACCAGCTCCGCGACGGGCACAGCGCCACTCTCGCCGAGGGCCAGGGCCAGGCGCTCCAACGCCTCGGAGATCTTGTGTTCGTCGCGGCTGGTCATAGTGCCGAGAAGTGTATCGCGGTCGCGTCAATAGCGTCGCTTGACGACGCTCGACGGAGCGCCTACGGTGTCGTGACGGGAGTAACACAAGAAGGCTCGGGAGGATCGAAATGCTGAACGTGCATGACGCGACCGAACTAGCCAGACGTGCGGCAGACCTGCTCCCCGAGCCTCCCCGCGCCGGCGACGCGGACGGCTACCGGGCCTGGCGCGACCTCGTCCTGTCGACCGCGGCGAGGATCGCCGCCGTCGCCGACCTGCGTGGTCTCGACATCCCCGCGTCACACGCGGGACTCAGCCGATACTCCCGCGTTACATGGCAGACCCTGCTCGCGCTCGCCGCGACCGCTCGCCCGTCACAGCACCAACCCGCATGCGTGCACGCCCTGACGCTGCTCTCACCGCGACGTCCGGCGATCGGCCGCCGGGCGCCACGACGCCCCGGCGCGGTTCGTCGCACACCGCCCGTCGCAGTGGAGCTCACCCCGACGTCGGTCGCGGCCCGTCGGACAGACTGACCAGCAGAGCCGCCAAGCTGAGAACACCCCTAAGGTAAGAACACCCCCCAAGGTAAGAACACCCAAACAACTCGACTGGTAGCGCGCCCACAACGTGGGTGCGCTATAGTGGTTGGCGAAGAGAGCGGGCCAGGTCCACAGGACTGACGACGATTGTGGCCCGCCGTCAACGGAGCACGAACACAGTTTGGAGTGGGTGGACACCGTGGCTCGCGATCGCACCGCTCGGACGCGCATCCGTCGTTACCTGGTGTCCGCCGGTCCCGTCGAGGATCCGTCGGGCTACGCGACCAGCGTGCTGAAGGACGCCATCGACTACGAGGGGTCCCAGGTGGCCTTCATCCAGCTCATCGCCGCCATGGACCGCGAAGGCGAGATCGTCCGGGACATTCGGGGCAAGCGGACCTACCGGATCGACGCGGGGCCCGCGATCGACGCCGCCGCCGTCGCGCCGGTGACGCAGGCGGCGCCCGCCGTCGACGCCGCCGTCGTCCCGGCCGGTGCCGGCAACGTCGTCATCGACTACGACCGGCTCGCCCGCGCGGTGGTGCGCGAGTTCTGGAGCTTCGCCATGACCCAGAACGTCCCGCCGGCGCCGCCCGCTGAGCGCAACGTCGAGACGTTGAAGGCTGACCGTGACCGGATCGCCGCCGAGCGCAACGACTACGCGCAGCGGCTCGAGCAGGCGCGCGCCAAGCTCGACGAGCTCCTCGGCGGAGCGTCGGTGCAGCACGCGGCCACCAGCGACCGCTGAGCGGCGCCGCGGCGGCCCGGGGTCCGCGTAGTGAGGCCGGAGTGAGCGGCGTTGGCTGGGGCTCGGAGGGCTGCGAGGCGGCCTCCAGGGTCACCCGAACTCGCGCGTGATGCGGGCAGTGTCTGCCCGGGGGCCGGCGCGGCCGCGGCCGGAACGTAGTCCGCCGCGGAGCGCTTGATGGAGAAGCCGGCGACCTCTGCGCCGCCGGGTAGGCGCACCCGCACCGCGCGGGCCGGTGCCTGTTCATGCCTGAATGCCGTGCGCGGGTCCGCCACGCCCGCGCCGGGGGAGCTGTTGGCGACGAAGGCCGCCTCCCACTCCGCGATGTACCGGGGTCGCTGAAGCTGAGTGGGTCCACGGCCATGCCGTGGGTCGTCGAAGACCACCGCGATGGTCAGTACCGTGCCGGCCACCACACCGGCCCGAGGAACGCGGTCCGCGGTTCGTCCGCGCCACGGTTGAGGAACTCCTCCTGGTGGCCCACGGGCACGAGATCACCCGGTGGTCGAACACCAACACAATTATCAAACACAATATAGCGCGAGCGCTGAAGACCATTATGGGCAGCGCGCCGGGAGTTCACCGTGCCGTGGTCCAGCGCCGCGCCGGTCGGCCGGGAGGCGAGCCGCGCAGAGGCAATGTGGTCCTGGACCATCACAGAGTAATGCTGATACGTTGTCCGTAACACGATTTGGGAGCGCCCATCAGGCCCGCCGCCTGGCGTGGGCAGGCGTCATCTGACACCCCGAAAGGACGGACATGAGCACTGCCGACACGGTCGCGGACAAGATGGAGCTGACCGAGCTCGTCGCACGCATCGCGCGCGCCGTCGACCGGACCGACCGCGACGCGATCGTCGCCTGCTACGCGGAGAAGTCGTTCGACGACCACGGACGGTTCCGGGGCAGCGGCGTGGAGTTCGCGGAGTACATCTGCAATTCCGACTTCACGAACGCGTCGCCCTTCCTGTATCACCTGCTCGGCCAGTCGATCTGGGACGTCGAGGGCGACGAGGCGTTCGGCGAGACGTACTTCGACTTCTACATGCAGTCCGAGGAGTCGTCCCTGGTGCGTTCGTTCGGCCGGTACCTCGACTACTGCCAGCGGATCGACGGCAGGTGGCTGCTCACCTACCGGCGCGTGGTCATGGACTACCGCGGGACCCACCCGTCGACGAACGCGCCGGCCTCGGCAGGCCACTTCGAGGGCACGCGCGATCGCAATGACCCTGTGTACAAGCGGCTGCGCTGGCCCGAGCATCCGTAGGCGTGCGGCTGTCAGCCGCCGCCGGGGTACTGCGGGTGGACCCGGCAGCCGCGGGTGACGGCCGTGCGGAGCCCTCTGCCCCGACTGCGGACGTGTGGCGTCGATGGAGCGGCCACGATCAGGGCAACCTCGAGCAGGGTCCGCGAGATCGGATCGACGCCACCGCTGTGCTCGACACCGACCGCTCGGCGCAGGAGGTCGTCATCGAACCTGGCGGCGGCGGCGATACCGGAGCCGGCCTCGAGCATGAGATCCGCCCAGGCCCGCCGCGAAGGGGCGTCGCCGTGCAGTGGCTCGCCGGGGAGCGGGATGATGGACGCTACGTGCCTGGCGAGTTCGATCAGTGTCTCGACGGCGCCGTTCGGGGAGCCCACCGGGTGCCGGCCTTCGGGGCAATTCGGAGCTCGGTGTCCAACGTCCCTGTCCCGATCCGTCACGGTTCGCTCCTGTGTCTTCCTTGTTACGTGATTGCTAAGGCTCGACGAACGGGCCTCCGGAGGCATGCGTAGAACTACCGATGCCGGTACCGACGTGGATTGCGTCACAGTGTGTTCGGAACGTGACGCAGTGCCGCGGATGGGTCCGGTGCGGCAAGCCGTGCCCCTTTCGACCTGCCCAATCGTGCTGATCACGGCATAGGATGAGCGCGGATCTGCTTGGTGGTCGCTGCTAGCGCCATCACCGTGGATGTGGCCGGGGCGAGGCGGTTTGCATGGTTCGTGGTGCGTCGCGCGGGGTCGGGAATCTGCCGGCGGAGGTCACCAGCCTGGTCGGGCGACGATCAGAGGCGGTGGGGGTCAAGCGGCTGCTGTCGCGGTCCCGGCTGGTCACGTTGACCGGGCCCGGCGGGGTCGGCAAGACCAGGCTCGCACTGCATGTGGCCCGCAGTGCGCAGCCACCGTTTCGAGACGGGGTATGGCTGGTGCCCCTGGCGGAGCTGACGCAGCCCGACCTGCTCGTCTCGACCATCATGTCGACGTTCGGGACGCCGGGCCCCGCCAACGCTGCGATCGCGGAGCTGGTCAAGCACGTCGGCGATCGGCAAATGCTGCTGGTTCTGGACAATTGCGAACATCTTGCCCTGGCATGTGCGGGTGTGACGACCGCGCTCCTGCGGCACTGTCCGAACCTGCGCGTGATGGCCACCAGCCGTGAACCCCTGCGCATCGAGGGCGAGGCGCTGTTCCCGGTGCCGCCGCTGTCGCTGCCGGAGCCCGGCGAGGGGCCGCGCCCCGGAGCGGCCCAGCGGTACGACGCCGTTGCCCTGTTCGTGGAGCGGGCCTCGATGCTCAACCCCGACTTCGCTGTTCCTGAGGCGGACGAGCAGGCGGTGATCGAGCTGTGCCGGCGTCTGGACGGACTGCCGCTGGCGATCGAGCTCGCGGCGGCCAGCACGCGCTGGCTCCCGATCGAAGCCCTGTCGCTGCAGGTGAACAGCCCACTGACGCTGGAGTCAGGCAACCGTACCGCTCCGTCGAGGCAGCAGACCCTGCGCGCCACCATGGACTACAGCTACGAGCTGTGCTCCTCACGCGCGAGAACCCTGTGGGCGAGGATGTCGGTGTTCCGCGGCGGCGCGGATCTCGACGCCATCGAGCACATCTGCGCAGGCAAGGATCTCCAGGTCGACGACGTGTGGCCCGCGTTGGCGGAGCTGGTCGACAAGTCCGTCGTCCGGCTCGACGGCCGGCGGTACCGAATGCTCGAGACGGTCCGGCACTACGGCGAGGACCTTCTCCGTGCCCGTGGCCAGGAGCACGCCGTGCGCCGGGCCTACCTGCGCCACTTCGCCGGGCTCGCCACCGCTGTCGAGACCGGCTGGTTCGGCCCGGACCAGCAGGCACTGCTCGGTCGGGTGCTCGACGACCAGGCCAACGTACGGGCAGCGCTGGAGTTCTGCCTCACCGAGCCCGGTCAGATCCGCGTCGGGTTGCGCATGGCCAGCGCGCTGTTCGGCTTCTGGATCGGCAGTGGTCGTCCAGGCGAGGGGCGGCACTGGCTCGGCCGGCTGCTCGCCGCCGATGACGAGCCGGCCCCGGAACGCGTCCCCGCATTGTGGACCAACGGCTTCTTCGCTGCCGTCGGCGGCGAGACGTCTGCCGCCCGGGCACTGCTCGGCCAGTGCGTGCAGCTGGCCCCACTGTTCCATGACGAGGCCAGCATCGCCCATGCCACCGTGAGTCGTGGCGTCGCCGAGCTGTTCGAGGGCCGGATCGAGGAGGCCATTGCCCACCTCGAAGAGGGGGTCCGGCTGGAACGGCGGCTGGGCGGCATCAACCCGCACCTGGCCGACGCGTGTCTCAAGCTCGGTCTGGCGTTGTGCTACTGCGGCCAGGTGGACCGTGCCGTGGCCATTCTCGACGAGGCACAGGCGCTGTGTGCCGGGCAGGGCGAGCACCTGCTGCGCTCGTGGTGCTCGGTGTTCCTCGGGCTGGCGGCGCTGCTGGACGAGCGCATACCCGACGCGGTGGTACTGGTCAAGGCCGGACTCGCCGGCAAGCGCGAGATCGAGACCGAGCACGGCATGATCTGGGCCGTCGAGATCCTCGCCTGGGCAACCCTTGCCGGCGGCGACGCCGAGCGCGCGGCACGGCTGCTCTCGGCGTGCGAGACCAGGTCCGACGAGGTCGGTCCGCTGCTTGGCGGCAGCAAGGGCCTGCTCGAGTGGCACCACCGGTACCTGGGCCAGGCCCGCGAAGCGCTCGGCCGGCGCGCCTTCGACGCTGCCGTGGAGCACGGGCGGCGGCTCACCATCGACGAACTCGTCGCCTACGCGCTGGGCGAGAAGACGACCGAACCGGCAACGACGACCGGGCCCGCGGCGGATCTGCCGCTGACCCCGCGTGAACGCGAAGTCGCACAACTCGTCGCCAGTGGCAAGAGCAACAAGGACATCGCCGCGGAGTTGGTGATCGCCGCGCGAACGGTCGACTCCCACGTCGAGCACATCTTGATGAAGCTCAACTTCACCTCGCGAACCCAGGTCGCCGTCCTGTTCGCCGCACAACAAGCGTCGAGCTGAACATCGGCGCCCAGGAAGATCAGGGTGCCGTCTGGACCGGGCAGACCACCATGTCACGCCGCCGCAGGCGCCAACCGGTCTCGTCGCGGACGAACACGTCCTCGTAGTGGCCCATCGTGTACGGGTGCATGCTCGAACCGGTGAAGCGGTAGGCGACGAACTCGGCAAGCCCCGAAGCGGTGTCACCGTGGAGCTCGATGACGTGGTTGCCGGCGAGTCGCAGGTTGCCGCCGCGGTCCGGAGTTGACGGAGCCTTCCCCGACCGGCTGTCGTAGTACGCCAGAATGGCTGCTTTGCCGACGAGTTCCAGACGCAGCTCGGCACAGAGCCACACCGCGTCCTCGGACCAGACGGACGCGAACCGGGCGCGGTCGCCTCGGTCCATGCCGATCGCGTAGTTCGAGTACAGGTCCAGGATCTCGAACCTGTCCTGAAGTGCCCGTAGGTCTGTCATGCCTTGCACCCCTCCGCGCCTGGCGAAGCCGCCTCGGAACCATCCGATACCACGACCACTGCGCTCTGCTGTTGTGGCTGTATTATGTCACGACATAACTAGGCTACGGCAATACATGGGGGCCGGGCGGCCCGCTTCGTGGAGCGCAGCACAGAGGGGATCCGCATGGCGGGCTCGAACGACAACCAGCGCGTGATCGTCGTGGTGGGAGCGGGGCTCGCCGGGCTGCGGACGCTCGAGGCGCTGCGCCGGCAGGGCTGGCAGGAACGGGTCGTCGTGGTGGGTGCGGAGACCCACATGCCCTACACCCGCCCTCCGCTGTCGAAGAAGCTGCTCATCGACGGGGGCACGCATGCCGATGTTGCGCTGCGCATGCGCCCGTCCGAGCACGAGACGCAGTGGCGGCTGGGTCGCGGCGTGGTCGCCAGCGACCTCGCGAACCGCATGCTGCGGCTGGATGACGGAACCACGCTGAGGTACGACGGGCTGGTGGCGGCCTCGGGCGTCCGGCCCCGGCGGCTGCCGGACTCGGTCGGCGGCCCACGCCAGGTGATCCGCACGGTCGACGACGCCCTTGCCGTGTCGGCCCGGCTGACCCCGGGGACGCGGGTGGTCGTCATCGGGGCGGGGTTCATCGGCTGTGAGGTCGCGGCGGCCGCCACGGTGCGTGGCTGCGCGGTGGCCGTCGTCGCCGTGGACGCCGTGCCGATGCAGACCCCGCTGGGCCGTCTCCTCGGGACCGAACTGCGTCGGCGGCATGCCGCGGCCGGGGTCGAGTTCCATCTGGGCACCGGCGTGACCCGGGTGGACGGCGAACGGGTCCGGCTCGCCGACGGGTCCGTGCTCCGCGCCGACGTCGTCGTGGAGGCCATCGGTTCCGTTCCCTGCACCGAGTGGCTTGCCGGCAACGATCTCGACCTGACGGACGGGGTCCGCTGTGACGGCTGGCTGCGGATGGGCGGCCGGCGGGGCGTGGTCGCCGTCGGCGACGTCGCCCGCTTCCCCAACCCACTCTTCGGCGACGATGCCCGCAGGGTGGAGCACTGGCAGGTCGCGGCCGACTCCGCGGCGCACGCCGCGACCACGCTGGTCCATGACCTCGAGGGGGTCGCCCCGGCGCCGGGCCCCTTCACCACGGTGCCGACGTTCTGGTCCGACCAGGGCGTGGTGCGCATCCGCGCGTTCGGGCTGCCGAGGCTGGGCGACCGCTGTGCGGTCCTCGAAGGCGACCTGACCGGCGAGGCGGCCATCGGCTACCACAGCAACGACGCGCTCGTCGGGGTGGTGCTGCTCGGCATGGCCCGGCAGAGCAGCACCTACCTTCGCCACCTGACCGAGGAACTGGCGAAGGCGAAGCCGGGCAGCGAGGCGCAATGATCCGGCCCTTGTCGCGTTTGGAGGAGACAGCATGGTGACCGAGCAGACGGTTCTGGACCGCGTCCCCCGGGGACTGTTCGTCGCAGGGACGTGGCGTGCGTCCGCGTCCGGCGCCGCCATCGCCGTCGAAGATCCGTCGACGACGAAGACCCTGGTGGACGTGGCTGACGCCACGGTCGACGACGGGCTGGCGGCGCTCGACGCGGCGGCCGGCGCGCAGACGCAGTGGGCGGCCACGCCGCCTCGCATGCGCGGCGAGCTGCTGCGCGCGGCGTACGAGCTGCTCATCCAACGCGCCGAGGAGTTCGCGCTGCTCATGACGCTCGAGATGGGCAAACCCCTGGCGCAGTCCAGGGGAGAGGTCGCCTACGGCGCCGAGTTTCTGCGCTGGTTCTCGGAGGAGGCTGTCAGGATCGCCGGTCGATGGTCCACCGCGCCGGACGGCGCGACACGGTTGCTGACGATGAAGCAGCCCGTCGGCCCGACGCTCATGATCACGCCGTGGAACTTCCCACTCGCCATGGGGACCCGGAAGATCGGACCGGCCATCGCCGCGGGCTGCACGATGGTGGTGAAGCCCGCGCGGCAGACGCCGCTGACCATGCTGGCGCTCGCCGGCCTGCTGCAGGAGGTGGGCGTACCCTCGGGCGTGCTCAACGTCGTGACCACCACGCGGACCGGTGAGCTGGTGCGAGCGCTCATGAGCGACCCGCGGCTGCGGAAGGTGACCTTCACCGGCTCCACCCCGATCGGACAAGGCCTGGTGCGGCAGTCCGCCGACCAGATGCTGCGGGTGTCGATGGAGCTCGGCGGGAACGCCCCGTTCCTGGTGTTCCCCGATGCCGATCTCGACGCCGCCGTCGACGGCGCCATGCTCGCCAAGATGCGCAACATGGGGGAGGCCTGCACGGCCGCGAACCGGTTCATCGTGCACGAGTCGCTGGCCGACGACTTCGCGTCCAGGTTCGCCGCGCGCATGGCGAGCGAGGTCGTCGGCCGTGGTACCGAGGATGGCGTGACCGTCGGCCCGCTGATCGACGGCCAGCAGTTGCGCAAGGTGTCCGACCTCGTCCACGACGCGACGTCACGGGGCGCCACCGTCGTCACCGGCGGGTCGACCACCCGCGACACCGGGTACTTCTACCAGCCGACCGTCCTGACCGGCGTACCGGCGGACGCCGACCTGTTCCGCGAGGAGATCTTCGGCCCGGTGGCACCCATCACGACGTTCGGCGACGACGAGAAGGCCGTCGAGATGGCCAACGACACCATGTACGGACTCGCGGCCTACGTGTACTCGGCCAACGTCAGCCGCGTGATCCGGGTGTGCGAACGACTCGACTTCGGGATGGTCGGGGTCAACCAGGGGATCGTCTCCAACCCCGCTGCCCCGTTCGGCGGCGTGAAGCACTCCGGCTTCGGGCGCGAGGGCGGCCCGGAGGGCATCGAGGAGTACCTCGACGTCAAATACGTCGGCATCGCCCCCTGAGCCGGAGGCGAGCGTGGAGGATCTCAACACCCGGATCGTGCTGGCCAGCCGGCCCTCCGGAGCGCCGACCGCCGACAACTTCGCCGTGGAGACGGTGCCGGTGCCGTCTCCGCGTGCCGGCGAGGTGCTGCTGCGCACCGTGTACCTGTCGCTCGACCCCTATCTGCGCGGGCGGATGGGCTCGTCGGCCTCGCACAGCTCGTCCACGTCCCCGGTGCCGATCGGCGCCGTGATGGAGGGCGGTACGGTCGCCGAGGTCGTGGCCAGCGAGGATCCCGCCGTGCGACCCGGCGACATCGTCGCGGCGGCCACCGGTTGGCAGCGGTACGCCGTGGCCCCGGCCGACGCCGTGCGCCGCCTCGACCCGACGCGCGCCCCAGTGTCGACCGCGCTGGGCGTGCTCGGCATGCCCGGGCTGACCGCGTACGCGGGCCTCCTCGAGATCGGCCGGCCGCGGCCCACGGAGACCGTGGTCGTCGCGGCGGCGACCGGTACGGTCGGGGCGACCGTCGGTCAGCTCGCGCGGATCAAGGGAGCCCGTGCGGTCGGGATCGCCGGCGGCGCGCGGAAGGTCGCCTGGCTGCGAGAGGCCGGCTTCGACGCTGCCGTCGACCACCGCGCCCCGGACTTCGAGGACCAGCTCGCGGCGGCGACGCCCGACGGCGTCGACGTCTACTTCGAGAACGTCGGCGGCAAGGTGTGGCGGGCCGTCGAGCCCCGGCTCAACCGGTACGCCCGGGTCCCGGTCTGCGGCGTGGCCTCGGCGTACAGCGCCACCGGTGCCGACAGCGGTGGCGACATCGCCGCACTGATGTCCGGCATCCTGACCCGCAGCATCACGGTGCAGGGCTTCGTGTACCGCGACTACGAGCAGTTGCGGCCGAGGTTCGAGGAGGAGATGAGCGCCTGGGTGCGCTCGTCCGAGATCATCTACCACGAGGAGGTGCTACCGGGCCTGGAGCAGGCGCCCACAGGCCTGGTCAGCCTTCTCGAGGGCCGGCACCTCGGGAAGCTGCTCGTCCGGGTGTAGGGGCAGGTGCAGGGGCAGGCCCGGCGCGGCCCGGCAGGTGGCGGTCGTCAGCGCACGGCCTGCCCCACCCGCTCGTACACACGGTGGCTCAGCCGCCACCGGCAGGCTGGAGGATGCTCGCGAGCTGCATCTGCTGGGCGATGTCACGCTTGACGATCTTGCCGCTCGGCGTCCGCGGAAGCATCGAGCGCGAGAGCGCGATGCGGGCCGGGACCTTGAACCCGGCGAGCCGGTCGGCGAGGAACGAGCGCAGCTCGTCGGGCTCGACCGTGCTGGCGTCGTGGACCCGGACGATGGCGACGAGCTCCTCGCCGAGCGTCGGGTGCGGTGCGCCGAACGCGGCCGCCTCCACGACGTCCGGGTGCGCGTTGAGCGCCGCCTCCACCTCGGCGCAGTTGATGTTCTCGCCGCCGCGGATGACGATGTCCTTGAGGCGGCCCACGATGTAGATCAGACCGTCCTCGTCGATCCGCCCGAGGTCGCCGGTGCGGAACCAGCCGTCGCGGAACTCCTCGGAGTCCGGCATCCGGTAGTAGCCGCTGACGACCTGAGGGCCGCGGATGGCGATCTCGCCCTCCTCGCCCTGGCCCAGCACCTGTCCGTCCTCGCCGAGCAACGCGACCTCGGCTGTTGGAAGCGGACGGCCGACGCTGTCGGGGTGTGCGGCGAACTCAGCCGCGGAGATCGACACGACCCCGGACGTGGTCTCGGTCATGCCGTATCCGGTCCGCGGGGTGACGGCGGCGCCGAACCGGTCCGCGATCTCCGCGATCAGCCGTACCGGTGCCGCCGAACCGCCCATGCCGAGGATGCGCAGGGAGCCGAGGTCGCGCGTTGTCGTCGCCGCCGCGGCCAGGAACGTCTGGATCACGAACGGGGGCCCCGCCAGCTCGTTCGCTCCCTCGGCCTCGATCAGCCGCAGGGCCTCTTCGGCGTCCCACTTGTACATCAGCACCAATGCGTGTCCGGAGTACGCCGCCGTGTAGAGCGTGTTCAGCCCCGCGACGTGGAAGAACGGAAACGTCACCAGCTTGACCGACGGCGCCGGCGGGTCCACCCGGGGCGCGCCGCCGTCGGTGGACGGGATGATGCGCACCGCGCGGATGTACTTGTTCAGCAGGGACGCCGTGTGGTTGCGGTGGGTGTGCACGGCACCCTTCGGGCGTCCGGTCGTGCCCGAGGTGAACAGGAGGGTCGACGGATCGTCGGGGCTGATCGTGCAGGCGGGCGGCTCGACGAACGCGCCGGCCCCCGTGAGCAGGTCCGCGAAATCCACGAACGAACCATCGTTCGCTGCGCAACGGACTCCGACGACGCGGCGGACACCGCTTGCGGCGAGGTCCACGTCCCGCAGGAGCGCGATGCGCTCGCGGTCCGCGAAGAGCACGGTCGGCCTGGCCTCCGCGACGAGATCCGCGAGCTCAGGGGTCCTCAGCCAGCCGTTGAACGGGACCACCACGGCGCCGAGCAGCTCCAGGGCCCAGAACGCGAAGACGAACTCCGGGTAGTTCCGCATGGCGATGCCGACATGGTCGCCCTTGACGACCCCGAGATCGTCACGCAGCGCGTGGGCCAGGGCGACCACGATGTCCCACTGCTCCGCGTAGGTCCAGCGTTCGTCTCCGTACACGACCGCCGGCCGGTCCCCGTGCGCGAGCGTGGCGAGGAACGCATCGCGCATCGTCCTCGGGTCACGGTCGAACATCTCGAGCCGGACGCCGTCGACGACCCGTTCGGTGAGGGGAAAGGGGCCGCCCGGAGCGGTCAGGATGCGGAGCCGGGACGTCTCGTCCAGGGGCATGAGCGCTCGTACCTTTCGTCGTGTGCTCACGAAACGTGAGAAGTCGCGCGGCTCTGTGCTTGAGCGCTGCGATGGTGTTCCATAATAGCAAGACAAGTTCAACCTCGCTGCGGACCGCCTCACAGGCGAGCCGTGGACGTGACGAGAGGAGTGGCGCGCCGTGGGTTCATCGGACCTGATCGTCGTCGATGCACAGATCCACGTCTGGAAGGCCTCCACGCCCGAGCGGCCGTGGCCCGCCGACGCGATCGAACCCCAGCGTGCCGAACCCCTCGAGGTGCCGGAGGTCCTGCGCCGCATGGATGCGGCCGGCGTTTCGGGCGCCCTGATCCTGGGCCCGACGTGGGAGGGTTCCCGCAACGACTACGTGCTCGAGACGGCGGCGGCGCAACCGGCCCGCTTCGGCGGGATCTGCCGCTTCCCCGCGTCCGACCCTGCCGAGGTGGAGCAACTCGCGCACTGGCGCGAGGTCGAAGGGATGCGTGCGATCCGGCTGTCGCTCAATCGCGGAGACGTCGACAGCATGGTCGCCGACGCGGTCGACAGCGGCTTCTTCGCGACAGCCCAGGCCTGCGGTATCCCGATCTGTGTCTATGCCCCGGGGCGGTACGCCCTGTACCAGCGGCTGGCGGAGGACTTCCCGGGGCTCAAGGTCACCGTCGACCACGCGGCCGTCGACAGCGACGAGCTGCCGCTGCCGGAGGCGGTCAAGCCGCTGCTGGCGCTGGCCAGGCATCCCGGCATCGCCGTCAAGGTCTCGGCCCTGCCCTGCTTCGTGCGCGAGACGTACCCCTTCCCCTCGATCGCGGAAGCGGTCTACCGGCTCGTCGAAGCGTTCGGCCCCGAGCGCGTCTTCTTCGGCTCCGATCTCTCCCGCCTCCCGGTGCCGTACCCGCAGCTCGTCGACGTGTTCGTCAACCACCTGCCCCGGCTCGACCACGAAGAGCGGGCCCTGGTTGCCGGCCGGGCGCTCGCGGCCTGGATCGGCTGGCCCGAGGTGCTCGGCGGCGGTACCGCCTCATGAGCGGGACCTGCGGTCCCAGGTCCGGTGACTGTTGCCGCGTTCCCGCAGGACGTGCTTGGTCACCTTCTGGGTCGCCGTCACCGGCATCTCGTCCACCAGCTCGAAGTAGCGCGGCACCATGTAGTGCGGCATGCGCCGGGCGAGACTGCTCGCCATCGTCTCGAAGTCGATGCTCGTGACGCCCGGGGCCGCAAGGATGAAGACCTTGACCTCGACGCCCACGTCGTCGTCAGCCTCGACACCGACGCACGCGACCGAGGAAACCCCGGGCTCGAGGAGCACCTCACGCTCGACCTCGAAGCTCGAGATGTTCTCGCCGCGACGGCGAATCGTGTCGCGGTCCCGGCCGGCCCAGAAGTACTCCCCGTCGGCGTTCCTGCGGAAGAGGTCGCCCGTGTGGAACCAGCCGCCCTCCCAGGCCTGGGCGGTGGCGTCGGGGTCCTTGAGGTAGTGTCCCTCGAACACCGCGGGGTGTGATGGTCGCAGCAGCAGCTCACCGACCGCACCGTCGGAGACCTCCGCACCGTCGCCGTCCACCAGCTTGTAGTCGCCGTAGCCGGGGCGCGCTCGCCCGGCGGAGCCAGGGGTGGGCAGTCTCGTGTCGGCGCCGGACCCGATGGGCCCACCGGTCTCGGTGCTGCCGAAGGAGGTGAGGATCCGGGGGATGCCGAACCGCTCGACGAACCTGGGCAGGTCCGGCGGCAGCGGCGCGGCGACCATGACCCGCATGCGGTGCCGGCGGTCGTCCGGTGTCTCCGGCGTGGCGAGCAGCTTCGCGGACATCGACCCGACGAGGAAGCCCGCGGTCACGTCCAGCTCTCGCGCGATCTCGAAGTACCGGGACAGGGAGGGGCGGGCGCGCATGACCGCGACGGTGCCCGAGCGCATGCATCCCGCCGTGACTCCCAGACCGGCTGTGTGAAACAGGGGAAGGTCGATCAGGAACCGATCCTCCCCGGTCAGGTTCCCGTCGCGGACGTACGCCCCCGTGGTGGACGCCTGCATGACCGTGGATGACCAGACCTTGGAAGGCCCGGTCGTTCCGGAGGTCATCAGGATCACCTCCGGGTCGGCGACCTCGATCGGTCGCCGTAACGGCGGTTCCTCAGCAGCTCCCTCGCGCAGAGCGGCGGCGTCGAGCTTGCGGTAGGGGTGGAACTCCTCGCGGAGGGCGGTCATCTGGTCGGGCGTGGTCACCACCACGTCCGGCTCGGCCAGACCCAGGGGGTGGACGAGCATCCGGCCCTTGAGCGCCGGGTTCATGGGCATGATGGCGGCCCCCAGGCAGCGGGCGCCCAACCAGGACCGCACGAAGTCCGGCCCGTTCGGCAGCATGACGCCGACCCGGCCGCCCTGTCGGATGCCGTGCGACGCCAGGACGTTGGCGGCCCGGTACGCCTCCGTCATCACCTGGACGCTCGTCCAGGTCTCGCCGGTGTCGAATTCGATGACAGGCCGGCTGGGGCGCTCGACGGCGTTGCGCTCGATGACGGTGCGCAGCACAGCGCTGTCGCGGTCAAGCCACATGGGCGCCTCCGGCTGGTCGGTACACGTCTGCGCCACCGCGGCCGGGGGCGCGTTCGAGGAGCCCTCGGCGGACGAGCACCTCGAGATGGGCGGCGGTCTCCGCCGAGGCGAGGAACCGGTGCCACGGGTCCAGGTCGCGGAAGGGCCGGTCGTGGTTCGTCCAGGTGAGCCGGCGGGCGACCTCGAACGGGGTGGAGCCGCGGTCCCGTACCGCGTCGAGGGTGTCGGCCAGACGGACCTCATGATGCTCGATCAGCTCGCGCGTGCGGGCATGCAGCGAGGCTGAGGTCGGTCCATGAGCCGGCAGCAGCATGCCGTCAGGCAGCGTGAGCATGCGACCCAGGGAGTCGAGGTAGTCGCCGAGCGCGGTGCTCACGGGCGCGGACTCGAACCCGATGGACGGCGTGATGTGCGGGAGCACGTGATCGCCGCTGAAGTGGAGGCCCTGCGCCCGCTCGTGGTAGACGAGGTGTCCACGGGTGTGCCCCGGTGTGGCGATCGCGGTCACGACGCCCTGCCCGGCGCGGATCTCAGCACCGTCGACGGTCCATACGTCCGGCTCCTCGAGGACGTCGCCGCGCCGGGACATGGTGAGCCGCGACGGGTCGAGCTCCTCGGCAAGGGCGGTGGCGCCGACCCGTTCGAGGTCGGCGACGATCTGCACCTCCCGCTCACCGCGCAGCAGCCGGTTGAGCTGCCGGACGTTCTCCTGTTCGCCGCTGCCCAGATGCACCGTGGCGTGCGAACGGCTCCGGATCGGCGGCGCCAGGGTGTAGTGGTCGGGATGCACGTGTGTCACGAGCACTCGACGTACGTCGTCGACACGGGAGTCGATCCCGCGCAGCGCATCGTCGAACGTGGCGACGTCGACCCTGCTCGCGTCCCCCGCGTCGATGAGGTCGACGGCACCGTCGCTGTCCCGTAGGACGTAGACATTGACCGCGTGCAGCTCCTTGACACCCACCGGCATCGGGATCCTGAAGACCGTCGGGGCGACCTGCTCGGGACCGTTGCGGTACCAGGACTGACGCTCTGCTGTGGTTGTCACGGTGCCTCAGTACACCCCGTCGAGGCGGCGGTGGTCCCAGCTGCGGAGGCGGACCGGCTCGATGTAGACAGCGACCCGCCTGGGGGCGTGGCGCGCGATGTCGATCTCCGGCGTGCCTTGGTGGTCGCTCATCTCGGCGTGCTTCGCCCGCATCCGCGTGGTGACGTCGACCACGGTGTCCACATCGGACACGATCCTGGTGTTTCCCGTGAGCATGACGCCCTGGATCTGATCGTACGGCCAGGGGATCTCGACGAGGAACGTCGCGACCGCTGCGCGCTCGAGGTTCTTGACCTTCTGCGCGGCCGCGAAGGACGTGACCACGATGCTCCGGTCATCGACGAGGTAGCCGACGTTGACCATGTGTGGTGCCCCGTCGGGTCCGACCGTGCCGAGCACGCCGAAGCGCTGCGACTCCAGGAAGGCGTAGGCCTCTTCCGCCGTCATTCGGATCTGGTCACGTCGCGACACTGCGGCTCCCGCCTTTCTTCGTGCCCACTGTTCGCCGGGAGAGGCGGCGAAGCCCCATTGCCACCCCGCCCGCCGCCGCTCAGCGGTAGCCGACGCCGACGACGGAGTACATCGGCTCGCCGACCACGACCGCACCCGAGGAGATCAGCTGCTCGATCTCCTCGCGGTCCAGGCCGGCCGCGGTCAGGATCTCCCGGCTGTACTCCCCGTGGCCGGTCGCGGTCATGATGTCGGGCCGGCGGCGCCGGCTGAACGTCGCGAGCTCATGCGGCAGGAAGGTCGAGTTGCCGTCCGGCCAGACCAGCTCGCAGATGTGGCCGCCGGCATGCGTGAGCGGGTCGGAGACGAGGTCGCGGTAGTCGCGGGCGCGCGTCGCCACCCCGCCGGCGGACGCGGCCAGCTCGCGAACCCGGTCCTGGGTCAGCCCGCCCAGGACCCTTTCGAGCCGCGCCGCCAGCTCATCGTCCGGCGCCGCGGCGTCGCCGATCAGCCCGGCGGCAACGGCGTCCTGTGCCGAGCGGAGGTGGATGCGTACCCAGCCGTCCGCGCAGCGGTAGAAGCGCGACAGTGCCGAGGGCCCGGGGTGGTCGCGGCCGCCGGTCTCGGCCGGCGGGCGCCCGGCGTACCGGACCAGCTCGCCGCTCTGCATGAAGGTGGCCGCGGTCGCCAGGGACGACGAGACGTGCTGGCCGCCCCGCCCCACCGCGCGCTGGTAGAGCGCCGCGCAGGTACCGAGGGCGGCGAGGCAGGCGACCGTCACGTCGT
Organism: Dactylosporangium sp. AC04546; assembly: GCF_022095675.1. GTDB lineage: Bacteria > Actinomycetota > Actinomycetes > Mycobacteriales > Micromonosporaceae > Dactylosporangium. The sequence goes on along the minus strand of NZ_JAHYSG010000002.1, from coordinate 244,604 downwards.
TGATCGCCAGGGTCGAGAACACCGGCTCGGCCTGGCCTCCCTGCCCCCGCATGATCCCGGCGAGGGCCTGGACGACCGGATCGTAGCCCGGGTGCCCGCCGAGCGGGCCGCTGTCGCCGTATCCCGTGATCGACGTGGTGACGATGTCCGGCTTCGCCCGCCGCAGCGTCGCGTCGTCGAGGCGGAGCCGCTCCAGCACGCCGGGCCGGTAGTTGTCGAGCACCACGTCGCTGGCGCCTACCAGTCGCAGGAACGCGTCGTACCCCTGTGGGTCGCGCAGGTCGATCCCCAGGCCGCGCTGGCCGCGGGCGATGCCGTAGCCGCGCACTCGCAGTTCGTCGCCCTTGACGGTCTCGACCTTGACGACGTCGGCGCCGAGCGCGGCCAGCAGCATGCCGGAGTAGGGGCCTGCCAGGACCGTGCCCAGGTCGAGCACGCGGAGCCCGCCGAGCGGTCCGCCCCCGGAGGTCGCCGTCGCCTGCGCGGGAGGCGTCTCGTCGCCCGGCCGCTCCTGCCACGCCGCGCTCGACGCGAACGTGCGAGCCCGGTGTACCGGCCGGGCACCACGGGAAAGGTCGACCGGCACACCGACGGTGACGCTCGGTCCGACCACCGGGTCGTCGAGCTCCATCCGCTGCCCGAGCGCGGCGACCTGGGGATGGTCGAGCCAGTCGTCGCGGTCGCCCACCGGGCTCGCCGGGCAGCCGGCGTCCGCGAGCGCCGTGAGCCATTGCGCGCGCGGCTTCAGCAGGAATGCCTCGGTCAGGCGGGCCCGCACCCAGTCGCGGTTGCCCGGTGCGTAGAGCTGCTCGCGGACGCCGGCGATCCGGGGGTCGTCCAGGATGTCGGCCGTGCCGAGCAGCCCGAAGGCGATGTCCTGGAACTTCGAGCCCAGTGCGCCGAGGAACAGCCACTCGTCGTCGGCGCAGCGGTACGTGCCGAACGTCGGGTTCGGCCCTCCCGGCCCGACGGTGGTCGACGGCAGCGGCTCGGTCGGGCTCACCATCATCGTGGTGATCGCGGCGACCATGGTGCCGTGCAGCGCGTCGACGACGACCCGCTGGCCGTGCCCGGCGCGGGCGCGCTCGACCAGGGCGGCGATCCCGCAGGCCGCGCCCCAGGCTCCGTGCATGTAGGAGAGGAACGGGTAGACCGAGTCGATCGGCCCGCCGCTGAACGACGTCTGCCGTCGCGCCACACCGTAGTCGGCCGCCACCATCCGGTCCCGCGTCAGCGGGTCGAGGTCGAGTTCCTCGTGCCAGTCCGGCAGATACAGGTGGACGAGCCCGGCCGGCGGCTCGTGCCGCAGGCTCAGACCGATCGCCTCGGCCGTCGCGGCGTCGGATGTCAGCACGACGTCGGCCGACGCGACCAGCCCGGCCGCCTCGGCTTGCGGGACGATCGTCTTGTTGCGGTGCCACACGACCGCGCCGGGCAGCTCGTCCGCCCAGTCGCCGGGCTCCTGGACGCGGATGACCTGCGCGCCGAAGTCCCCGAGCAGCATGGCCGCCACCGGGCCGGCGATGCCCGTGCTGGCGTCCAGGACGCGGACGGAGTCGAGGGCCGGCCGTTCGGTCTGCTGGTCCACCTGGTCTCCGTTCCGGCGAGCGTTGCTCTTGTGCGGGCGCTTTGGGGATCGCGCCTCCAATGGTGTTATATCAAAGATGGGCGCCGTCAGCACTGCTCTAATTATGGTAGTGGTCGATTGCATGATCGTTTGGGGCCCTGGCGGGCCCTGGCGGGGCCGCCCGGAACCGGTCTTTGGAGGCAGGCATGGTGCGCGAGCTCGATCACTGGATCTCGGGAACGTCGATCCCGCGGGACGCTCAGGAGACGCTCCTTGTCGAGGGCCCGCTCGACCGCAGACCGGTGGCGCGGGTGACGCTCGGCGGCCGCGAGCACGTTGCCCTGGCCGTCGCGGCGGCGAGGTCCGCGGCGCGTGACTGGGCGGACCGGGCGCCCGTGCAGCGCGGCCGGCTGCTCGCCGAGGTGGCCCGGCGGCTGCGCGACCGCGCGGAGGAGTTCGTCGCGGTCGAGGTCGAGGAGACCGGGAAGCTCGTGGCGGAGATGCGCGGCGGACTGCACGTCGCGGCCGACTACTTCGAGTACTACGGCGGCGTCGTGCGCGCTCTCTTCGGCGAAACGATCAACCTCGGCGCGGGCGACCACGCCTTCACCAGTCGCGAGCCGTACGGCGTCGTCGGCATGATCACACCGTGGAACGGACCGCTGACCCAGGCCGCGCGCGGCATGGCCGCGGCCCTGGCGGCCGGCAACACCGTGGTGGTGAAGCCGTCGGAGTTCACGTCCAGCACCACCGTCATGCTCGCCCGGCTCTGCGAGGAGGTCGGTGTCCCGCCGGGCGTGGTCAACGTCGTGCTCGGCACCGGTACCGAGGCGGGCAAGGCCCTGGTCGACCACCCCGGCGTTCGGCTGGTGGCCTTCACCGGGTCGGTGGTGACCGGCCGCTCCGTGGCCGAGGCGGCCGCCCGGCGGCTGGTCCCGACCATCCTGGAACTCGGCGGCAAGTCCGCGAACGTGGTGTTCGCCGACGCCGATCTCGACCGCGTCGTCGACAGCGCGCTCACCATCTGCACCGGCGCCGGCCAGCAGTGCGCGGCGCTCAGCCGGCTGCTCGTCCAGACCGACGTGTACGACGCGGTCCTGGCCCGTGTCGGCGAGGCGATGGCCGCGCGCACGCCGGGCGAACGGCTGGCCCCCATGACGACCGAGGCCCAGTTCGAGAAGGTGGTCGACTACTTCGAGGTCGCCAAGGACGAGGGAGCCCGCGTGGTCACGGGCGGCCGCGCCGTGACGGGGGAACTCGCGGCCGGCCGGTACGTCGAGCCGACCGTCTACGCGGACGTCACCCGCGACATGCGGATCTTCCGCGAAGAGGTCTTCGGCCCGGTCCTCGCGGTGACCCCCTTCGAGACCGAGGCGGAGGCCGTCGAGCTGGCGAACGACTCGGAGTACGGCCTCGTGGCGAGCGTGTGGACGGCGGACTCCGCGCGTGCGCTGCGGGTCGCGTCCCGCCTCGACGCGGGCCAGGTGATCGTGAACGGCGGCCGCACCGGCATCGAGACGCCGTTCGGCGGGTACAAGTCGAGCGGTATCGGGCGCGAGAAGGGCTTCGAGTCGCTGCTGTACTACACCCAGCTCAAGACGACGGTGGTCAGCACCCGGTGACCGCGGCCTCGCGACGGCGCGCGGTCAGGCCTCGCGGCGGGCCTCGGTGAGCAGCGGCCGATCGTAGGAGGTGTCGGTGCGGTCGCGTGCGATCGTGCCGTTGCGCTTGCGGTCCACCGGTGCCAGATCGGGCTCGGTGACACCGCCGACCCACTCGAGCATCGACACCCGGTGGGCGATCCGCCACGTGCCGTCGCGCCGCTCGAACTGGTCGATGTAGCGGCCGCCGTGCAGGGTCACCGGCGTGCCCGCCGTGTTCTGCCCGACCATGACGAAGTAGGTCTCGGTGTGCGCGACGTCGCCGTCGATCTCGCAGGTGTGGTTGGTGACGTAGTGCTGCTCGCCGTGGTGGTTCCTGCGGTGGCCGTCGAACGCCCACCGGATGAACTCCTCGACCCCGCCCCGGAAGATGCCGTGGTCGTCGATCGCGTCGGGGTGGTACGCCGAGCGCAGCAGGTCCTCGTCGAGACGGTCGACGCCGCGGGTGTAGCGCAGGAGGCAGTCGAGGATGTCCTGCCGATCGATCAGCTCCCGCACTCGCAGCGGGTCGGGAGTCCATGCCTGATCACTCATGAGGTACACGCTAACGATGCTTCAGTTGTCATGCAATGATGACCAGGAATGCACTGCCGGCCGCCCGGTCGCAGCGGCGTGCGGGTGCGGGGTGCGGTCGCCGGCTGCGCAATGAAGTTCGTCTCGGATCCCGCCGCCGGAGGACCGTTGGGCGGTCGTCAAGTTATGGTAGAACTATGGTTGAGAACCGTTGTGGTGGAGCGGAGGTCGTCCGGTGAGAGTCGGCATCATTGGCGCGGGCATGTCGGGGCTGTTTCTCGCCCACCACCTCGCCGAGGCCGGCATCCCATACCGGATCTTCGAGAAACGCGCGGCCGTCGGCGGCACCTGGCACGACAACACGTACCCGGGCCTGCACGTCGACGTCATCACCCGCAGCTACGAGTTCCCGTTCGCGCGCAGGAACTCCTGGTCGAAGCGCTACGCGCCGGGGGAGGAGATCCGCCGGTACCTCGTCGGGTTCGCCCGCGAGCGCGGCATCCAGCCGAACATCCGGTTCAACACCGAGGTCCGAGCCGCGACCTGGAATGACGGCGCCTGGACCCTGACCCACGACGGTGGCACCGAGGACTTCGACGTCGTCGTCGCCGCCACCGGGTTCCTGCACGTCCCCAAGCGCCCGGCGTTCCCCGGCACCGACACCTTCGCCGGCGCGAGCTTCCACTCCTCGGAATGGAACCACGCCGTCGAACTCGACGGTAAGCGGATCGGTGTGGTCGGTACCGGGTCGAGCGGCATCCAGATCGTGAGCGAGCTCGGCAAGCGTGGCCACGACGTCAAGCACTTCATCCGCACGCCGCAGTGGATCCAGATCAAGGAGAACCCGAAGATCTCGGCGATCGAGCGGCTGCTGCTGCGCGTCCCGGCCCTCGCCGGCTACTGGGACCGGCGCATGGCCCGGCTGCGGCTGACGACCGACGGTTCGGAGACCTGGCGCCTCGTGCCCGGTCGCGAGCGCGAGGAGATGAACGAGCGGTTCCTCCGTTCGCTGCGCGAGGAGATCCCGGACCCGGCACTTCGGGAGAAGTTCACCCCGAAGGAGCCGCTGGGCTGCAAACGCATCCCGAAGTCGCCCGACTACTACCGGGTGGTCCAGCTCCCGAACGTCGAACCTGTCTTCGGCGGCGTGGGGCGAGTCCAGCCGGAGGGGATCGTCGACCAGGACGGCAAGCTGCACGAGCTCGACGTGATCGTCTACGCGACCGGTTTCGACACCCACGCCTACATGCGTCCGATGAACGTTGTCGGACCCGGCGGGAAGACCGTCGAGTCGGTCTGGAACGAGGGCGTCTACTCCTACCGGGGCGTGGCGTTGCCGCACATGCCGAACTTCTTCCTGCTCAACGGCCCGTTCGCGCCGGTCAACTCGATCGCGATCCCGACCTGCCTGCGCGACGAGGTCGGCTTCCTGATCCGGCTGCTGCGCGTCATCGCGGAGGACCGGCACGCACTGGCGCCGACGGAGCGGGCGACTCGCGAGTTCTGCGACACCGTCCGGGCCGCCCTGCCGGACACGACGTACTCCCTCTGCGACAACTGGTACACCGACCAGGGCGGGACGCCGATCATCTGGCCGTTCACCCGGCAGCGGCACGTCGACCAGTACGCCACGCTCGACCTGGCCCACTTCGACCGGTACCCCGCCCGCAGCGGTGACGTGCTCGCCCAGTCCTCGGCCGGCGACCCGGCATGAACGCGTCGTGCAGCTGACCGACGCCGCCCGCCGTTCCGACCCCCCGAAGAGAGCTGAGTTCGTGATGGACGCATCGGAAGACAACCTGAAGCCGGGGGCGCTCGCCGGCGTCCGGATCGTCGAGTTCGGCGACCGGATCGGTGAGTACTGCGGGCTCGTGCTCGGCGGACTCGGCGCCGAGGTGATCAAGGTCGAGCCGCCGGCGGGCAGCACCAGCCGCCGGATGGCACCGTTCGTCGATGATGTTCCAGATCCCGAGCGTTCGCTGCACTTCTGGGCCTACAACCGCGGCAAGAAGTCGATCGTTCTCGACCTCGACACCGGCGACGACCGGGCGGCCTTCGAGGATCTCGTGGCCGGCAGCGACGTGCTCCTGGACGCGAGCGTCCTCGGCTACCTCGACGGGCGCGGCCTCGGCAGTGCCGAACTGCGCGGCCGCCACGCTCACCTCGTGTACGCCCGCATGACGCCGTTCGGGGAGGAGGGCCCGCGCAAGGACTGGAAGGCGTCGGACCTCGTCCACCTGGCACTCGGCGGCCAGGTCATGAACAACGGCTACGACCCGGACCCCTCCGGCCGCTACGACCTGCCGCCGATCGCGGCCCAGCTCGACCACTCCTACGCGGTCGCCGGCGAGCAGCTGGCGTTCACCATCATCGCCGCCCTGATGGCGCGCCGGCGTACCGGTCGCGGGCAGCACCTCTCGTGCGCTGTCCACGAGACCGTGGCGAAGAACACCGAGGGCGACCTCATGTCCTGGGTGTGCCTGCGGACGCCCTTCCACCGCCAGACCTGCCGGCACTCCGCGCCGGAGGTCTCGCGGCACCGGTCGATCTTCCAGACCAAGGACGGTCGCTGGATCCTCGCCTCGACCCGCAACGCCAAGCTCCTCAAGCCGTTCCTCGACCGGTACGGCCTCGGCGGCGACGTCAGCGACGGCAGCGACGAGGTCGGCACGAAGGACTCCCGCGTGCTCCCGGGCATGGAGGGCGGCGCGGCCCGCAACATGGACGCGGTCGAACACACCATCCGGCGCTACCTCTTCGAGGACGTGCCGTGGCGTGAGGCGCAGGAGGCCGGACTGATGTGGGTCCCGGTGCGCAAGCCGCACGAGAACGCCTACGACGAGCACTGGCTCCAGCGCGGCACGTACGGCGAGGTGGAGCACGCCGATCTCGGCCGTTCCCTGCGCTACCCGTCCAGCAAGTGGGTCGCGACCGGGACCGCCTGGGGCGCCCACCGGCCCGCGCCGCGGCTGGACCAGGACCGGGACCTGCGCCTGAGCGTGCGCCCACGGGTGATCGAGCGCGTGCCGTCCACCGGACCGCAGCTGCGCTCCGTGCACGGGCTGCCATGGGCCCTGCAGGGCGTACGGATCCTCGACTTCACCTGGATGCTGGCGTCGGCGGGCGCGACCCGCTTCCTGGCCTCGCTCGGCGCGGACGTCATCAAGGTCGAGTGGCACAAGAACCTCGACCCGCGCCGGGGAGGCGCCCCGGTCGGTGGCCGCGAGGCGCGGGAGAAGGCGACCGGTCCGGTGCCGTCCCGCTGGCCCGCCGACCTCGGCGGGCCGGTCGGGGCGCAGTACAACAACAAGAACCCCGGCAAGCGTGGCATCTCGATCAACGTCAAGCACCCCAAAGGCCTGGAGCTCGCGCGCCGGCTCGTCGGCGAGAGCACGGTCGTCGCCGAGGGCTTCTCGCCCGGCGTGATGGAGAGCTGGGGGCTCGGCTACGACGAGCTACGCAAGATCAAGCACGACATCATCTACGCGAAGCAGTCGGGGATGGGCACGAAGGGCGTGTACGGCCGGTTCCGCACGATCGGCCCCGTCGCCCAGGCCTTCGCGGGCATCTCGGAGATGAGCGGCCTGCCCGACCCGTTCCCGCCGGCCGGCTGGGGTTACTCCTACCTCGACTGGTTCGGCGCCTACAGTTTCGCGCTCGCGATCCTGAGCGCGGTGTACCACCATGACGTCACGGGGCAGGGCCAGGCCATCGACGCCTCGCAGAGCGAGGTGGGCCTGTTCATGACCGCCGTCCCGACGCTCGACTTCCAGGTCAACGGCCGCGAGTGGCGCCGCGCGGGCAACCGCTCGCCGTACGGGCAGGCCGCACCCGAGGGGCTCTACCGCACCAGGGGTGAGGACCGCTGGATCGCGATCACCTGCCAGAGCGACGACGACTGGGTGGCCCTCGCCAAGGAGGCCGGCCATCCCGAATGGCTCGATCACGCGGACTTCCGTACGCTCGAAGCGCGCCAGGCGCACCGTTCCGCGCTGGACAAGCTGGTCGAGTCGTGGACCACCGGCGAAGAACCCTTCGACCTGATGGAACGGCTGCAGGCCGTCGGCGTCGCGGCCGGGGTCGCGCAGACGACCAGGGACCGGGTCGAGAACGACCCGCAGCTGGCGGCACTGGAGTGGCTCACCGAGCTCGACGCGACGAACTTCGGCCACTGGCCCGTCGCCGCACCCTCGGTGAAGATGGGCGACACCCCGCAGTACGCGGGCGGTCGGGTCGGCCGGGGCGCACCGACGTACGGCGAGCACAACTACGAGGTGTACGCCGAGCTGCTCGGTCTCTCCACGGACGAGGTCGACGAGCTCGCGGCGCAGGAAGCGATCTGATGGGCGGCGCGGCGCTCGGGGGCGCCATCCGTGGCCGGACCGCGATCGTCGCCGCGGGGAACTCGGCACAGGGAACCATCCCTGGCCTCTCCGCGGACGAGCTCGCCGTCGAGGGCCTGCGCATCACCCTGGCGGAGTCCGGCATCGACAAGTCGGCGATCGACGGCCTGATCACGTGCAAGTCGTACGGCGGCTTCGGTATCGACACCGAGATCGGACGGCTCGCCGGGCTGAACCCGGCGTACAGCGCGACGCTCGACTACGGAACCTGCAACTTCTCGCTGCACCTGGCGTGTGCGGTCATCGACGCGGGGCTCGCGAGCGTGGTGGCGATCGTCTACGGCACCAACCAGCGCAGCGCCGGCAACAGGTTCAGCCACCCGCTCGGGCGCCAGGACGAGGCGTCGGTCTACGGGTTCCTCAACGTCGCCGGCCCGGCCGCGATGGCCTTCCGCCGGCACCAGCACCTGTACGGCACGACCGAGGCCGACCTCGCACGGATCGCGGTGTCGCAACGGGCGTACGCGGCCGACAATCCGCTCGCCATCTTCCGCGACCCGCTGACGGTCGAGGACTACCTGGAGATGCCGTATCTGGTCGCGCCCCTGCGCCGGCCGGACGTCTGCATGATCTCCGACGGTGCCGCGTGCCTGATCGTCGCGCGGGCCGACCGGGCCAGGGAGCTGACCGACCGTCCGGTCCACGTCATGGGCGTCGCCCAGCAGAGCGGACTGCGGGACCGCCAGAACGCCGACCAGTGGATGCGTCCCTGGATCCGGCAGGTGGCCGAGCGTGTGTACCCGGCCGCGGGCATCGGCCGGGACGGCATCGACGCCCTGTACATCCAGGACCCGACCAGCGTCTGGGTGCTGCAGATGCTCGAGTACTACGGCTTCGTCGAGGCCGGCGGCGTCGGGGAGGCGTTCGCCCGCGGCGACGTCGGGTTCGGCGGAAAGCTGCCGCTCAACACCAACGGCGGACAGCTGTCCGAGGCCTATATGTGGGGCTTCCTGCATCTGTGCGAAGCGGTCCGCCAGCTGCGCGGCGATGCCGGCCCACGCCAGATCGAGGGGCTGCGCACTGCGCAGTACTGCTCGACGTTCGGCTTCATGAAAGCCGCGAGCACGATCCTGAGTACGGAGGTGGCCTGACCATGCACGGCACGCCCGAGGTACCGCACGACTCGCGCTTCTGGTCCGGGGCGGCCGAGGGCCGGCTCGTGTTCCAGCGGTGCGACCGCTGTGCGTACGTGCGCTGGCCGGCCGCCGGCGTCTGCCCGGAGTGCCTGGACCGGGCATTCCGCTGGGAGGAGGTGGAGCCGGCGGGCACGGTGTGGTCCTATGCGGTCTACCACCGCGCCTACTCGCCGGCCCTCAAGGACCGCCTGCCCTACAACGTCGCACTGGTCGAGCTGACGTGCGGTGTGCGGTTGCTGAGCACCCTGGTCGGGTTCGCCCCGGACGACGACCCGGTGGGTGCCGCCGTGACGGCGAGGTTCGAGGCCGTGGGCGACCATCCAGCCGTGCCGGTCTTCGGGCCGGCTGGGTCCGGCGGCTCGGGAAGTGCCGGCCGGGCCGGCGGGACGCTCAGCCGAAGGTGAACCCCTCGTAGCCGCGCTCCACGGCGGCCTCGCAGTGCGCGCGGTATGCGGGGATGCCGCCGGCATACAGTTGGTACGCCCGCGCCTTGCCGGGGATGTTGGATCCGAACGCCCACGATGTCGCGTGCTCCAGCGCGGTGCCACGGACCGTGGAGGACACGTGGCTCAGCCACGCCGCTTCGGCCGCGGCGGTGGGTTCCACCCACCGGCGACCATGCTCGGCCATGTGCCGCAGGCACGCGGTGACCCAGTCGACCTGGATCTCGGTGGCCCGCGGGATGTTCCCGGTGGTGCTCTGCGGGCCGCCGACGAAGAACAGGTTGGGAAAGCCGGCACTCTGCAGCCCGAGGTGGGTGCGCGGACCGGCCGCCCAGTGGTGGGCGAGCCGCGCTCCCCCGCGCCCGCGGATGTCGATTCGGGTGATGGCGCCGGTCACGGCGTCGAAGCCGGTCGCGAAGACGGCGACGTCCACCGGGTAGGTGCGGTTCGTCGTCGCGATCCCGTGCCGGGTGAAGGCCTGGATCGGCTCGCGTGCCAGCGGTACCAGCGTGACGTGAGCCTGGTTGAACACCTCGTAGTAGCCGTCCTCCAGCGGCGGACGCTTCATGCCGAACGTGTGGTCGTCGGGGATGAGCAGCTCGGCCACGGCCGGGTCGGTCACCCGGTCGCGGATCTTCCCGCGCAGGAACGCTGTGACCGCCGCGTTGGCGTTCTGGTCGGTCGTGATGTCGCGGAAGTTCGCCAGGAGCATGGTCAGGCCCGGGCTGTCGTAGAGGTGCTGGAAGTGCGCCAGCCGCTCGCCGGGGTCGACCTCCAGCGCGGACAGGGGCAGCGGCCGGTGCACGAACCCGCCCGGTGACGCATGGCAGGCGCGGTAGATGTCGTGGAACGACCGCCGTAGCTCCTGGTGCCGCGACGCCGGCAGCGGCCGGTTGTTCAGCGGTGTGCACCAGTTGGCCGTGCGTTGGAACACCACCAGTTCGGCCGCGACGCGGGCGGCGTGCGGGATCAGCTGCACGCCGCTCGATCCGGTGCCGATCACCGCGACCCGCCGGCCGCTCAGCTCGACGGCTTCGTGTGGCCAGCGCGCGGTGTGGTGCCACTCGCCGGCGAAGTCCGCCAGCCCGGGGATCGCCGGCAGGTACGGCTCCGAGAGCAGGCCGACGGCGCTCACCAGGAACCGTGCCCGCAGCTGTTCGCCGTTCGCCGTCGTCACGAGCCAGGCCGCGTCGGCCTCGTCGTACGCCGCCCCGGTGATCCGCGTCGCGAGGTGGATGTCGCGGCGCAGGTCGAACCGGTCCACGACGTGGTTGAGGTAGCGCTCGGTCTCGGGCTGGGCGGCGAACTCCTCGCTCCAGCGCCACTCCTCGAACAGCTCGCGGGAGAAGAAGTAGCCGTAGCTGTAGCTCTCGGAGTCGAAGCGAGCCCCCGGGTACCGGTTCCAGTACCAGGTGCCGCCCACCCCGGAGCCGGCCTCGCAGAGGCATACCGACAGGCCGGCCTCCCGGAGCCGGTAGAGCTGGTAGATGCCGCTGATGCCTGCCCCAACCACGATCACGTCGTACATCCGGCAGACCTCCACCGACCCCAAGCATGGAGCTTCTTGTCACTACTATGTTAGATGATTATTGTAGCATGCTATGGACATTGGTGTGTCCCTGCTGTGCTGGCGAAGCCGACGAGGACCCGGCGATCACCGAACGCTGAGAGGTGTGCAATGAGCCGACCTGATCCCATGCTCCTGCCCGATCCGGAACCGCGCGAGCGCGTCTACCCGGTCATCTCCGTCGACGACCATCTGCACGAGCCGCCGGACCTGTTCGACGGTCGCCTGCCGAGCCACCTGCAGGAGCGGGCACCGGCGCGGATCGAGGACGCATCCGGTGCCCAGTGGTGGTCGTACGAGGGCAACCTGCTTGCTGAGAGTGGCCTGGAGAACGTCGCCGGTCGCGACCCGTCCAGCTGGACACGGGCGCCGTTGCGCGACGACGAGATGCGCCGTGGTTCGTGGGACATCAATGCCCGCGTGGCGGACATGGACATCGACGGCGTCTACGCGCACACATGCTTCCCCTCCGGCGTCTTCGGCTTCGCCGGTCGCGTCCTGTCGATGAGCAAGGACCGGGAGCTCGGTCTGGCGACGCTCCGCGCATACAACGACTGGCATCTGGAGTACCTCGCCGGCACCCACCCGGGCCGGATCATCCCGATGCAGCTGGTCTGGGTCACCGATCCAGCGGTCGCCGCCGCCGACATCCGAAGGAACGCCGAGCGCGGCTTCAAGGCCGCGACACTGCCAGACCTGCCGCAGCACCTCGGGCTTCCGCGCATCGGTGACCCGTACTGGTACCCGGTGCTCGAGGCGCTCGAGGAGACCCAGACGGTCGTGTGCATCCACCTCGGCGCGGCCGGCTGGGTGCTGGATCCCCTCCCGAACCGGGAGCGGAACCTCGACCCGAAGCTCGACTACACGCTGGCCGCGCTGTTCCCGGCCTCGTCGATGGTCACCGGCATCGAGTGGACCTTCTCCGGCGTGCCGGCCCGGTTCCCGAACCTGAAGGTGGCGCTCTCAGAGGGCGGGATCGGCTGGGTCCCGATGGCGGTCGACCGGCTGGACTACATGATGGACCACTCGGGCGCCCAGCTGCACAGCGAGTGGAAGTCCGATCTCAGTCCGAGCGAGACGCTGCTGCACCACTTCTACTTCTGCATGATCGACAATCCGTCGAACCTCGACGCGTACAAGATGATCGGCAGCGACCACATCATGGTCGAGACGGACTACCCACACTCGGACTCGACCTGGCCCGACACGCAGAAGCTGCTGTCCGACCGCTTCTCCGCACTGCCGGGGGACGACGCCATCAACATGGCGTACCGTACGGCCTCGCGGTTGTTCCGTCATCCCGTGCCCGAGTCGTGGCTGGCGACCACCGCGGTCCACGGCTGACCCGCAGGTGACGGTCGGGGTGACCTGGCCGGGACCGGAGAGCGACAGGATGTGATGGACGTGTTCACGGCACCCATCGAGACAGTCATCGTCGATGGGTGCCCGATCCGCTTCCGGCAACTGGGGTCACGGGAGGGGGAGCCGGTCGTCCTCGTCCACGGCGGCGCGGCGCACCATGGCTGGTGGAGTGCAGTAGCGCCACGGCTCGCGCGCCGCCGCCACGTCATCGTTCCGGACCTCAGCGGTCACGGGGACAGCGGCCACCGAGGGAGCTACGCCGCTGAGGCCTGGGCGGACGACATCATCGGAGTCCTCGACGCGACGACGGCCGGGCCGGCGACACTGGTGGGACACAGCATGGGTGGCCTTGTGGCGATCTGTACGGCGGCGCGTGTACCTGACCGGATCCTGCGCCTGGTGCTCGTCGACACCCGGATACCACTGCGCCGGCTGCCTCCTCCGAACCGTCTGCCGCGCTGGTATGCCAGCGAAGAGGAGGCACTGGGCAGTTTCCGGCTGCGTCCCGCGGGGTCCGTCGCCGACCCCACGCTCCTGCGGCGGGTGGCGAGGGCCGGTCTTCGGCACGACGAGCAGGGCTGGCGCTGGAAGCTCGACCCCAAGACTCGGCGGCTCTTCACCGACGACATTGTGGAGGCTGCCCTCCTGTCGTTGCGCTGCCCCGTCGGCTACGTCTACGGCGAGCACAGTGAGCTGGTCGACGAGGAGGTGGTCGACCACGTCGCGAGCAAGCTCCGGACGGCAGTGCCGCGGGTGCGGGTACCGCGCGCCTTCCACCACGTGCCGCTCGACGACCCCGACGCGTGCACTGCAGCGATCGAGGAGCTGGCCGCTCCGCGCCGGCTCCGGCTTTGAGGCCAGGCGACGCTGAGGGCCTGGACGCCGGAGAACTCCTGCAGCGAGCTGAACTGGGCGAGGACGGTATCGTCGTCCTCGCCCAGCCACGTCCAGACCAGAAGTACAAAAAGGGTCAGCGAGGGACGACGGCCTGACCGAGCTCGTCCCAGTTCGCCCTGACGGCGGAGACGACCTCGTCGCTGCCCAGCCACTCGGGACTGCGCAGCAGCTGGGTGGTCTCCCGGTATCGGATGTAGCGCTCCGGGTCCTGCGCCATGTACGCGGCGAGGCGGTCGGAGAAGTCCGACGAGCTCGGGTCGACCTGGCGCGCTTCGCCGTCCACGGTGTACTCGACGCCCGGGATCCGGTGGTCGAGCGTGTTCGAGCTGTTCCAGCAGTACTTGATCAGGGCGTCGGCCTTCGCGTAGAAGCGCGCCGGCAGCCCGGTCAGGTCGCCGGCGGTCGCGCCCAGGTGGGCGCTCAACTCGTCGCGAAGATCTCGAGCTTCGAGCGCGGCGGCGGTCATGCCCTGGCCGTAGACCGGGTTGAAGCCCATCCAGGCGTCCCCCACGACCAGGAAGCCCTCGGGGCGGTTCGGCTGCCCGGCGAAGTCCCGGAGCCGGCTGCGGGTGTCGCGCCACATCGAGACGGGTTCGGGAAACTCCACGTCGGCCAGGGCCTTGTCGAGTTCGGGGACCCCGATCGAGGAGACGAACTCGCGCAGCGCCGCCTCCTTGCGCGGCGGGTGGTCACCGGCCGATCCCTGCACCGTGAGGATCCAGCGGCGTTCGCCCTCCACCACCCACATCGCCATCGCGCGGGAGGCCGAGGCGGCGCTCAGTGCGCCCTCCCCGAAGGGCGTGACGGCCAGGGCCTGGAAGCCGGGTGACCAGTTCTCGGGCACCCGCAGGAAGGTCGACGAGTAGCCCCAGTGGGCGTTGACGATCTCCTCGGTCGGAGCCGGGTACCCCAGCTCCTTCAGCCACTCCACCGCCTGCGAGAAGCGGCCACTGGCGTCGATGACCAGATCGGCGCCGACCTCACGGCCGTTCCTGGTGCGGACCCCGGTGACCCGTCCGCCCCGCGCCACCAGGCCGGTGACCTCGACGCCGGACTCGTAACGAACTCCGGGCAGCGCGTCCGCCTTGTCCCGCAGCGCCTTCTCGATCAACGGCCGGCTGGCCATGAGGAACTCGAGCGTGGACGTGAAGCGCGGGGACCAGCCGACGCGGTCCAGCCGCATCACGTCCCCGGCGGAGTCCAGCCGGGCCGCGCCCATCGCGAAGGCGTGCTCGGAGAAGCCCGGCAGGAGCTCGTCCATCGCTTGCCGCCCGGCCGCCAGCAGGGCGTGGAAGTGGGCGCCCTGCGGCACGCCCTTGCGGAACACGGGTTCATCAGGCAGCTGGTCCCGGTCGAGCAGCAGCACCTCGGCGAAGTGTGGTGCCACCGCGGCGGCGGCCAGGGTGCCGGCGATGCTGCCGCCGATCACCAGGGCGCGCCCAAGGGGTCCCTCGCTAGTAGTCATCGGACGCTCCCGCTATTCGGTAACGACAACGCTTCGAGCATAACAAGCGAGCATCACAGGCGACAGGGCGTCGATCATGTCCATGGACGCGGCCTCACTCAGCTCGACCGGCTCCGGGGGAGCTGGACCACCAGCGGTTCGAACGGTTCACCTTCGGCGTAGACGTCGTTGAACAGCGCGACGCCCTCGGCCGTCAGCGCAACGTCGTCGCTGCCCCAGATCTCGGTGCCGTCGTGGTCGCCGAGACGCTGCAGCGTTCCCGTCACCAGCGGGACGCGCGGTGCGCCCTCCCGAGCCTGCGGATCCTCGATGCTCAGCACCGCGCTGCTCCCGTCGATCTCCAGCCAGGGGTTGGCGACGCGGACGAACAGCATGCCGAAGTGCCCACTGAACCGGACGTCGCCGCGGAATGCCCACACCCCGGCACCGCTCCGGCCGGCGTCGTGCTCGTAGAAGAGGTCCCCGGTCCCGACCGGCGCCGCGCCGTCACCTACCGACCCCTTGCCGTCGGGCATCCGGCGGACGTAGTCCACGAAGGACTTCTTCAGTCCCCACCGCAGGCCGTGCACAAGCCCCTGACGCTCTTCCTTGCCGGCTTCCATGGATGCTCCCCTAATTGAGTTCGGCTACCATGTTGGCACGACCACTGACGGCCCGGGAAGGCTCATCGGGATCACCCCGCCGCCGGGTGCGTCGTCGTCGGCCCGGCCAGACCGGCGTCGCTGACCACCGGGTCCGGTTCCAGACCGGGCGTCTGAGCACCGTCGTGGGGGATCAGCAGGGCCGCCCCGGCGGAGAGCGCCATGGCTGCCGCCAGCACAACGAAGACGGCGACGTAACCCACCGCGTCGAGACCGGCCGGCCCCGCGTACGCCGTCAGGATGGCTACCGTGGTGGCCGCCCCGAGTGAGCCACCGAGCGTCCTGATGTTCGTGTTCATGCCGTTCGCCACTCCGGTCTGACCAGCGGGTACCGAGGCCACGACCACGGCCGCGACAGTGGAGAGGATCAGCCCGTTGCCGATGCCCTGAACGACGCACCAGCTGACGATCATCCACCACTCGCCGTTCCAGGCGGCCACTGCGGCGAACGACGCGCTGCTGATCAGGCCACCCGCAACGAGCAGGCTACGGGAGGAGAACAGGCGGTAGAGCCGAGCGGTGCACAGGCTGGTGAGGAACGCCGCGAGCGCGATGGGCGACATCAGCAGGCCGACCTCCGAGAGCCTCGCACCGATCCCGACGCCGCTGTCCGGCGGTGCCTGGATCAGCCGTGGGAGCCCGGCCGCACACCCGAACAGCCCGACCCCGGCGAGGAACGCCACCAGGTTCGCGGTCCAGACGCCTCGAAGGCGCATCATGCGCAGGTCCACGAACGGCACCCGCGCCCGCCGCTCCTGAGCGGACCAGGCCAGGCCGAGGATGAGAGCTGCGCCGACCAGGGCCAGAACCATCGGGGACGTCCATCCCAGGAAGCTGCTCCGGCTGATCGCCAGCAACGCGCAGACCAGGGCGCCGGCGAAGAGGACCACCGGCAGGACGCCGAACCGGCCGTTGCCAGGAGCTTGGGAACCGGACGGTGGCAGCACCAGCAGCACGCCGACCAGGGCGACCATCGCCAGGCCCATCGGGAGGAGGAACAGCGCCGTCCGGCCCATCTCGACCAGGATCGGGCCGGCCAGCACGATCCCGACCGAGAACGCGATGGAACCCACCGTCGCCAGGACCGCCGCCGCGTAGCTGAGTCGCTCCGGGGGCACTCCCGCCCGCAGCGCCGAGAAGGCGACTGGAACGGCGCCGCCGCTGATCCCCTGCACGACCCGCATGGCGATCTGCCACCCGATGGTGGGCGCCAGGGCGGAGCCGAGGCAGCCGAGCGCCAGCACCAGGAGCACCACAGCGAGGATCCGGCGTTGACCGTAGCTGTCGCCGAGCCGTCCGAGCAGGGGAGTCGCCACGCCTGAGGAGAGCAGGAAGCCGGTGATCAGCCAGGTCGCGGTGACCTGGTCGGTGCCGTAGTCGGACTGCAGTCCCGACAGCACGGGAACGACGACAGACTGCGGCAGGTTCACCGCGATCACGACGAGCGCGAGCACAGGGAAGACCGCACGGGAGCGGGACCGTGGGTCGGTGGTCCTGAGCAGGACTCCTCCAAGAGTTGAAGTGAGCTACTACACCACAATAAGACCACAACAGTGATGTAGCGTAGCAGTCATGCCCGACACCCGACCGCTTGCTGGCGTCACCGTAGTCGGCCTGGAACAAGCCGTGGCGGCTCCGTTCGCGACACGGCAGCTGGCCGATCTCGGCGCCCGGGTGATCAAGATCGAACGGCCCGGAGGTGGCGACTTCGCCCGCGGGTATGACCGAGCCGTCCACGGGCTGTCCAGCTACTTCGTCTGGCTCAACCGCGGCAAGGAGTCACTCACCCTCGACGTCAAGGCTCCCGAGGGCCGCGAGGTGTTGCGGGACCTGCTCACCCGGGCTGACGTCTTCGTGCACAATTTGGGTCCGGGCGCGGTGGACCGGCTCGGCTTCGGCGTCGACGCACTGGCCGCGCTCAATCCGAGATTGATCGGCTGCGCCGTCAACGGATACGGAAGCACCGGGTCGTGGGCCGACCGAAAGGCCTACGACCTGCTCATGCAGTGCCAGACCGGCCTGGTCTCGATCACGGGTGTCCCGGACTCGGGAGCACGGGTCGGCATTTCCGTGGCTGACATCGCGGCCGGGATGTACGCCTTCTCGGGCGTTCTCACGGCGCTGCTGGCCCGGGCTACCACCGGCACGGTGCAGCCGGTCGAGGTCTCGCTGTTCGACTCGCTGGCCGAGTGGATGAGCCAGCCGGCCTACTACACGGGGTACACCGGGTCCCAGCCGCCCCGACTCGGCACGCACCACGCCACCATCGCGCCGTACGGCGCCTACACGGCCATGGACGGACGTGAGATCCTGTTCTCGATCCAGAACGACGTCGAGTGGCGGGCGCTCTGCGCGCAGTTCCTCGACGATCCCGCGCTGGCCGATGACCCCAGGTTCCGCACCGGTGCCGACCGTGTCGCGCACCGTGCCGAGCTCGACGGGTACATCGCCGATGCCTTCGCCCGGCGCACCAGCGAGGAGGCGGCCGAGAGCCTGGACCAGCTGCGTATCGCCAACGCGCCGATCAACCAGGTCGCCGACTTCCTGGAGCATCCGGTGCTGCGGGAGCGGGACCGGTGGCGCAAGGTGCAGGCTCCCGGTGGGGAGTTCCAGGCGCTGCTGCCCCCGATCGGGCTGGCCGGGAGCGAGCCGGTGATGGGCAACGTGCCCGACCTGGGCCAGCACACCGACGCTCTGCTCGCCGAGCTCGGCCATGGCCCCGATGCGATCGCCCGCCTGCACGGCGCCGGCGTTGTCTGAACCGACACCGTCAGGAGGAGAACAGACCCATGGGTCGCCTGGAAGCACTCGACGAGCACGAGCGCGCCGTCGTCAGCACCGTCGCCGACTTCGTCGACAAGCAGGTCAAGCCGGTGGTGCAACAGCTGGAGCACGACAACGTCTACCCCGAGGCGCTGATCGAGCAGATGAAGGCGCTCGGTGTCTACGGGCTCGCGGTGCCCGAGGAGTACGGGGGCGTCGCGGTCAGCATGCAGTGCTACGTCCTGGTCACCGAGGAGCTGGCCCGTGGCTGGATGAGCCTGGCCGGCGCGATGGGCGGCCACACGGTGGTCTGCAAGCTCCTCAACCAGTTCGGTACGCAGGAGCAGCAGGACACCTGGCTCCCGCGCCTGGCCACGGGGGAGGTCCGAGCGACGATGGCGCTCACCGAACCGCACGGCGGATCCGACCTCCAGGCCCTGCGGACGAGCGCCAGGGAGGTCGACGGCGAGTACCGCGTCAACGGCGCCAAGACCTGGATCAGCAACGCCCGCCGGGCCGGGCTGACCGCGTTGCTGTGCAAGACCGACCCGACCGCGCAGCCGGCCTCGAAGGGCATCTCGGTGCTGCTCGTCGAGCCTGGGGAGGGGATGACCGTCTCGCGGGACCTTCCCAAGCTCGGCTACAAGGGCGTCGAGAGCTGCGAGGTGGTCTTCGACGACTATCGGGCGCCGCTGAGCAACATCCTGGGAGGCGTGCCCGGCCTCGGGTTCGCACAGATGATGAAGGGCCTGGAGACGGGTCGGTTGCAGGTTGCGGCGCGGGCGCTCGGTGTCGGTCGGGCGGCGTACGAGGATGCGCTGTCCTATGCGCAGACGCGCGAGTCCTTCGGCAAGCCGATCTGGAAGCACCAGTCGGTCGGGAACCTGCTGGCCGACATGGCCACCAGCCTGGAGGCCGCGCGTCAGTTGACGCTCTACGCGGCGCGTGAGTTCGACGCCGGCCGCCGGGTCGACATGGAGGCCGGGATGGCCAAGCTGTTCGCGTCCGAGACGGCGATGAAGATCGCCCTCGACGCCGTGCGCGTGCACGGCGGATACGGCTACTCGACCGAGTACGACGTCGAGCGCTACTTCCGTGACGCGCCCCTGATGATCGTCGGCGAGGGCACCAATGAAATCCAGCGCAACGTGATCGTGGGCCAGCTGGTCTCACGGGCGCGAAAGGGCTGAGGCGATGGTCGCCGACGACGCTGGAATCGTCGTGGTCGGGGCCGGCCTGGCCGGCCTGCGCACGGCTGAAGGGCTGCGCCGTCACGGGTGGGAGGGTCTGGTGACCATCGTCGGCGACGAGGTGCACCTGCCGTACACACGTCCGCCGCTGTCGAAGAAACTGCTGCTCGAGGGCGGTGGCCACGCCAGCGTCGAACTCCGCCGGCGCGACTGCGGACATCCTGTGCGGTGGCGGCTGGGACGTCGGGCGGTCGCCTCCGACCTCGACGCGTGCTGCGTCACCCTCGACGACGGGACCGTGCTTCGTTACCAGGGGCTGGTGGCCGCCACCGGTGTCCGCGCACGGCGCCTGCCGGGATCCCTCAGTGGCCCCAGGGCCGTGCTGCGCACGCTGGACGATGCCCAGGCGCTCACCGGACGACTGCGTCCGGGCGCCCGGGTGGTCGTGATCGGTGCCGGGTTCATCGGCTGCGAGGTAGCGGGTACCGCGCTCTCCCGCGGCTGCGCCGTCTCGGTGGTGGCGATCGACGAGCTGCCCATGGTCGCCGCGCTCGGGCCGCTCGTCGGCGCGGAGCTGCGGCGTCGGCACGCCGCCGCCGGTGTGAACTTCCATCTCGGCACCGGCGTCGCCTCGGTCGACGAGGGCGGCGTCGTGCTGTCGGACGGCACCCGGCTCGAGGCCGACGTCGTCGTCGAAGCGATCGGGTCGCAGCCGGCCACCGAATGGCTCGCCGGGAACGGACTCGACCTGGCCGATGGCGTCGTCTGCGACGAGTTCCTGCGGCTCGGCGGCCGGAAGGGCACGGTCGGCGCCGGTGATGTGGCGCGGTTCCCCAACGCGTGCTACGACGCGACGCCTCGGCGCATCGAGCACTGGCAGGTCGCCGTCGACACCAGCTCGTACGCCGCGGCCGCACTGGTCGGCGACCTCACCGGCCGTCCTGCTGAGAAGCCGTTCGGCACCGTGCCCACGTTCTGGTCCGATCAGGCCTCCGTGAGCATCCGTGCCCTGGGCCAACCCGCCCTGGCCACCGACGTCGAGGTGCTGGAAGGAGAGCTCCGCGGTGAGGCCGCGATCGGCTACCGGAGGGACGGCCGGCTGGTCGGCGTCCTTCTCCTGGGCCTGCCGAAGCGGATGGGCTTCTACCTGAAGTACCTCACCGACGAGCTGGCCGCCGCTCCCACGCACTGAACCGAACGCACGGAGCAGGGCCCGGTGGTCACCGCCGGGCCCTTCGTCCCCGTGCTGTGGCTCAGAACTCGATGACGCCGCGGATGTTCTTGCCCGCGTGCATGTCGGCGTAGCCCTCGTTGATCTGGTCCAGGGTGTAGGTCCTGGTGATCAGCTCGTCGAGCTTCAGGTGGCCCTGGCGGTAGAGGTCGAGCAGCAGCGGGATGTCCCGGTGCACCTGGACGCCACCGTAGACGTTGCCGCGCAGGGTCTTCTGGCTCAGCGTGAACAGCGCGAGGTTGAGCTCGACGGTGGTGGAGGCGAACGGCGAGACCGACGTGACCACCGTGGTGCCCGCCGGACCGGTGAGGTCGACGATCTGCCCCAGCTTGCTGGCGTCGCCGACGCCCACCGAGAGGATCGCCGCGTCAGCCATGCGGCCGTTCGTGTTCTCGGCCAGCAGTTCCCTGGCCTCCTCGACCGAAGCGACCGCGTGGGTGGCGCCGAACTCGAGGGCCTTCTGGCGCTTCAGCTCGACGGTGTCGACCGCGACGATGAGGTTGGCGCCGGCGTTCTTCGCGCCCTGCACGGAGTTGATGCCGACGCCCCCGCTGCCGATCACCACGACGTTGTCGCCGGGCTCGACCTCAGCCAGGTAGACGGCCGCGCCCCAACCGGTGGTGACGGCACAGCCGAGCAGGGAGGCCACGTTGAACGGGATGTCCTTGCCCATCTTCACGACACAGCGCTCGGAGACGACTGTTACGTCGGCGAAGGTGCCCAGGTCGCCGGTGGCGGCGATCTCCTGGCCGCGGGCCTTGAACGGCTTGGCGGCGCCGTAGTCCTGCAGCGAGGCGTTGAGGCACAGGTTGGACCGCCCGCGGGCGCAGTTGCGGCAGTAGCCGCAGGGCGGCTGGAAGATCAGGACGACGTGGTCGCCGGGCGCCACGCGGGTGACGCCGGGCCCGACCGCCTCCACGACGCCGGCACCTTCGTGCCCGCCGACCAGGGGGAGCGGGGTCGGCATGTCACCGGTGACCGCGTGGTCGTCGGAGTGGCAGAGGCCGGTCGCGTGGACCTTGACCCGCACCTGCCCGAAACCGGGCTCCGCGAGCTCGACGTCCTCGACGCTCCACTGCTCCCCGATGCCCCAAAGGATCGCTGCCCTGGTGCTCATCTCGTGCCTCTCCATTCGTCGTTGACCGGATCAGGATGAGAACTTGAAGCCGCGGTAGCCGTCGGCGGTGGCCGCCTTGACCCGCTCGCGGTACTGCGGGAGACCTCCGGCGTAGAGCAGGTAGGCGCGCTTGCGGCCCGGCACGTTGGAACCGAACGCCCAGGACTCGGCGGTCTCCTGCATCGTGCCGACGATCCCGGCGTTGACGTGGTCGATCCACTCGTCCTCGGCGGCCTCGGCAGGCTCCACGACGGTCTCGCCGCGCTCCCGCATCCCGGCCACCGTGGCGGCCACCCAGTCGGCCTGGAAATCCGTGGCCCGGGGGATTACGCCGGTGACGCTCTGCGGTCCGCCGACCAGGAACAGGTTGGGGAAGCCGGCCACGGTGAGGCCGAGATAGGTGCGGGGGCCGGCCTCCCAGTGGTCGCGCAGGGCCAGGCCGTCGCGCCCGCGGATGTCGATGCGGTTGTAGGAGCCGACCACCGCCTCGAAGCCGGTGGCGAAGACGATGACGTCCAGGTCGTAGTGACCGTGGACGGTCTCGATCCCGGTCTCGGTGAACCGGACGATCGGTTCCTCGCCGGTGGAGACCAGCGAGACGTGGGGCTCGTTGAAGACCTCGTAGTAGCCGTTCTCCAGCGGCGGCCGCTTCTGCCCGAAGCCGTGGTCCTTCGGGATCAGTCGCTCCGCCAGTTCGGGGTCGTGGACCCGGGCCCGGATCCGCTCGGCGATGTAGGCGGTGACGTTGTCGTTGGCCCGCTTGTCCAGGGCCACGTCGCGGAAGTTGCCCAGCGCCATGATCAGGCCGGGGGAGTCGTAGAGGCGGTCGAAGTGGGCCCGCCGCTGGTCGGCCGCCATCTCCAGCGAGGACTCCATGATCGGCCGGTGCATCGAGCCGGACGGCGACAGCTGGGTGGCATCCCAGATCTCGCCGATCCGGCTGCGGATGTCGGCCATCCGCTCCGGGGTGATCGCGAAGTTGTTGATGGGCGTGCACCAGTTGGGACTGCGCTGGAACACGACCAGCTGCTCGGCGTCCCTGGCCACCAGCGGGACGATCTGGACCCCGCTGGAGCCGGTGCCGATCACCGCCACCTTCTTGCCGGTGAAGTCGATGCCCTCGTCCGGCCAGAGCCCGGTGTGGGCCCACTCGCCGCGGAAGTCCGCCAACCCCGGGGCGCTCGGGAAGGCCGGCGCGGACAGGATCCCGAGCGCGGTGACGAGGTGGCGGGGCCTCCAGACGTCACCGGAGGACGTCGTCACCGTCCACCGTGCGGCCTCGCTGTCCCACACGGCCGAGACCACCCGCTGTTCGAAGGTGATCAACCGGCGAAGGTCGAACCGGTCCACGACGTGGTTGAGGTACCGCTCGGTCTCCGGCTGGCCGGCGTACTCCTCGCTCCAGTCCCATTCCTCGATCAGTTCGGGGGAGAAGAAGTAGCCGTAGGTGTAGCTCTCGGAGTCGAAGCGAGCACCGGGGTAGCGGTTCCAGAACCAGACGCCGCCCACCCCGGTACCCGCTTCGACCATCCGCACGTCCACGCCCTGCTGGTTGAGCGTGTAGAGCTGATAGATGCCGGAGATGCCGGCCCCCACGACCAGGGCATCCAGCGTGGTGACGGCGGACTGCGACTTCGACACGAAGGTCCTCCTGCACTGGCACCGATGTTGCTTTAGTGTTCTTGGTATCGCGCAATTATGGTATCAGCATAAGAGGAACCGCCAGGCCGTCCAATTGGGTCTGCATCGGCACGTCCGCGTATGGGGGTCAGTCCCGGCGCAGCCGCCCCCGGGTGTCCTGGATCGGCTTCCCGGCCGGGGCACTCACGACAGTTCCCGCGGACCAGGAGCGAAGCGCAGGTGGACGTCGTTGACGCCCCAGGCCAGACCGAGGTGCTCATGCGGCGCGGGTGCGTCGGGGTCGAGTTCGAACCGGGGGATTCGCCGGTGCAGCTCTTCGAACGCGATCCGCAGCTCGAGCCGGGCCAGGTGCAGTCCGACGCATCGGTGGGTACCGACGCCGAAGGCCAGGTGCGGCTTGGCCGGGCGGTCGAAGATCACCGCATCCGGGTCGGGGTAGTACTTCGGATCGCGGTTGGCCGAGCCCAGCGGCGCGTGCACCCGCTCGCCCTTGGGAATCCTGACGCCGCGGATCTCCAGGTGCTCGTCCGTGATCGTGCGGGTCGGTACCGGCGGCGTGGCCCAGCGCAGCAGCTCCTCCACCGCGGCCGGTACCTGCTCCGCGTCCTCAAACATGCGGTCCCACTGGTCCGGGCGCTGCGCGAAGTAGCGCGCGCAGCGGGCCAGGACGCTCTGCACCGTGTCCAGACCGGCCATCATCATCAGTACGGAGAAGTCGAAGAGCTGGTCGTCGGTGAGCTTCTGACCGCCGATCTCGGCGTCGAGCATGACCGACATGACGTCGTCGTTGCGAGGGGCGGCCCGCCACTGCGGGATCTTCTCCGCCATGTAGGCGGCGAACTCCTGGTGCGTTCGGCCGCGGGCGGCGTTGTTCTCCTCCTCGGTACCCCCGGGGACGCCGTGCAGCAGGACGTCGGCCCAGCCGTTCATCATTTCCAGGTCCTCGCCCGGCCAACCCATGATGGCCAGGACGGTCGCGCCCGGGAACGGCACCGCGAACATCTTGACGAAGTCCACCTTGCCGTCCTCGATGAAGGCGTCGATCAGGCGGTTGCACTGCTCGCGCAGGTGGTCCTCGAGCTCGGCGACCTTCTTGGGGGCGAACTGCGGGTCGAGCACCTGGCGGACCTGACGGTGCTCGGGACCGTCGAGTTCGATCGGGATCTGAGCCTTGCGCGCGCCGGAGAGATTCAGCCCGTCGGGCTCGTTGGGGAAGCTGACCACACCGCGGTTGTTGCGGCGCAGCAGATTGGAGACGTCGTCGTAGTCGGTCAGCACCCAGCAGCCGTTGCCGCGGGCGGAGTAGCTGACCGGCTTGTCGGTCCGGCGGTCGGCCAGCTCGGCGAGCTGCTCGTCGATGGACCTGTTGGCGTAGGGGTCGTAGTCACGTCGGTAACGGGCCCGCAGGTCGTCCAGGGCGAGGTCGGTCATCGGACTCCCAATCGTGTTGCCAATGTGGATCAAACCGCATTGTAAGTATGGTGACGCACAACACGCGACACGACAAGAAGACGAAAGACGGGTCAGTGGCCGCCGGTCGAGCCGGGTGCGACAGGTCATCTGATCGCAGAGCTGCTGGCCACCGGCAGGAGCGGCTGGGAGATCCCGCGGACGCTCGGCACGCACGTCAAGCGGATCCTCGCCGAGCTGGACTTCACCTTGCGCGCCAGGTCGTGGCCCTGGTCGACGGCGGAGTCGGCGGGCGCTGGGCGAGAAACATCATAGTACTCGTCACGGTGATCACTGCAGGTCGGCGGCCAAATGGGCTAGGGGCGCGCCGTGACCTGGAACTTCGCTGGTCAGCGTTACAGAGCCTTAATGATGCTGCAAAGAAGCTTGCAGTTGTGTTTTAGTTCGGAACGTCTTATCGTCCTCTCATCATGAGTGTGCCATCGGAAGTCCCGAACACCCGGCCGTCCACGCCTCTTTCCGGACTGCGGGTCCTCGACCTGTGCCGCGTCGTCTCCGGTCCCTTCGGCTCGCTCCTGCTGGCCGATCTCGGTGCGGAGGTGATCCGCGTCGAGTCGTTGCCGGACGGCGTGCCGAGGGCGGAGATCGACCCGACCCGACTCAGCGAGGACGAGGCCTTCAACTGGGGCCTGTCCCGCAACAAGCACTCGGTGAGCCTGAACCTGAAGACCGGCGAGGGCCGCGACCTGGTCCACCGGCTGGTGGCGCAAGCGGACGTCGTCGTCGACAACTTCCGGCCCGGCGTCACCAAGCGGCTCGGGATCGACCGGGAGTCGTTGCTGCCGTTCAACCCGTCGATCATCACCTGCTCGTTGACCGGCTTCGGCGGCGACGGGCCATGGGCCACGATGCCCGCGTACGACCCGATCGTGCAGGCCATGTGCGGCACGATGAACTACACCCGGCTGGACCCGGATCGCCCCCCGGTGCGCTGGGGCATTCCGATCGGGGACCTGTTCGCCGGCGTCTTCAGCGCGATCGGCGTCACCGCGGCGGTGATCCACCGCGACCGGACGGGGGCGGGCCAGCACGTCGACGTCTCGATGCTCGACGTCATGCTCGCCCTCAACACCTACCGGGTGCCGCAGGCCCTGAGCTTCGGCCAGGAGCCGCTGCCGTCGCCGTTCGAGGGTGGCCAGGGCACCGTGCCGTTCGGCAACTTCGAGTGCGCCGAGGGCTGGGTCGCGATCTGCATCAGTCAGCGGATGTGGCCGGCCGCGGCCCGGATCATGGAGCGGCCGGACCTGCTGACCGACGATCGGTTCAGCACCGGGCCGGCGCGGCACGCCCACCGTGAGGAGCTCGTCGAGCTCCTGCAGGGGGTGTTCCGCACCCGCACCGCGGACTGGTGGCAGGAGCACCTCATGGACGCCGGCGTCGTGTGCGGCAAGGTCACCCGGGTCGCCGACGTCTTCAAGCACCCGCAGGTACGGGCCCGCGGCATGTCGGTGGAGGTCACCGACGAGTTCGGCCGTACCGCCACCGTCGCGGGCGACGCCCTCAAGTTCAGCGACTCCACCACCTGGCGGGCCCCACGGCAGACCGGGGCGGACACTGCGATGGTGCTCAGCTCGCTGCTGGGACTCGACGCGGCGGAGTTGGGGCGCCTCGCCGCAGCCGGCGTGATCCACTGCGGCGACGAGCGTGGTGGTGTGCCGCTGGTCGAGCGCTGGGCGCCGGAAGCCGAGGTGGACTGCTCCCGTCAGGTCGGGCGGGCCTTGGAGGGCACGATCGTCCTGGAGCTGAACGGCGACGAGCCCAGCAAGGGCTTCGCCGCCCAACTCCTGGCCGACCTGGGGGCCGACGTGATCCGCGTCGAGCGGCCGTTCGGCCAGGTGATGGAGCCCTACCCGGACGTGACCCGCGAGGCGTCGTTCCGGGCCGGCTTGAACCGGGGCAAGCGCAGCGTCGTGGCCGACCTGAAGACCGCCGAGGGGCGCCAGTTCCTGTTCGGCCTGGCCTCCCGGGCCGACGTCATGCTCGACAACTACCGGCCGGGGGTGCTCCACCGGCTCGGCCTGGACTTCGAGTCGCTGCAGAGCAAGAACGACCAGCTCATCCAGACCTCGATCACGGGGTTCGGCCACACCGGCCCGTGGAGCGCCTTCCCGGCCTTCGACAACGCGATTCAGGCACTCGGTGGTGGCATGAGCATCACCGTCGACCACACCAGCCCGGACGTCCCGATCCGCTGGGGCAACCCGATCGGCGGCCTGACCGGCGCGCTGTTCGCCGCGCTGGGCACGTTGGGCGCCTTGCGGCTGCGCTCGCTGCGGGGGCACGGCCAGCGCCTGGACGTCAGCCTGCTGGACGCCCAGGTGGCCCTGCTGTCGTACCGGGCGCCGCAAGCGGTCACCGTGGGCAAGGAGTTCCTCCCCGAGCCGCGGCGGGGCGGCAGCGGTTCGCTGCCGTTCGGGGTGTTCCGCACGGCCGACGACCGCTGGTTCACGATCTGCATCACCCAGCAGTTCTGGGCCCGCTTCTGCCAGGCGGCGGACCACGCCGAGTGGATCGACGACCCCCGGTTCGCCACCGAGCCGTTGCGGCGGGAGCACGAGGAAGCCCTCTACGCGGCGGTCGAGCCGAGCTTCCTGAGGCGCTCGGCGGCCGAATGGGAGGCGCTGTTCTTCTCGCTCAAGCTGCCGGGGGCCATGGTGCTCTCGGTCAACGAGGCCTTCTCGCACCCCCAGGCGGTGGCCCGGGGAATGCGGATCCGGATTTCCGACCCGGACGTTGCCACGGGCATCGAGGTGGCCGACGCGGCCGTGAAGTTCGGGGCCGCCCCGGAGCTGGCCCCGGCCAGCGCGCCTATCCCGGGCGGCGACACCGCCGTGGTGGCGGCCGAGTTCGGCCTCGACGCGCCCGCAGCGGACGTCAAGGCTCCGTCGCAGCGGTGGAACGACGCCGCCCGGGAGTCCATCGCCACCGTCTGATCCCCCTGACCGAGCCCGGTTCCGCCGTCCGGTGGGACCGGGCTCCTATGTAGGCCGAGGAGTGGAGCACCACCGGCGAGGTCAAGCGCGACTGAGGATGCGACGCGCCCGAGTCACCACGGGTGCGTCGACCATCGCGCCGTCGACGACGACAACTCCCGAGGACGAGGCCTCGGCCGCCAAGACGATCCGCTCGGCCCAGGCCAGCTCGGCGGCCGAGGGCGAGAACGCGGCGTTGACGGCGGCGACCTGCTTGGGGTGGATGCACAGCTTGGCGCCCAGGCCCAGCTCCCGGGCGTGGGCGAGGTCGACGTCGAGCACCGCCGGGTCGTCGAGGCGGACGGTGACGCCGTCGACCGGGCCGGGCAGGCCCGCGGCGGCTGAGGCCATCACCAGCCGGCCGCGGCTGTAGGCGAACGCCGGCGGCGAGGCCGGGTCCACGCCCAGCTCGGCAGCCAGGTCGACGGTCCCGAGCGCCAGCCGGACCACACCCGCGGCGGCGATCTCGTCGGCCGCGGTCACGCCCCGCGGCGTCTCCACCAGGGCCAGTACCTCGCCGACGCGTGCACGGACCGCGGTGACCTGGGCCGCCGAGTCGGTCTTGGGCAGCATGACGACGGCGCCGGTGCCTGCCAGAGCGGCCAGCTCGGCGTCGTGTGTCGCAGTCCCGGCGGCGTTCACGCGGACGACGGCGGCGTTCCCCGCGCCCAGCCACGCGACGACGTGCTCCAGCGCTGCCGCCTTGACCGCGGGCGCGACGGCGTCCTCCAGGTCCAGCACGACGGCGTCCGCCCCGCTCCCGGCGGCCTTGGCGAACCGCTCCGGACGGTCGCCCGGCACGAACAGGAAGCTGCGGGCCGAGCCGGCGTTCACGCCAGCACCGCGGTGAACCGCCAGTCGAGCACCGGCCGAACCTCGTCGCCGGGGCCGCGGGAGTCCACCAGGCAGCGCAGGTCGGCCAGCCCGCCACCGCCCGGGAGCGGCTCCAGGCCGGTGACGGACACCGTGGCGGCGAGCGCGTCGTCCTCGTGCACCGGGCCGACGTGGTCGCAGCCGTCCCAGCCGGTCACGGCGACCAGCGCCGGCAGCGCCCGCGTCACCTGATGCAGCGCCAGTGCGATGGTGTGCCCGCCGTAGACCAGCCGCTGCCCGCCGGCGGCCACGGCGTCGTGGTGCACCGCAGCCAGGTTGCCGGTCAGCCGGGCCAGCTCGGGCGCGCTGGAGACGACGTCGCACCCCTCAACCGTCCAGCTCGCACCGGGTTCCAGGTCGGCGAAGTGCGGCCCCGGCACGCGCGCGCGGAAGGCCGCCAGCTTCCAACCGGCCACGGGCGCGCCCAGCTCGGCGCGCGACGGCGTCCGCCCGACGGCGTCGAGGTTGTCCTGGCGCTCGACCCGGGCGTCGGCCGAGGAGAGCGGCAGCATCGCGCAGCGCCAGTAGTCGAGCACCGTACGGCCGGCCTGGTCGGTGGTGACGATGTGCAGAGCGGCGACGCCGGTGGGCGCTCGCCCCTCGCGCCGGCGATTCTCCCGCAGCCCCTCGACCGTGGTCACCGTGGACAGGGTGTCGCCCACCGCGGGGAACCGGCGGAAACACAGCCCCCGGTAGAACAGGTTGGCCTTGACGTGCTGCGTCACGGCGGTGGACTGCCCGATCGAGACGTCCCACACCAGGGCCGGCGGCGCCAGCGCGCGGACGCCCGCCACGGCCACGGCCAGCCCCTGATCGAGGCTGATCCGCAGCCGGTTCCCCACGATCGCGCGGTGCGCGGCGACCAGGCCGTCGGTCAGCGTGAGGGCCGGGGCGTCGTCGAAGACCTGGCCGATCCGCAGCTCGTCGGCGTAGGGACCGCGGACCGCCGTCACGCGTCCTCCAGGATCAGCGACGCCGCGTGCCAGGCCAGCGCCTGGGTCGGTGCCGAGGTGTTGCCCGAGGGCTGGTGCGGGAACACCGACGCGTCGACCACCCGCAGCCCGGTCGTGCCCCGCACGCGCAAGCGCTCGTCGACGACGTCGTCGGAGCCCGGGCCCATCGCGCAGCTACCCAGCGGGTGGTAGCCGGAGGCGCCCTGGAACAGGCCGACCTGCTCGAAGTCGGCCTCCGTCCGAACGCCGGGGCCGGGGATGCGCTCCTCGGTGATCAGGTCGGCCACCGGGCCGCTGCCGAACAGCTCGCGGACGCGCCCGCCGACCTTGGACAGGATCCGTCGGTCCGCCTCGGTGTCGAGGAAGTTGGGCTGGATCGCCACCGGGTCCCCGGGGTCCGGGCCGGTGATGTGGATGTGGCCGCGGCTGGTCGGGCGAAGCGGGTATGCGGCCAGCATCAGGCCCGGCTCGTCGTCGACGGCGAGCTTGTCGTTGTGCATCGTCTTCCCCTTCATCGAGAGGGGATTGAAGAAGCCGCAGGTGTCCGGACGCTCGGACGTGGGGTCTGCCTTGAAGTAGACCAGGCAGGTGGCCGAGCCGGCGGCGATGATCCCGTCCCGGCGGACCAGGTACTTCGCCCCCTGGTACATCCGTTTGGCCCGGGTGTTCACGAGCGGGTTGAACCCGCCGGCGGCGCCCGGCCGGATCCTGTACATGAACCGCAGTCCGCGGTGTTCGTTGAGCTTCTCGCCGACGTTCGGGCTGTCCACGACGAGCTTCACGCCGGCCCGCGCGAGCACGTCCGCCCGCCCGACACCGGAGCGCTCCAGGAGCGTCGGGGTGTCCAGCGAGCCGCCGCAGACCAGGACCTCCTTACGGGCCCGGATCTCGATCTGCTGCCCTTTGTGCCGGGCGAGTACGCCGACCGCGCGGGTGCCGTCGAAGCGGATCCGCCCGACCTCCGTTGCTGTGGCCAGCGTGACGTTGCCGCGTTTGAGCGCCGGCCGCAGGAAGGCGCTGGCGGCGGTGACGCGCAGCCCGCGCCTGGTGGAGAACTGCGTGTAGCCGGTGCGCTCGTCGTCGGAGCCGTTGATGTCGAGCACGCGCCGCACTCCGGCCGCGGCGCAGGAGGCCATGAACGCCTCGGACACCGGCTCGGTCGGTGCGGTGAGCTCGACGCTCACCGGGCCGCTGCCACCGTGCAGGTCGGAGGCGCCGAGCTGGAAGGACTCCAGGTGCTTGTAGGCGTCCAGGAAGGTGTCCCAGCCCCAGCCGGGGTTCCCCTCCTCGACCAGGCGGTCGAAGTCGCCGGCCCAGCCGCGGTTCCAGACCAGACCGTTGATGGTGGTCGACCCGCCGACGACACGGCCGCGCCACCAGGCGTCGGTGACGTTCTCGGGCCCGAACGGCCCGGCGGTGAACCTCTTGGCGTAGCGGTCGGAGTGCATCGTGAAGAAGAAGCCCTTCGGCACCAGGTGCATCGGGTTGCGGTCGTGCCCGCCTGCCTCGATCACCAGAACGGTGGCTCGGGACCCGGCGGAGATCCGCTCGGCCAGGACCGAGCCGCCCGCGCCGGAGCCGATGATGACGTAGTCGAACTCCATGGCTCCTCCGAACTCAGGCCGGGACTGCGTCGAGGGTCAGGGCTGCGACCCGGTCGAGGTGCTGCGTGGCGGTGCCCAGGGTCAGACCGTTGGTGCTGGCCCGCTTGAAGTACAGGTGGGGCGAGCCCTCCCAGGTGAAGCCGAGGCCGCCGTGGAGTTGGATCGCCCCGGCGCTGACCGCCTGGTAGGACTCGCTCGCCACGGCCTTGGCCAGTCCGGCCGCGAGCCGCGGGTCGTCGTTGCCGTCCTGCAGTGCCCAGGCGCCGTGGTAGGCCGCCGACCGGGCGGCCTCGACCGCGATCAGCAGGTTCGCGCAGCGGTGCTTGACCGCCTGGAACGCGCCGACCGGCTGGCCGAACTGCTTGCGCGTGCTGACGTGCGCGACGGTGACGTCGAGCATCCGCTGCGACCCGCCGACCGACTCGACGGCCAGCAGCACCGAGGCCACCAGCGCGGCCCGCTCGACGGCGCCGACCGCCTCGGTGCCGGAGGCCAGCAGCTGTGCCGGCGTCGCGGCGAAGGAGACCGCGGCCTGCCGGCGCGTGAGGTCGAGTGTGGTCAGGGCGGTGCGGGTCAGGCCCTCGGCGCCTCCCGCCACGGCGAACAGCGCCATGCCGGCTGAGGTGCGGGCCAGCACCAGCAGTGTGTCGGCGGCGGCGCCGTCGGGGACCTGGGCCACGTTGCCGGTGAGCCGCCAGCCGCCGTTGTCGGTGGCCTCGACGGTGACGGCATCCTCGTCCAGGACTCCGGTGGCGAGCGGCGCGACCAGCGTGGCCACGCGCTCGCCGGAGCACAGCGGCGGCAGCAGCTCGCGCTTGGCGTCCTCGTCGGACAGCGCCACCAGCGTCGGCATGGCCAGGGCGAGGGTGCCGAGCACCGGACCGCAGACCAGGGCCGCGCCGAGCTCCTCGACGACGACGGCCTGGGCGACCAGTCCGACGTCGTCGCCGCCGTACGCCTCGGGGACCGCCAGGCCGAGGACGCCGATGTCGGTGCCCAGCCGGCGCCAGAGCGCCGGGTCGTGGCCGAGCTCGGACTCCATGTGCTCGCGGACCCGGGCCTCGGGGGAGACCTCGGCGCAGAACTCGCGCACCATCGAGCGCAGCTCGACGATCTCGTCGTCGAACTCGAACTCCTGCGTCATCGGGGGATGTCCTTCCAGGCGACGCCCTTGTCGGCGCGCAGTTCCTGCGGCAGCTTGAGGACGCGTTCGCCGATGACGTTGCGCATGATCTCCGAGGTGCCGCCCTCGAGCGTGGTGGCGCGGGAACGCAGGTACTTGCGCTGGATCGCGGCCGGGCCGGACTCGTCGTCCGGAGCGTCGAGCGAGTAGGTGTCGATCAGGGTGCCCTCGGGGCCGAGCAGTTCCAGACAGAACTCGTAGACCGCCTGGGTCAGTTCGGAGTTGAGCAGCTTGATGATCGCGCTCTCGGCACCGACCATCCCCTTGCTGGCCGCTACCCGGGCCCGGTCGCCGGTCAGCCGCTGCGTCTCCGCCCGGACCCAGAGCCGGACCAGCCGGTCCCGCAGCACCGGGTCGTGGCGCTCGGGGTGAGCCGCCCACAGGGCCAGGGCGTCGGCGATCACGCCGCTGCCGCGGGCCGCCACGCGGTCGCCGAGCGAGGTCCGTTCGTCGCCGAGGGTGCTGTTGGCGACGATCCAGCCGTCACCGACCTCGCCGAACCGCTGGCTGTCAGGGATGAACACGTTGTCGAGGAACACCTCGTTGAACGCGGCCCGCCCGGTGATCTGGCGCAGCGGCCGCACGGTGATTCCCGCAGACCGCATGTCGACCACGAAGTAGGTCAGGCCCTTGTGCTTCGGCACGTCGGGATCGGTGCGGGCCAGCAGGATCGCCCAGCGGGAGAGGTGGGCCAGGCTGTTCCAGACCTTCTGGCCGTTCACCTGCCAGCCGTCGCCGTGGCGGACCGCACGGGTGGCCAGGCCGGCCAGGTCGGACCCGGCGCCCGGCTCGCTGAACAGCTGGCACCACTTCTCCTCGCCGGTGGCCAGCGGGCGCAGCCGGCGCGCGGCGAACTCCCGGTCCGCGTAGCGGCGGATCGTGCCGGCCACGATGCCGTAGCCGATGGTGTTCACCGTCCGGGGCTCGGGCCCGCCGGCCTCCCGCATCACCCGGTTGGCCAGCGGCTGCAGGGCGCGGGGTGCGTCCCGGCCGCCGAGCCCGACCGGGAAGTGCACCCAGGTCAGCCCGGCGTCGTACCAGGCGCCCATCAGCTCCGGGAGCGGCGTCGAGGTGGGCGGGTGCTCGGCCACCACCCGGCGGGCGGTGGCCTCGACCAGCTCGGCGTCGGGCATGGTCGCCGGCGATGCGGTCATCGGGCTCCTAGGTAGCGACAAGGGCGACGTTGAAGAACTATTTCAACATAACATGAGCATCATATGCTGGGTTCAGGCGAGGTCGGTGTCCCCGACCCGCTCGCCCGGGGTGAAACGGACCGGGATCTCGAACGGCCCCACCACCGAGGGGGTCTGCGGGTGCTGGTGCCACGCCACCTCGCCGGCCGGGCGCAGGTCGGGCAGCCGCGTGACCAGTGCCGTGAACATGGTCACCAGTTCGGCCCGGGCCAGGTGCGAGCCGAGGCAGAAGTGCCGCCCGGCGCCGAACGCGAGGTGCGGGTTGGGAGAACGGTGGATGTCGAAGGTGTCCGGGTCGGCGAACATCTCCGGGTCCCGGTTGGCCGCGCCGTAGTAGCTGACCAGCTTGGTCCCCTTGGTCACGGCGACACCGGCGAACTCGGCGTCGCGCGTGGCGGTGCGGCGCTGGAACACGATGGGCGGGTCGAACCGCAGCATCTCCTCCACCGCCTGGGGCACCAGCGACGGGTCCTCGACGAGTGCGCGGTGCGCCTCGGGGTGCTGGAACAGTCGGATCATGCCGGTGGCGAGCACGTTGCGCGAGGTGTCGCTGCCGGCCGAGACCAGCAGCTGGAAGTCCAGCTGGAACTGGTGCTCGTCGAACGGGATGTCCAGGACCTCCGCGTGGGCGATCTTCGTCAGCATGTCCTCGCGGGGCTCAGCCACCCGCTCCCGGTAGGCGTCGCTGGCCCAGGAGTAGAGCGTCGAGATGGCCTCGGCACCGATGCCGTAGGACGGATCGGTGCCCCGGGCCAGGGTGGCCGCGGCGTCGAACATCACCAGCGACTGCTCGCGCGGGAGGCCGATCAGGTCCGCCATGACGAAGCTGGCCATCCGGCCCGCGATGTCGTCGACGAAGTTGCACTCCCCCTTCTCGATGACGCGGTCGATGATGTCGTTGACCAGCCCTTCCAGCACGTCCTGCTGGGACCGGACCGCCATTACGCTGAGCTCCGGGCTGAGCAGCCTGCGGTGCGGGGTGTGGTGCGGCGGGTCGGAGAAGATCAGGTGCTGGTGGGTCGCGTCCCCCTGTACGGCCGTGTCGCTGATCAGCGTGGTCGGGGCGTTGCCATAGGTGTCCGAGTCCGTCTCCAGCGCCTTGACGTCCGCGTACCGGGTGAGGGCGTAGAAGCCGGGGCCGCCGTCGTGCTCCGCGTGCCAGTGCACCGGGTCGTTCTCGCGCAGCCATTTGTAGAGCTCGTAGGGCTGTCCCACGACGTAGTGGGCGGGGTCGAGCAGGTCGATCTCCATGCGGCACCTCGATGGCGGGTCGGACGCGCACAACTGTGGTTCTACTTATCCTGTAACCATCATGGTCTGGCCGCAAGAGCAAGGCTGCATTATGGTTTGCATCGAATAGAGCTGCCCTCGACCATCACAGCGACGTGCCCGCCAGGAGGACTCCGGTGACCGCAACGATCCCCACGACCCGTACGTACCGGACGCACAACCCCGCCACCGGTGAGACCCTGCGCGAGTACCCGTTCCTGAGCGGCGATGAGCTGGAGGCCAAGCTGGCCCTGGCCCACCAGGCCTATCTGACCTGGCGGGAGGTGCCGATCGCCGAGCGCGTCGCGCTGTTCGTCAGGGTGGCCGACCTGATCGAGGCCAGGCTCCCGGAGCTGGCCCGGCAGGCCACGCTGGAGATGGGCAAGATCCTCCCGTACTCCCTGGGCGAGGGCGCCGGTGCGGTGAGCATGTTCCGCTACTACGCCGAGCACGGCGAGGCCCAGCTCGCCGACGAGGTGATCGAGTCGGCCGGCTTCTCGAAGCTGGTGCTGCGCCGCGAGCCGGTCGGCGTCGTCCTCGGGATCGAGCCGTGGAACGCGCCGCTCTACCAGGCGATGCGGGCCACCGCCCCCAACCTGATCCTCGGCAACACCGTGATGGTGAAGCCGGCCGAGATCTGCCCCGGCTCGACGCTGATGTTCGACGAGATCTTCCGTGAGGCCGGCTTCCCCGAGGGCTGCTACCAGACCATCCTGGTCTCGACCGACCAGGTTTCGACGCTGATCGCCGACGACCGTGTCCGCGCGGTCACGCTCACCGGCTCCGACCGTGCGGGCTCGGCCGTCGGCGAGCAGGCCAGCCGGCACATCAAGCCGGTGGTCCTGGAGCTGGGCGGCTCCGACGCCTTCATCGTGCTGGACTCGGCCGACGTCGACCTCGCCGCCGGCACCGCCGCCACCTGCCGTCTCGTGCTGGGTGGGCAGGCGTGCGCGCTGCCCAAGCGGGTCATCGCCACCGAGGGCGTCGCCGACGCCTTCACCGAGAAGTACGTCGCCGCATTCGCTGCTCAGGTGGTGGGCGACCCGTTCGACGAGACGGTGACCGTCGGCCCGATGTCCAGCCAGGCCGCGGCCGACCTGCTGCAGGAGCAGCTTGACGACGCCGTCGCCAAGGGCGCCACGGTACTGCTGGAGGGCGGCAGGATCGACGGGCCGGGGTCGTTCTTCAAGCCCGCGGTGATCACCGGCGTCACCCGGGAGATGCGGCTCTACCGGGAGGAGGCGTTCGGCCCGCTCGGCGTGGTCTACCGGGTGGCGGACACCGAGGCCGCGGTGCGGCTCGCCAACGACAGCCCCTACGGCCTCGGCGGTGCTGTCTTCGGTGCGGCCGAGGAAGCGCTGGCGGTGGCCGGCCGGCTCGACACCGGCGGCGTCGGGGTGAACACCTTCCTGGGCTCGCCGACCGAGGCGCCGTTCGGCGGCACCAAGCGCTCCGGCGTCGGTCGCGAGCTGGGCGGCCGCACCGGCATCGACATGTTCGCGAACCTCAAGACGTACGGCTTCCCCGTCTGAACCCCGCCTGAACCCCGGCCCGCCCGGCTCACCGACGAGACGGGCCGGGCGGGCCGACCCGATCCACTGCCGCAGCAGTCCCTGCGCACCGAGGAGCGTTCCGATCAGCACCCGTCGCACCGTCTCACCCCGTCGCCGGTACACCAAGGCCGAGCTCGACGCGCTTGCGCTGCACTACCGCACCTGGGGCAGGTGGGGGGCCGGCGACGAGGCCGGCGCGCTCAACCACATCACTGCCGAACGGGTGGCTGCGGCGGCCGCGCTGGTGCGCACGGGCAGGACGTTCTCCCTGGCCATCCCGCTCGACCGCAACGGACCCATGCCCTCCCGGACAGCGCGTGTGAACCCTCAGCACCAGATGTACAAGCACGGGGGTGACCTGCTGGCCGACTGGGAGAACGCCCGGCACGGCATGCAGTCCACCGACGACGGCATCTACATGCCGTTGCAGTGCGCCACCCAGTGGGACGCCTTCTGCCACGTCTTCTACGACGGCGTCACCTACAACGGGCACGGTCCCGAGAGCGTGACCAGCCAAGGCGCGGTCCACAACAGCATCGCCCAGGTGGCCGACCGGGTGGTCGGCCGCGGCGTCCTGCTCGACTTCCCACGGTTCTACGGCGTCGACTGGCTGGAGCCCGGCGACGCCATCCAGGACGTCGACCTCGAGGCGTGCGCGAAGGCCCAGGGCGTCGAGATCGGCCCGGGCGACATCGTCCTGATCCGCACCGGCCACATGCGCCGGCGCAGGGCCGAGGGGCAGGAGCACTGGGGCGACTACGCCGCCGGTCCCGCGCCCGGCCTCGGTGTCAGCAGCGCCGACTACCTGCTGCCGCGGGAGATCGCCGCGGTCGCGGGTGACACCTGGGGACTGGAGAGCGTGCCGAGCGAGTCCCTGCCCGAGGCCAAGTTCGCCCTGCACGTGATCTTCCTGGTCAACGCCGGTGTGCTGATCGGGGAGATCTGGGACCTCGAGGAACTGGCCGCGGACTGTGCTGCCGACGGCGTCTACGAGTTCTTCCTGAGCGCACAGCCGCTCACCGTGACGGGGGCGGTCGGATCGCCGCTCAACCCGATCGCCGTCAAGTGACCGATCCCCCAGGAGGGACCACCATGCCGGACTACCGGTTCATCACCTACGAACTGCTCGACGAGGGGACCATCGCCCGGATCACGCTGAACCGGCCGCGCTACCGCAACGCCCAGAGCCGCAGCCTGCTCGTCGAGCTGGACGAGGCGATGCTCCGGGCGGAGGCGGACGACACGGTGCGCGTGGTGATCCTCGCCGGCAACGGCATGACGTTCTCCTCCGGCCACGACATGGGCACGCCGGAGCGGGCGGTGGAGCGGGCCGAGGGACTCGAGCAGCACCCGACGTTCCAGCTCAACGGGGCCACCAAGGTCAGCGCCGAGAAGCGCATGGTCCAGGAGTGGCACTACTACTACCAGAACTCGCTCCGGTGGCGGAACCTGCGCAAGATCACCATCTGTTCGGTGCAGGGGCCTGTCCACGCGGCCGGCTTGACCTTCGCGTGGTCCTGCGACCTGATCGTCGGTGCCGAGGGCACGACGTTCTCCGACCCCGTCGGCACGCGGCTGGGCATGTGCGGTGTCGAGTACTTCGCCCACCCGTGGGAGTTCGGCCTGCGACGGACCAAGGAGCTGATGCTCACCGGCGGGAGCGTCAGCATCGACGAGGCCCATCGGATCGGCATGGTCAGCCAGATCTTCCCGGCCGGCGAGCTGGTCGAGCGGACCCTGCAGTACGCCCGCGAGATCGCCAAGCGGCCGACCGTGACCGCCTTGATGATCAAGGAGGCGGTCAACCAGACCCAGGACAACATGGGCTTCTACAACTCGCTCCAGGCCTGCTTCAGCCTGCATCAGATCAACCACGCGCACTGGGCCGAGATCCACGGCGGGCGGGTGGCGCACGCGACGATCGAGGACGGGGCTGTGGACTGGCGCAAGGGGGCCGCATCGGCCAAGCCGGACCAGGACCCGCTGGCGGCGGAGGCGGCCCGATGACAGCGTCGTGGACCGATCGGGACGCCGACTGGACGCCCGACTACGCGAGCCTGATGCGGCTCGACGGCCAGGTGCACGTCGTCCTGGGCGCCGGCTTCGGCATCGGGCGGCAGACGGCGCACGCGCTGTGCGCCTTCGGCGCCACAGTGGTGTGCGTCGACCGTGACCAGGAGCGGGCCGAGAAGGTGGCGGCCGAGGTCGGCGGCATTGCCTGGACGGGCGACATCACCGACCGTGACTCGATGGCGGCCCTGTTCGACTTCGTGGACGAGCGGTGCGGGCGCCTCGACGGCGTCGTCGACATCGTCGGGCTGTCGATCTACAAGCAGGTCCAGGACCTGTCCGACGACGACTGGCTGTTCCACGTCGACATCGTGCTCAAGCACGCGTACCTGGCGATCAGCTATGCCGCGAAGTTCTGGGAGCGCACCGGCACCGGAGGCTCGATGGCCTTCGTCGCGTCGGTGGCCGGGCTGGGCAGCTCGCCCAAGCTGGCCGCGTACGGGGCGATGAAGGCGGCACTCATGTCCTTGGTCCGGACGTCAGCGGTGGAGCTGGGTCCGCTCGGGGTCCGGGTCAACGCGGTGGCGCCGGGCACCATCCGGACGCCGCGCCAGCAGGCCAACCCGCGCTGGACCCCTGAGCTCGTGCAGGCCAACATCGACAAGACGCCGCTGGGCAAGCTGGCCTACCCGTCGGACATCGCCGGTGTGCTGCTGTTCCTGCTCTCGCCGCTGTCCGGGCACGTCACCGGCGAGTCGATCGTCGTCGACGGAGGTAACCACGTGCTGTTCAACGTCAGCTCACCCGAGCCGGAGCGCAAGGCCTGAGACGGGCGACGACCGCGGGCCCGACGCCATCGATCATTGCTGCCGTCAGCGCACGGTCAGGGGATCGAACGCGTCGCCCGCGGCGTAGACGTGGTTGAACAGCCCGACGCCGGCCTCGGTGAGCTGCACGTCGGTGCCGGACCAGCCGCCCTCGTCGTCGGCGGCCAACCGCAGCGTGACCAGGTCAAGCCGTGGACCGCTGCCGTCCTCCGTCAGCGGATCGTCGACCGAGAGGACGGCCGGGGTCCCGAGCCTGATCCGCGGGTTCGCCAGGCGGACGAACAGCAGGCCGCCGTGGCCGCCCAGCCGGAGGTCGCCGCGGAAGGCCAGTACGCCGCCGTCGCTTCGGTCGGGGTCGGCCGGGTAGACCACGAGCTGTGGGTCGTCCGCAGTGAGGGCCGCGCCGCCGGAGACCGAGGCGCGACCGTCGCGCAGCCCGGCGAGGTACCGGAA
This sequence comes from Dactylosporangium sp. AC04546, assembly GCF_022095675.1. Taxonomy (GTDB): domain Bacteria; phylum Actinomycetota; class Actinomycetes; order Mycobacteriales; family Micromonosporaceae; genus Dactylosporangium. The sequence continues at coordinate 204,647 of NZ_JAHYSG010000002.1, read as the reverse complement.
GAAGCTGGTGCGGACGCTCCAGCGCAGCTCGCGGCACTCGAGCTGCGCCGGCGGGAACGCTCCGCCGGGCGCGGTCAGGGTCCGGGATACCTCGTCCAAGGGCATGGGGCACGACCTTCCGCGCGTCTGCGATGGTGGTGCATAATAACAACACAAGTTGAAGTTCGTTGAGGAGTGCAGTAGTGGATGTGACCACCCGGCAGGGCACCTTCCGTGGCGCACCGACGAGCAGCGGCTGGTCCTTCAAGGGGATCCCGTACGCGGCCGCCCCCATCGGCGAGGCACGGTTCGCGGCGCCCCGCCCGCCGGAGCCGCACGAGGGCGTCGCCGACGCGACGCGGTACGGCGCCACGGTCTCCACCCCGCCGCAGCGATCGGCTGTGATGGACGCCCTCCTGCCGGACCCGAGACGTCCCGGGCCCAACGGTCTGAACCTGAACGTCTGGACCCCCGACGTCGCGGGCCGGGCGCCCGTCCTGGTCTTCGTGCACGGCGGTGGATTCGCCACCGGAGCCGGCTCGACCACCGCCTTCGACGGCACGGCGTTCGCCCGGGACGGCGTCGTCGCGGTGACGATCAACTACCGCCTGGCCGCCGAGGGTTTCGGGTTCTTCCCGGACGCCGTCGCCAACCGGGGTCTGCTCGACATCGTCGCCGCCCTGCAGTGGGTCCAGGCCGAGATCGCGGCCTTCGGGGGCGACCCGGCCCGGGTGACGATCTCCGGGGAGTCGGCGGGCGCGATGGCCGTCTGCACGCTGCTGGCCGTGCCGCGGGCCCAGGGGCTGTTCCGCCGGGCGATCTCACAGAGCGGCACCGCCCACCACGTCCACACCGTCGAGCGGGCGCGGCTGGTGGCGGCCGAGCTGGCCAGCGAGCTGGGGACCGGGCCGACGGCCGAGGCGATCGCCGCGGTGCCGGAAGACCGGCTGCACGAGGCGAGCAACGCCGTGATGAACCGGTTGACCTCCGGCCAGGACCCGCGGTTCGCCGGCTTCACGCGACTGACCTTCCAGCCGGTCGTCGACGGCGACATCCTCCCCGAGCATCCCTTCGCGGCCATAGCCGCCGGCGCGTGTGCCGACGTCGACCTGCTGATCGGCGCCAACGCCGAGGAGTACGGCCTCTTCGTCGCCCCCACCGGGATGTGGGACAAGCTGACCGAGGACGCCCTGCGGGCCACCACCTCGCGGATCTGCCCCGACCCTGACGCGATGATCGCGACCTACCGTGCCCGGCGACCGGACGCCGGCCCGGCCGAGCTGTTCGTCGCGATCCAGTCCGACTGGTTCTGCGTCGCCCCCACCGAGCGGCTCGTCGCCGCGCGCCGGTCGGGCACGTACGCCTACCAGTTCGCCTGGCGGCCCTCGACGTACGACGGTCGGGTCGGCGCCTGCCACACCCTCGAGGTCCCGTTCGTCTTCGACACCCTCGACGATCCCTGGGGCATCGAGCTGCGTGGCACCGACGCCCCGCAGGCCGTGGCCGACGAGGTACACGCCGCCTGGGTGGCCTTCGTCCGCGACGGCGACCCGGGGTGGCCGGTCCACGGCGTGGCCGGGACGGTCCGCCGCTTCGGGGCGCCGAGCGAGACGGTGCGCGATCCGTGGGCGGAGGCCCGCGAGGCTTGGGCCGGCCGGGACTTCTGACGCGATGCTGGTCCTCGACGCGAGGCTGTCCGGGTGGCTTGGGAGCGAGGCGTTCGGTGAGTGACTTCGTGCGGATCGAGACGCGAGGCCCGGTCCTGCTGGTCACGCTGGACCGCCCGGAGAAGCGCAACGCGATGAACGCCGAGATGACCCTCGCCCTCGATGTCGCGTTCGACCGGCTCGACGACGACCCCGCGCTGCGGGTCGGCGTGCTCGCGGCCGAGGGGCCGTTCTTCTGCGCCGGCACCGACCTGCGGACGGGTGCCGGGCCGCACACCGAACGGGGCGGGATGTACGGCGTGATCCGCCGCCGGCGGCGCAAGCCACTGGTGGCCGCGGTCGGCGGGCCGGCGCTGGGCGGCGGGTTCGAGCTGGTGCTCGCGGCCGACCTGGTGGTGGCCGCCCGCGACGCCTGGTTTGCGCTGCCCGAGACCACACGCGGGCGCGTGCCCGCGGCCGGGGGCCTGTTCCGGGCGCCGGACCGGCTGCCGCGCAACGTCGCCGTCGAGCTGATGCTCACCGCCGGAAGACTCGAGGCGGAGCGGGCCTACCAGCTCGGGCTGGCGAACCGGCTGACCGAGACGAAGGACGTGCTCGCCGTGGCGCTGGACCTGGCCCTGGCCACATGTGTCGGCGCGCCCGAGGCGGTGGCCGAGTTGTTCACCGGGCTGCACGCGCTGGCGGCCGCCGGCGACGAGGCCGGCTGGGCGGCCACGCACACCGCGATGACCACACTGCTGAGCTCGGACGACCGCACCGAGGGCAACGCCGCCTTCGTCCAGCGCCGAGCCCCGCGCTGGGTCCCCGACAACGACGTCCGCAGGACGGTACTCGGGTGAGGCAGCAGCGACGCGGCCGGTCGATCGCGATGACCCCCGACGAGGTGGACGCCTTCCTGGCCGCCGAGCGGGTCTGCCGGGTGGCCACGATCAGCGCCGGCGGGCACCCCCACGTGGTGCCGCTCTGGTTCGTCTGGGACGGCTCAGCCCTGTGGCTGAACTCCGTCTTGCGCAGCCAGCGGTGGGCCGACCTGCAGCGGGACCCTCGAGTCTCCGTGGTCGTCGACGCCGGGGAGGAGTTCGACGAGCTGCGCGGCGTCGAGCTGTCCGGTGCGGTGGAGGTGGCCTCGGAGGTACCCAGGACGTCCGAGCCGCGACCGGAGCTCGCCGGCGTCGAGCGTCGTTACGCGGAGAAGTACTCCGGCACGCCCGACTTTGTGGCCGACGGCCGCCACGCCTGGCTCCGGATGCGCCCCGCCCGGCTGGTGAGCTGGGACTTCCGCAAGAACCCGGCGCCGAAACCGCGCCGGAGTGGTTGACGTCACGCCCGGGTCCAAGCATGATTACAGGATAATTAGAAGACGGCTAATTCTTGGCTAGGACATTACTAGAGCCGTCAGCCGTCCGGCCCGCGACGATGCGTCGCCTGACCCGAGGTAGCCGTGGACACCTTCTTGCCCTTCATCGTCGCCGGTCTGGTGACCGGCTCGGTCCTGGGCCTGGCCGGCACCGGCCTGGTCCTGACCTACAAGACGTCCGGCATCTTCAACATCGGCCACGGGGCAATCGCTGCCGCTGCCGCGTTCGTCTTCTACTGGCTTCACATCGACCACGAGCTCAGCTGGTGGCTGGCCGGATTCATCGCCGTCTTCGTGTTCGGGCCGCTGTTCGGCCTGGTGATGTCCGAGGTGAGCCTCAAGCTGAGCAACCAGCGGCCGGCACTCAAGGTCGTCGCCACGGTCGGCATCGTGCTCGTGGTCCAGGGGCTGGCCACCGTCAAGTACGGCTTCAACGCCCTGCGCCCACCGCCGTTCCTGCCCAAGGCGGCCGTGATCGTCCGGGTCGGCGGCGTCAACATCACGTACGGCCAGCTCACCATCGTGGCGATCTCGCTGGTCGCCGTGGCGTTGCTCTACTACTTCTTCCGGGTCAGCCGGACCGGCCTGGCGATGCGGGCCGTGGTCAACGACCCCGACCTGGTCGCCCTGCACGGCACCAGCCCGCAGGCGGTGCAGCGGCTCTCCTGGAGCATCGGCGCCTCGTTCGCGGCGATGTCCGGCGTCCTGATCGCCCCGACCATGGGCATCGACTCGGTGACCATGACCTTCCTGGTGGTCCAGGCGTTCGGCGCCGCGGCAGTCGGCGCCTTCTCGAACATTCCGCTGACCTACGTCGGTGCGCTGGCGGTCGGCGTGGTCTCCAACGTCATCACCAAGTTCTCCATCGACGTGCCCGCGCTGGGCGGTCTGAACACCGCGCTGCCGTTCATCCTGCTCCTGGTCGCGCTCATGGTCATCCCCAAGCGCAAGCTCGACCTGCCGCCGCGCTCCGAGCAGCCACCGAAGATCCCCTACCACGGGCCGACCAGCACGCGACTGGTCGCCGCCGGCCTGGTCGTGGTGTTCCTGCTGGTCGTGCCGACACTGTTCACCGACCAGCTGACGTACCTGACTGTCGGCCTGACCCAGGCCATCGTGCTGTTCTCGCTCGGCCTGCTGGTCCGCACGGCCGGCATGGTCTCCCTGTGCCAGGCGGTGTTCGCCGCGATCGGCGCCGTCACCTTCGCCCAGGTCGCCGAGGCCTGGGGCCTGCCCTGGCTGGTCGGCGTGCTGCTCTCGGCGCTGATCGTGGTGCCGGTGGCGGCAGTCCTGGCGCTCCCGGCGATCCGCCTGCAGGGCCTGTTCCTGGCCCTGGCCACGCTGGGCTTCGGTCTCTCGATGGAGGGCTGGGTCTACCAGAAGGAGTGGTTCTTCGGTACCACCGGCACCGGGCGCCCGATGCCGCGCCCGGACGGCATGGACTCCGACGAGCGCTGGTACTACGTCGTGCTGGCCTTCTTCGTGGTCGCCGCCCTGCTGATGGTGGCGATCCACACGAGTCGGCTGGGCCGTACGCTGCGGGGCCTGTCCGAGGCGCCGCTCGCGGTTCGCATCCTGGGCCTGAACACGAACCTGCTCAAGCTGATCGTGTTCTGCATCGCCGGCTACTTCGCCGGCGTCGGCGGGATCCTCTACGGCAGCACGGTGAACTACGTCGTGCTGGGGGACCCGTACTACGCGGCCTACTACTCACTGGTGCTGGTGGCGACGCTCGCGCTGATGCCGTTCCGGGAGCCCTGGTACGCAGTGGTGGCCGTGATCGCCGCCCTGATCCCGGCGTTCTGGCACAGCCCCAACGCCCAGCCGTGGCTGAACGTGGTGTTCGGCTTCTTCGCCATCCTCATCGCCACCCAGGGCGGTGCCGACACGCTGCCGCAGAAGGCCCGCGACTGGATCGACCGGCGGTTCGGCCGGAAGCGGGACACCGGTCCGCTGGTGGCGGTCGAGTCCGACCCCTGGACGATGCCGTCGAACGCCAGTGGCCTGGAGATCCGCGATCTGACCATCCGCTACGGCGGCCGCACCGCCGTGGACCAGGTCAGCATGAAGGCCCCGGTCGGCCAGATCACCGGTCTCATCGGCCCCAACGGCGCCGGAAAGACGACCCTGTTCAACGCGGCCAGCGGCCTGCTCACCCCGGCCACCGGGTCGGTGCTGCTGCAGGGCCAGGACGTCACCGGTCTCAACGCCGCGGCGCGTGGCCGTCGCGGTCTGGGGCGGACGTTCCAGTTGATGCAGCTGGCCGATTCGCTCACGGTGAGCCAGAACGTCGCCCTCGGGGTGGAGTCCGGCCTGGCCGGCTCCAACCTGCGCGGCCAGATCCTGGCCACCCGGTCGGAGCGCCGGGCGACGCTCGAGGCGGCCGAGTACGCCATGGAGCTGTGCGGCATCAGCGATCTGCGGAACGTGAACGCGGGGCAGCTCTCGACCGGCCAGCGGCGCCTGGTCGAGCTGGCCCGTTGCCTGAGCGGCCCGTTCGACACGCTGCTGCTGGACGAGCCGTCCTCCGGCCTCGACCCGGTGGAGACCGCGAAGTTCGGGGAGACGCTGACCCGGGTGGTCCAGACCCGCGGCTGCGGCATCCTCCTGGTCGAGCACGACATGGCCCTGGTACTGCGGATCTGCACCGACATCTATGTCCTGGACTTCGGCAAGCTGCTGTTCCGCGGCACCCCGGAGGAGGTCCGGACCAATCCCATCGTGCAGGCGGCCTATCTCGGTTCGGAGACCGAGAACCGGGACGACCTGATCGACCAGATCGAGGAGGCGGTCCGATGACCGACCAGCTCACCCGGGCCGGGGCGAACGGCGCCGCCGCGCCCACATCGCAGGCCCCGGCACTGGAGCTGCGCAACGTCAACGCCAGCTACGGCACCACGATCGTGCTCAGGGACGTCTCGCTGAGCGTGGTCCCCGGCTCGGTGACCGCGCTGATCGGCCCCAACGGCGCGGGCAAGACCACGTCGCTGCGGGTGGCCTCCGGGCTGATGCGACCCACCGGCGGCCAGGTGCTCGTCGACGGGGTGGACATCACGAAGTCTTCCGCCGCCCGCCGGGCCAAGGGCGGCATGTGCCACATCCCCGAGGGGCGCGGCGTCTACCGGAACCTGACGGTGCGCGAGAACCTGCTGATGCAGGCCACCTCCTCCAGCCCCAAGGAGACGATCGAGATCGCCGCCTCGGTCTTCCCCCGGCTGGGAGAGCGCCTGACGCAGAAGGCGGGCACCCTCTCCGGCGGCGAGCAGCAGATGCTCGCGCTGTCGGCGGCGTACGTCGCCAATCCCAGGCTCGTGCTCGTCGACGAGCCGTCGTTGGGCCTCGCGCCGATCATTGTGGACGTGGTCTTCGACTTCCTCAAGACGCTGCGTGAGAAGGACGTCGCCCTCCTGCTGGTCGACCAGTACGCCCTGCGCACACTGGCCATCGCCGACCACGCCTACGTCCTGCGGCGCGGCGAGATCGCCTACGACGGCGCCGCCGCCGGCCTGCTGCAGGGCAACATGTTCGAGAAGTACATCGGCGAGGGTGCGGCCTGATCCGGCGCCGCGTCCGGTTCGCCCGGCTGCCCCGGATGGGACCCGCACCTGTGGTCCCATCCGGGGCGTGGCGTGGGACGGCACTCAAATGGCCGAAGAGCCCGCTCGCCGCTCAGATCGAGAGCCCACCGTCGGCCACCAGGATCTGGCCGGTCACGAACGACGCGTCGTCCGACAGCAGGAACGCGACGACGCCGGCCACCTCGGCCGGCTCGGCCACCCGCCCCATCGGGATCCGGGCCAGCAGACGCGCCTGCTTGTCGGGCTCGTCCAGGAGGCGGTCGATCATCGCCGTGCGCATGTGCCCCGGTCCCACCGCGTTGACGCGGACGCCGTCGCGGGCGTGGTCCCGTGCCGCGGCCCGGGTCAGCCCGAGGACGCCGTGCTTGGCCGCCGCGTACGACGCCACCCCGGCCGCCTGGACCGTCGTGCTCGTGTACGACGCGACGTTCACGACGGCGCCCCGCCCGGCCGGCACCATCACCGCCAGTTCCGCCCGCTGACACCGGAACACCGCGTTGAGGTTCAGCTCGAGCGTCGAGAGCCACAGTTGCTCGTCGTACCCCGACGACGGCTGCGGCGACGGGCTCACCCCCGCGTTGTTCACCGCCCCGTCGAGCCGCCCCCAGCGGTCCACGGCCGCCGCCACCAGCCTCGTCGGCACCGCGGCATCGGCCAGGTCCCCGGGGACGGCCAGCGCCTCGACCCCGTGCTCGCGTGCCGCCGCCGCGACCGCCTCGCAGCGATCGCGTCGACGCCCGGTCAGGACCAGGTGCGCCCCTTCCGACGCCAGCCGCAAGGCCACGGCCTCACCGAGCCCGCTCGTCGCGCCGGTGACCAGCACGACGCGCCCGTCGAACCGGCGCACTCAGCCGACCAGCCGGATCGCCTGCATCGGGCACATGTCGACGGCCGAGGAGACGGCGCCCTCGTCGGCGCCGTCGAGCTCGGCCGAGGTGTACTCCTCCGAGGCCGCACCGCGGTAGGCGAGCTGTCCTTCGTCGTCGAGGGCGAACAGGTTGGGTGCGGCGAACGTGCACTGGCCGTGGTTCTCGCACCGGTCCAGGTCGACGGCGAACCTCATGCTGCATCTCCTCAACTCGTAGCGCCCGTGCACCGCGCATGCGACGGCGACCACGTCGCCATTGACGTCAGTTGTACCCGACGGCACCATAAGTCAACAACTAGAACACCACAGGAACGAGGGTGCCGTCAGAGACGACGGCCGGGAGGTGATCACGGGTGCGAACGAAGGCCGCCGTGCTGTGGGAGGTCGGGACGCCCTGGTCGGTCGAAGAGGTCGAGCTGGCCGACCCAGGACCGGGTCAGGTACTGATCAGGCTGGCGGCGACCGGCCTGTGCCACTCCGACGACCACGCCGTCACCGGCGATGCGCCGGTCGGTCTCCCGATTGTCGGCGGGCACGAAGGCGCCGGCGTCGTCGAGGCCCTCGGACCCGGCGTGGACCGTGTCGCTGCCGGCGACCATGTGGTGCTGGCATTCAACTTCCCCTGCGGCCATTGTCGCTACTGCGCCGACGGCCGATCAGCGCTCTGCTATGTCGCCCGCCGCCGATTGGCGGGTAAGGCCTATCCCTCCCCGTTCAGCCGGGACGGCCGGCCGATCTCGGCCATGGGCGGACTCGGCACGTTCAGCCAGTACACCGTGGTGCCGCAGGAGAGCCTGGTCCCGATCGACAAGGACGTCTCGTTCGACGTCGCCGCCCTCCTGGGCTGCGCGGTCACCACCGGGTGGGGTGCCGCCGTTCACCTGGCCGGCGTGCGGCCGGGGGAGCACGTCGTCGTCATCGGGTGCGGTGGCGTCGGGATGAACTCGCTGCAGGGCGCGCGGACGGCCGGCGCCGACATCGTTGTGGCCGTCGACCCGAACCCCTACAAGCGCGAGCAGGCCGCGACCTTCGGCGCCACCCACGCCGTCGCCGACATTCCTGCGGCGAAGGCACTGCTCGAGGAGCTCACCCACGGACACCTCGCCGACGTCGCGATCCTCTCGGTCGGTGTCGGCAGCAGCGCGTTGGTCGGCCAGATGATGACCACTGTGGGCCTCGACGGTCGCGGCGTCATCACCGCGGTGACGCCGGGCGCGGCCGACGCCATCGAGATGTCTGTCGTCGGCTTCACGCTCTCCCAGCAGACGCTGCGGGGGAACGTCTACGGCGGCGTCAACATGCACCGGGACATCGGCGTCCTGCTCGGGCTCTACCGCCGCGGGAAGCTCAACCTCGACGAGCTGGTCACCCGCCGGTACACGCTCGAGGACATCAACCAGGGTTACGCCGACATGCACGCCGGGCTGAACCTGCGCGGCGTCGTCCAGTTGTGAATCGGCGCGGGAGACGACCACCGCCTTGCTGGGAGTCAGGCTCCTGACCCGCAAGGCGGTGATCGACGGCGCCCTCAGTACCCCAGCGCCTCGACGCGGTCGCCGTCGGTCTCGTCAGGCTTGTCGCCGGGCCTCACCCAGCCGATCGGCTCCTTGCGGTTCGGGTCGAAGTCGAAGCCCGGCGTCTCGAACACCTCCAGCGGCAGCCGCGGACGGTCGCCCGGGCCGTAGTGCTTGCCGTCCAGGGGCCAGTCGAAGCCTTCGAGATCGTCGGTGTCCTTGCCGAGGATCTTGCCGCTGCGGTCGAACTCCTCCAGGACGGCGGGCAGCCCGAAGCGCTGCACCGGGCAGACCTTCATGCACACCGAGCAGCCGGCCGTCTTGCCCATCACCGGGAGGCAGCGCTTGGTGTTCAGCTTGGCCTTGACGACGCCGCGGCTCTCCTTGCGAACGGCCGGGATCGCGCCCGCCGGGCAGCGGCGCACGCAGACCTGGCACTCGTTGCAGACGCCCTCCAAGCCGTAGTCGACCGGCTGATCGTGCACGAACGGGGCGTTGGTCGACATCACGTGGATCCGGCAGCGCGAGCCCGCGTGCGGTGTCAGCAGCTGGCCGTTGAGGCCGAGCTGCCCCAGGCCCGCGGCCACGGCGTAGGGGATCACCATCGACTCGCCGACGAAGCCCTCGGGGCGCGCGGCGTAGCCCTGCGCACGGATCCACTCGGCCAGCAGGCGCATGCGGTCCTCCAGCCCGGCGTAGGCCGAGAGGGCGGCCTTCTCGGCCCGCAGCGACGGCGACATCTGGGTCGAGTCGAAGTTCTGCTCGATGATCCCGACGATGATGGTCTCGCCGACGCCCATGCCGTGGTACTCGGCGTAGTTCCACTTGATGTCGTACGCGGTGACGCCGACGCCCGAGAGCCCGAGCCGGGCCGCTTCCTGCTTCATGGCGCGGGTCAGCTCCTCGGGCGTGACCGGTTGGGCTGCCGCCGTCGCGCCGGGTTCACGGTTCGACCTCGCCCGCTTCCGGGCCGCGCCCTGGACACGCGGCGACGTCGACAGCAGTGAGATCCACATGTGCCCGGTGGGGCTGTTCTGTCCGCGCATCTCCGGGTGCAGCCGGATGAAGTCGTGCAGCGGCACCTCGTCGAACGCCTGCTGCTGGCGCTCAGGGAGCAGCTCGATGCCGGGGCCGGTGCGCAGGGCCTCGGCCGGGGCGGGGACCGGCGTCGTCCAGGGCCGCGTGTGCGGCGTCCGGCGGCGATGCGCCCAGATCGGCAGCCGGGGGATCCACCACATCTTCGGGCGGTACGGGAGCGCCTTCCTGGCGACCGGGTAGAGCAGCTCGCCGAACTCGTGGCCCCAACGCAGCAGCCTGAGCTGCAGGGCGTTGCGGTTGAAGCGTGGCGCCATGGCGACCGTCCCCTCGTTTCGTCCTGTGGTTTCCCTTGCTTGCTACAATAATGTTACTGTGGAGGTCAAGTAGAGTTGTGATGCTTATGGAGGTCGGCATTGGAGCTGGCGGAGCGGGCCGAGCGCTTCTATGGCCTTGATGAGGAGCTCCTGCGCGACCCATGGACGCTCTACGCGGACCTGCGGGAGCACGCGCCGGTCCTGCGGGTCGGGCCGGCCGTCGTCGTGACCCGGTACGACGACGTCAAGGAACTGTTCCGGAACACCGACGGCTTCTCCAACAAGCGCTGGACCGGCAGCCGGGTCACGCAGCGCCGGGCGTCGCTCGCGCCGGACGAGGTCGAGAAGTACGACTACCTGATCCGCCTCGACGTCAACCACATCGGCCAGAACGACCGGCCCAACCACACGCGGCTGCGGAAGTTCGTCAGCCAGGCGTTCTCCCGGCGGGCGATCGACAACCTGCGGGAGCGTGCCACCGCCATCGCCAACGACCTGTGCGACGAGATCGACGCCTCCGGTGACGATCCGTTCGATCTGTCCACGCTGTCCTGGCGGCTGCCGTTCCTCGTGGTCTGCTCGATGCTCGAGGTGCCCGACGCCGAGATCGCGACCTTCCGCTCGTGGGCCCTGGAGATCCGTCGCGGCCTGGGCACCAACTACGACAACCTCGACGCCGCGTTCGACGCCACGCAGCGTCTGGAGGCCTACGTCCTGGAGCTGATCCGGCAGCGGCGGGCCCGGGGCGTCGGCGCCGGTGACGATCTGGTCGGCAACCTGGTGGCCGAGGACCTCGAGGGCACGGTCCCGCTGACCGACGCGGAGCTGGTCGCGATGTTCGCGGTCATGCTCACCACCGGCAATGCCAACGACATGATCTCCAACGCCGTGATCGCGCTGGACGAGCGCCCGGACCAGAAAGCGCTGCTGCGGCAGGACCCGGCCCTGTTGCGCCCCGCGATCGAGGAGTTCCTGCGGTTCTGCCCGTCGGCGCACGGGGTTCACCGGGTCGCGGTGGGCGACCAGGAGATCGCCGGGTTCCCGGTCCGGGCCGGGGAGACCGTGCGGCTGGTGGTCGCGTCGGCCAACCACGATCCGGCCCGGTTCGCCGACCCCGACCGCCTCGACATCACGCGCAAGGACGCCCAGCACCAGCTCGACTTCGGCTTCGGTATCCACACCTGCCTCGGGCAGTGGTTGGCCCGGCTGGACATCGAGGTCGGGTTGCGGGTGCTGTACGAGCGCTACCCGGACCTGCGGGTCGCCGGGCCGTTCCGCTACCGCCGCGAGTACCAGTTCCGCGGGCCGGAGCGGCTGATGATCGCCAAGCACTGAAGGAGCCGGGGTCAGGTGAGTGCGCCGGCCACAGCGGTGGACGAGGGCTCCGGGCCGGTGCCCGGCGGCCCGGATCGTCTGGTTCGGCTGGTGCTGGCCCTGGCCGTCGGGTCCTTCACCTTGCAGCAGTGCTTCGTGACGCCGGTACTCTCCCGGCTCCAGGTGGATATCCGCCTGGTCGGCGGTGCGGTCGGGGCCACGGTCATGGGTGTGATCGTGACCGGTCATCTCACGGCCACCGGCTATCCGGCTGTGCGGGGCTACACCGTGGGCTTCGTGGTGCTCGCCGGTGTGTTCCTCCTGGCCCACATCGCGGCATACGCCATCCCGAAGGCGGGCTTCGGCGCCGGCCGGACGGTCGCGGCGGAAGCGGCGGCCCCAAAACGGCAAGTTATGTATTAGTCTTGTTCTTGTGATGAGAGACCAGGACCTAATCACTGTGAAGGTCCATGGGGTACGCCGGGTGGCCGAGGGGGTTGCCGCCTTCGACCTGGTGCGGGAGGACGGCGAGCCGTTCCCGGAGTGGGCGCCAGGCGCTCATATCGACGTCGTCGTCGGGGAGGGGCTCGAGCGCCAGTACTCCTTGTGCGGCGACCCGGCCGACGACAAGACCTGGACCATCGCGGTGCTGCGGGAGCCCGGGAGCCGGGGTGGCTCCCGGCGGCTGCACGACGAGGTCGCCGAGGGCACGTCCTTGGCCGTCCGCGGTCCCCGCAACGAGTTCCCGCTCGAGTCCAGCCCCCGGCATCTGTTCATCGCAGGCGGGATCGGCATCACCCCGCTGCTGCCGATGGTGCGGGCACTGGCCGCCGTCGGCGCGGACTGGCGCCTGGTCTACGGCGGGCGTCGGGCGGCCTCGATGGCCTTCGTCGACGACCTGGCCGGGCTCGGGGACCGTGTCACGGTGTGGCCGGAGGACCAGCTCGGGCTGATCGATCTGGAGACCTTGCTCGGCGAACCGGCCGACGGCGTCAAGGTCTACTGCTGCGGGCCCGGTGCGCTGATCGACGCGGTGGAGGCGCGGTGCGCCGGTTGGCCGCCCGGAGCCCTCCATGTCGAACGGTTCCGACCTCGCGAAGGGGCGCTGGACGGGGAGCGCGCCGGGTTTCGGGTCCGCCTGGACGCTTCAGGGCTCACGCTCGACGTCGGCCCTGACCAGAGCATCGCCGAGGTGGTCGAGGCGGCCGGCGTCGACATCATGACCTCGTGCCGGGAGGGAACCTGCGGCACGTGCGAGACCACCGTCCTCGACGGCGTCCCCGACCACCGGGACTCCCTGCTGACCGAGGACGAGAAGGCCGCCAACGACACGATGATGATCTGTTGCTCGCGGTCGCGGACCGCACTGCTGGTCCTCGATCTGTAGGAGGAGCGCCATGAAGCTTGCCTCGCACATTGCCATCGGTGTCCGCGATCTCGAGCGGTCGCTTGCCTTCTACCGCGACGTGCTCGGGATGACGGTGATCCGTGACGCCACCAACGAGCCGCCGGCGGACGCGCTCTACGGCCCCGGCGTCGGCTCGACGCGCCGTCGTGAAGTGATGCTGAGGATGGGGGGCAACGAGGGGGAGGGGTACGGCGACCGCGTATTCCTGGCCATCTCCCAGTCCGACGAGCTGGCCGACAACCAGCCGCTCACCCTGGAGCACATCGGGATCCATCACGTCGGGTTCTGGGTGGACGACATCCCCGCCCTGGCCGAACGGCTGCGCGCAGCCGGGTATGAACCCGTGTCGGTCAAGGACACCGTCGGCGTCGGCTACGGCGAGCCGGCGGACCAGCGGATGCGCGCGATGTTCGTGAAGGACCCGGACGGGACCGTTCTGCAGTTCGACCAGCGAGTCCACACTGCTTAACAGTGGTGTTACTGTCTTGTTGAAGTTAACTCGGAGAGGTGGTTCCCGGTGGAGGACAGGCTGGCGGTGCTCGAGGCGCGGCTCCGCGAACTCGAGGACGACCGGGAGATCCGCGAGCTTCTCGCCCGCTACGGCTACTACGCCGACGCGCCCCTCGACGAGGAGTACTTCGGTCTGTTCACGCAGGACTGCGTCATGGACGTCTCCTCCGGCCGTGGCGAGGACCCGTACGAGATCGTCCGCTGGGAGGGCCTGGCTCAGATGCGCCGGTTCCTGAGTGAACGCACCGCGCAGCACGACAACGGCTTCTACGGCCGCAGCTTCCACGTCCAGGGCAACAACCTGGCGGTGAGGGTGACCGGGGACGACGCAGTGGCCAACGGCTACTCGTTCATCTTCCACCAGGACGGCCCGACCCTGAAGTTGCTCAGCGCCTCCCTCAACGAGTGGGCCTTCCGCCGTGAGGACGGGCGTTGGAAGATTCAGATGCGCAAGCGCCGGATGGCCGGCGCTCCCGACGCCAAAGAGATCCTGCGGGCGGCGGAGTGAGCAGGGGCGCGCTCGCCGGTGTCCGCGTGGTGGACCTCTCGCGCGTGCTGGCGGGCCCCTACTGCGCCCAGTTGCTCGGCGACCACGGCGCGGACGTGGTCAAGGTCGAGCCGGTCACCGGAGATCTCACCCGCTCCTGGGGCCCCTCCCGGCCCGACGGCGTCAGCGCCTACTACGCCGGGTTGAACCGCAACAAGGTTCACCTCGCGGCGGACCTCGGCACCTCCGAGGGACGGGAACTGGTCCTCGGGCTCCTGGCCGACGCCGACGTGCTGGTCGAGAACTTCAAGCCGGGGGCAATGACCCGCTGGGGCTTGGCGCCGGACATGCTGGCGGAGCGATTTCCACGCATGGTGCACTGCCGGATCTCGGCGTTCGATCCTGACGGGCCGATGGCCGGGCTGCCCGGCTACGACGCCGTCATCCAGGCCTACACCGGGATCATGGACCTCAACGGTGAGCCTGGCGGTCCGCCGCTTCGGGTCCCGATGCCGGTGGTGGACCTGACCACCGGGCTGCTGGCCCTGTCCGGCGTCCTGCTGGCACTGCACGAGCGGGAGGAGTCCGGGCGGGGCCAGCGGGTCGACATCAGCCTGGTCGACGGGGCGATGAGCCTGCTGCACCCGGTGGCGGCCAACTACTTCATGACCGGCGCCCCACCGCACCGGCTCGGCAGCGCGCACCCGAACATCGCCCCCTGCGAGACGTTTCCCTCGCCGGCCGGCGAGGTCTACGTGGCCGCGGGCACCGACCGGCAGTTCGCCGCGCTGGTCAGCTTCCTGGGCGCACCAGAGCTCGCCGACGACCCGCAGTTCCGCCGCAACGCCGACCGCCTGGCTCACCGGCACGAGCTCAATGCCGTCCTGGCCCGGCTGATCGCCGCGCTCGACCCGGATGTCGACCTGGCCCGGACGCTGATCGCCGAGGGCGTGCCCGCGACGCTCGTGCGGCCATTGCCGCAAGTGCTCGAGGCCGAGGACGTCGCTGCCCGCGGCATGGTCACCGAGCTCGACGGCCTGCGGATGCTGGGCGTTCCGGTCCGCTTGAGCCGGACCCCCGGTTCGATCCGCACACCACCCCGGCCGCTGGGCGCCGACCAGGTCGCCGTGGGCTGACCCTCCGCCCGCCCCAGGACCCCGACGAAGAGAGCAGAGTCAGCGTGGACTACGAGAACATCCTGTACGACGTCGCCGACCGGATCGCGACGATCACCCTCAACCGCCCGGAGAAGCGCAACGCCCTGAGCCCGGCGCTGCGACGCGAGGTGATCCACGCCTTGAAGGCGGCCGAGGCCGACGACGACGTCACCGTGGTCCTCATCCAGGGAGCCGGTAAGGCCTTCTGCGCCGGATACGACATGAACAGCTACGCGGGTGGTGAGGAGCGTCCTGAGCGCCCCGACGGCTGGAACGCCTCCGCGCTGTTCGAGTCCTGGACGGGCCAGTTCCCCCGCAGCTGCCTGCGGGACTGGCTGACCATCTGGGACCTGCTCAAGCCGGTGGTCGCCAAGGTGCACGGTTACGCGCTGGCGGGCGGCTCGGAGCTGATGTCGATGTGCGACATCGTGTTCGCCGCCGAGGACTGCGTGATGGGCTATCCGCCCACCCGTGCCCAGTCCACCCCGGACATCGAGTACTTCCCCTGGAAGATGTCGATGGCCCAGGCCAAGTACCTGCAGCTGACCGGCAATTCGATCAGCGGGAAGCGGGCCGAGGAGCTGGGCTGGATCGCCAAGAGCTTTCCGGCCGAGGAGCTGGACGAGCAGGTGATGCGTGAGCTGCGGCCACTGACGCGACTGCACCCGGCGATGCTCGCCGCCAACAAGCTCAGCCTCAACCAGAGCTACGAGGCGATGGGGTTCCGAGCCGCGCTGCAGAGCGTCGTGCCCTGGTACGCCATCGCGCGTTCGTTCCGGCCGGGGGCGGGCGAGTTCCAGACCAGGGCCGCGCGCGACGGGCTGAAGGCCGCCCTCGAGTGGCGCGACGGTCCCTTCAAGGAGGAGGGGTTCGTGCTGTGAGCGCAGTGACCGAGCAGACCCGTGCCGGGGTCCGCAGCCTCAACCACGTTGCCATCGGTGTCCGCGATCTGGAGGCGTCGCTGCGCTTCTACGTCGAAGGCCTCGGTATGCGCAAGACACTGGAGAAGCCGACCAGCGACCTGACGCCCGCGCTGATGCGGCTGCCCGAGGGTACGACCGGAACCACGGTGTTCGTGCAGGGTGACTCCCGGGTGGGCCAGCTCGAGCTGGTGAAGTGGGACCTGCCCCGGAACGACGAGGGGCGCCCCAAGCGCCCCGGCGACTTCGGGATGGGCCAGCTGTCCTTCCCGGTCGACGCCGAGCACATCGGCGTCATCCACGCCCGGCTGGTCCAGATGGGTTACGAGGTCTATTCCGAGCCCACCACGACCGTCGTCAAGAACTACGGCCCGGTGACGCTCTTCCTCTGCGAGGACCCGGACGGCACTCAGGTGGAGCTCATCGCGCTGCCGTCGCCCGATGTGGTCCGCAGGTTCCGCGCCCGGCTGAACCAGGAGGACGAGGGACGATGACCCAGCTCGAGACCGGTCCGGCCGTCACCGGGGAGCAGGTGGACCATCGCGCCGTGGCCGAGCAGTGGCTGACCACACTGGAGCGCGCCCTGACCGAGCGCGACCTCCCCGGTGTCCGTGGACTGCTGTCGGCCGACCCGTGGTGGCGCGACATCTACGCGCTCACCTGGGACCTGGTCGGCATGCACGGCGCCGACGACATCGTCGGGCACCTCGCCACCGCCCTGGACGAGACGGGCTTCGGCGACCTGAGACTGGACGAGACGTGGCCGGTCGCCTTCAACGGCCGCTACATCGAGGCGATCTACCACTTCGCCACCCGCGCGTCGGTCGGCCGCGGCGTGATCCGCCTGGTCCGCGAGGAGGACGGTGCGTGGCGATCGTGGGTCGTCTCGACCAGCCTCGAGGGGCTGCGCGACTTCCCCGAGCCGGTGATCTCCGTCGACGACGCCGCCAGCGAGGCCAACAACTCGCCGTCCACTCCCGGCGCCCGTCGGTCGCTGAGCGACCTGCGGGCCGAACGACGGCAGTACCGGGACGCCGACCCGAGCGTCCTGATCGTCGGAGCCGGCCACTCCGGGCTGTTCCTGGCCGCCCGGCTGGGCCAGCTCGGGGTCCCGACGCTCCTGGTCGACCGCTACGCGCGCGCCGGTGACAACTGGCGGCTGCGCTACAACGGCCTGCTGCTGCACGACTTCAAATGGTCCACCGAGTTCCCGTACCTGCCCTACCCGAAGACGTGGCCGCTGTTCACGCCCAAGGAGATGCTGGCCGACTGGATGGAGGCATACGTCAACCTCCTCGACCTGGACCTGTGGACCAGCACCACCGTCCAGTCCGCGAGCTACGACGAGGCCGAGGCCCGCTGGAGCGTCGAGCTCGACCACGACGGCGAGCGTCGCACCCTGCGCCCCCAGCATCTCGTGTTCGCCACCGGCAAGGACGGCATCCCCTATCGCCCCGAGGTCGAGGGCGAGGAGCTGTTCGAGGGGACCATCGCCCACTCCAGCGAGCACCCCGGCGGGGAGTCGGTGCGTGGGAAGCGTGTGGTCGTCGTCGGGGCCGGGGCGAGCGCGCACGACATCGCCCAGGACGCCTATGAGAACGAGGCCGCCGCCATCACGATGGTGCAGCGCAGCCCGGTGCTGGTGTTCTCTCAGCGCAACGGGCTGAAGCTGCTCTTCGGCGCGCTGTACAACGAGAACGGCCCGGAGATCTCCACCGCCGACCTGCTCTCGGCGGCCAACCCGATGGCCCTCGGCCTGCAGCTCGCGCCGACGGTCACCCGTCGGATCGCCGAGCTCGACGCCGATCTGATCGCCGGGATGGAGAAGGCCGGCTTCCGCACCACGCTCGGGCCGGGCGACGCCGGGCAGGCGCATCTGACCACCCGTGGCGGCGGCGCCGTCTACATCGACAAGGGCAACTGCCAGCTCATCATCGACGGCGACATCCGGATCCAGCCGGGCGAGATCGAACGGTTCACCCCGCACGGTGTGATCTACCGCGACGGTACCGAGGAGGCCGCCGACGTGGTCGTGTTCTGCACCGGCTACAGCAACATGCGCGAGGTCGTCCGACCTGTCGTCG
This sequence comes from Dactylosporangium sp. AC04546, assembly GCF_022095675.1. Taxonomy (GTDB): domain Bacteria; phylum Actinomycetota; class Actinomycetes; order Mycobacteriales; family Micromonosporaceae; genus Dactylosporangium. The sequence goes on along the minus strand of NZ_JAHYSG010000002.1, from coordinate 186,452 downwards.
GCGACGAGGTGACCGATCAGTTGGCGACGGTGTGGAACGTCGACGACCGCGGCGAGCTGCGGACGACGCTGCGCCACTCCGGCCACCAGAAGCTCTGGTTCATGGCCACCGGTCTGCGGCTGGCCCGGTTCTACTCGCAGCACGTCGCCCTGCTGATCAAGGCGATGAACGAGGGGATCATCGACCCGCAGATCAACGTCGACAAGAAGCAGGAGCTGGCGGGCTGAGCCCGCCGTCGTGATGGGCAGCCTGAGTGGCAGCGTCGCCGTCGTCAGCGGGGCCTCGAGCGGCATCGGGGCGGCCGTCGCGTTCCGGTTGGCCACGGCCGGGGCGCGGGTTGCCCTGGTCGCGCGGCGACCCGACGCCCTGGCCGGGGTGGCGGCCCGGATCCCGGGCGGCGCGTTGCGCGTCCCGGCCGACCTCACCGTGACCGGGGCGGCCGAGGCCGTAGTCCGCCGGGTCATCGACGAGTGCGGCCGCCTCGACGTCCTGGTCAACAACGCCGGCGAGGCCCGGGTCGGGCCGATCGTCGGGGCCGACCGGGGGGACTGGGCCCGGATGGTCGAGCTCAACCTCGAGGCGACGATGGCCCTGTCCTGGGCCGCGTTACCGCACCTGCTGGACGCCGCGCGCGGGCCGCGAGGCGTGGCCGACCTCGTATCGGTCGCCTCGATCGCCGGGCGCCGGGTGCAGGCCGGGGCGGGGGTGTACGCCGCGACCAAGGCGGCGGTCCTGGCCTTCAGCGAGTCACTGCGGCAGGAGGTCACCGCCCGCCATGTGCGGGTCGGCACGATCCTGCCCGGTGCGGTGCGCACCGAGGCCGCGGTGCTCGCCTCGCGCCGGGCCGGGCGGGACACCCCCGACGCGCCGGCGCCCTACCTCGACGTCGATGACATCGCAGGCGCCGTCGAGTTCATCGTCACCCGGCCGGCCCGGATGGCGGTCAACGAGATGATCGTCCGCCCGACGGAGCAGGAGAGCTGATGGAGATCAGGCCGTTCACGCCGGAGTTCGACGCCGAGGCGGTCGCGGACCTGCGGCGCCGCGTCGCCGGTGCACGCTGGCCCGAGCCGCAGACGGTGGCCGGCTGGGAGCAGGGCGTCCCGGAGGACTACCTGCGCGACCTCGTCGGCTACTGGGCCGACGGGTACGACTGGACCGCCGCCAACTCGCGGCTGCGGCGGCTGCCCCAGTACACGACGTCGATCGACGGGCTCGACATCCACTTCGCCCACCTGCCCTCGCCGGTCCCCACGGCCCGGCCGCTGATCCTCACCCACGGCTGGCCCGGCGCCTACCTGGAGTTCCTGGAGGTGGCCGAACCCCTGGCAGACCCGGAGCGGTTCGGCGGCGACCCGGCCGACGCGTTCCACGTCGTCGTCCCGTCGCTGCCGGGGTTCGGTTTCAGCGGGAAGCCGTCCGGGCCGGGCTGGGGTGCACCGCGGATCGCCACGGCCTGGGTCGAGCTGATGCGCCGGCTGGGTTACGAGCGGTTCTACGCCCAGGGCGGTGACATGGGGTTCGTCGTCTCGCTGGCGCTGGCGAAGCAGCACCCGGAGCAGGTCCGGGCGATCCACCTGAACTTCTGGGTCTCCGGGGCCGACCCGGCGGCCGAGCTGGCCGGGTTCGGCGAGCTGACCGAGGAGGAGCACGGCTACGTGGCCAAGGCCCACAAGCTGTGGTCGCAGGAGGTCGCCTACTCGATGTTGCAGTCGAGCAAGCCGCAGACCATCGGCTACGCGCTGGCCGGCACCCCGATCGGGCAGGCAGCGTGGATCGTCGAGAAGTTCCACGGCTGGACCGACAACTCCGGCCTGCCGGAAGACGCCGTCGCCCGCGACCGGATCCTGGACATCATCGGGCTCTACTGGTTCGGCAATCTCGGGGCCTCCTCCGCCCGGCTGTATTGGGAGAGCACCAACGCCGCGGTGGCCGACCACTCGGCCGTCACGGTCCCGGTCGGCTACTCGGTCTTCCCGGCCGAGATCCTGGGGGCCTCCGAGCGCTGGGCCCGGCTGCGGTTCCCCGAGCTGCGATACTACGCGAAGACCGACCGCGGCGGGCACTTCGCCGCGCTGGAGGAGCCGGACATCTTCCTCGATGAGGTCCGGGCGTCGTTCCGTGCCGTCGAGGCGGCCGGCCCCACTGGGCTGTGATGGAAGCGAGGACCGCGCTGCTGGTCGGCGGCAGCGGCCCCACCGGCCCGCACGTCGCCGCCGGGCTGGCCGCGCGCGGGTACGCCGTCACCCTGCTGCACCGCGGCACCCACGAGGCTCCCGAGCTGGACGGCTACGAGCACGTGCACGCCGACCCCCACTTCCGTGAGCCGCTGGACGAGGCGCTGGCGGGGCGGTCGTTCGACGTCGTCGTCGCGACCTACGGCCGGCTGCGCCTGGTGGCCGACGCCCTGGTCGGGCGCTGCGGGGACCTGGTCGCCGTCAGTGGCCTGCCCGTCTACGCCGGCTACCACGAGCCGGGGCGGCTCCAGCCGCACGGGATGCCGGTACTCGCCCGGGAAGACATGGCCGACGTCGGACGGGCCGAGCCGGTGGAGGAGACCACCGGCGAAGGGTTCGCCCGCAAGGTGAGGGCCACCGAGCAGTACGTCATGGCGTTGCACGCCGAAGGCGCCTTCCGCGCCTCGCTGTTCCGCTACCCCACGATCTACGGCCCGCGGCAGGTCTACCCACGCGAGTGGTCGGTGGTGCGCCGGGTGCGCGACGGCCGGGACCGGATCATCGTCCCCGACGCCGGGCTGACCATCACCACGCGCTGTGCAGCGGTCAACGCGGCGGCCCACCTGCTGGCCGCGGTCGACCGGCCCGAGGCGGCGGCGGGGGAGATCTTCAACGTCGGCGACCGGGACCAGTTCACGGTGCGACAGTGGGTCGAGATCTGCGCGGCGGCGGCGGGCGGCGCGCTGCAGCCCGTGTCGATGCCGTTCGAGCTGGCCGGCCCGGGGCGGGGGCTGTTCCCGATCTCCCACGACGCCCACCTCCTGGTGAACACCCACAAGGCAGCCGACCGGCTCGGTTACGTCGAGCCGGTTCCGGCGGCCCGGGCGCTGGTCGAGACCGTGCGCTGGTACCTCGACCATCCGCCGGACGAGGGCGCCGCCGGGAATCTGGTCGACGCGTTCGACTACGCCGAGGAGGACCGTGTGGTCGAGGCCTACCGGCGGGCCACCGCGGGACTGCTGGCCGAGCAGCCGCCGGCCGTCGTCGCCGCCCACCCGTACGCCCATCCCAAGGTCGCTGGACGTAGCGATCACCGGGACCGGTAGCCATGAGCCTGGTCAGCGCGGAGATGGCGGACGCCGTCGGGTCGGTCATCGACTGGAAGGTCTCCTACCCGGTCGCGGCCTCGGACATTCGCCGGTGGGCGATCGCGGTGCACTACCCCGACCCGCCACCGCGCCGGTTCTGCGAGGAGACGACGCCGGGCGGCGTCGTCGCACCCGAGGAGTTCAATCCGTTCGCGTGGATGGTGGCGGCGCAACGGGAGCCGCTGGTCGCGCCGGAGCTGAGGGACACCGACCGGATGGAGAAGGCGATCGGCATCGCCGGTCCCGGTCTGCGCAACCAGGTGAACGGCGGCACCGAGGTGCGCTACGGGGTCCCGATCCGGCCGGGAGACGTGATCCGCTCCGAGACCCGGCTGGTCTCGTACGTCGAGAAGACCGGCCGGATGGGCCCGATGCTCATCTCGGTCACCGAGTCGGTGTGGACCAACCAGGACGGCGAGCGCGTGCGGGTCGAGCGCCAGACCGCCATCCGCTACTGACGGAGACGCGATGTTCAGCGTGGGCCAGGAGGTGGCCGCCGGGCCGCGGCGCAGCGGCTTCCCCGAGTGGAACCGGTTCGCCGCCGTCAACGACGAGTTCGTCCCGATCCACATGGACGACGACGCCGGTCGCGCGGCGGGCTACCCGGGCGCGATCATCATGGGCCGGTTGCAGTGGTCCTACGTGCACCGGCTGCTGCGCGAGTGGCTGCCGCCGGAGGGCAGGATCGAGGCGGTGGCCCTGCGGTTCCGGGCGCCGACGCTGCGCAACGCTGTGTTCGACGTGAAGGCGCGGGTGCTCGCGGTGCGGTCCGGGACCGAGCGGGTGTTCGCCGATCTCGAGGTATGGGTGGAGGACGGCGACGGCGTCGTCTCGGCGCCGGGCACCGCCACCGTCTCCGCGCCCGCTCAGCGGTAGCCGACGCCCACAATTTAATCGTGTTGCTGTTATGATGAAATCGTGCTCAATTATCGGCTGATGGGTCGCAGCGGGCTGCGGGTCTCCGACGCCGCGCTCGGGACGATGCTGTTCGGTGCCACCAACGGCTGGGGCGTCAGCGCCGAAACGGCCAAGGAGCTCTACGACACCTTCCGCGCCGAGGGCGGCAACTATCTCGACACCGCCAACCAGTACGCCGGCGGCGAGAGCGAGCGGATCATCGGCGGGCTGGTCGCCGGGCATCGCGAGGAGGTGGTGATCGCCTCGAAGTACACGAACTCCGCGCCGCGCAACGGCGACGCCAACGCCGGCGGCAACCAGCGCAAGAACATGGTCCAGTCGGTCGAGGGTTCGTTGCGCCGGTTGCACACCGACTACCTGGACCTCTACGTGGTGCATTCCTGGGACCTGCTCACGCCGGTCGACGAGGTGATGCGCGGCCTGGACGACCTGGTCCGCGCGGGCAAGGTGCTGCACGTCGGGGTCTCCAACACGCCGGCCTGGGTGGTCGCCCAGGCCAACACGATGGCTGAGCTTCGCGGCTGGTCCCGCTACGTCGGCCTGCAGATCGAGTACAACCTGCTCGGCCGCAGCGCCGAGGCGGAGTTCTTCCCGATGGCCCAGGAGTTCGGCCTGTCCGTGCTGGCCTGGTCGCCGCTCAAGAACGGCCTGCTCACCGGCAAGTACGCCGCGGGTGGGGGCGAGGGCTCGCGCCTGTCCGCCGAGGTCTGGAGCTCGCCCACCATGGCCTGGAGCGGCCAGCACGGCGCCGGCGTCGAGACCGTGCTCGACGCGCTGGGCGCGCTGGCCGTCGAGCTCGACGTCACGCCGGCTCAGCTCGCCCTCGCCTGGTTGCGGCATCGACCGGTCCACGTCGTGCCGATCCTCGGCGCGACCAGCGTCGCCCAACTGGCCGAGAACCTCCGCAGCGCCGAGCTCGAGCTCACCGCAGGGCAGGTCGCCCGCCTCGACGAGGCCAGCGCCGTACCGCTCGCCTACCCGCACCCGTACCTGGCCAGCTCGATGGCTCGGTCGTTCCGCTCCGGTGGCATGTTCGAGCGGATCGCTCGCTGATGGCCTCGCGTCGCGACCGGGATCGGCCAGGTCACCCTCAATGCGATAGCAAATGATGCTCATTGCGTCATACTCTGATGTTAGAATCCTTGGGCAGTGGATGGAGAAGGTTCGGACATGACAACGATGCAGGAGCGCGCCGAGGCCCACGGCCTCCCGATCCACAGGCTGGACCTCGAGGGGGACGAGCGGCTCGGCGTCGACCCGTTCGCGGTGTGGGACGAGATGACCGATGTCGGCGGGCTGTTCTACAGCCCGGTCAACCGGGGCTATCTGGTGGCGGCCGACTACGACACGGTCAAGCACGTCCTGCAGGACCCGCACACCTGGTCCAACCTGCCGAGCTCGATCGTGTACACCAAGCAGGAGGTCATCCTCGACGTCCCGCCGATCACGATGGACCCGCCCGTGCACACCAAGTACCGCAGGGCCCTGGCACCGTTGTTCGGCCCGAAGGCCGTGGCCCACCTGGAGCCGCGGATCGGCGAGATCTGCCACGAGCTCATCGACGGCATCCTGGAGAAGGGCACCTGCGACTTCGCCAAGGACTTCGCGGCCAAGCTGCCGGCCTTGTTCTTCCTGGAATGGCTGGGGATCGGCACCGAGGACGTCGACCGGATGTTCCACCTGGCCGAGCGGGCCACCTTCGACTTCCCGACCCAGGAGGAGCGCAACGACATCGAGCGGCAGATCGACACGATCGTCCGCGGCGCGATGACCGACCGGCGGACCAACCCCAACCCGGGCGACCTGGCCACGGCATTCGTCAACATGGAGGTCGACGGCGAGCCGATCCCGGAGGACCTGCTGGTCGGCATGGCCAAGCTCGCCTTCATCGCCGGCCAGGAGACGACCTCGAGCCAGCTCGGGTTCATCATGTGGCACCTGGCCCGCAACAGGGACGACCGTCAGTTCCTGATCGAGGACACCAGCCGCATCCCCGGCGCGATCGAGGAGCTGATGCGCTTCTACAACACCGGTGGCTCGGCCGGACGCGTGGCCAGGCAGGACACCGAGCTCAACGGCTTCCCGGTGAAGGCCGGCGACCGGATCTTCATCGCTCGCTGTGGCGCCGACCGCCAACTCGCCCCCGAAGTGCAGCTGTCCCGCACCGGCGTCCCGCACTCGGCGTTCGGCCTCGGTGTCCACCGCTGCCTGGGCTCACACGTCGCCCGGCTGGAGATGCGGATCGGCCTCGAGGTCTGGCACGAGCGGATCGCGAAGTACCGGATCCCCGACGACTTCGTCGAGCAGTACCGCTACGGCAGCTTCATGCAGCAGCTCTTCCACCTGCCGCTCGAGATCGAGCCAGCCGCCCGCTGAGAGGAACCACCATGTCCGAGAGCACCGAGCAGAAGACCGGGCTGCACTTCAAGATCGACACCGCCGTGTGTGTCGGCCACGGACGCTGCTACAGCCTTGCTTCGCAATGGTTCGACTGCGACGACGTCGGCTACCCCGAGGTCAAGGACGTCGCGATCGGCGATGACGAGCGCGCCCACGCCGAGGACGTCGCCACCGCCTGCCCGGAGGGCGCGATCAGCCTGCTGCAGGGCTGAGCCCCGAACACGAGCAGAGGCCCCGGCGCCGCGGCGCCGGGGCCTCTCGCGTGCTCAGCTGCGCTCGGCCAGGATGATGTCGGCTGCGATCCAGGCCAGGGCCATGGTCGGGGCGTTGTTGTTGCCCGAGGGCTGGTCGCGGAACACCGAGGCGTCGACCACCCGGAGGCCCTGGGTGCCGCGGACCCGCAGCGAGGCGTCGACGACGTCGTCCGCGTCCGGTCCCATGGCGCAGGTACCCAGTCCGTGGGCGCCGGCGTTGCCCTTGTTGATCCCGTACTCGATGATGTCGTCGTCCTCGGCGATCTGCGGCCCGGGCTGCAGCTCCTCGACGACGAACTTCGTGAACGGCTCGGTGGCGACGATCTCCCGGGCTCGGCGCAGCACCTTGACCAGCATCTGGCGGTCCTCCTCGGTACTGAGGAAGTTCGGCTCCAGGCGCGGGGCGTCATCGAGGCTCGGGCCGGTGATGTGCAGCGAGCCCTGGCTGGTCGGGTACATGGGCAGGGCGACGTACTTCGCGCCCGGGAACTTGTCGACCACCATCCGCCCGGTCATGGGATTCACCGCCGATGTCGAGATCGGTGTGAAGAAGCACTGGGTGTCCGGGAACTCCGAGGCCGGGTCGGACTTGTAGATCCCGCTGACGGCGTACCCGCCGTGAGCGACCATCCCGCTGCGGCTGAACAGGTACTTGAGCCCGGTCCACAGGTAGCGCGGGGCAGAGGCGGCTTCGGCGTTGTAGCCCTTCACCCCGGTCAGCCGGTACTGCAGCAGGATGCCCCGGTGCTCCTTGAAGTTCTCGCCGACCCTGGGGCTGGCCACCCGGACGGGGACGCCGGCCGCGGCCAGCACATCGGGGTTCCCGATCCCGGAGCGCTCCAGCAGGAGCGGGGAGTCGAACGCGCCGCCGCAGACCAGCACCTCGCGGGTGGCGGTGTAGGTGACCCGCCCGCCCGGCGTCCGGCACAGGACTCCGGTGACGCGCGTGCCGTCCAGGGCCAGCCGCTCGGCCTCGGTGTGGGTGACGACGGTCAGGTTGCGACGCCGTCGGGCCGGGCGCAGGTAGGCGCGGGCGGCGCTCATCCGGGTGCCCTTGCGGGTGTTGGACGCGACGTAGGACGCGCGCTCACCGCCGCTGGCGTTCATGTCCCGCTCGAACGGGATACCGTGCGCCGCGAACGAGGCGATCAGGGCGTCGCAGGCCTCCTCGGGCGGGCCGGCGATCTCGACGTCGACCGCGCCGCTGCCGCCGCGGACCTCGTTGCCGCCCAGCTGGTGACGCTCGATGTGCTTGAACGCGTCGAGGAAGCGGGCCCAGTTCCAGCCGCTGTTGCCGGCCTTCGCCCAGCCGTCGTAGTGGTTGGCCCAGCCGCGGTTCCAGACCATGCCGTTGATGGTCGTCGAGCCGCCGACCACCCTGCCGCGGGGGAGCCGCTCGACGTGGCCGTCCGGGAACGCCACGGTGGCGAAGGTCTTGGCGTACCTGGGATTGACCAGCGTGAAGTAGAAGCCCTTGGGCACGAGGTGCATGGGGTGGGCGTCACCGCCGCCGGCCTCGATCAGCAGGACGCTGGTGCGCGGGTCGGCCGAGAGCCGGTTGGCCAACACACAGCCAGCGGCACCGGCCCCGACGATGACGTAGTCGAAGGTCGTGTTCTTCGGGGTTCGGGCCATGCTCGTCGTTCCTTTCGATGCGCTTCAGCTCGATGCGCTTCAACGCAAGGTTCGGAAGGTGGCGCGGAGGTCGGCCACCACGTCGTCCGGGCGTTCCATGGCGCCGAAGTGGCCACCGACCTTGTGTTCGGCCTGGTGCACGATGTCGGCGTACATCGCGGGCAGCCAGTCGAAGCGGGCCCCGGGCGGGTTGTCGTCGAGGAACACGGAGAGCCCGGCCGGGGCCTGGATCACCGGTGTCCGGTCATGCGAGGGCTGCCACGGGTGGGTGGCCGCCTCGGCGTAGTACCGCGCCGCGCTCGGGTAGGTCTGCGTGAACCAGTAGAGCGCCGCCGTCGTGATCAGGAAGTCCGGTGGGAAGATGTCGTCGACCGGCTGCCGGTGGTCCATCCAGGCCAGCCGCCGCTCGGTGAGCCAGGCCAGGAGTCCGGCCGGGGAGTCGTTGAGGCCGTGGGAGATCGTCTGCGGGTGCACGATCTGCGGCACCAGGTGCCCGACGCGCCGCTTCTCCCACGCGACGACGGCGGCCCGGTGCTCGGGGCTCGCGGCGTCGGCCGCCTTCTGCAGCAGGTTCCACGGCCGGTCGGAGTTCCACCCCGCCGGGAACGAGATCAGACTGGTCAGGTGGATGCCGAGCAGGCGGTCGGCATACTTGTGGCCGAGCTGTGCGGTGACCTGCGCGCCCCAGTCCCCGCCGTGTGCGGCGAACCGGTCGTAGCCCAGCACCTCGGTCATCAGCGTGACCCACACGTCCGCCGTGGTCAGGAAGTTGACGCCGGAGCGCGGCAGCGGCGAGGAGAAGCCGAATCCCGGCAGGGACGGGACGACGACGTCGAACGCGTCGGCCGGGTCGCCGCCGTGCGCCGCCGGGTCGGTGAGCTGCCCGATCACGCGGTGGAAGTCCCAGAACGTCCACGGGAATCCGTGGCTGAGCACCAGCGGCGCCGGCGCCGGCCCCTTCCCCCGTACGTGGACGTAGTGGATCGGCAGGCCGTCGATCTCCACGGTGAACATCGTCAGGGCGTTGATCGCCCGCTCCTGCGCCCGCCAGTCGAAGTCGTGCCGCCAGTACTCGACGAGCCCGCGCAACCGCTCGGTGGAGATGCCGTAGCGTCCGTCGGCGTTGTCGACGTCGAGCGGGAACCGCGTCTGCGCCAGCCGGCGATCAAGGTCCTCCAGGTCCGCCTCAGGCACATCGAGGACGAACGGCTCCGGCTTCATTCGGTACCTCCAGATCGGGCGCGGCCGTCCAGTTGGCGGTCACGCCGGCGGCGGTCTGGTCTGCGACGCGGTGTACGGGAGCTCAGGCGCGACGGCCGCGACGCCGCGCCCGAGCACGACGCGACGCGACGCGTCACGTCAGCTCAGGATGAAGCCGCGGTAGCCGGCCTGGCGGGCGTCGTAGAGCTTGTCGACGAACTCGGGCAGGGCCCCGAGGTAGGCGACGTAGACGCGCGGCTTGCCCTCGATGTTGTCGCCGAAGAAGATCGACTTGGCCGAGGCCTGGAGCGTGCCGGCGGCGGTGGAGATCACGCCGGCGGTCCACTCCTGCTCAGCTTGGGGATCGGCCTCCACGCGGCGCCACGGGTGGGTGAAGATGTCGCCGACGACGTGGGCGACCCACTCGACGACGGGCTCGGAGCATCGGGGGCCGTTGCCGTGGCCGCCCTTGCCGTGCGGGCCGCCGACGACGAACATGTTCGGGAACCCGGAGACCTGCATGCCCAGGTACGTGAGCGGGCCGTCCTTCCACTTGTCGCGCAAGGTCTGGCCGCCCAGTCCGCGAATGTCGATCTTGTTCAGGGCGCCGGTGAAGGCGTCGAACCCGGTGGCCAAGATGATCATGTCCACCTCGAGCTCACCCTCGGCGGTGAGGATGCCCTTCTCGGTGAACGCCTTGATCGGGTTCTCCTTGAGCAGGACGAGGTCGACATTGTCGCGGTTGTAGGTCTCGTAGTAGTTGGTCTCGCAGGGGACCCGCTTGGTGCCGAAGTAGTGGTCGTTCGGGATCAGCTTCTCGGCCGTCTCCGGGTCGTTGACCCGCTGACGGACCTTCGAGGCGAGGAAGTCGCAGTAGATCCTGTTCGCCTCGGCGTCGTAGGCCAGGTCGTTGTAGAGCCCGATCCACTTGGTGAACCCGGGGGAGTTGAACGCCTCCTCGTAGCGGGCGTCCCGCTCCTCGGGGGTGACCTCGGTGGACTTGGTCTTGTCCCAGGTGTGCAGGAAGCCGCTGAAGGAGTTGCGAAGGAACGGGAACATCTCCGGGTAACCCGCGCGGATCTCGTCCATGTCCTGCTCGGACAGCGGACGGTTGCGCAGCGGGACGGCCCAGTTGGCGGTGCGCTGGAACACGGTCAGGTGCCCGGCGGTCCTGGCCACCTCAGGGATCACCTGGACTCCGGTGGCGCCGGTACCGATGACGGCGATCCGCTTGCCGGCGAAGTCGATCTTCTCCTTGGGCCAGAGCGAGGTGTGGTACCACTCGCCCTTGAAGTTCTCGAGCCCGGGGATCTTCGGGAAGTTCGGGTCGGAGAGGATGCCGCTGGCCATCACGACCACGTGAGCGCGGTAGGTCCGGCCGTCGGTGCAGCGCAACGTCCAGTCGTCGGTCTCCTCGTCGAAGACCATGCCCTCCACCCGCGCGCCGAGGTCGATGTCCTTGCGGAGGTCGTGCTTGTCGGCGACCCGGTTGTAGTACGCCTCCAGCTCGGGCTGGCCGGCGAACATCTCCTCCCACTTCCACTCCTGCAGCAGCTCCTCGTCCCACGAGTACTGGTACGAGTACGACTCCGAGTCGAGCCGTGCGCCCGGGTAGCGATTCCAGAACCATGTGCCGCCGACGCCGTCCCCGGCCTCCAGGACCCGGACGGACAGGCCGAGCTCCCGGACCAGCTTGAGCTGGTACATGCCGGTCAGCCCCGCACCCACGATCACGACGTCGTACGAGCGGACGCCGCTGTTGTCCTCCGGGCTGGCGGCTGCCGTCGTGGGCCTGGACGCGGTCTCGGTCATGGTTCCTCCAGTCAAGGTCAGGCTTCGCGATCCTACCTTCGAACGCGGCTAGAACACCATAGTAAGATGATTATCAGCATAGTTTGAACGCCAGTGTCGCCGCTCGAGCCGTGTGACCTGGGTGTCGTGACGCTGCCCGGCGTCTCAGGCAGGAAGCCACCGAGGCGGTCCGCTCGGCATCCGCCGTTCTCTCGACCTGGCCGGGCCGTCGGGCTCAGCACCGGCGAAGGCAGGCCGCGGCCGCACTCACGGGCGCCACCGCCGATTGGCGTGGCACAGCATGTGTGCTTCAGTGGGGTGTTCGAGTGCCCTCGAACCCGGCTGCGTCACATCCGGCAGGCATGCCACGAATCTGTGTCGAAGGAGATCGCCGACCACCTGGACATCCCGGCGGGCACCCTGAAGTCCCGCATCCACGACGCCCGCCGGCACGTCCGCGCCAGCCTGGACGGCGGCTGAACCCCATAGCGGAGGCGACATGTCCACTGTCAACCAGCTCGCTGACGAACTGCTCGAGGTGATGCTCGACTTCTTCCCCATCGGCGCGTCGCTGCTCGGCATCCCCGGCCGCGACGACCGGATGCGGGACTACACGGAGGCCGGCGACACCGCCATCAAGGAGCGCGCGCTCGCGATCGCCGGCCGCGCCGGCGAACTGGATCCGGCCGGCCTCGGCGACGACGACCGGCTGACCCTCGGCGTCGTCGTGCAGCAGGCACAGTCGATCGTGGACACCGTCGAGGTGCGCGCCACCGAGTACGCGATCACCGACACCTGGACGGCACCGGCCGCGGCGCTGCTGGTCCAGCTGCCGATGGTGGCCCTGAGCGACACCGACCGGGCCCACGGCTACCTCGCCCGGCTCAAGCAGCTGCCGGAGTCCCTGGCCCAGATCGCCCAGCGGCACCGCGACGGGATCGCCGCGGGCCGGCGGCCGGTGCGGCATCTGGTCGAGGGGGCCGTCGCCCACCTGGACCGGTATCTGGCCAACCCCGACGGCGACCCACTGCGCAAACCGGCCGCCGAGGACGACGGGTTCGCCGCCGAGCGGGACCGCCTCGTCGCCGAGGTCGTCCGGCCCGCCATCGCCGCCTACCGGGAGGTGCTCGCCGGCGAGATCGCGCCCGCCTCCCGCGGCCTGGACGAGGCCGGCATGTGCTTTCTGCCCGGCGGCGACGACCTGTACGCGCGGCAGGTGCGCCTGCACACCACGACCGGCCGCACCCCGGACGAACTGCACGCCATCGGGCTCGACCTGATCGCCGGGCTGCGCAGCGAGTTCGCGGAAATCGGCGCGGAGGCGTTCGGCACGGACGACACCGACGCCGTCATGCGGCGCCTGCGGACCGATCCGGCGCTGCGCTGGCGCGACGGCGAGGAGATCCTCGACGCCGCACGGCAGACGATCGAGCGCGCCGAGAAGGCCGCACCGGACTGGTTCGGCACGCTGCCGGCGCAGCGGTGCACGGTCGCGGCGGTCCCGGCCGACGAGGCCCCGGGCGCGCCCGCCGCCTACTATCTCGCCCCGGCGGTCGACGGCAGCCGCCCGGGCATCTACTTCGCCAATACGTCCCAGCCGGGCGGCCGTGACCGCACCCTCAGCGAGGCGACCGCCTTCCACGAGGGCGTCCCCGGCCACCACCTGCAGATCAGTCTCGCCCTCGAGCTGACCGGGCTGCCGTTGCTGCGCCGGATCGGCATGTTCACCGCGTACGGCGAGGGCTGGGGCCTCTACGCGGAGCGCCTCGCCGACGAGATGGGGCTGTACTCGGGCCCGCTCGCCCGCCTGGGCATGCTCGCCACCGACTCGATGCGCGCCGCCCGGCTCGTCGTGGACACCGGCATCCACGCCAAGGGCTGGAGCCGCGAGCAGGTCGTGGACTACCTGCGGGCCAACACCGTGATGCCGGAGGTCGAGATCCAGTCCGAGACCGACCGGTACATCGCCGACCCGGGCCAGGCCCTGGCGTACATGGTCGGCCGCCTGGAGATCCGCCGGCTGCGCGAGGATGCCCGGGCCGCGCTCGGCGACCGGTTCGACATCCGCGCCTTCCACGACACGGTACTGACCTGTGGCCCACTGCCGCTGGACATCCTCGCCGAGCGGGTCACCGCCTGGTCCCGGGGGCTGATCAGGACCGGGCCACGGTGACCGTCGAGGCGGTGGCGAGCATCGTCGCCGCGAAGCTCGCCGAGGCGCCGGCCGCGGCCGCCGCGGCGCCGATCCGCTCGCGGGCGACCGCGGCCACATCGACCATCCGGTCACCGGACTGCCAGGCCGCGGCGGCTGATCCGCGGTGGCATCGCGACCAGGTCCGGGTTTCCCGGCACGGTGCGGCTCTCGGCGGGCACGACCGTGCCGCAGTCCACGTCGCGGGTCTGGCCGAAGGTGTCCACCAGCCGCCGCAGCCGCAGCGCGCCGTTGCCGCCGGTGAGCCCGAAGCCGACGGCGGTCAGGACGTCGACGTGTTCGCCGGCCGGTCGAGCCGGCCAGAGCTCCCGGGCGAGGACTCGGCCGAGGTAACGGAACGGCCGGTGCCCGGGCCGCGCCGGGTACGGCACGGCACGGCGACACCCTGGGTCTGGCCGGTGCCCTCCGGGTGCAGGAAGTCGCTCTCCACCACCCAGCTGCGCTCGGCCAGCCCGGCCGTGGCGCGGCGGCGCACCACCGAGGCGATTGCCGGCAACGACGCGGCCGCCCTTCCCGGCGGGCCGGCGGCGGCCGCTCAGCATGGCAGTGAGCAGCCGCCGCGCACCCTGGTCACTGCGGGAAGTCGCCGGGGTTGACCGTGTCGGTGTCGGCGTTGCCGCCGACGCTGGCCTTGAGGGTGATCTCCCAGGTGGTGTACTGCCTGCTCGTGGTCGTGAACTCGAAGATGTCCTCGAACTTCTCGAAGTCGCAGGAACGGGTGAAGCCGGCGGCGCCCGCGTCCCAGTCGACGCCGGTGGCCATGTACACCTGGTAGGTGCCGTCCTTGACCCGCTTGACCTTGAAGGTCTTGCCGGCCGAGACGTAGACCGTCCAGGCCGCGACCTTGGTGCCGTTCGGTACGAGGCTCACGACCACGTCGGTCGGGCTGCCGCTGTTGTTGATCGTGAATTCGCCCGAGCCGTTGAGGGTCCCCTTCTTCACCATGGTGCCGTTGGCCAGTGTGCGGGTCTGCTGGGCGACCGGTGCCGGCAGCCATGCGCCGAACTTGAAGGCGGACCCGAAGGCCTTGACCGCCTCCCGGAGATAGGTCGCCGACTGTGACCCGGTCACCTGGGCGACCGCCGAGGAGCCGGCGCAGATCTCGCCCGACTTCGCGGACCCGGCCAGGGCGCTGAAGTCGCTGCTCAACGACTCGAACGCCCGCTTGATCTGCTCGTGGCCGGCGGCCGCCTCGTTCGGCGGGGTGACGTCCGCGAACTTGGGCCCGCTCGTCTTGACCGCCTCGGCCAACGCCTGCGCGGCCTCGGCCGTCGCCGTCTGGTTCTTCGCCGCGACGACCTTCTGCCACGCCGGCCCCATCAGCCCGTCGACGTCGGTCAGGAGCGTCTGATACGCGGTGGCCGTCAACGGCTCCGGCGCCTTGCTCGGCTTCCGGCTCGCCGATGAGCCGCCACCCTGGGAGGTCGGGTTCTGCTCGGGGTCACCGCCGACGACGAAGGCCGCGACCCCACCGACACCGCACAGCAGCAGGAGCACGACGGCGACGACGCCGACGACCAGCTTGTTCCTCGACCTCGCGGGCGCGACCGGGGCACCGTTCGGCCACCCCGTGCCCGGGCCGCCGATGACGGCACCGGTGGCTGGCGCGCCCCAGTTGGGAGCACCGGCGGGCGGCATTCCGGACGCGTCCGGCGCCCCGTACGCGGGCATGCCGGTGGTCGGCGGCCCGTACGCGGGCATGCCTGAGGTCGGCGGCCCGTATGCAGGCATGCCGGTGGTCGGCGCCCCGTACGCGGGCATGCCGGAGGTCGGCGGCCCAGACGTAGGCATGCCTGAGGTCGGCGGCCCGTATGCAGGCATGCCGGAGGCCGGCGGCCCATACGAAGGCGTGCCGGAGGCCGGCATGCCAGGTGCAGGGGCGTCAGGCGTGCTCCACGCAGGAAAGTCCGGGTTCGGGCCGGCAGGGGAGGGCGGCGTTGTCACCCGAGCACCGTACAGGTCGACATGCATGTGCATGAGCCCGTGACCGGCATCTGGTCCGGAGCGTGCTCGATCCGACGCATGAACGCTTCCTCACCGCCTTCGAGGACCTGGATGTGGGTGCGATGGTCGGCTCGTCGATGGAACCGAAGCTGAGCGGATCTTGCATGCCTGGCATAGGTGTGAGTACACCGTGGGGTGTAGACCTGTCGACATGGAGCAATGTTGCAGCTACGTTTAGGTAATTCGCGATGCCTGTGGGTGATGGTCGCGCAGGGATCCCGCTTGTTCGGAGGGTGAGCGGCGTGGACGAATTGCCCATCGGTCGTCGTGTGGCGTACTGGCGGAACCGGCGCAAGATGTCCCAGCAGGTCTTCGCCGATCGGCTCAGCAAGTCGAAGAGCTGGGTCGACAAGGTCGAGCGCGGTGTGCGCCGGCTCGACAAGTTCTCCGTCGTGTACGAGATCGCCGAGGTGCTGAAGGTCGACGTGCAGATCCTGCTCGGCAAGGACCCGGAGCGCCGTCCCGAGAACCCCAACGGTGTCGACCGGGTCGAGGTCGAGGAGATTCGCGCGGCCCTGGAGCGCTACGACCAGATCAGCGCCTTCTGCTCTGCCCCTGCGGAGCCGCCGCCGCTGAGCGAGATGGGCAAGGCGGTCGCTCATGCCTGGCTGTCCTTCCAGCATGCGAAGTACGGCACGCTCGGGCGGAGCCTGCCGCGCCTGCTGCGGGAGGCGCAGGCCGCCGACACCGCGTACGGCGACGGCCCGCACGCGCGGGAGGCCGCCCACGTGCTCGGACAGGTCTACCAGATCTCGTCGGCGGTGCTGCGCAAGCTCGGCGAGCACGAGCTGTCCTGGATCGCCGCGGACCGGTCGCTCACCGTTTCGCAGCGTGCCGGCGACCAGTTGCTCGCCGGTGTCGCCACCACCCGGGTATCGATGGCGATGTACTCCCTCGGCCGGGTCCGGCCCGCGCTGGAAGTCACCATCAACCTCGCCAACCGGCTGGCACCCGGTACCAACGGCAGCGACAGCTCGCCGGAGCGGCTCTCCGTCTACGGCCTGCTCCTGCTGCAGGCCGCCCTTGCCGCGGCGCGCCTCGGTGACAGCGCCACCGCCCGCGACCTGCTGGGCGGCGCGGAGGAGGCGGCGCTGGCCCTGAACGGCGACCACAACTACTACCGCACCAGCTTCGGGCCGACGAACGTACAGTTGTACCGCGCCGCCGTGGCCCTCCAGCTCGGCGAGGGCCGTACGGCAGTGGGGGTACACGAACGGCTGGACCTCGGAGGGTTCAACGCGCTGCTGCCGGAGCGCCGGGCGCAGCACTTCCTCACCCAGGCCCGCGCCCGAGTGCTGATCGGCGACATCGACGTGGCCGGCGAGATGCTGCTGGAGGCCGACCGGCACGCTCCGTCCGAGGTCCGCTGCCGGCCGATCGCCCGCGAGATGCTCACCGACGTGCTGCGCCGCAGCCAGGGCACCCCGCCAGCCTCGGTTGCCGAACTTGCCAGGCACCTGAGCGTCGGCGTGTAGGCACCCGGCACCGTCTGCTGACCTCTGGTCCCGGTCGGCGGCCTTGGCAGTGAAGTAGGCCACTTCGGTGTCCGCGCTGATCTCGCCCTGCAGCTCACGGCGGGCATCCCGCCGCACGACGAACGCCTCGGGCGCGACCGCCCGGATATCTCCCCTTCCCGCAGGCAGGCGCCGTCGGGCCGCCGTTCGGCGATGATCGCGCGGGCGCTCCATGCAGCGATGGCGGTCGACGCGTGGGTACGTCGGTCCAGCTGTCGGGGGCATCACGGTGGCTCTAGCTGCACCTTCGGTCGATGGTCGATCCTCAACATCAAAGGGGACGATGCCGCAGCGTCGGCGGATGTCAGCTCGGCCACCTGCAGGAGGAGTCATGGGAACTACGCTCAGTCGGCGCGGTCTGCTCTCCCTGGGCCTGGGCGTCGGCACGGGCACACTGCTGGCCGCGTGCGGCAGCGGGGAGTCCCCCGGGGCCGCAGGCAACACCCGCATCGTGGCCCGATGCTGGGGTGGCGTCTGGGAAACCGCCCTGCGGAAGATCTCCCCCGGGTTCACCGCCGCCACCGGCGTGGAGGTGCTCAACGACCCCGGCAGCGACACCTTGCCCCTGCTGCAGCAGAAGCCCGGGCAGTACGACCTGGCGTGGCTGATCGGCAGCGAGGCGGCCCGCGGCGTGACCAGCGGTGTGCTCGAACCCATCGACACATCCCGCATCGAGCAGTGGGACTCGATCGTCAAGCGGCTGACCGAGGGGCAGACGAGGGATGGCAGGGTCAGCGCCGTCCCGATCAGCTACACCGCGTCCGGAATCCTCTACAAGACGGACAAGGTTCCATTCAGGATCACCTCCTGGACGGACCTCTGGCGGCCCGAGCTCAAGGGTCAGCTCGCGCTGCAGAACGCGCCGTCCATCGGGGGGCTCTTCCTCGTCTTCATCGGTGCGCGGCTGTTCGGCAACGGCCCGGCCGACTACGAGGCCGGTTGGGCGGCCCTGGAGCGGCTCAAGGACAACATCCAGTTCCTCTTCACCACCAGCACCGACGGCGTCAACAAGCTGGCCGCCGGCAGCGTCGCAGCCGTCGTCACCATCGCCGACCAGGGCATCCCGCTGAAAAGCCGGGGCGTCGAGACCGTGGTGCCGGCGGAGGGCTCGACCTGGAGCGTGCAGAACCTCACGATCCCAGCCGCCGCCAAGAACAAGGACCAGGCGTACGACTTCATCAACTACATGCTCAAGGACGAGACCCAGGTCCAATGGGCGAGGGAGGGCAAGGCGGCGCCGGGGTCCACGACCGTGCGGCTGCCGGCGGACCTGGCGGCCAACCTGGTCGAGACCCCGCAGATCGCCGACCGCCTGTGGCCGATCGACTGGTACGAGTTCGGCGACAACATCACCGAGTGGACGACCCGCTGGCAGAGGATCTTCAGCAGGTGACGGCCACTCCCGCGATCCGTCGGACCGAGGCGCCGACGGCAAGCGGCACCCGGAACGAGCAGGGCGGCTGGCTGCTCGCCGCCCCGCTGCTGCTGTTCACCGCATGCATGTTCCTCTACCCGGCGACCACCGTGATCCGCACCAGCCTGGCCAGGAGCAACGACGTGGACGCGGGCGGCTTCACGTTCAGCCACTACATCTCCTTCTTCTCCGACGAGCTGTACCTCAAGGCGCTGACCAACACGCTGCTCATCGCGGTGCTGACCACGGTCATCACCGGTGCGATCGGTCTGCTCTACGCCTACCAGCTCACCGTGCGACCAGGACTGCGCCAGCTCCAGCTCGCGCTGCTCCTCACACCGCTGCTCGTCAACGGCGTGGTACGGATCTTCGGTCTGCAACTCGGGCTGATCTCGGTGGACGACCTGCTGATGCGAGCCGACCTGATCGACTCGCCGCTCGGCCTCAACTACTCGCTCGCCGGCATCGTCATCGCCCTGGTCATGTTCCAGTTCCCGTTCATGGCGATGGCCGTGTACGCGAGCCTGTCCAGACTGGACACCACACTCGTGGAGGCGGCACGGACGCTCGGTGCGGACAGGCTGTCGGTGCTGGTCCGGGTGGTCTTCCCGCTCGCCGTGCCGGGCCTGGTCGCCGGCGGTGTGCTGACCTTCGCGGCGGCCGCGGGCACGTTCATCGTGCCCGCGATGATGGGCGGCGGCCGGGTGAACACCGTGCCCCAGATGGTCTACACGTCATTGAGCCAGTCCCAGCTCTGGGCGACCGCCTCCGCGTTCGCCGTGATCCTCGTCGTCGTCCTGGTCATCCCCATCATGCTCGGCACCCATTTCGGCGGCCGGGACACCTCGGGGGCGCGCTGATGGCCACCGCTGCGCAAACCCGGGTCGGCCCGCAGCGGCGCCCCGCCCGCACAGCGCGGCCGAAGGTCTCGGTGTTCACCCTGGTGATCACCGTGCTGCTGCTCCTGCCCCTGGTGGTCGTGGCCTTCGCGTCCCTGAACCCCGACCCGTACCTGCTGTTCCCGCCGGAGAGACTCTCGCTGCGCTGGTTCAGCGAGGCATTCGCGTACCCGAGCTTCCGGACCTCGCTCACCCTCAGCCTCCGGATCGCGTCGATCGTGGTGGCGGTGGGCCTGCTCATCACGGTCCCCGCGGCTGTCGCGCTCACCCGGGGGAGCCGGCGGATCCAGCGGACCGTCCAGCTCGCCACGGCCACGCCGCTCGTCACCCCGGACATCCTGCTGGCGCTCGGCCTGCTCATCATGCTGAGCCAGCTGTCGCTGTCGAACGGCCTGGTCGGGCTCGTGCTGGGACACGTGCTCGTCGGCCTGCCGATCGCGCTCCAGGTACTCGTCGCGGGTCTTGCCGCGGTCGACTCGGACCTCGAGTCCGCGGCCGCCACACTCGGCGCCTCCCGGATGCGCGCGTTCGCCTGCGTCACGCTGCCCAGCATGCTGCCCGCGATCGGCAGCGCGGCGGTCTTCCTCTTCATCTTCTCGTTCGACAACGTGTCGATCTCGCTGTTCCTGTCGTCGCCGGGCCAGACGACGCTGCCGATCACCCTCTTCCAGTACCTGGAGCACAACGCCGATCCAACCGTGGCCGCCATGTCCACGATCCTCGTCATCGTCGGCATCGCCGCCGCCCTCCTCCTCGGGCGGCTCGGCGGCCTCGGTCACCTGGCGGGCGGCGCCGAAAGGAGACGCCGATGACCGGGTCCGACTACCTGACCATCTCGGGCATCAGCAAGCAGTACCCCACCGGCGGCGGCGTGACCGGAGTCGACCTGACGCTGCCACGCGGAGAGATGCTCGTCCTGCTCGGGCCCAGCGGATGCGGCAAGACGACCTTGCTGCGCGTGCTGGCCGGCCTGCTCGAGCCGGACGCCGGCAGCGTCCTGCTGGACGGCCGCGACCTCACCGCCGTACCGACCCACAGGCGCAACATCTCCATGGTGTTCCAGACCTGGGCACTGTTCCCGACCATGTCGGTCCGCGACAACGTCGGGTTCGGGCTGCGCATGCGGCGGGTACCGCGCGCGGAGCGGCAGCAGCGGGTCGACGACGCCCTCGCGCTGGTCGGGCTCACCGACTTCGCCGGCCGCAAGCCCAAGCAGCTCTCCGGCGGTCAGCAGCAACGGGTCGCACTGGCCCGGGCGATCGTCACCAGGCCCACCGTCATGCTGCTGGACGAGCCGCTGAGCAGCCTGGACCAGCGCATCCGCGTCCAACTGCGCGGGCAGCTCAAGCGGCTGCAGCGGGAGCTCGGCCTCACCGGTGTGTACGTCACACACGACCACACCGAGGCGCTCGCGCTCGGCGACCGGATCGCGGTGATGGACGCCGGACAGGTGGTCGAGGCCGGCACCCCGATCGACGTGTTCAGCCGGCCCCGACACCGGTATACCGCCGAGTTCCTTGGGTTCGCCAACGTCATCCCGGTAACGCCGCACGGACGCCACCTGCGCACGGGGTTCGGCGACGTGATCGAGATCGACGCCCGCTCCGACACCGGGGCGCCGGTGGTCGCGGTCGCGGTACGGCCGGATGGGATCCGAATGGTGGAAGCCGACCCGGGTGCGGGCGCCGCCGCCGGTGTACACCGCGGCGTCGTCTCCGCGCTCGAGTACCAGCCCGGCGGCGTCCTGCACGACGTGCGACTGCCGGACGGTACGACCGTCCAGGTGGTCCTCGCACCCGGCGAAGGGGTGGCCGTCGGTATCCCGGCCGACCTCACCTTCGACTGGAAGAGGGCCGTCCCCCTCATCGACTGAATCGCCCTGTCAGCCCCGGTCCCGGCTGTGGGTGGCGGTGGCGGAACCGGCCCACTCGATCGGCGTCGAACTGGACGTGGTCACAGGACGACGATCCCGTCGTCGTCGCTGTACACCTCGGCGCCGGGGGTGAAGGTGCAGCCCCCGAAGGTGACCGGCACGTCGCGTTCGCCGCTGCCGGTCTTGGTGCTCTTGCGGGGGTTGGAGCCGAGTGCCTTGACGCCGATGCCGAGGGTGCGAAGCACGGCGACGTCGCGGACCGCGCCGTTGATGATGACGCCGTTCCAGCCGTTGTCGCGGGCGATGGCGGCGATCATGTCGCCCATGAGCGCACGGTGGACGGACCCGCCGCCGTCGACGACCAGGACCTGACCGGCGCCGGGCTCGGCCACGACGGACTTCAGCAGGGCGTTGTCCTCGAAGCAGCGGACCGTGACGGCGCGACCGTGGAACCGCGGGACGCTGCCGTACTGGTGGAGCTGGAGGTCGCAGGAGGAGAGTTTGTCGCCGTGCTGGTCGTACAGGTCGGCGGTGGTGAACTGGGCATCATCGTCAGGCATGGTGTCCTCCGTCGGTCGTCGGGTCAGTGCAGGCGTCGGGCGGCCACACCGACAGCGGCGAGGCCGGCCGCGGTGAGGGCGAGGACGCCGCCGGCGCCGGTGCCGGCGGCGAGCAGGCCGGCGGCACCGGGAAGCAGGACCTGGCCGAAGCGGTTGCCGATCAGGCGCAGTGACATCGCGCGCCCGCGGAGGCCCGGTGGGCTGGACTCGGCGAGCCAGGACATGGTGAGTGGCTGACCGACACCCAGTCCGAGTCCGGCGGCTGCGACCACAACGGCGAGTGTCCACAGTGGCATGGGGGCCGCCGCGACGGCCAGACTCGCGGCGGAGAGTCCGATGCTGCCGACGAGCAGCCGGCGCCGGCCCAGCGTGCCGGCGAGGCGGCCCAGGAAGAGCCGGGACATCATGGAGGCGGCCGCGCGCAGGGCGAGCAGGACGCCGACGGCGCCGGACGTGATGCCCCGTTCGACGCCGAGCGCGGGCAGGTACGCGAGGGTGATGTCGACCGCCGCGAGGACGACGCAGCTGACCGTCAGGACGCGCAGCAGGCCGGGGCGACGCAACAGGTCCCGCACGCCGGGCCGCTCGACGGCCGGGGCTGTCGAGGGCCGCTCCGCCGGTCGCAGCAGGAGTGCGACGGCGAGCGGGACGGCGGTGAGCAGGGCGGTGGCGGTGAAGATGGCGCCGGTGTGCGGGACCGTCCGGTCGCCGCCGAACATGATGATCAGCGCCGGCCCGACCGCCTGTCCCAGCGATGCGGCAAAGGTGTAGTGCCCGAACGTCGTGTCGTAGCGGTGTGCGGGGCTGTCGTTGGCGACCAGCGCCTGTTGCCCGACGACGGCACACAGATGGCCGGTGCCGAGGATGACGCTGGCGGCGAGCAGCCCGGTGACGGTGTGCCCGAGCACCAGGAACGTGGCCGCGCTGGCGCACAGGAGCACCGAGCCCGCCACCAGCACCCGGCGTTCACCGAAGCGGTCGGCCGCGTGACCGGCGGGGACGGCGAGGAGCAGGGGAGCGGCGGCGAAACTCGCCGAGAGCAGCCCGAGCCACAGCGCGGGAACATGCAACTCGATGGCGCGGTAGGTGCTCGTGGGGCGCAGCACGAAGGTGACCGCTTGCACCAGCACGGTATGGGTCAGCAGCGCAGCGATCTGTGCCCGGCCGCGCCCGGAGTGCGCTCGCATGCCCGATGTTCAGGGTCGCGACGTCGCCGCCGTCGGGCGCGCGCCGAGCTGCGACGCCGCCTTGGCGCCGAGGCTGGTGTCGATGTGCAGCCGCATGACCTCCTCGGCACCGGCCGAGTCGCCTGCGATGACGCATTCGAGCAGGGCAGTGTGCTCGGCCGCCTTCTGGTCGCGTTCGGCCTGGCCGCGCTCGACCACCAGACCGAGGCGACGGTACCGGTCGGCCTTGTCCCACAGCCCGTCCAGGGTGCCGATCAGCAGTTCGTTGTGCGAGGCCAGGTAGACCGCGGTGTGGAAGCGCCGGTGGGCGACCAGGTCGAACACGTTGGGATCGCTGGGCAGCGGCTGCAACCCTTCGACGGCGGCCCGCATCGCCCGGATGTCGTCGCGGGTGCGGCGCTCCGCCGCCAGCGCGGCGGCGAGGGGGTCCAGCGAGCGGCGGACTTCCAGCAGGTCGCGGGCCTCCTCGGCGGTCAGTGGCGTGACCCGGGCGTCACGGTGGGCGTCCAGCTCGACGAGACCTTCCGACTTGAGGCGCCGCAGGGCTTCACGCAGCGGGGTGGTGCTCACGCCGATGGCCGGAGCGAGTGTCGCCTGGTTGAGGGTCGCGCCTGGCTCCAGTTCGCCGGAGAGGATCCGGTTTCGCAGCGTCAGGTACGCGAAGTCGCTCTTCGTCGTGAATGGCTCTGCCGGCGCACCCATCTGGCCTCCCCTGGTTGAGGCTATAGCCTACAGGAGCCTCGGGTGTGCTGTCTTCCCGGGCTTTCCCGAACTGTCTCTGTGGGACCTCTTGACGGACATAGCTTATAACCTACAGTCTTGGTCAGCGTCACGGACGTTTCCCCCACGTCAAGGAGCGGTACATTGATGAGCAACGACACCCCCGCGCTCCGCACCTGGACACCAAGCCGCCGGCAGATGCTCGCCGCGTTCGGCGCTGTCGCCGCCGCCGGAGCCCTCGGCGCGTGCGGCGGCAGCGACGACGGGCCTGCGCCGAACCAGATCGCCGAGGGTACGGCTCCCGACTACTACCCACCGGCATACGCCGACACCATCGCCGCCGCCAGGAACGAGGGCGGCGAACTGACCATCTACTCGAACACCGACCAGGAGAACTGGGCGCCGATCTTCCGGGACTTCCAGAAGAAGTACCCGTGGGTCAAGAAGATCAACGCCAACAACCTGGACAGTGACGAGGTCTTCCAGCGAGTGCTCGCCGAGCAGGCCACCGGGAGTTCGCCCGCGGATCTGCTGGTGTCCAACGCGGCGCAGGCCTGGGCGGAGTACGTCGCCGGCGCGGACCGGCTGCTGGCATACCAGTCGCCGGAACTGCCGAAGCTGCCGCCGTTCGCGACGCTGATGCCCAACGTGTACGCGATGTCCGCCGACCCGATGACGATCGCCTACAACACCTCGCTGATGCCGAAGGCGCCGACCGGTCTCAAGAGCCTGGCGGAGATCGTGGCCGCCGACCCGGGCAAGTTCAACAACAAGATCACGACCCGCGACGTGAAGGGCGCCTTCGGGTTCACCGTCTCCTACACCTACACCCAGGCGAACCCGGCCGCGTGGAACACCTTGGAGACGCTGCTGCCCCTGGCCCGGCCGGAGACCTCGTCCGGGACGCAGACCGAGAAGATCCTGGCGGGGGAGTACCTGGCCGGCTTCTTCATCAGCGGCGCTCCGGCGTACCCGGTGGTGGACAAGAGCGGCGGACTGTTCCAGGTGACGTTCCTCGACGACGGCACGGTGGTGCTGCCGCGCGGCATCGGCATCGCGCCGAAGGCCCCGCACTCGAACACCGCCAAGCTGTTCGTGGACTTCGTGCTGTCCGCCGAGGGCCAGCGGGCGGTCGCCGAAGGCGGCCTGACCTCGTACCGCGACAGCGTCCAGCCGGCCAAGGGCCTGCACACCTACCAGGAGATCGTCGAGAAGGTCGGCGAGAAGAACGTGGTCCTGGTCAAGTACGCGCTGGTGTCCGACGGCGACGAGAAGGCGTTCGTCGAGCGCTGGAACGGCCTGCTGGCCCGCTGACCGGCGACACAGACGAAGAACGGAACGACATGACATCGCTCGCCACGGCGGCCCCGCCACCCACACCCGCGCCGGGTCCTCCGGCGCGCCGGCCCCGGTACCGGCGCCCCCTCGGCGTCGGCCGGGAGGCCTGGATACAGTACGCCACGCTCGGCCTGCTCGCGGTGCTCGTGCTGGCGCCGGTCGTCCCCACCCTGTACCAGTCCGTGCTGGACCGGCCGCTGTACGAAGCCGGCGGCATCTTCACCGCGGACAACTACGTGCACCTGTTCACCGAGGCCGGCTTCGGCCTGGTGGTGCTCAACACCGCGCTGTTCGCGGTCGGCACCACGGTGCTGACGCTGCTCATCGCCGTGCCGATGGCCGTGGTCGTGGTACGCACGAAGCTGCCCGGCCGGCGGGTGTTCGCCGCGGCGATGCAGTGGCCGTTCTTCATCTCGTCGCTGATCCTGGGCTTCGGCTGGATCACCATGTACGGGCCGGCCGGGTTCGTCAGCGTCCAGGTGCGCCAGCTGGTCGGCTCCGTGCCGTGGAACCTGTACTCGATTCCCGGCATGGCGGTCACCGAGGCGGTCGCGTTGGCGCCGATCGCGTATGTGTTCTGCGCCAACGCGCTGCGCCAGAGCGACGCGTCGCTGGAGAGCGCCGCCCAGGTGTGCGGAGCGGGACCGTTGCGCATTCTGCTCTCCGTGGTGGTTCCGCTGCTGCGACCGCCGATCGTGTACAGCTCGATCCTGGTGTTCAGCATGTCGGTGGAGACGCTGAGCGTGCCGCTGCTGTACGGCCAGCCGGTCGGCATCGACGTGTTCTCCACCTTCCTCTACCGCAACGGCCTGCAGTCCATCAATCCCAGCTACGGCATCCTCGGCGCCGCCTCCACGATCATCCTGGTGGTGACGGTGAGCCTGGTGGCCGTCCAGGCCAAACTGCTCAAGCACGCCCGGCGGTTCGTGTCCGTGCGGGGCAAGGCCACCCGGCCCCGCCCGCTGGACATCGGCTGGCTCAAGTGGGTCAGCGTCGCCGCCATCAGCTGCTACGTCGTGTTCGGCGCGCTGCTGCCGATCGGTGGGCTCGTGTTCCGCTCGTTCACGCTCGTGTTCACCCCGCTGCAGTCGCCGTTCAAGACGCTGACCACCGCCAACTACGAGCGGATCTTCCACTACGACGCCTACGTCCAGTCCATCTCCAACAGCCTCATCGTGGCCGGTGCCGGCGCCGTGCTGGTCAGCGCGCTGGCGGTGCTGGCCGTGGTGGTGGCCCGGCGCTCCAGCTTCCGGTTCGCCCGTGCCGTGGAGTACCTGTCGCTCGCCCCGCAGGCGATGCCGGGCATCATCGTCGGCGTCGGGCTGTTCTGGGCGTTCGCCTACGCCCCGTTCGGCCTCGGCGGTCTTGTCCAGGGCACCCTGATCGCGATCATCATCGGCTTCGGCCTGCGGGCGCTGCCCAGCGGATTCGGCTCGATCGCACCGTCGATCATGCAGATCGGCCAGGAGCTCGATCAGGCCGCGCGGGTCTCCGGCGCGGACTGGCTGCTCACCTTCACCCGGATTCTCGGCAGACTGCTCACCCCGGCGTTCGTCGGTGCGATGGTGCTCACCTTCGTCACCATGCTCAAGGAGTACTCGCCGGCGATCTTCCTGAAGTCCGCCGACTCCAACGTCATCGGCACCACCATGCTCGAGCTCTGGGTGCAGGGCAACACCGGCTCCGTGGCCGCGCTGGCCACCCTCCAGATCGCCATCACCGCGGCGTTCGTCGGCATCGCCGGGCTACTCATGAAGGGGCACAACGATGCCTGAGGTCACCGTCACCAACCTGGTCAAGCAGTTCGGGCCCACCACCGTGCTGGGCCAGGTCAGCTTCACCGTCCGGGACGGAGAGTTCTTCACGCTGCTCGGCCCGAGCGGGTGCGGCAAGTCCACCACGCTGAACTGCGTCGCCGGCCTGGAACGACCGAGCGGTGGCCGGATCGACGTGGGCCAGACCACGTTCGTCGACGTCGCCGGGAAGGTCTACCTGCCCACCGAGGAACGCAACCTCGGCATGGTCTTCCAGTCGTACGCGCTGTGGCCGCACATGTCCGTCGAGGCCAACCTGGCACTCCCGCTCAAGCTGCGCAAAGTCGGCAAGCAGGAGCGGGCGGTCCGGATCGGCGAAGCCCTGGAGAAGGTCGGGCTCGCCCACCTGCGCGGCCGCTACCCGCACCAGCTCTCCGGCGGACAGCAGCAGCGGGTCGCGCTGGCCCGGGCGCTGGTCTACTCGCCGTCGGTGCTCCTGCTGGACGAACCGCTGTCCAACCTGGACGCCAAGCTGCGCGAACAGGCCCGCGCCTGGCTCAAACGACTCCAGGAGGACCTCGGCATCACCACCGTCTACGTCACCCACGACCAGGACGAGGCCCTGGCGTTGAGCGACCGGATCGCGGTGATGTCAGAAGGCAGCATGCTGCAGGTCGGCACGCCGCGGGACATCTACGAGACCCCGGCGACCCCGGAGGTGGCGGCGTTCGTGGGCCGCTGCAACTTCCTGGTCGGCCGGGTCGAGCAGCACCGTGACGGCCACAGCCGGGTCCGGCTGGAGTGCAGCGGCGACGTCGTCCAGGTGGCCACCGACCAGCAGATCGCGGCGGGCCAGGAGGTCACGGTGGCGATCCGGCCGGAGCGGCTGGAGGTGCTGCCCGCCGCCGAGGCCGGCGCCGGGAACGTGCTCTCGACCGAGGTGGTGACCAGCTCGTACGTGGGCTCCCGGTACGAGTACCAGGTCAAGCTCGGCACCCAGGTCGTCCAGGTCGAAAGCCCGCGCAGCGGGCTGACCGGCACCGCGAGGCTCACCTTCCGTCCCGAGACCGCCCTGCTCTACCCCAAGGCGGCGGTGCCCTCCTCAGAGGCCGACGAACTGCTCGCCCTGACTGCCTGAAACCGCGACTCCAGCCTCGGAAGGACCCTCATGGCCACCAGCTACACCCTCGGCGTCCTGCACGGCGACGGGATCGGACCGGAGATCGTGCCCGCCTCCGTCGCGGTCGTCGACGCCGCGTGCGCGGCCGCCGGCACGGACCCGATCTCGTGGGTCGACCTGCCCCTCGGGGCCGCGGCGATCGAAGCGTACGGCGACGCCGTACCACCACAGACACTCACGGCCCTCGCCGAGCTCGACGGATGGCTGCTGGGCCCGCACGACAGCGCCGCGTACCCGCAACCACACCGCTCGAAGCTCAACCCGAGCGGCACCATCCGCAAGCACTTCGACCTGTTCGCCAACATCCGCCCGGCGAAGGCGTTCGAGGCCGGCAACGCCATCGTCCCGGGCACCGACCTGGTCATCGTCCGGGAGAACACGCAGGGCTTCTACGCCGACCGCAGCACCTATGCCGGCACCGGCGAGTTCATGCCGTCCCCGGACGTCGCCGTCGCACTGGGCATCATCACCAGGCCGGCCGTCGAGCGCATCGCCCGCGAGGCGTTCGAGCTGGCCCGCCGGCGCAGCAAGCGAGTCACCATCGTGCACAAGGCCAACGTGCTCAAGATGACCACCGGCCTGTTCCGCGACGTGTGCCGCGAGGTCGGAGCAGGCTACCCCGACGTCACCGTCGACGACTTCCACATCGACGCCATGACGGTCCACCTGGTTCGGCGGGCCGACCAGTTCGACGTCATCGTCACCGAGAACATGTTCGGCGACATCCTGTCCGACCTCGCCGGCGAGGTCGCCGGCTCACTCGGGATCGCACCGTCGATCAACGCCTCCGACCACCGGGCGATGGCCCAGGCCGCCCACGGCTCCGCCCCCGACATTGCCGGCCGCGACCTGGCCAACCCGATCGCGATGATGCTCTCCAGCGGCATGCTGCTGAACTGGCTGGCGGCCAAGCACGACGACCCGAGGGCCGCCGACGCCGCCGCCCGGCTCGACCGCGGCATCGAGACGGCCGTACGCGGCGGAGTGCGCACCCGGGACATGGGCGGGACGGCGACCACCACCGAGTTCACCGCCGCGGTCGTCGACGCGGTCCGGGCGGGCTGACCCGATGGCTGCCCCCACCGTCGCCCTCATCCACGCCACGCCCACGTCCATGCCCCCGGCGCACACCGCGTTCGCCGAACGGTTTCCGGACGCGAGACTGTGGAACCTGCTCGACGACCGGCTCATCACCGAGGCCGACGCCGCCGGTGGCCTGACCCCGGCCCTGGGGCAGCGCATGGCCGCGCTGATCCGGTACGCCGTCGGCGGCGGCGCCGACGCCGTTCAGCTCACCTGTTCCATGTACGGGCCGGTGACCCAGGACGGCGACTGGGCGGTGCCGGTCCATGCCTCCGACGCCGCGATGTTCACCCGCATCCGCGCCGACCGGCCGCACCGGGTCGCGGTCCTCGGACCGCTGAGCACCGGGGTAGCCGACACCACACGCCGGCTGCGCGAGTTCCTCGGCGGCGCGGGCGTCCGCGTCGAGGGTGTCGTCGTCGAGGGCGCCGCCGCGGCGAGCCGCGCCGACGACCATGCGCAACTGCGGGACCTCGTCGTTGACGCGGCCCGGCGCGCAGCGCCCGAGGTGGACATGATCGTGCTCGGCCAGTACTCGATCAGTCTGGTCCATGCCGCGGTCAGCGCCGCCGTGCCGGTGCCGGTGCTGAGCCCGCCCCACCTGGCCGCCGACACGCTTCGCGACGTCCTCACCGGCGGGCAGCCGCGATGACCGTGCTGGGGTGCATCGCCGACGACTACACCGGGGCCACCGACGTGGCAGCGGCCCTGCGCCGGATCGGGCTGCGCACGGTGCTCAGGTTCGGCGCGCCCGGCCCGCAGGAGACGGTGCCGCCATGCGACGCCGTCGTGGTGGCGCTCAAGACCCGGACGATCCCCGCTGCGGACGCCGTTGCCGAGTCGCTGGCCGTCCACGACTGGCTCGCCGCCCGCGGCGCCCGGCGGATCTACTTCAAGTACTGCTCGACGTTCGACTCCACCGACGAGGGCAACATCGGCCCGGTCACCGACGCCCTGCTCGACGCGGGCCACGGCCGCCTCGCCCTGGTCTGCCCGGCGTCCCCCGAACACGGGCGCACCACCTACCAGGGCCACCTGTTCGTCGGCGACACACTGCTGTCCGGCTCGCCCATGCGCCACCACCCGCTCACCCCGATGACCGAGTCCAACCTGGCCACGCTGATG
Source organism: Dactylosporangium sp. AC04546 (assembly GCF_022095675.1). Classification (GTDB taxonomy): domain Bacteria; phylum Actinomycetota; class Actinomycetes; order Mycobacteriales; family Micromonosporaceae; genus Dactylosporangium. The sequence goes on along the minus strand of NZ_JAHYSG010000002.1, from coordinate 156,066 downwards.
GGTCGCCAGAGCCCGCATGCCGTCGGCCTGCTCCCGCTCGACGTGGTGCGCGCCGGTGTGGAACCGGTCCGGGACCGGCTGACCGCCCTGGCCGGCCGCGGCGTGCGGCACGTGATCGTCGACGCCACCTGCGACAGCGACCTGGACACCGTCGCCGCCGCAGGTCACCGCCGGGCGCTGCTGACCGGTGGCGCGGGACTCGCCCGCGCCCTCGGCGCCGTGACCGGCCCCGCGACCCCCGCCGCCGAACGCGTCGAGCACGCCGAGCTGCCCGAAGGACCTGGCATCGTCCTCGCCGGCAGCTGCTCCGCTGCCACCCTCGCCCAGGTCGACCAAGCCCGCGCCGTGTTCGCGTCCCACCAGCTCGACCCGGCCGCCACGCCCGACCCCGACCAGCTCCTGGCCACCGCCCTCGGCTGGCTCGGGGACAACCTGCGCCACGGTCCGGTCCTCATCTACTCGTCCGCCCCCGCCGCGCAGCGGCAGGCCGGCATCGCGGCGATGGGCCCGCAGACGGCGGACGTCCTCGAGGCAACACTCGGCGCCCTCGCCCGGGCGGCGGTCAGCGCCGGTGTCCGGCGCATCGCCGTGGCCGGCGGGGAGACCTCCGGCGCCGTCGTCTCGGCACTCGGCGTCACCTCGGTCGTCATCGCCGCGGAGGAGGACCACGGCGTGCCCTGGTGCCACACCACTGACCGGCCGACCATCGCCCTGCTGCTGAAGTCCGGAAACTTCGGCGCGCCCGACCTGCTCGTGCGTGCCATGAGAGGAACCACCCCATGAGGCAACAGGTTGTCGACCTCGGCCGGTCGCTGTTCACGCGGCGGCTGACGTTCGGCCGTACCGGAAACATCAGCGTCCGGGACGGCGACGACATCCTCGTCACCCCGACCGGGGCGAGCCTCGGCACGCTGCGTCCGGACGCGCTGTCCACCGTGGACATCGAGGGCCGGCACGTGGCGGGCCCGGCGCCCTCGAAGGAGGCGTTCCTGCACGCCGCCGTCTACCGCGCCCGGCCGTCGGCCGCTGCCGTGGTGCACCTGCACAGCACCCACGCGGTCGCGGTGTCGTGCCTGGCCGGCCTCGACCCGGCCGACGTGCTGCCGCCGCTGACCGCCTACTACGTGATGCGGGTCGGGCGCCTGCCGCTGCTGCCGTACCACGCGCCCGGCGACACCACCCTCGGCCCGGCCGCCGAACAGTTCGCGGCCGCCCACCACGCGCTCCTGCTGGCCAACCACGGACCGGTCGTCGCCGGCGCCGACCTCGCGGCCGCCGCCGACGCCATCGAGGAACTGGAGGAGACCGCCCGCCTGTTCCTGCTCCTGCACGGGCACCGGTCCCGGCCGCTCACCCTGCAGCAGGTCACGGACCTGACCGAAAGGGCCAGCCGATGAACCCCGAACACCTCACCACCTTCGGCACCAGCGTGCTGCGCTCCGTCGGCGTGCCGGAGACCGACGCCCGGCTGGTCGCCGACAGCCTCGTCACCGCCGACCGCTGGGGTCACCCCTCGCACGGCATGCTGCGCCTGGGCTGGTATGTCGCCAGAATCCGGTCCGGTGCCATGACGGCCGTCACCGAGCCTGTCACCGTCGTGGACGGGGGCGCGGTGTCCGTCATGGACGGCCGCGAGGGAGTGGGACAGGTGATCGCCGACACGGCGTGCCAGGACGCCGTGTCGCGCGCCGAACGGCACGGCGTCGGCATCGTCGCGGTCCGCAACAGCAACCACTTCGGCACCGCCGCCTACTGGACCCGGCGCATGGCCGCCGCCGGCTGCGTCGGCATCCTGACGACGAACGGCAGCCCGGCGATGGCGCCCTGGGGCGGGCGGGTCAAGACGGTGGGCGCCAACCCCTGGTCCATCGCCGCGCCGGGTGGCAGCCACGGCTCGGTCGTCCTCGACATCGCCAACACGGGGGTGGCCCGCGGCAAGATCTACGCCGCGCTGCAGCGCGGCGAAGCCATCCCCGGCGACTGGGCCACCGACGCCAAGGGCATACCGACGACCGACCCGCGCGCGGCGATCGAGGGCATCCTGCTGCCGATGGCCGGACACAAGGGATACGGCGTCGCGTTCATGATGGACCTGCTCTCCGGCGTCCTCACCGGCAGCTCATACGCCGCCGGCGTCGCCGGCCCCTACGTACCCGACCGGCGCAGCGGCTGCGGCCACCTGGCGATGGCCATCCGGATCGACGCGCTCATGGACCCGGCTGAGTACGCCCGCCGCGTCGACGACCTGATCAGCACGACCAAGGCCGTACCGTTGGCACCCGGCGCCGGCGAGATCTTCTACCCCGGAGAGATCGAGGACCGCACCGCCGGTGGGGGCCTGTCACTGCCCGGCAAGACCATCCACGACCTGCGGGAGCTGGGCGCCTCCTGCGGCATTGCGTTCGAGCCTGTCGAGTCGGCCTGATGTTCACCGTGATCGTCACGCTCGACGTCCACCCGGAGCACGTCGACGCCTTCCTGACCGCGATCGGTGAGAACGCCCGCGCATCCGTGCGGGACGAACCCGGCTGCCTGCGGTTCGACGTGCACCGGTCGGTCGACGACCCGTACCGCTTCGTCCTGTATGAGATCTACGCCGACGAGGACGCGTTCTACCGGCAGCACCGCGCCGCGCCGCACTACGCGGCCTGGCGGGAGGCCGCGGCCCGGTTCGTGCGGCCGGGCGGGCACGTCAACACGTTCTGCGTCCCGATGTTTCCCCGGGACATCCCGGAAGGCACCGGTCATGGGCAATAGCTTCGGCACGACCGGCACGCTGACGGTTGACGGCAGCCGGCACACCATCCACCGGCTGGCGGGCATCGCCCCGCCTGACCTGCCCTACAGCCTCCGGATCGTGCTGGAGAACCTCCTGCGCCACGAGGACGGAGCACTCGTCACCACCGACCAGATCCAGGCGCTGCTCGGCTGGGGCGAGCCGGCGTCGTTCGCGCACGCCATCGACCTGCACCCGGCCAGGATCTTCCTGCACGACACCAACGGCGTGCCCGCCCTCGTCGACCTGGCCGCCATGCGCGACGCCGTCACCGCACTCGGTGGCGACCCCGCCGGCGTCAACCCGGTCATCCCCGCCGAACTGGTCGTCGACCACTCCGTCATCGCCGACGTGTTCGGCCGCGCGGACGCCTTCGTCCGCAACGCCGAGCTCGAGTACGCCCGGAACGCCGAACGCTACCGGTTCCTCAAGTGGGGTCAGGCGGCGCTGCGCGGCCTCGCGGTCGTCCCGCCCGGCACCGGCATCATGCACCAGGTCAACGTCGAACACCTCGCCCGCGTCGTCGTGGCCGACGGTGGCTGGGCCTACCCGGACGTGTGCCTCGGGACCGACTCGCACACCACCATGGTGAACGGCCTCGGTGTGCTCGGCTGGGGCATCGGCGGCATCGAAGCCGAGGCCGCCATGCTCGGCCAGCCGGTGTCCATGCGCATTCCCCAGGTCGTCGGTGTCCGGCTGCACGGTGTGCTGCCGCACGGTGCGACGGCGACCGACCTGGTCCTCACCATCACGGAACTGATGCGCGGGCACGGTGTCGTCGGCAAGTTCGTCGAGTTCTCGGGCCCCGGGGTCGCCGAGATCACCCTGGCCGACCGGGCCACCATCGCCAACATGAGCCCGGAGTTCGGCTCCACGTGCGCGTACTTCCCGATCGACGCCGAGACGCTGCGATACCTACGCTTCACCGGCCGCCCGGACGCGACCGTGGCCCTGGTCGAGGCCTACGCCAAGGAGCAGGGCCTCTGGCACGAGCCCGGCGCCACCCCCCGGTACACCGAAACGCTCGACCTCGACCTGGGCACCGTCGTCGCGTCGCTGGCCGGCCCCCGCCGGCCCCAGGACCGCGTGCCCCTCGACCGTGCCAAGGCCGGCTTCCGCGGCGTGGTCGGCCGGCCCAGCGCCCCCACGACGGTCGCGCTCGACGGCGGTACCCACCGCATCGACCATGGCAGCGTGGCCATCGCGGCCATCACCTCCTGCACCAACACCTCCAACCCCTCGGTGATGGTCGCCGCGGCGCTGCTCGCCCGCAACGCCGCCACCCGCGGGTTGCGCACCAAGCCCTGGGTCAAGACCAGTCTGTCCCCGGGCTCCCGGGTCGTCACCGACTACTACGACAAGGCCGGCCTCACCCCACACCTGGAGGCACTCGGCTTCCATCTCACCGGCTACGGCTGCATGACCTGCATCGGCGCCTCCGGCCCACTCATCCCCGAGGTCACGCAGGCCGTCCGTGACCATGACCTCGCCGTCGCCGCGGTGCTGTCGGGCAACCGCAACTTCGACAGCCGCATCAACCCCGACGTGCGCATGAACTACCTCGCCTCGCCGCCGCTCGTCGTCGCCTATGCCCTGGCCGGCACCATGGACATCGACCTGACCACCGAACCGCTCGGCACCGACCACGCCGGCCGGCCCGTGTACCTGCGCGACATCTGGCCGAGCCCCCGAGAAGTCCAGGACCTCATCGACACGACCCTGGACCCCGCGATGTTCGCCCGTGCGTATGCGGACGTGTTCGCCGGGGACGAGCGGTGGCAGCAGCTCGCCGCCCCGGAAGGAGCGACGTTCGGCTGGGACGCCGCGTCCACCTACCTGCGCCGGCCGCCCTACCTGGACTCCATGACACCCGAGCCGCCCGCCGTGGCCGACATCACCGGCGCCCGAGTCCTGGTCAAGCTCGGCGACTCCGTCACCACCGACCACATCTCACCCGCCGGCGCCATCCCGCCGCACACCCCGGCCGGACAGTACCTGCGGCGGCACGGCGTCGAGCCCGCCGACCTCAACACCTACGCGTCCCGCCGCGGCAACCACGAGGTGATGATGCGCGGTACCTTCGCCAACGTCCGGCTGCGCAACCAACTCGTGCCGGACACCGAGGGAGGATGCACCGTCCACAACGGATCCCTCACGACGATCTACGACGCGGCCGCAGCCTACCGGGCCGCCGGCGTACCGCTGCTGGTACTGGCCGGCAAGGAGTACGGTGCGGGCTCGTCCCGCGACTGGGCCGCCAAAGGCCCCGCCCTGCTCGGCGTCCGCGCCGTCCTCGCCGAGTCCTTCGAACGCATCCACCGCTCGAACCTGATCGGCATGGGCATCCTGCCCCTGCAGTTCCTCGACGGCGACAGCGCCGACACCCTCGGCCTCACCGGCCACGAGACCTTCACCGTCACCGGGTTGAGCGACCCGATCCCGGACACCGTCACGATCCACACCGAACACCGGACGTTCCCGGCCAAGGCCCGCCTCGACACCCCGCGCGAGGCGGAGTACTTCCGGCACGGCGGCATCATGCCGTACGTCGTACGCCGCACCGCCCACGCCCGGTAGCACGAAGCGGTACCTGCGCGACGTGTACTGAGTGAAACTGAGGTGGTGATCGACCTCGACGTCTCCGGCCCGATCGGGCCGACATCGGCGCCGCCGTCACGCTGGCGCTGGTGGCTGCTGGGGTTGCTCGTCGTGCTGCTGCTGCCCAGCGGCGACCCGACGATGCCGCCGGCCCCGTCGGTGGTGCTGGACGGTGACGGGATCGCCGACGTGCGCGCCGACGGCGACGGGCTGTACCTGCTGATGCGCACCGCCGTGGCGGCGTACCGGATGCCGGGCGGCGCCCGCCGCTGGAGCGTCCCGGTCGAGCCGGGCGGGCGGCTGCTGGCCGCGTCGCAGGGCCGGGTGGTGCTGTCGGTCGAGGGACCGGCGACCGGCGCGGCGGCCCTCGTCGGCCTCGACGCCGCCACCGGCGCCCAGGTGTGGCGGCGCGACGGGTACCTGCCGTCGCTCCCGTCCGGCGAGGGCCCGCCGGGGGTGCTGATCGCCCGCGCGGACGGTGTGATCGACGGGCGCCTGCTCGGCCTGGACATCGGCACGGGCGCGGTGCGCTGGGAGCTCGGCACGTCCTCGGTCCGCCGCGTGCTGCCGGCGGGTGACGGCCGGCCCGAGATCGCCGACCTCGACCCCGGCGGCACGCTGCTCATCCGCGACGCCGGCTCGGCCGCGGTCGTGCGCACGGTCGCTCTGCCCGGCCTCGGTGCGGTCGACGGCTTCGACATCTCCGGCGACCGGCTGCTCGTCTACCACTTCGAGCGCAGCACGCTGCTGGACAGCTCCGTGTTCGACCTGACGACGGGCCGTCGCCTGTGGCGGCACACCGACATGGCGGCGGCCGGCGGCCTGTGGTGGTGCGGGACCCTGCTGTGCACCGGCAGCGTCGGCCGGACCACGGTGGTGGACCCCGACACCGGCGACGCGCGGTGGAGCATCTCGGGCTGGACGGACCTCGGCCCGTTCGACGCCGGCCACATGTGGGCGACCGAGCCTACCCCGAACGCCGCCGATCCGGCGCTCGGCGCCGTTGTGCTGGACGCGGTGACCGGCCAGGTCGTGCGCCGGTTCGGCGCGTGGGACGTCGTCGCGGCGCTGCCGGGCCACGCCGCCCTGGTGACCGACCGCAACCCCGGCGGCTCGCTGGTCGCCCGCCTGGACCTCACCACGGGCGCGGTGACGGTGCTGGGTCGCACGGAGCACTGGCCGGCCCCGCCGAAGTGCCTTGCCACCGCCAGACTGCTGGCCTGCCACCGCGAGCGGGTGTCGGTGTGGCTGCTGTGAGCGGTTTTCCACGAGTACGCCGCCGCCCGGCTGGACCCGCTTCGACGTATCGGCTACCTGATCTGCGGGGACTGGCACCTGGCCGACGACGTGGTGGCCACTGTCATGGTCAAGCTTTACCCCCGCTCCGCGCTTTCAACGAATCCTCAGGCCTCGGGTCCCTACCGTCCCAGGACATGACTGACAACCCCGACACCAACCTCCCCGATGCCGCTCCCGCCCGGCCCGCAGCGGAGCCGGTCGGGGCGGCCCCCGTCGCCTCGTCCGCGCCGCCGCCCCCTGCCTCGGCTGGCCCGGCCACGATCGGCCGCTCCGGTGGCCTGCGACGGCTCGTGTCCACCCCCGGTCGGGCCGCCGCCGTGGCCGTCGCCGCCACGCTGGTCTTCGGCGTGGTCCCCTGCACCGTGGCCGGCGCCGCGATCGGCGCGGTCGTCGTCGGCGAACACGGCTACGGCGACGGCGGCGAGCACGGCGACGGTCGGGGCCACGACGACGAGGCCGACGGCCGCGGCGAGAACGGCGAGAACGGCACGGAGCGCGGCGACCGCGACCAGCGGCCCGCTGACACCGGCCCGACCTCCACCACCGTGCCGACCCCGGGCACGACCACGCCCCTCGTCCCGTCGCCCAGCGCGAGCAACTGAGCCGCACCAACCGCGTGTCCGACCGCCACGACCCCCAGCAGCACGGCGGCGGGCGGCCCCGACGACGAGCCATGAAGCCGACGTCGTGACAGCGGCGCTCGCGTTCGGCGAGTCCGCGGCGTTCGCCGGACTGGTGTTGCCGGGCGAGACGGCGTCAGTCCATGGTCAGTCCGCCGTTGACCGGCGCGGTCGTGCCAGTGATGAATGCGCTGTCGTCGCCGGCGTAGAAGGCGACGGCCCGGGCCACGTCGTCGGGGGAGGCGATGCGGCCCAGCGCCGTCTGTGCCGCCATGCGCTGCTGCTGCTCCTGATCGAGGGTGGCATGGAGGAGGCCACCCACCGGCCCGGGGGCCACCACGTTGACGGTAATCCCGTGAGGCCCCAGCTCCTGCGCCACAAAGCGGGCGAACGAGCTCAACGCCGCCTTCGCGGTTCCGAGCGCGATCATTCCCTCATCCGGGCGCCGGCTCAACACGGCGCCGAGGTAGACGATCCGTCCGTAGCCGCGCGAGATCATGCCGGGGACAACGGCCTTCGTCACCAGGAAGGCCGCTCGGATCTCCTGTTCCACCTTGCTGCCCAGTTCGTCGACCGAGATCTCCTCGAAGGACTTGATGGCGTACGGGATCAAGGCGTTGTGGACCAGGACCTCCACCTCGCCCATGGTGGCCCGGACCTGCTCGACCATGCCGAGCACGGCGTCCCCGTCGCGCACGTCGGCCTGCACGGCCATCGCCCGGCCGGCGGGCCCGATCGACGCGACCACATCGTCGGCCTTGTCGCGGCTGCTGTGGTAGTTGACCACGACCCGCATCCCCTGCGATGCCAGCAACCGGGCCACGGCCGCGCCGATGCCCCTGCTCGCACCCGTGACGAGGGCGACCCTGCCGCCCTGCTGAACGTTCGTCATGCCGGCCTCCCGGGGTGTTTGAACCTGCCCGGCGCAATGACCGGTCGCCCCGCGCGGGCGTCCCGCCGTCGCGGACCAGCGCCCCGCGCAGCGCCACGTCGACGGTCTCGCGCAGCAGGACGGCCGCGCGATGCCCGGCAATCGTCCGACTAAACCTGGTCCACTGTCGCGGCCGCTGCACAACAGGGCCGCGCCGTCGGTGACGATGGCCGCCGACGGGAGCCCTTGCCCATGCCTCGATCAGGTGAGCGCCAGCCGGACCGGGTAGCGGCGCAGCCACAGGTTGAGGCCGAGCAGCAGCTCGACCGAGCGCCGGCTCATCCCGAACCCGCTCTCCTCCAGCGGGGCGGCCAGCGTCTCCCGGACCCGCGGCGGGTTGATCAGCTCCGCGATCGGTGCCTGCGGGTCGTCGACGACCTCGGTCAACGACTGGCGCAGCGTCCGTTCGTACACCGGATCCTGCGTCGACGGGTACGGGCTCTTCTGCCGGCGCAGCACCGACTCGGGCAGCAGGTCGGCGACGGCGGCGCGCAGCACGCTCTTCTCCCGGCCGTCGAATGCCTTCATCGACCACGGTGTGTTGTAGACGTACTCCACCAGCCGGTGGTCGCAGTACGGCACCCGGACCTCCAGCCCGTGCGCCATGCTCATCCGGTCCTTGCGGTCCAGCAGGGTCTGCAGGAACCGGGTCAGGTGCAGATAGGAGATCTCGCGCATCCGGTGCTCGGCCGGCGACTCGTCGGGCAGGTGATCGACCTCGGTCAGTGCCTGCCGGTAGGCGGCGTCGCGGTACCCGTGCAGATCCAGCGCGCGCTCCAGCTCAGGGGCGAACAGCCCCTGTGCGCTGCCCGATCGATCCGGCAGCGCGGTCAGCCAGGGGAACCCGTCGGCGTTGACCGCGGCGGGGTCGTGGAACCAGCGGTACCCGCCGAACACCTCGTCCGCCGACTCGCCGGACAACGCGACGGTGGAGTGCTCCCGCACCGCGCGGAAGAGCAGGAACAAGGAGGTGTAGAGGTCGCCGAGGCCGGTCGGGACGTCGTTGGCGGCCATGACCTCCGTGCGGTACAACGAATCCGTCAGCTCGCCGCTGTTCAACACGATGTCGGCGTGCTGGGAGCCGACGTGCTTGGCGACCTCGTGGACGTAGGGCGTGTCCGGCTCCGGCCGCAGCGCGTCCGGGTGGAAGTGCTCGGTCTGCCCGACGAAGTCGACCGCGAACGAGCGCACCGGCCCGAGCCCCTGCGCTCGCGACCCGAGAGCGGCGAGCGCGGTGACCGCCGACGAGTCGAGCCCGCCGGACAGCAGGGTGCACAGCGGTACATCCGCGATCAACTGCCGGCGAATGATGTCTTCCAGCAGGTCTCGCACGGTGTGTACGGTCGTGTCGAGGTCGTCCGGATGCGGCCGCGCCGACAGCCCCCAGTAGCGGCGCGTCCGGGTCCCGTCCCGGTCGACGACGACAATGTGGCCCGGCCGGACCTCGTGCACTCCGCGATACACGCCGTGCCCGGGCGTCTTCACCAGCGCCAGCAGCTCCCGCAGCCCGTCCAGGTCCACCTCGGCCGACACGTCCGGATGGGCCAGAATGCTCTTCGGCTCCGAGGCGAAGAGCACCCCGTCCGGCGTCGGATGGAAGCACAGCGGCTTCACCCCCATCCGGTCCCGGACCAGCAACAGGCGCTGCTGGCGGCCGTCCCACACGCCGAAGGCGTACATGCCGTTGAGCCGTTCGGCGAGATCCTCGCCCCACTCGAGGTAGGCGTGGAGCACGACCTCGGTGTCGGAGTCGGTCCGGAAGTCGTGTCCGAGCGCGCGCAGCTCCGCGCGCAGCTCCCGGTAGTTGTAGACCTCCCCGCTGTAGGTGATGGCGACGGTCGGCTGCCGGTCCTCATCGGCGAGCATGGGCTGGACGCCGCCCGCCAGGTCGATCACGGCCAGGCGGCGATGGCCGAAGCCGCAGTGCCGATCGAGCCAGAGCCCTTCGGCATCGGGTCCGCGGAGCGCGGCGGTGGCCGTCATGGCCCGGAGCGCCGCCTGCTCATGGACAAGGTTCCGGTCATACGCGACCCATCCGACAATTCCGCACATAGTCGGCCCGTACCCATCCAGTGCCGGGCACAATCGCCCGCAACGCCTGACTTGCGACGCGGGTCGCGACAAGCCAGTTCGACCCGGCGGGTGCGTTCCGGGGCGCGTCAGCCTTGCTTGCTGTACAGGTGGAGGGTGAGCGGCGCGAACGCGAGGGTGATCGCGGCGATCGCGGCGAGGGACCAGGCGACGTGGCCGCCGGCGCCGCCGGTGTCGTTCATCAGGTCGCGGGCCGCGTCGGCGACGTGGCTGATCGGGTTGACGTCGACGAAGGCCTGGAGCCAGCCGGGCATGGTACGGGGGTCGACGAAGATGTTGCTGGCGAACGTGGGCGGCATCAGCACCGCGAGGCCGAGGCTCATGACGGTCGCCGGGTCGCGGACGAGCAGGGCGGTCGCGGCCCACAACCAGGACAGCGAGAGGCCGAATGCGATGACGAGGGCCACGGCGGCGAGCACGCCCAGGGCACCGCCGTCGGGGCGGTAGCCGATGACGACGCCGAGGGTCACCACGATCGTGGCGGCGAGCAGGTAGCGGCCGGCGTCGCCGAGCAGGCCGCCGAGCACGAGGGCGCCGCGCCCGCGGTGCCGCCGTCCGGCCGGATCAAGGTGGCCAGGATGCGGATGGTGGTGGTCTTGCCGGCTCCGTTCGGGCCGAGGAACCCGAACACCTGACCGCGCCGGACCGTGAGGTCGATTTCGTCCAGCGCCCTGGTCCTGCCGTAGACCTTGACCAGACCACGCGCCTCGACCGCTAACTCTGACATGCCCTTCCTGCTCGCCTCCGCCCTCAGCCGGACCCCGCCCGGCTCCGAGGACCCGCACGACGCCGGCACCGCCCAGCTCGAACGGATCGTCCGGCGCGGCCAGCGCACCGGCGACTTCGACCGCACGTTCTCCGCCGCCTGGCTCACCGACGCGATCCTGGGGCTCGCCCGGACCGCCGCCGAACAGGTCGCCGCGGGACGCCTCACCGCCAGGAAGGCGGCGACCACACTGCAGGCCAGCGCGCTGCGCCTCTGCGGCGCGGGGGAGGAACCGACCGCATAGTGGCAAGCCCCGCTGGGCACCCGGATCCTCCGGGACAGCCAGGACTGGGAGGCGCTGACGGAGGATCAGCTGCTCGCCGCGCGCGAGAAGGTCAACCGCATCGCGTCGTCGCGGGCCGCACGGGCGCTCTCGCTGTGCATGCGCCTGACCTCCAGCCCGCCCATCGTCGGCTTCTCATCCGGCCAACGTGCCGTGTTCACCGAGGTGTTGATCAATGTCGGCAAGGTGAGCCTTACCTGTTGTCTCAGTCAGGGAGACGTGATGGCCCACCCGCTACTCAAGAAACGCCGTCTGCTGGTCCTTGCCGCCGCCGTGATCGCCCTCGTGCCCTCCGCCGCGCAGGCCGGTGAGCCCGGGCACGGCCAGTCGGGGCAGGAGACGGTCTGGCGCGGCAACTTCGACGGTGCCAGCAACGCCTGGAAGGTCGAGACCGACGGCACCGCGGCCGGCTGGCGCGGCTGGACGTTCACCCAGCGCGACGACTGGTTCGCGGCGGCCGCCCCGGCCGGCGTCGGGTGCGACCCCGAGAAGAACCGGCCGCTCGACCAGCGCTGCTTCCTCGACCAGCGCAACCAGTTCTCGCGCGCCCGCGGCGTGCTCGCGGTCGCCGACAACGGCATCGCGGCGGCCAAGGGCGCCACCGTCGACGGGGACCACCCGGTCAACAGCACGCTGGTCAGCCCCGGTGTGCCGGTCGGCGGCAAGCGCGCGGTCGAGCTGGTCTTCTCCTCGCAGTACCGCCAGGCGCACAAGGCCGTGGGCCGCGTGACGGTGGCGTTCGACGGCGGGGCGGAGCGGGAGATCCTGCGGTACTCCGCGGCCCGCACCAGCGCCAACGGCGGCGGCGACGTCATCTCCGGCCAGGAGGTGCTCCGCGTCGACGTGCCCGCGCGGGCCCGCACCGCTGTCTTCCGGTTCGGGTACAGCAGCAACCGGCCGCAGCTGTACTGGGCGGTCGACGACGTCGTGGTCCGCACGCCGCTGCCGGTGCTGGCCCGCAACGCCAAGGCGACCACGTTCCAGGTGCTCAGCGACATCCAGGTGGAGGGCCTGCCGTACACCGACGGTGCGCTCGAGCTCCTGCGCCGCCAGGCCCCGGGCGCGAAGGCGCTGCTGCTCGACGGTGACATCATCTCCGGGCCGCGTGACCAGACCCAGGAGCAGCAGGTCCAGGAGTACGCCGACGTGAGCGCCGCGTTCGCCCGTCACCGGCTGCCCACCGTCCTGCCCGCCATCGGCAACCACGACGTGCGCAGCCGGGTCCTGACCCGGGAGCAGCAGCAGGCCAACTTCCTCGCGTTCGCCAACAAATGGGGTGCGGGCATCGACAAGACCTACTACGAGAAGGTCGTCGGCGGCGTCCCGGTCATCGCGATCGGCCCGGAGGCCGGCGTCACCGGTGAGGAGAAGCAGGACATCAGCGACGCCCAGATGGCGTTCCTGCAGCAGCGCCTGGCCTACTGGGCGGGCCAGCGCAAGCAGGTCCTGGTGATGCGCCACTACCCGTTCGAGTGGACGGTGTCGGGCACGTACGGCAACTTCTACGAGAACGGCCCCCGCGAGTTCGAACTCGAGGCGGTCGTCGGCAAGTACTCGAACGTGATCTACCTGAGCGGCCACACGCACTGGTCCCCGTACCGCCGGGACTGGGCCGCCCGGGTCGTCACCGAGGGCGGCAGCCCGGACGGCTACACCGCGATCAACACGGGCGCGCTGGCGATGGAGTTCGCCCCGAGCCCGGACGACCCGTGGGACGAGGACTCGGCCACCGACCGGCCCGAGTCCCCGGCGGTGCTGACCATCGCGGTGTACCCGGACCGCACGATCGTGCGCGCCTTCGACGTGCTGACGGGCGAGCAGATCAACCAGGTCGAGGTGGCCAACCCGGCCGCCGGCCGCTGACGGTACCCCTGAACCCGCACCCCTTCGCCGGACTCGTTCCCGGCGGAGGGGCTGTGGGGCTCAGGACGTCCCGGGCGCAGACGACCCTTCGGAGCGGGCGGCGATCGCGGCGGCACGGTCGCGCAGGGCGGTGCGCAACCACTGCTGGGACAGGACGTCGAACGGCCGCGCGTGACGGCCGGGCGGGGACGCCTACCCCTGCGCCTCCACGCGACCGGCCCAGATGCCGCGGGCGTGTCGGATGTGCCGCTCCATCAGGTCACTGGCGGAAGCGTCGCCCGCTTCGACCGCATCCAAGATCTTCCCGTGTTCGTTGGCACTCGCCAACAGGTTGTCCTCCTCGGCCAGGGACCGGATGCCGTACAGACGGGTCTGATCCCGGAGCCTTGCGACGATGTCGACCACCCGCCGGTTGCCCGCCAGCCTGAGCAGCGCGAGATGAAACTCGCGATCGGCCGTCAGGAAGGTCTCCATGTCCTTGCGCTCGGCGGCCGCGACCGTCTCGTCCGCGAGTCGTCGGAGATCTGCGATGCTCCCGGTGACGTCCATCGAGGCGACCTGGGCGACGAGCGGTACTTCGAGCAGCAGTCGGCAGCTCACGATCTCGTCAAGGTCCTCGTCAGCGATCTCGCTGACCCGAAAGCCGCGGTTGCGGACAACGTCGACCAGACCCTCGTTCGCCAACTGGATCAGCGCCTCACGTACTGGGGTCTGAGAGGTCCCCAACTGCGCGGCGAGTTCTCCGACGGTGTAGAGGGTGCCTTGCACGAGTTCACCCGTGGTGATCCACACCCGCAGTCGGTCGGTCGCGTCGGCGCGCAGACTTGACCGGGCCAACACTCCCGTCGACGGTGAAGCGCCCGACCATCGGCCGGGCCGTGTAACTGGCGAATTCATGTGGAGCTTTCCTTCCGGCCTGTGCCGTCGACCCTCGAGAAATCGTGGACACAATCTATCGGTCCGTCACCCGAGGCGTTCGTCGTCTTCACGCTGCTCCTGTGAAGACGCCTGAGGCGCCTCCGTCCACCATGAGCGTTGCAGCGGTAATGTAACTTGACTCGTCCGAGGCAAGGAAGACGACGACGTTGGCTACCTCCTCGGGCAGGGCGAACCGTCCGAGCGGGATCCGGTCCAGCCTCTTCCGTGCATGTCCAGGTTCTTTGGCGAAGTATTGCTCAAGGAGCGGCGTGCTCACCGGACCCGGGCAGATGGCGTTCACCCGGATGCCTGCGCTCGCGAACTCGACCGCGAGTTCCCGGGACATTGACAGCACGCCACCCTTGGAAGCCGAGTAGGAAATCTGGTCGGCAGCGCCGATCACGGCCACCACGGACGAGTTGTTGATGATCGAGCCACTTCGCTGTTGAACCATGTAGGGGAGTGCTGCCTTGCAGCAGAGGAAGACGCTCGTGAGATTGACCTCGTGAACGCGCCGCCATGTGGCGAGGTCGACGTCGAGGATTGAGCCGTCCTGTTGCGGGGCGACACCGGCGTTGTTGAACAGCACGTCCACCGAGCCGAGGGACGCGTGCGTCCTGGCGAACAGGTCGCGGACCTGCCCCGCGTCGGTGACGTCGGCGTGTATGTAGACGAGCTCGAACTCGGAGGCCAGCTCATGGCCGCGATCATCGTTGATGTCAGCGATCACGACCCGCGCTCCCTCGGCGGCCAACCTGAGCGCGGATGCCAGTCCAATGCCTGAGCAGCCGCCCGTCACGACGGCGGTCTTGGACCTCAGGCGTCCTGCCATCGAAGCTCCCTTCTCGGCCGTGCTCGGCCTCAGTCTCCATCAGTAGAGATGTCTCGATGTTCGAGGCCGGCCACTCTGCGCCCTGAGGCAGCGCGACCAACGCTGCGGTCGTCAAGGTCCCACGCTCCGGATCGAAAAGTTTGAGGAGTGACCTTCACAGGTTCTATTTTAGGTGGTACATATGAGGTCGTGTCAAGGAGGGCTCAAATCCTCCGCGGACGGGCGAGCGAGGTGGGGCTCGTCGGGAGGTGTCCGTGTCGAGCCGGTCGAGTCGGTGCGCGGTCACCTCGGTGTCGCCCATGCACATGAAGTACGTACGCCCGATGGCGCTATGCAGGCAGACCCAGCAGGTTCCTAGAGAGGCATACACATGAACATCGACCACGAGCGGCTCGACGCGCTCCGTCGCGGGCGCGGCTTGGTTTCCGAACACGTGATTGATGAGTTCCTCGCCGGGCGGCTGTCGCGCCGCGCGTTTCTCAGGACGGGGGCTGTGGTGGGCCTCAGCATGCCGGCGATGGGTGCCATCCTCTCGGCGTGCGGCTCGGCCGGGACGCCGAGCTCTCCCGGACGAGGCAAGGCGGGCGCGACCATCAAGGCCGGTTGCATCGCACCGAATGCCGCGCCCAATCCCCTGACCGTGATCGATATCGGCGGGATCCAGATGATGAATCAGGTCTCGCAAGGCCTCGTGTTCTACGACAACGACAACGTGCCGCAGCCCTGGCTCGCATCGAGCTGGGAGGCCAACGCCGACGCTACGGTGTGGACGTTCAAGATCCGCCAAGGCGTCAAGTTCAGCGATGGCTCGCCGATGACCGTCGACGACATCGTCTACACCTATCAGTCGCACGCGGACAAGGCCAATGCCAGCGGGGCACTGTCGAAGTTCGCCGGCCTGCTCGACCCCTCGGGCGTGGTCAAGGTCGATGGCGAAACCCTGCAGTTCCATCTTCAGGCACCGTACGGGGCCTTTCCCGAGACGGTGTCGCAGGCCAACTACAACGCGGTTGTCGTGCCGAAGAACACTGAGTACGACAAGTGGGCGAAGTCGTTCATCGGTACCGGGCCGTTCATGATGAAGTCCTTCAACCAGAGCAGCGGCGCCACCTTCGTCCGCAACCCCCACTACTGGGGTGCCCAGGCGTTGCCGGAGAGCGTCCAGATCGTGTTCTACGCTGACGAACAGCCGGCCTCGGCAGCGCTCCAGGCGGGCGCGATCGATGTTCTCGCGCAGTTCACGGTCTCGAACAGTCCTCAGCTCCTCAACGGTCAGTACAACGTGAACAAGGTGCGGGGGAGCTCGCACCGGGCACTGTCGATGCGCTGCGACCAGTCGCCGCTCAAGGACAAGGCGGTCCGTCAAGCGATCGCGCTCACCCTCGATCGGCAGGCGATCGTCGCGGCCCTGTTCAAGGGGAACGCCCAGGTAGGCAACGACAGTCCGTTTGCACCCTCGTTCCCGATGACTGACAAGACCGTCCCGCAACGAGAAAGGAATCTCGACAAGGCGAAGGAGCTACTCGCTCAGGCTGGGGTTCCGCGCGGCTTCTCCGTAGAGCTCTACACCGAGCGGTTGCAGGAGATGCCCCAGTTCGCCCAGATCGTTGCGGAATCTGCAGCAAAGATCGGCGTCGAGATCAAGCTGAACGTCCTCACCATCGCCGACTACTACGGCGACGCGGTCTTCGGGAAGTCGCCGTGGCTGGATGGCGCCATGAGCCTCGTCGACTATGGAGCGGTTCCTGGCCCGAGCACGTTCCTGCGGGCACCACTCCAGTCGATCGACGCGAAGGTCGGGCAGGGTTCCTGGAATGCGGCGCACTTCGACAACCCGGAGTACAACGCACTGACGCGGCAGTATCTCGGCACGGTGGACGTGGCCAAGCAGCGTGAGCTCGCGGGCAAGATTCAGGCGCTGCTCCTGGACGAGACCCCGGTGATCTACCCGTACTTCTACGACTTCCTGAGCGCGAGTCGTGCAAATGTCTTCGACGTCGTGTCGACCGCGGGCCAGCAGCTCTACCTGGACAAGGTAAGCAAGAGTTGAGCAGCGCTTCGCGCAAGCGCGGGCAAGTGTCGCGGAGGGTCTGCTGATGGGCCGGTATCTCGCGAAGCGCGTCGCGCTTGCTCTGCTGACCCTGTTCCTGTTGAGCGTCATCGTGTTCGTCGCGGGACAGGTCCTCCCGGGCAGTCCGAGTCGGTCGATACTCGGCAACTTCGCCTCGGAGCAGTCGATCGCCCAGATGGACAAGCAGTTGGGTCTCGACAAGCCCTTGCCGGTGCAGTACTGGCACTGGGTGACGGGCCTGCACGGCGACCTGGGCACCTCATATCAATACCAAGCCCCGGTGTCTACGTTCCTTCTGCCCGCGTTGTGGCGATCGCTGCAGCTGGCGGGCCTCGCATTCTTGATCGTGGTGCCGCTCTCCATCTGCGGTGGCGTCCTGGCCGCGCTCCATCGGGGCCGGCTGTTGGACCGCATCATCAGCACCGGTGGACTGACGCTCGTGACGATTCCCCAGTTTGTCTCCGGCGTAGTACTCATCGTGGTCTTCGCGATTCACTGGAAGATTTTCCCGGTGACCGCCAGCGCTGCCGAGGGATCCGGCATACTCACTCAACTGCGCCACTTGATCCTGCCGGCGATCCCTCTCGTGCTGATGCTCTTCGGGTACATCGCGAGGATGGCTCGGGCGAGCACGGTCGAGGCGCTGGAGTCCGACTACGTGCGAACCGCAACGTTGAAAGGACTGCCGCCGCGGGTGGTGCTCTTTCGGCACGTGCTGAGAAATTCGATGTTGCCGACGATCGCGGTCGTTGCCACCGAGACGGGAAACCTGATCGGTGGGCTTGTCGTCATCGAGACCCTGTTCAACTACCCGGGTCTCGGAAGGCTGATCTACGACGCAGGGAATCAAAAAGACTTTCCGATGCTGGTTGCCGGGGTGCTGGTCATCGGTGTGGTCTACCTCGTGGCGGCGCTGGTGGCGGACGTCGTGACGACAATCCTCAATCCGAGACTCCGTCTGGAGGGGGTGGAGTGATGGCAGTGGCGGCGAGCAGCCCCGGGGCAGGAGGACGGCGCTCGGCAGCATCCAGCGAAAAGCGTGAGCGATTCGCCATGCTGATCAGATCTCAAGGCTTCATGGTCGGGGTGGCAATCCTCCTGGCCTGGGTCACCTGCGCGACGCTTGGCGAGCTCTTTCGCCCGTATGACCCCCTTGCCCAGGATCTCCTCGGCACGAACCAGTCACCCTCGAGTGCGCACCTGCTCGGGACCGACGCACTCGGCCGTGACGTTCTTTCGCGCATCATCGCAGGGGCGCGCACGATTCTTGTCGTGGCCCCGTGTGCAGCCCTGTTGGGGGTTCTGCTCGGGACCGTCCTCGGTCTGGTGCAGGGTTACTACCGAGGCCCCGTGGACATGATTGCGGGGCGCGTGGTCGAGGCCTTTCTTGCCCTGCCGCTGGTGATCGTGGCCTTCATGGCGATCGCGGCCATCGGTCCCTCAGTGCTCACCCTGATCCTGGTCATCGCTCTGGTGTTCGGCGTGCTGAGCTCAAGAACGGTTCGCGCGGCGGTTCTGGCGGAGCGGGACCTGGATTATGTCGCCGCGGCCCATCTGCGAGGTGAGAGTGGGCTGCATGTGATGTTCGTGGAGATCCTCCCAAACGTCATGGGACCGATCATCGTTGAATTCACCGTTCGGTTGGGTTACGCGGTGTTCACGGTGGCCACCCTTTCATTTCTCGGTTTCGGGGTGCGTCCGCCCACGCCTGACTGGGGCGCCGATATCGCGGCGAACTATCAGTTCCTGGCAGCCGGATACTGGTGGGAGGCGCTCTTCGCGGCGCTCGCGATCGCCTCGCTTATCGCAGCTGTCAACCTGATCGGAGACGCAGTCGAAACGGTGATGAACGAATGAACGCAGACGGAGCGGACCACGCGTCGCCGGCGCTCAAGGTAGAGCGTCTCAGCGTTGCCTACCGGGTCAGGGGAGTGGATCGACCGGCCCTTCGGGAAGTCGACTTCACGATCGGCCAGGGGGAGTCATTCGGCCTCGTCGGTGAGTCCGGTTGCGGGAAGTCGACTGCTGCCCTCGCCATCAACCGGTACCTGCCGCGAAACGGCCGGATCGTTGCGGGTCGCATCCTGGTGGATGGTCGTGACATGTTGGATCTGGGATCGCGCGACCTCCGGCAACTCAGACGACAGTCGATCTCGATGGTGTATCAGGAGCCCGGGAAGGCGCTGAACCCGTCGCTCCGTGTCGGTCGTCAGGTTGCCGAAGCGTTCGAACTGCTGGGCGCGAGCAGCAGCGAAGCCTACGATCGCGCGGAGAGCGCACTCAAGAAGGTTCATATCGCTGACCCGGGACGGGTCATGCGGGCCTATCCGCATCAACTGTCGGGCGGGATGCTGCAAAGAATCGTGATCGCCATGGCGATCTCGGTCGACCCGGCCCTGCTGATCCTGGACGAGCCGACCACCGCTCTTGATGCCACCGTCGAGGCGGAGGTCCTCGATCTGATCGCCGGTCTGCGCGAGGAGCTCGGAACGGCCACGCTCTTGATCAGTCACAACCTCGCCGTTGTCTCGAAGATGTGCGATCGGGTCGGCGTCATGTATGCGGGTGAGATGGTCGAGCAGGGGTCTGTCGACCAGGTGTTTGACAACCCTCGTCATCCGTACACCGTGGGGCTGCTGCGGTGCGTGCCTCGTCGGGGGCAGCGAAAGGACCTGCACCGCCTGGACACCATCCCCGGCTTTCTACCGCGGGCAGGCGACGTCGATGCCGGCTGCGTGTACGCGCCGCGATGCGGTCTGTCAGACGCTCGGTGCCGAACCCAGATGCCCCCACTCTTGTCTCTGGAAGCAGGGCACGCGTCGCGGTGCTTCAATCATGCGTCGGCCGGCGAACTGCCGTGGACCACGGCAGAGCTCGTGACGAACGCCGTCACAGGATCGAGTGAGCCCGTGATCAGCGTGCGGGGAGCCTCGAAGACCTACCGGGGCAGGCACGGTGAGCGCATCCATGCCCTGGTTGACGTCGACCTTGATGTGTTCGCGGGAGAAACGCTCGGCATCGTCGGGGAATCGGGGTGCGGCAAGTCGACCCTCGCGCGCCTGCTGGTCGGTCTCGAGCCTGCGGACCCAGGTTCGGTGGTCGAGGTCGCCGGGCGGCAAGTTGGGGCGAAGGCGGGGGACCGGACACCGGAGGAGAAGCGTCTGCTGCAGATCGTCTTTCAGAATCCGGACTCCGCCCTCAACCGTCGGCACAAGGTCCGTCACATCATCAGCCGTTCCCTCAGCAAGCTCGCGCGCCTGGAGGGTGCGGAACTTGACGGCAGGTTGGCTGAAGTGGTCGGTTCCGTCCGCATGGAGGACCGTCATCTGTCGATGCGCCCCTCGCAACTCTCCGGTGGCCTGAAGCAGCGGGTCGCGATTGCTCGGGCGTTCGCCGGTTCCCCGCGGGTGCTCGTGTGCGACGAACCGACATCGGCCCTGGACGTCTCGGTTCAAGCCGCGATCCTCAACCTGCTGGTGGACCTGCAGGCCAAGGAGGGCATGACGTACGTCTTCATTTCACACGATCTCGGCGTGGTCCGGTACGTATCCGACCGAATCGTGGTCCTGTACCTCGGGCGGGTCATGGAGCACGGAACGGCGGAGGACGTTTTTGGCGGGCCGCACCATCCGTATACCGAGGCCCTCCTGTCCGCGGCGTCGGCGATGGACGGCAACGACGTGGACCGTATCCGGCTGACCGGCGAGATTCCCAACCCGGCCGATCCGCCCTCGGGATGCGTATTCCAAACCAGGTGTCATCGAAAGCTCGCCGACGGGACATGCGAGCGCGTCGAGCCGGAGCTCCGGGAGATCCTGCCGGGAAAGTTCGTACGTTGCCACCTGCCCGTCGAACAGTTGGCCACGCCGGGACCCCGTCCCGAAGGTGCTGCTGCGAGCGGCTGAACCGCCGCACCGTCATCCCGTTTCGGCGACCGCCTGAGAGGGCGGCTTGGAGGTACGCCGTGCATTTCCCGTCGATAGAACATTTCGCCGACGTGGCTCGCGATCAAGGGATATCCCTGTCGGAGCGACGACTGCGCCAGGCATACGAAGCTCATGTGAGCATGCGCGCGGGCCTGGTGAAGTTCCGGGCGCTTCCGCTGCCGTACCTGGAACTCGACTCCGAGCCCCAATCCGCCCTCACCTGGATCCTCAACGGAGGCCGGTCGTGAGCGCGGACCTGATCGATCTGACGGTCACCGAGCTCCTGACGGCCTTCGCTTCGGGGAGGGCGACGCCGACACAGGCCGTTGACTCCTGTCTGGAACGGATCGAGGAGACCAACCCTGCCTTCGGGTCGGTTGTGGCGGTCACGGCACGAGCGGCCTACGCCCGTGCTGCGGTCGCGGACGCGCGCTGGGCGAACGGCACGCCGCGGCCCCTCGAGGGAGTGCCGTACGGGCTCAAGGACCTCATTGCCACCGCCGGGACCCCGACCACAGGTGGGTCTCGCCTCTACGCTGACCATATTCCCAGCGCAGACGCCGTGCTTGAGCGCCGGCTGGCCGAGGCGGGTGCCGTGCTCGTCGCGAAGCTCGCGACATTCGAGTTCGGTCTGGGCGGCTCATCAACGGGCAACGTCCCGAATCCCCGTGATGCTGCGCGTACCGCGGGTGGGTCATCCAGCGGATCGGGCGCCGCCGTGGCGCTGGGCCAGGTTCCATTGGCCATCGGGACTGATACCGCTGGATCGATTCGGATACCCAGCGCCTTCTGCGGGATCTCAGGACTGAAAGCGACGTTCGGGCGGGTGCCGTCTCGCGGCATCCTCGGCTCGACCTGGTCAATGTCCTATGCGGGGCCCATGGCAAGGTCGGTGGAGGACTGCGCGCGGGTGCTGGATGTGCTCTCCGGACCGGATCCGCATCGGACATTCCAGCTGCCCGACGACGGTCCCTTCCACGACGCCGTCACCAGGGACGTGGCCGGTATGCGCCTCGCCCGGGATCGCAGGTCCTTCGAGCGTTCGATGCACCCGGCTGTAGCGGAGGCCTACGAGCTGGCGTTGCTGGAAGTGCAGGAACTGGGCGTCGAGCTCGTAGACGTAGCGTTGCCGCACTTCGACGAGTTGTTGACCGCGGCGTGGACCATCATCTACGCAGAGGCGCTCTCCACCCACCACAGCCATCTCGATCGGCTTGAGGAACTGGATGAGATGACTGCCGGTCTTCTCGGCGCCGCGCCGTTCGTTAGTGCCTTGGACTACCTGCGCGCTCTACGTCTGCGCAGGTTCTTCCAGGGCGAGCTCGAGCGGGCCATGGAAGGTTGTGACCTACTGGTCACACCCGGACTGACCGCACTTCCGCCGGTGCTGGGGGAGTCGATGATGGCGGACCTGGGTGACAGGCAAGTGCCGTGGCTCGATGCCGCATGCACCCCGAACGTGGCATTCAACCTCACCGGGAATCCTGCACTTGTCGTGCCGGCCGGGCGGATCGACGGCCTTCCGTCGAGTCTGCAGTTCGTGGCGCGGCCCCGAGACGAGGCCGCACTGCTGGCGCTTGGTGGTGCGTATCAGCGCGCCACCAGACATCACGTGTTCTCGGCGTGACGGCGGCCGGTCAATGCTTGACACGACCTCATATGTACCACCTAAAATAGAACCCGTGACGGTCGCCGTGCTGAACCTAGGGGGGACGATCGCGCTCAGCTATGACGCGTCGGGACGTCCCGTGACACTGCCCGCGTCCGAGTTGGTCGGCGACCAGGACCATGAACTGTTCGAGCTCGACCCAGTGCAAAGCAATGCGCTCTCCTGGAGCCACCTGCTCGCTCTCCGAGCAGCGTTGGTGCGGCTCGCCCAATCCGGTAACCGCACGGCTGTGGTGATCACCGGGACCGGCACCGTGGAGGACGTGGCGACGTTCCTGCACGTCGCCGGCCCCGCGGAATCCCGGGTCGCACTGCTCGTGTCGTTTGCGGACGCATCTGGCGGCGGGCGAGCGCCCGGCATCGACGCCGCCCTCACGTGGCTCCGAGCGGACCATGCCGGAGGGCTGCGGCTGTTCGCGGACGGGACGCCGTTCGACTACCCCTTCGAGAAGCACTGCGGATCCGGCGCCTGGCAGTTCCTCGCGAAGCCGCGTGACCTCGGCGTCCCGCCGTGGAGACTCCCGTCGTCGAGTCCGCTTGCCCAAGAGGTGCCGCGCATTCCAGTCGCCTCGGCAGGCATTGAAGCCGCCACCTGGATCGGGCCACTCCTCGAGCTTGTGCCGTCCGACGGGCTGATCCTGGAGGCTTATGGTGCCGGGGACGTGCCGCCTCCCGTCGCCGACCAGGTCAGGGCCTACGTGGCCGATGGAGGGCACGTCGTGGTCACGTCGCTTGCCCGCCCGGGACTGGTCGAGCCGACCTATCCAGGCATCCCGGGAACGTCGCACGGCCTGCTGTCGGCCGGTTGCTACGGCGGCGGCGTCCTCACGGCCCGGCAGGCGCGGATGCGCCTCGCCGTCGCACTTGCGTCCGGGATCCCGAACGCACCCCGTGACGCCTTCGCGTCGTTCATGCCTACTACCTCACCGTCATCGCCGGGAGCCTCCTGACATGAAGCCGCGCACAACATCCATCCCGAGCATTCCGCTGCATTCGCCCTTCTACGCCACGGACAACGCGTACGAGGGTGACTGCTTGGGGCTCTCGGTGCTCCTCGAGTTGCCCGAGGACGCCGTGCGTGCCGTGCTGGCGCCGACCCCGTTCGACTTCGTCACGAGCCACGCCTGGGTGGAGTTCTACACCTTCCCCACGCTCACCGGCTTCTCGCCCTACAACGACACGTTCGGCGATCAGTACGCGGTGTTCGGCGTGGTCGTTCCCGCCTCCTACGGCGGCGTCCACGGCGGCTACTACGCGCATTGCTACAAGAACAAGGACTTCAGTGCGTCGATGGGCCGCGAGATGGCGGGGTTCCCGGTCAAGGCGGCCGAGGTGCACGTCCAGAAGACGGGCCGCGCCATGACCGGCAGGGTCGCCTGCCCCACCGCACGCTACGAGGCATCGGTGATCGTCGGCGACGAGAGCGTTGCCGACCCCGCGTTCGCCGTGCGCAATCCGACCCTGCTGTTGCACGTGATCGCCGACGTCGAGGCGCCGGACTCCGTCCTCCTCGAGCAGGTCATCAGCCGTGACGTGTCGCAGTCCTCGGACCTCACCGCCGTCGAGGCTGAGCCCGCGGTCAACTACCGCCCGGCACCGTCCGAGATCGACGACCTGAGCTGGCTCGAGGCCGGGCGACCCGTTCACGCGGACTTCTTCTCCGGCCGCTTCCGCGGTGCCCTGGGCCGGGTGTTGGCGACGACCGAAGTGTCTCCACGGCTGCTGGACCGAGTCGCCGCCATCAAGGCGTAGGACCGAACCGCGTCCCTTCGTTGCCGTTCTCAGCCTCATTCGATGGAGACAAGCATGCGACTCGAGACAGTCGACCACGACGACGTGCACAGGCTTGTCGGCATCAAGGACGCCATCGACGCCGTCCGTGATGCGTTCGTCGACTTCGAACATGGCAAGTTCGAGCTGCCGACCCGGCTGCACCTCGGTGGCGGCCAGTTCCTCGTCATGCCCACTCGCCACATTCCGACCGGAACTGCGGTGGTCAAGGTGCTGAGCCTGAACTTCGAGCGAGTGCCCCCCATCGCCGGCACTGTGACCTGGGTCGAGTTTGCGCACGCCCGCAGCCTGATCATCGATGCCGAGGCCACCACGGCCTTGCGTACCGGCGCAGCGGTCGGCGTCGCGACCGATCTGATGGCTCCCGCCGACGCGACCAAACTGGTGATGTTCGGGGCCGGCGCCCAGGCATTCCATCAGGTGATGGCGGTGAACGCGGTGCGGCCCCTCGCCCGGGTCGCGGTCGTCGATCTCGACCCGAGCAAGGCGGAGCGACTTGCGGTCCGGCTTCGCCACGCGATCCCGGAGGCGACGGTCTCAGTTGCGTCCGACGCTCAGCGTGCCCTGGCCGGTGCGGAGATCGTGAACTGCGCGACCACGTCCCGCCGGCAACTGTTCGAGGTGGACTCCGTTCCACCCACAGTTCACGTCAACGCGATCGGCGCGTTCACACCGGGGATGCGCGAGTTGCCCAATGAGCTCCTGGCCCGGGCGACCGTGGTCGTGGACGACCCGGTCGCCGCGCTGTCCGAGGCCGGGGAGATCATCGAGGCCGTCGCGGCCGGCGCCATCGCGGAGCACCGCCTGCTCCCAATCGGTCGAGCGCTGGGGGGTTCCTTTGCCCGGACGCCGATAACGGTGTTCAAGAGCGTCGGGATCGCGCCGCAGGACTGGGCCGTGGCACGCCTCGTCGCGACCCGCATCGCGGAACGTCGAGCAGGGGCGGCCGGAACAGAGCAGTCGGCGACCGCGAGCGCCGCGCCGTGACGCACCCCGGCGACGGAGTTGCCGTGGATCCCTACCGTCCTGTGGATCTGTCGGCGCACCGCAACGTGGCGGCGGGGGAGGTCGGGTCGACATCGCCCGTGGGCTCCCAGGTGCTCCGGGGGCTGCCGTTCGAGATCACCGACTCCCTGGTGCTCGGGGAGGGCGACGCCATCGGGATCGCGGTCGGCGAGCCGGCACGTCAGGTGATCGTCGCGCATCGCCTCCTGAATGCGGCGAGCGACGCGTTCGACTCGGCGGGCCACTCGGTAGCCACCTACGAGTTCGTCCTCGCCGATGGCAGCTCACACCAGGTCGCGATACGGAGAGGGTTTGAGGTCCAGGTCATTCCGACGCCGTGGGGTCGGGTGCCCTACGCGAGCGTGCTGGACACGGAAGACGCGTTACTCGATCGCGCCGAGCGCTGCGGCAACGGCGCTCGGCAGATGGCGACCTACGACTTCCACCTGATGGCCGCAGGTGAGCGCGCGCCTCGCGCCCATTGGTACCTGTGGGTCTGGGAGAACCCGTCGCCGGAAACCCCGCTGGATCGCATTGTGCTGCGCGGTACCGAGTCGCGAGTCCTGGTCGGCGGCATCACGCTCGGACGCGGCCCGGAGTATCCGCTGGCTCGGCGGGCGGCGCTCCCCGTCCGGGTCGTGGTCGACGGAGAGGTCGGGCTTCCTTTGGAGCTCGAGGTCGATCGGGGAGCGGCGTCGTACGTCTGGCCGCTGCCGAACACCGACTTCCTGGGTGATCCCATGGCGGGGTTCGGGCAGGCGCGCAACGAGCCCTTGCCTGCGCAGGATGCCGTGGATCGGCTTGACGAGGCGAAACGGGCGTACCTTGCCCAGCAGCCGAGCCGCGGGACCAGCCCGGTCTATGGGCACGTGACCGCTGTGCCGTCCGCGACGCTCACTGTGCGGAGCGGCGACCGGCCGCTGGGCTCGGTACGGTGGAGCGACGTCGAGCGCGGGGCGGCGGCCGACGGCCCGGTGCGGGTCGAACTGCTGGAGAGCGGCCGCAACTGGGTGCACGTCACCGTGCTCGACGACGATACGGGCCGCCCCGTGCCATGCCGCGTGCACTTCCGCTCCCCCGAAGGCGTGCCGTACCAGCCGCACGGCCACCCGAACCACATCAACGACGACTTGTCGAGCTGGTTCCTGGACGTAGGCGCGGACGTCCGGTTGGGACAGGTGCCCTACGCCTACATCGACGGCAGCTGTCAAGGCTGGTTGCCCCGGGGGGAGGTCCACGTGGACGTCGCCAGGGGCTTCGAGTACGAGCCGCTGCGTGCGGCCGTCCGAATCGAGCCCGGCCAGCGCGAGCTGACCCTCCGGCTGAAGCGTTGGACGAACATGAAGGAGCAGGGCTGGTGGTCCGGTGACCCGCACGCGCACGCCCTGAGCTCGCACGGTGCGCTCGTCGAGGCGATGGGCGAGGACTGCGACGTCGTCAACGTGCTGGTGACCCAGCAGGGTCACATGTTCGCCGGCACCGAGGAGTTCATCGGCCGCCCGATGACCAGCGACGACGGCCGGACCATCGTGTACTTCGGTCAAGAGAACCGGCAGCACTTCCTCGGCCACCTCACGTTGCTCGGCCTGACACGACCGGTGATGCCGTGGTGCAGCGACGGTCCGCCGGAGGCCGATCTCGGGGGCTCCCTCGAGGTCACCGAGAGTGCCTGGGCAGACGCGTGCCACGCGCAGGGCGGCACGGTGATCGTGCCGCACTTCCCGCTGCCACACGGTGAGCCGGCATCGCTCATCGTCACCGGGCGGGCGGATGCGGTCGAGATCATCGATCCCGATTTCGGTGACTCGATCGACGAGTACTACCGCTACTTGAACTGCGGCTACCGGATGCCGCTCGTCGGCGGTACGGACAAGATGGACAACGAGACGCCGGTCGGCCTCTACCGGACCTACGCGCAGCTCGACGACGAGTTCACCTACGACAACTGGCTCCGGGCGTTGCGGAGCGGGAGAACGTTCGTCAGCGGGGGAGCGCTCCTCACGCTGACGGTCGACGGCCACCAGATCGGTGACACCGTGCCGCTTGCGGGGCCCGGCACCGTCACTGTCGAGACTTCGGCATCGTCCGCCCTCCCCATCGACGCACTGGAGCTCGTGATGAACGGGCGGGTCGTCGCCCGAACCGGCGGCTCGGGAAGCCGGCGGCTGACCATCGTCGAGGAGGTGAGGGTCTCCGAGAACTCGTGGATCGCCGCGCGCTGCGTCGGACCTCGGCACCACGATGCCTGGCGCCGCCCGATCTTCGCGCACTCCTCGCCGATCTACCTGGCGTGCGGGCGCTCCGCGTGGGAGCGGTACGACGATCGGGTCGCCCGCTACCTGCTGACGCTCGTCGAGGGATCGCTGACGTACGTGGACAAGGTCCCGCGCTATCACGCGTCCGGGACGGTGACCCATCACCACGGTGAGCACAGCCATCGCGACTTCCTGCGGCGTCCTCTCCTGGAAGCGGAAGCGGCCCTCCTGGCCCGGATCCGGTCCCAGGCCTGAGCAGGAGACCTTGACGCGGAGGTAAGCCCTTGACTGTGCTCGACGACCTGGTGGACGAGATGGCGAGGTTGCTGCAGGCGCCGTGCGTGCTCGAGGACGCGGAGCTGCAGCTCATCGCGTTCTCCGGGCAGCGGGACGTCGACGTGGTGCGGCAACGCTCGATCCTGGAGCGGGGCGCTACGCCCGAGATCCGGGACTGGTTCGGCGGCCAGGGCATCCATGAGGCGACCGACCCGGTTCGCACGCCGGGCGATGACGAGCGGGGCATCCTTCCTCGCGTCTGCATCCCGGCGCGCCGTTTTGAACGCGTGCACGGGTTCTTCTGGCTGCCCGACCCCGACGGGTCGATTGACGAGTCGTTGTTCCCGGAGGCGATGAGGATCGCCGAAAGCGCTGCTGCCCTGCTCGAGCTCGCAGAGCGGCGCCAGATGCACCGCGACGAGCTGTACCGCGCGCTCGTCGAGGGCTGGCCGCAGACCACGCGCCGGGCCGCGACGGAGATGGCGACGGCCGCGGGCCTGCGGCCGGACGAGCCTGTCACCTGCGTCCTCGTCGATTGTCCGGGGTTGCCGGAACAGCTGGTGAGCCGTCCGACGCGAGCCGGGCTCGTCTGGGCACGGGAGGACGACCGCGTCGCCGCCGCGGTCACCCGGCCGGGCACCGTGCACCCGGCCATGCGGTTGGACGAGATCCTGACTGCGCTCGGTCTCGGACGACGTCTGTCGGTGCGGCACGCTCCGGCCACCGTCGGGATCGGGCCGACTGTCCCGAACTTCGATGATCTCACCAAGGCGCGTGACGGAGCCTGGGTGGCCCTGCGGGTGGCCCGTCGAAGCGGAGCTGGAACGGTGACGTCCTGGACCGATCTGGGACCTCTGTCCCTCCTCGGACTGGCTCGCGACCGGGATCTGCGATGGGCGCTGTTCCCGGCGCAGGTCGACCAGTTTCTCGCGAGCGCGTCCGCCGAGCTGCTCGAGACGACGCGGGTCTTTCTCGACGAGGCGGGGAGCGTCTCGCGAACAGCGGATCGGTTGGGTATCCACCGACAGACGGTGTACCACCGGCTCGACCAGATGCAGCGACAGACGGGTTTTGACCTCGGATCCGGCGACGACAGACTTCGGCTCCACCTCGCGATCCGCCTGGCCCCGTTTCTTCTCGGTCGCGACTGAGGCGTGTCGCAGCAGACGTGTGTCATCAGACGAATGTCACATCCTCGCCCGTCGTGAGCTGACATCTGTTCCTCGTCGGGTGGCGGCGGACCGACCTACGGTGCTCTTGCGCTTGCGAACAGAGTGGCGCCGCTGAAGGGAGTTGATGTGCTCGGCCCGGTCCTGCTCCGTGCATCTCGCAGCACACGCCTGCGGAGTGCGGTCGAGGCGAACGGGATCACCCGAAAGGTGGTCAACAGGTTCGTCGCCGGCGAGGAAGATGATGCGGCGGTGACAGCGGCTCGCCACCTCCATGCACGAGGCTTGACGACCACGCTCGACTTCCTCGGGGAGGACGTCACCGACCACGCGGGTGCGCGCGCGGTACGTGATCGATACCTGGCGTTGTTGCTCAGGATGCACGAAGCCGGCGCGGCCGAAGTCGCGGAGGTCTCGGTGAAGCTCTCGGCGCTCGGACAGGCCCTCCCTGGAGACGGCCACACGATCGCACTCAGCCACGTGCGCGAGATCTGCGTCGCCGCCGAAGCGGTTGCCTGCCAGGTCACCTTGGACATGGAGGACCACACCACTGTGGACTCCACCTTGGAGATCGCAGGCCTGCTGCGCTCCGAGTTCCCAACGACAGGGACCGTCCTGCAGGCGAATCTGCGGCGCACGCCGAGCGACCTGGCGGCACTGTCGCGGTCAGGAGTCCGGGTACGTCTGGTGAAGGGCGCTTACCGGGAGCCCAAGGGTGTTGCTCACCAGCGCAAGGCCGAGGTCGACGAGGCCTACGCGCATGGGCTCCGCGTCCTGATGGCGTCGACCTGCTATCCGATGATCGCGACGCACGACCCCGTCATGCTTCGCGAGGCGGTCACCGCCGCCGCGAGGTACGACCGATCGGCCAGCGACTGGGAGATCCAGATGCTCTATGGAGTCGCCGGCAGACTGCGAGACGAGTACGCGACGCAGGGGTGTCAGGTCAGGATCTATGTGCCGTTCGGCACCGACTGGTACGGCTACTTCATGCGCCGGCTCGCTGAGCGCCCCGCCAACCTCACCTTCTTTCTGCGAGCGCTGGCTCGCGGCTGAATCAACCTTCACAACCTACGGATGCAGACATGGACGCAGTGACGACTCCTCCGGCTCCCAGCAACGAGCCGAACCTGACCTACGCGCCCGGCACCCCCGAACGGGAGGCCCTCCGCGCGGAGATCGAGAAGCTCGAGCAGCAGCAGAAGGACCTCAAGGCCCACATCGGCGGGCGCCGCGATGCGGGGGGCGGCAACGAGATCCAGGTCGTTCAGCCGCACGACCATCAGCACGTGCTGGGCACCCTGAAGAACTCCACGCAGGCCGACGCGCGCGCCGCGATCAAGGCCGCGGCGGACGCCGCGCCGGGCTGGCGCGACCTCGACTTCGACGACCGCGCCGCGATCCTACTCAAGGCCGCGGACCTGCTGGCCGGCCCGTGGCGCCAGCGCCTGAACGCCGCCACCGTGCTCGGCCAGTCGAAGACGCCGTTCCAGGCCGAGATCGACTCCGCCTGCGAGCTCATCGACTTCTGGCGCTACAACGTCCACTACGCCCGCGAGATCCTGCAAGACCAGCCGATCGCGAACAGCCCGGGCGTGTGGAACCGCACCGACCACCGCCCGCTGGAGGGCTTCGTCTACGCGATCACGCCGTTCAACTTCACCGCGATCGCCGGCAACCTGCCCACCGCCCCGGCACTGATGGGCAACACGGTGATCTGGAAGCCGTCGCCCACCCAGCAGCTCGCCGCGTCGCTGACCATGGAGCTGCTCGAGGAGGCCGGCATGCCGCCGGGCGTCATCAACATGCTCCCCGGCGACGGCCTCGAGGTCTCGCAGGTCGCACTGTCCCACCCGGACCTGGCCGGCATCCACTTCACCGGCTCGACCCCGACCTTCCAGCACCTGTGGCGCGAGGTCGGCAGCAACATCGGGGGATACCGCTCCTACCCGCGCATCGTGGGCGAGACCGGCGGCAAGGACTTCATCGTCGCGCACCCGTCGGCCGACCCCGACGTCGTGCGCACCGCGATGATCCGCGGCGCC
This sequence comes from Dactylosporangium sp. AC04546, assembly GCF_022095675.1. GTDB lineage: Bacteria > Actinomycetota > Actinomycetes > Mycobacteriales > Micromonosporaceae > Dactylosporangium. The sequence goes on along the minus strand of NZ_JAHYSG010000002.1, from coordinate 124,883 downwards.
TTCGAGTTCCAGGGCCAGAAGTGCTCCGCGGCCTCGCGCGCGTACGTCGCCCGCTCCGTGTGGAAGAAGATGAAGGACTCACTGCTCGCCGAGATCGAGACGATCACCATCGGCGACCCGGCAACCTTCTCGAACTTCATGGGCGCGGTCATCGACGACCGGGCGTTCGCCAGGCACAAGGCCGTGATCGCCCGCGCGAAGCGGCAGGAGCAGCTCGACGTGATCGTCGGCGGCGACACCGACGACTCGGTGGGCTACTTCGTGCACCCGACCGTCGTCGAGTCCACCGACCCGACCGACCAGATGTTCACGACCGAGTACTTCGGCCCCATCCTCGCCGTCCACGTCTACGAGGACGCCGACTACGAGACGGTCGTGCGCGGGATGGAGTCGATCGCGCCGTACGCCCTGACCGGCTCGATCATCGCCCAGGACCGCCGGGCGATCGCGTGGGCGCAGCACGAGCTGCGCTTCGCGGCCGGCAACTTCTACATCAACGACAAGCCGACCGGTGCGGTCGTGGGCCAGCAGCCGTTCGGCGGCGGCCGCGCGTCCGGAACCAACGACAAGGCCGGCGCCGCGGTGAACCTGCTGCGCTGGACCTCGCCGCGCTCGATCAAGGAGACCTTCGTCCCGCCGACCGACTACCGGTACCCGTACCTCGGCCGGCCGGTTGGAGCCAGGAGATGACCCCTTATCGGCGCGGGCGGCCGAATATCGCCCGCGACGGCGACGGAATGTTGACTAGGATTGGCGGCCATGGCTCGTGTGCTCACTCCGCGCGCGGAGGACTTCCCCCGTTGGTACCAGGAACTGCTCGCCAAGGCCCAGATCGCTGACAACGGGCCGGTGCGCGGCACCATGGTGATCCGACCGGCGGGGTACGCGATCTGGGAGCGCATGCAGTCCGAGATGGACGACCGCATCAAGGCGGCAGGCTCGGAGAACGCCTACTTCCCGCTGTTCATCCCCGAGAGCTATCTGCGGCGCGAGGCGCAACACGTCGAGGGCTTCGCGCCGGAGCTCGCGGTGGTGACGCACGGCGGCGGCAAGCCACTCGCCGAGCCCGTGGTCGTGCGGCCGACGAGCGAGACCGTCATCGGCGAGTACATGGCGAAGTGGGTCAGCAGCTACCGTGATCTTCCGCTGCTGCTCAACCAGTGGGCCAACGTCGTGCGGTGGGAGCTGCGGCCGCGGCTGCTGCTGCGCACGACCGAGTTCCTGTGGCAGGAGGGCCACACCGCCCACGCCACGGAGGGCGACGCCCGGCGGTATGCGCGCACGATCCTCCACGACGTCTACGAGGACTTCATGCGCACCGTCCTCGCGATGCCGGTCGTGGTGGGGCGCAAGACCGCGCGGGAGCGGTTCGCCGGCGCCACGAACACGTACACGCTCGAAGGCATGATGGGCGACGGCAAGGCGCTGCAGATGGGCACCAGCCACGAGCTGGGTCAGAACTTCGCCAAGGCGTTCGACATCGTCTTCTCGAGCCAGGCCGGCACGCAGGAGCACGCCTGGACCACGTCGTGGGGCAGTTCGACCCGCATGCTCGGCGGCCTGATCATGTGTCACGGCGACGACGCCGGTCTCCGCGTTCCGCCGCGCGCCGCGGCGACGCAGGTGCTCGTCGCGGTGGTCAAGGCAGGCGAAGGTGTACTGGAGGCAGCCGCCCAGCTCCGCAATGAGCTCAAGGCCGCCGGCGTCCGGGTCGCGCTCGACGACCGGGTGGATACGCCGTTCGGGCGGCGGGCGGTCGACGCCGAGCTCAAGGGTTTCCCGGTGCGGATCGAGGTCGGCCCGCGCGATCTCGCCGCGGGCAACGTGGTGCTGGTGCGCAGGTTCGCCGGTACGAAGACCTCCGTCGACATCAACGCGGTCGTCAAGACGGTGGTGGAGACGCTCGCCGAGGGCCAGCAGGCACTGTACGACGAGGCGCTCGCCCGCCGGGAGGCCAACACGGTCGAGGTGACGACGGCCGACGACGCGGTCGCCGCGGCGATCGAGGGTAGGTGGGCGCGGGTGCCGTGGTCGGCTATGGGGACCGAGGGCGAGACGAAGGCGAACGAAGAGGGGGTGACGGTCCGCTGCCTGGTCCGGCAGGACGGCACCTGTCCCGACTCCGAGGAGGAGCCGGGCCTCGTGGCAGTCGTGGCGCGATCCTACTAGCGGTGCCTGGCTCGGCGGGCGACGGAGCGTCCACCGAGCCAGGCGATGATCAGGCCCGTGCGCCGGCCGTCCAGCTCATCGCGCGGACGACGCCCCGTTCGGCCGGCGTTCCGTTGCCATCGATCGCGGACGTGCGGTGGCCAGCGCGTCGAGCGCGACGGCGCCGTCGGGTAGCGCGACGAGCGGGTTGATGTCGAGTTCGGCGAGTTCGGCGGACAGGTCCCGTGCCATCTGCTGCACCCGCATCACGACGTCGACGACGGCGTCGAGGTCGGCGGCCGGCCGCCCCCTGCTGCCCAGGAGCAGCGGAAATCCCCTGACCTCGCGGACCATGCGCAGTGCTTCGTCCCGGTCGAACGGCGGCACCCGGAACGTCACGTCGCGGTACACCTCGACCGACACGCCGCCGATGCCGAACATGACGGTCGGCCCGAACAGCTCGTCCGTGGCGATGCCCACCACGGTCTCCACGCCGCCGGAGACCTGCTCACACACCAGCACGCCGTCGATCGGTGTGCTGGTCGCCGCGGCGGCGCGCTCGACCATCCGGGCGTAGACCTCCCGCACTTCGCGTTCGGAACGGACCCCCACCTGTACCAGTCCGAGGTCGGTCCTGTGCGGGAGTTCGGCGCTGGCGACCTTGAGCACCACCGGGTAACCGAGCGAGGAGGCCGCGGCCACGGCCTCGGTCGGGCTGGTGCAGAGGATGTCTCTGCTGGACCTGATGCCGTAGGCCGACAGCAGTTCCTTGGCGCGGTGCTCGGGCAGGACGGTGCCCGGAACGAGCAGCGTCCGCGCCGCATCGGCCGCCGGCGACGTGCCGAGGTCCGTCGAGCCGTCCCAGCAGGACGTGTATCGCCGGGTGAACGCGTGGTACTCGAAGAACGCCCGGACCGCGGTCACGCAGTTGCCGAAGGTGCGGAACACCGGCAGCGACGAGCCGAGCAGGGCGTCCCGGTAGGCCGACTCGGTGCCGGCGGGCGAACCCCAGACGACGCACACCGGCTTGTCGGTCGTCGCGGCGACGGCGATGAGGTCGTCGACGAGCTTGTCGCTCATCGGGGGGAACGCCCCGGTGATGGGCACGACCAGCACGTCGACGTTGGGGTCGGCGACGATGGTGTCGAGGATCTTGCGGCCGCGCCAGTCGCCGGTCGGGTGGCCGCCGTTGTCGACCGGGTTGTTGATCCGCAGATAGCCCGGGATCCATTCGCGCAGGGCGACCTGGGTGTCCGGGGTCAGCTCGGGCAGTCGCAGGCCGGCGGCGCTGAGCAGGTCGGCCATGTGTGCGCTGGTCCCGCCGGAGATCGAGTACACGCACACGCCCTCACCGCGCGGGGGTGCCGAACGGGCAAGCATCGCCGCGGTGTCGAGGAGTTCGTCGAGACCGTCCACCCGGGTCACGCCGTACTGCCGCATCACCGCCGAGACGACCGCATCGGCACCGGTGAGGTGACCGGTGTGGGACTTGGCCCACGACCTGCCCACGTCCGTGCGCCCGACCTTGACCGCCACGATGGGCACCCTGCTGCGGGCCGCGTGGTCGGCGGCGAGCTGGAACGTCCGGCCGTCCTTGAATCCCTCGATGTAGGCAGCGATCGCGCCGGTCTCGGGCTGGTCCGCGAAGTACCTGATGAAGTCGGCCGACTCCAGGTCCGCCTCGTTGCCCGTGGGCGCCCAGTGACTGAAGCGGATGCCGATCTCCTGTCCCTGGAAGACCGGGCGGCCCTGGTGGCCGCTCTGGGTGATGAGGGCGATCGGTCGGCCCGGCAGGTCGTCGCGGAAGCTCTCGAAGGCGTTGAGGTTGGTGTTGGGCCCCAGCAGGCGTACGCCGCCGGTGGCGAGCAGCTCCTCAAGGCGCCGCTGGCGTTCCTCGCCCTCCTGCCCGGACTCCGAGAACCCGGCGGCGAACATCACGGCGAACCGCGCCTTCTTGGCGATGACCTGTTCCAGCGCACCCATGGCGTCGGCGACCAGGATCACCGCGAGGTCGAGTTCGTCCGGGACGTCGAGAACGCTCGGCAACGAGGGTATCCCGTCGACAGTCTCCTTGTTGGGGTTGACCGGATAGACGCGGGCACCCGCCCGCTCGGCCCAGGCCCTGATCCGGCCCCAGTTCAGGGTCGTCGGCCGCCCGGGGGTGTCGGAGGCGCCGATCACCGCGACCGTCTCCGGACGGAAGAACCGGTCGAGCTCGACATCGCGCAGCGTGTCCTGCCCTGCTGGGTTCACCATGTCCACTGTTCTCCTCAAGAGCTTGCTGCATCCGGTTGGACGGTCCGTTCGCCGGGCACGGCGCCCGAGGCGCGGAGCCGGTCGATGTGTTCTGGGGCGTAGCCGAGCACGTCGGACAGGATCTCGGCGGTGTGCTGTCCCGGCGAGGGCGCGCGGTGCGGACGGTGGCGCACCTCGCCCACCACGTTGACCGGGGTCGGGAGCAGGTCCGCGCCGTACTGGGCCGCGGGCAGCCACGGCATCCGTTCCCGGAACTGCGGGTCCGCGAGGATGGACGCCGGGTTGTTGACCGGCGCGATGGGACAGTTCACGGCGAGCCCGAACGCCACCCACTCGGCTGTGGTGCGCGCCTCGAAGATCTCCTGGAGTTGGCCGCGCAGCACCCGGTCCCCGCTCGCGTGGTCGGCGTAGCGGCGGCCGGGACGCGCTTCGTACAGGTCCTCCCGGCCCACCCCCCGGCAGAAGTTCTCCCAGAACTCCCGCTCGGAGGCCATGAAGAGCACGTGCCCGTCGCCACTGCGGTAGTACTGGTAGCGCACCGCCTCCTGCATGCCGCCTGGCCCGGCGACCCGCCGCTCGCCTCCGTCGGCCGGGTTGCCGGTGACTTCGGGCTCTGGTCGCTCGTAGGCCCGGGTTCCCTCGATCGGCAGCCAGTTGGCCGCCGCGGCGGCGTCGCTCTGCGCGATATCGAGATGGCAACCCCGTCCGGTCGTACGGGCGCGCAGCAGCGCGGCGGCCACGGCCATCGCGGCCCACACCGGGCCCACCTTGGTCCCGATGCTCGTGTGGTCGGCGAGGTAGGTGGCGCCCTGTGTGTCCACTCCGGGTGGTGCCACGCCGGCCCATGCGTCGAAGCCGACCCCGTGCGACGGCAGGTCGCGGTACGGGCCGGTCAGGCCGAAGCCGGACAGGGAGCAGAACACGATCGCCGGGTTCACCTCGAGCAGCCGGTCGTAGCCGACCCCACGGCGGTGCAGCGCTCCTGGGCGCATGCCTTCGACGACAACGTCGGCGGAGCGGACCAGGTCGAGGAACACCTCGATACCGTCGGGCGTGCGCAGGTCCAGCTCGATGCTGCGTTTGCCCCGGTTGACGTGCCAGTGCAGGATCGACACGCCCTCGACGAACGGCCAGCCCAGCCGGCGGATGTAGTCACCGCCGGGTGCCTCGACCTTGATCACGTCGGCGCCGAGGTCACCGAGGATCATGCCGAGGGAACCGGGTTCGAGCAGCGAGCACTCGACGACCCGCACCCCGGCGAGCAACCCCGTCGCCTCCGAACTCCTGGACTCCGCCGAGTCCGCCATCGTCAGACCTCCCGCTGTAGGCGCGCTCCATGCAGGCGATCAGTGCCCATGACCATGGCCACGTCCTGCCCGCCGGTAGCGCACATCGTTTGCAGCTGAACTGGTGTCTTCTCAGCTGAGTTCGGCCGCACGGAGTGGTGATGCGCCGTCATCGAGCCTCAGCAGCACCGCGACCATCTGCGCCGGACCGTACCCTTGCTCACCGGCCGGCTGGCCGAGCAGAGATGGGGCCGGGTGTGTTGGCCCCTTGCGTCGCGAAGCGATCCCTTGTGCACCCCGCCGGTCGCCGAGCGTGCCGCGGCAGCGATGACCGCCTCGGTACGGAGCCCCGGTGAGGAGATCTAGCAAGCGCTTGGTCGAAGGTTAGGCAGTGTGGCTCCGCCTCGTCAACACTGTCCGGTGCTGCCGGTCGAGCGGGTTCGCGGAGCCAATGCATCGAGACCATTGGCGCGCGACATCGGCGAACATCGAGCCCGCGGTCGACGGCGGCGATCGAGGCGGACGGAGCGGGTGCCGGGGCTGGTGCCGGGACACCGGGCGCGAATCAAGCAAACGCTTGACCGACTGCTGGGGCAACCCTACCATCGGTCCTGCAGCCAGGTCGGTTGCATATACAACCGGAGGGTCGCGTGGGAAAGACCTTGAGGTATGTAGCTCCGTTCCTGGTGGTCGTCCTTGCCACCGCTGGATGCGCGGCCAAGACCAGGACCACCGACACCCCTGCGGGACCCGCGGTCACCGGCAAGATCGACTCCGTGGCCGGGTGCGAGGACGCATGGACCGATCCGGCTGACCGGAGTCCGACCCGCAAGGCGGCGCGCTGCAAGGCCGGATTCCCCGAGCCGCAGCCGCTGAAGGAGCGGACGAAGTTCGTCATCGCGCTGACCACCAAGTCCGCCGAGCTGCAGGGTCCGATGTACTGGGCGCAGGCCAAGGGTGAGTTCGCCAAGGAGAACCTCGACGTCGAGATCAAGATCGTCCCACCCGCCGACGCGCTCAGCCTGCTCGCGAACGGGCAGCTCGATGCCTGGCAGTCCGGGCCGGACGCGTCGTTTCACAACGCGCTGAACCAGGGGTACGACCTGCGCTGGGTCGCTGGCAACTACACCGAGGCGCCGGAGTCCAAGAGTGGCCTGTGGGCGGTCGGCAAGGACGACCTGTCGAAGCTGCGTGGTGGCAAGATCGGCTCGGCCGCCGGGACCGGCAGCACGATCCTGCTCCCGATCAGCCAGGCGCTCGCCAAGGGCGGGCTCACCGTCAAGGACGTCACGTTCCAGACGCTCAAGCCCAGCGAGCAGCTCACCGCGCTGGAGAACGGCGCCATCGGCGCCGCCTGGCTGCTCACTCCCGCGTGGAACCAGGTCGTCGACCGCCCCAACTACAACTTCCTCGGCGGGCAGCCGCCCGGCGAGCCGCTGGGCGGGCTGATCTACGGCCCGAAGCTGCTCCGCGAGCACCGTGACGTGGGCGTGGCGTTCATGCGGGCCTATTTCCGCACCATCAGCACCTACTTCACCGGCGACTACAAGGCTGACGGGAACTTTCTCAACGAGCTCGCCCCGCTGCTCGATCTCAAGCCCGAGACGCTGAAGTCCACGCCGCCACTGGTCTTCGACTGGGAGATCCGTGCGGGCACCTCCAAGGCCATGCAGGAGGTGTGGCTGCAGACCGGCGCGATCCGCTACTCCACGCCGCTGCCCGAGGAGAGGGTCGTCGACAGGTCGCTGTACCAGCTGGTCGTCGGCCACCAGGGCTAGGGTCGACATGCCAAGACGTTCCAACACCACCGCACGCGTCGTGGCCGTCATGGAGTTCCTCGCCGGCCACACCGGCGAGGCGCTCGGCCTGTCGGAGCTGTCCCGGGAACTCGGCATCAACAAGGCCACGCTGCTGAGCATCATCAGCACGCTGCTCGACGACGGATGGCTGCTCCAGCACCCGACGACGCGCTGCTACAGCCTCGGTCCGACGCTCATCGGCGCCGGTGCGGCGGCGCTCGCCCGGTTCCCGGACACCGGCCCCATCCGGCCGCTCATGGACCGGTTCGCCGCCGAGTACGACGTCGGCTGTGTGGCCGTGGCGGTCGCCGAGGGCCAGCTCGTCCTGCTGTCCCGCTCGGGGTTCGGCGACCCGCTGCACGGCCTTGCCCGCTCGGGCGTGCAGATGCCCTTCGCACCACCGTTCGGACTGGCACTGTCGGCGTGGTATCCGCCGGACCGATTCGACGCCTGGGTGGCGGCGGCGAACCCGCCGGTCGGCTCCGAGGAGATGCCCCGGCTGCGCGACGGCGTCGCCGCGGCACGCAGCCGGGGCTTCGTGGTCGGACTCGACCTGCCGCCCGACCACGAACTCGCGCAACAACTTCGAGCGCAGCGTCTGGAGACGGCGGGGATCAGCGCGGAGCTGTTCGTCCACCTTGGACAGGCGCTGCGCCGGCACGGCTACCACCTGGACGACATCCGACCGGCAGCGTCCTACCGGGTCAACCACATTTCGGTGCCGATCCTCGGCCCGCAGCCAGGTCCCGAGATCGCGCTCATGGTCCCGCTGTACCACGGCGAACAGACCGGCGAGCGGCTCATCAAACTCGGGACCGGTCTGGCGGCGGTCGCGCAGGAGGCGGCTCGGGCCGCGCCACCCGGAGCGCGCAGACGCCCGCTGAGGGCCGGCCCACGCCAGGACGACACGAACCCAAGGTGAGGTGAGCAATGGCAATTACCCCTGCCCAGGAGGCGGCCGCGTTGGACAGCCCCTACGGTGCCGCGGGCGCGGCGCGAGTCGAGGTGGTTCGGCCTCTCGGCATGTCGCCGGAGGCGCAGAAGGGCATGGCGCCCGCGCCCGTGCGCCGCGCCGGACTGCGCGTCGCACTCGTGAGCAACGGCAAGGTCAACGGCAGCGAGCTGTTGTTCGCGGTGGCCCGCCTCCTCGGTGAGTCCCTTCCGGACCTGGAGGTGCGCCACTACCGCAAGCCGTCGGTGAGCGTCCCGGCCACGGACGAGGACATCGCGGAGATCGCCGCCACCGCCGACGCGGTGGTCGCCGCGATCGGCGACTGCGGGTCATGCTCCTCCCGCACCATCCGGGACGCCATCGACTTCGAGGCGCTGGGGATCCCGTCGGTCGCGATCATCGCCGACGCACTCATCAGCCCGGTCGACTACATGCGCCGGCTCTCCGGGATGCCGGACTACCCGTTCGCCGTCACGAAGTTCCCGGTCGGCAACCTCACCGCCGCAGAGACCGACGAGCGGGCCGCCGCGCTGGCCCCCGAGATCGAGCGCCTGCTGTTCACCGGGCGTCCGGCCCGGGCCGACGACGGCACTGCCCCGCTCACAACCGCCCACGCCGAGGACGAGACGCCGAACCCCGAGACGTTCGGGTCCGCCGACGCCGCGCTGGCGGAGTTCCATCGGCGCGGTTGGACCGACGGCCTCCCCGTCGTCGTACCGACCCGTGCCAGGGTGGCGCACATGCTCGACACCGTGGGCCTGTCGGCCGATCACGTCGTGTTCCGGGTTCCCACCCGCAATGACCTGACCGTCACCGCAGAGGTCGTCGCCGCCAACGCCGTCATGGCCGGGGCGCTGCCCGAGTACTTCCCCGTCGTGCTCGCCGCCGCGCGGGCGCTGGGCCGGCCCGAGTACAACCTGCACGGCCACACCGCCACGCTGTCGGGCGCGCAGCAGATCGTCATCGTCCACGGCCCGGTGCGCGACCGGATCGGGCTCAACAGCGGCGAGGGCGCGCTCGGCCCGGGCACCCGGGCCAACGCGACGATCGGCCGGGCGTTGCGGCTGCTGGTTCGCAACGGCTGCCGGTCGGTGCACGGCAAGTTCGACCGATCGACCTTCGGCCACCCGGGCCGCTACTCCTGGTGTTTCGGTGAGGCGGAGGACGACAGCCCGTGGACCCCGCTGACGACTGAGATGGGTCTGCCCGCGGGCACTGAGGCGGTGAGCTTGTACGCCTCGGTGTGGCAGTCGTCGGTGATCTGCCACAGCCGTGACGCCGAGGTACTGCTCGGTGAACTTGGGCTCGCGGCCCGCACCGCCTGCCATGTCAACTGGCTGCACCGCGACGTGGCGACCGACTCCAGCTTCTACGCCGGCCGGCCGTTCCTCTTCGTCGTCGGGCACGAGCATGCCGCGGTGCTCTCGGCCGGCGGGTACACCAGCAAGGACGCGATCCGCACCGCGCTCTACGCGCGGCTCACCGAACCGCACGAAACGTTGCGGGCGGCGGCGGTCGCCTCCCCCGAGCAGCTCCGGCTCGTCTACGTGCACGCGACCGGTATGCAGCAAAGCTGGTTCTTCGCGCCGTTCCAGAGCCATCACCTCGTGACGGAGCCGGTAGGCGACCAGCGGCAGCCGGCAACAGAAGGGAAGCCGAGATGACGCAACAGTCCGAGCACGACGCTGCGGGTGCCGGGGACGCCGCAGCCGACGCGCTCGCCGGGATCGCCACCGCGTTCGCCGCCGACAACTACCGGATGGACGTGGTGACCACCGCCGGCAATGTCCGGCTCACCGTCCGGCCAGGGCCGGGAGCCTGCGGGGAGTGCCTCATTCCTGCGTCGCAACTGCGCGCCATGGCAGCATCGGCCCTCGCCGGCGGCCCTCTGGCCGGATCGGAGATCGTCGTGGACTACCCGCCGGAGGCTCACCAATGAGGGCGGCCCCGGGTGACGCCACCCGCATCCGGCACGGCGCCGGGGGTGACACCGTGAAGATCGGCATCCGCGACCTGCGTCGCGTCTTCGGCCGCGGGTCGAAGACGGTCGAGGCGCTGGGACCGGTGAGTCTCGACGTCGCGCCCGGCGAGTTCGTCTCCATCGTCGGCCCTTCCGGCTGCGGCAAGTCCACACTGCTGCGCGCCGTTGCCGGGCTGGTGCGGCCGAGCGCCGGCAAGGTCGACATTCACGTCGGCTCGCCGTACCCGGTCGCGATGATCTTTCAGGACTACGGCATCTACCCGTGGAAGCGGGTGCTGGAGAACGTGCGCTTCGGCCTGGACGTCCAGGGTGTCGACCGCAGGACCGCCGACGCGCGGGCACGGCACTGGCTGGAGCGGATGGGGCTGGCCGACTTCGCCGGAGCCTGGCCGGACAACCTCTCCGGCGGCATGCGCCAGCGCGTGTCCATCGCGCGGGCGATGGCCGCCGAGCCCGAGGTGCTGCTCATGGACGAGCCGTTCGCTGCCCTCGACGCCCAGCTGCGGTCGCTGCTGCAGGAGGAACTGCTCGAGATCTGCCAGACCGAACAGCGGACCGTGCTCTTCGTGACCCACAGCCTGTCTGAGGCGATCCTGCTCGCCGACCGGGTCGTCGTCATGAGCGCGCGCCCCGGCCGAATTCTCCTCGACCGCACGGTGCCGTTCGACCGCCCGCGCAGCCCCGACATCCGGCTGTCCCCCGAGTTCTCCGCGTTGGAGAACGAGCTGTGGCAGACGCTGCGGGTCGAGGTCAGTGGCCAGCTCCGGCCGGTGCCGGGCGCGGCAGCCGAGCGCCCGGATCGCACAGGACGCGCGACGGGACGCGACAACCGAGGAGCCCGCGATGGTGATGACAACTGAGAACCGGTCCGGGCACGGCCGCCGTGGGCCCGGCGGCGCGGCCACCCGGACCATCGCCTACCAGCCCGGCCAGTCCGAACTGGACCCGCAGCGGGCCCATCGCCGGCGCCAGTCGCTGGAGATCAGCCTGGCGGTGGCGGTCCCGATCGCGCTGCTCGGGCTCTGGCAGGCCGCGTCCGATCTCGGCTGGATAGACGCCAGGCTCTACCCGACGCCCGTGACCATCGCCCAGACCGGATGGCGGCTGTCCACCGAGGGAGTGCTGTGGCACGACGTGTTCGCCACCATGCGCCGAGTGCTGTTCGGCTGGGGGATCGGTTCGGTCACCGGCGCCGTGCTCGGCCTGCTCATGGGCTGGGCCCCACTCGTCCGGCGGGCGCTTGAACCCACGCTCGATGCGCTGTACGTGGTGCCGAAGCTCGCCTTGCTCCCGATCCTGTTCAACATCTTCGGGCTCGGCGAGCGCTCGCAGATCGCCCTGGTGGCAGTGACCGTCTTCTTCTTCGTCTGGATCGCCACCATGGCGGCGATCATGAGCGTGCCCATCGGCTACCGCGACAGCGCGGTCGTCTTCGGCGCGGGTCGCTGGCAGATGTTCCGGCACGTCCTGCTCCCCGCGTCACTGCCCCAGACACTCGTCGGGATGCGGGTCGCGGCAGGGGTCGCCGTGCTGGTCATCGTCGCGGCCGAGTTCCTCGTCGGCCAGGACGGGCTGGGCTACCTCATCTTCAATTCGCGCAACCTGTTCATCAACGACGAGATGTTCGTGGGGATCGTGCTCGTCGCGCTCTTCGGAGTCCTCTTCGCCCAGCTCATCCGATGGGTGAGCCGGTTCCTCGTCCCGTGGGCGCCGGAGGACCGCGGCGCACCCGACAACTAAGGGGTTCCATGCCGCGACACATGGATCTCGGCGCGGTCGCGAACGCCGCTGCCGCCGACTTCGGCCAGCCACTGGACGGCGTGCGCGTCCTGGCCGCGGAGGGGATGCAGGCACTCCCGTACGCCACCCAGTTGCTGGCTCGCCTCGGCGCCGACGTGGTGAAGGTCGAGAGTCCGCGCGGCGGGGAGTCCGGCCGTGCCTCCATGCCAGGCATCACCGATCCCGACGGGCGACACGTCGGAGCGACGTTCCTGCGCAACAACCTCGGCAAGCGCAGCGTGACGCTCGACCTGAAGCACCCCGAGGGCCGGGAACTGTTCACCGCGCTCGCCGGTCGCTTCGACGTGATCGCCGAGAACTTCAAGCCCGGCACGATGGACCGGCTCGGGCTCGGCTACGGCGGCCTCGCCGAGCGCTGGCCACGGATCGTGTACGTTTCGGTGTCGGGCTTCGGCAACACCGTCTTCGGCAGCGACAGCGTATCGCCGTATCGAACCTGGCCGGCCTACGCCCCCGTGGTGGAGGCGATGTCCGGCATCTACGAGTATCGCCGTGAGGGCGACCGGCCGCCGCTCGTCGCCCCCATGGGCGGAGTCGCCGACATCGGCGCCGCCCTGTTCGCGTCGGTGGGCATCCTCGCGGCGCTGCGGCACCGGGACCGCACCGGCCACGGGCAGTATCTCGATGTGTCCATGTTCGACTCGATCGTCGCGATCACCGACCTGGTCACCAACTTCTGGTCGCTGGGCCTGCGGTCCGGCAACGGCAGCGGGCCGCCGCTGATCATGCATTCCTGCCGGGCGTCCGACGGCTGGTTCGTCCTGCAGGTGGGGCGCGAGCACCAGTTCACGGCACTCGCCCGCACGATCGGCAGGCCGGAGTGGACGAGCGACCCGCGCTTCGCTGAGCGCACGGGGTGGGTAGCGCACTTCGAGGAGGTCATCCGCCCCGCCGTCGAGGCATGGGCGGCCGGGCTCACGAGGGCGCGGGTGTGCGCACTGCTCGCCGAGGCCGGCATTGCCGCTGGGTCGTGCCTCGCCGCACCAGAGGTCATCGAGGACCCGCATGTACGCGCACGCAACATGCTCGTCGCGATGCCGCGCCCCGACGGGGAGCCCGAGCCGGTGCTCGTGCCCGGAAACCCGGTGAAGCTGTCGAAGGTTGCCGAGGGACCGCAGCGGCGGGTGCCCTGGCTCGGCGAGCACACCGAGGAGGTGCTCTCCGGCGAACTCGGGCTCACAGCGGAGGAGCTTGCCAGGCTACGCAAGTTGGGTGTCGTCTGACCGCGACGCGGGTCACCCGGCGTGGCAGGACACGGAGTTGATGGAGGAGTACCGACATGAGTGGGCCGCAACGATGGTACGAGGAACTGGTCGGCATACGGCAGTACACCCAGGTGGCTGAGTTTCCGGTTGAGCAGGGCCACATCTGGACCGGATGCGCATCGGTGGAGAACGGCAACCCGCTGTTCTGGGACGCCGACGTGGCGGCCGAGATCACCGACGGACCAGTAGCCCCGCCCACGATGCTCTCCACCTGGTTCCGGCCACACCACTGGGCGCCGGACCGGGGCTCGGAGCTGCTGCCGCTCCAGGCGCACTTCGACCTCAAGGAACGGCTGGGCCTTCCCGAAGCGATCGTCTCGCACAACACGCTGGTCTTCCATGAGCCGGTCCGGGTGGGCGACACGATGACCACCAGCCAGGTGCTGCGCTCGGTGAGCGAGCCGAAGACCACCCGGCTCGGCACCGGGTTGTTCTGGGTCATCGACGTGGAGTACCGCAACCAGCGGGGGGACCTCGTCGGCGTGGACAGCTACACCTTCTTCGGCTACCGGACGGAAGGGCAATGACCACAGTGGACCGGACAGCCAACCTGCTCCTGACCGACGTGGCGGCGGACGACCGGCTGCCGGAGCTGTCACACGGCGTGACGGCCACCAGCGTGGTGCTCGGCGCGCTGGCCACGCGGGACTGGCGGCCGATGCACCACGACCGCGATTTCGCGATCCACCACAGCGGCACGCGGGACATCTTCCTCAACACCCCCAACCAGGCGCACTGGTTCGAACGCTACGTTTCCGACTGGGCAGGCCCGAAGGCCCGGCTCGGCCGCTTGGAGTTTCGGATGCGCACGCCCGTCTGCCCCGGCGACCGGATGGTCGTCTCGGGGGAGGTGACCGAAGTGGCCATCGACACCATGGGCTGCGGCTGGGCGACGCTTGCGCTGCGACTCACGGTCGGCGACGAGGACAGGACCGTGTGCATCGCGCGCGTCGCCCTGCCGATCGACGCCGACGACAACCCCTGGACCCGCCGCGATTCGCAATGGATTCCCTAGTGGGCCACCGCGACCTTCTGGTGTCCGGCGTGCTGCAGTGCGATCCGCTGGAAGACCTCGGCCTGTGTCGGGTAGCAGTGAACCGTGCTGGCCAGCGCCTCCAAGGGCAGCTGGTTCGTGACTGCCAGCGTCAGCTCGCTGATCATCTCACCGGCGTGCGCCGCCACTAGCGTCGCTCCTGCGATCTCGCCGTTGCCGCTGCGCGTGTAGATCACCCCGAATCCCTCTTCCTCGCCGTCGATGAACGCCCGCTCCACCTTGGCCAGCTCGAGCCGGTACGCGTCGATGGCGACACCTTCGTCGCGGGCTCGGCGCGGTGTCAGGCCCACCTCGGCCACCTCGGGATCGGTGTAGGTGCAGTGAGGAATGACGAGTTCCCGTGCCGGGCGATGCGCTCCATCCAGCGCGTTCGCGATGCAGAGCCGCGCTGTGGCATTGGCCGCGTGCGTGAACTTCTGCGGGAAGGTCGCATCGCCAGCGGCATAGACGTTGGGGTTCCTGGTGCGCAGGTATGCATCCACCTCCACGCCGTCTCCGGCGACGTGTACCCCTGCCGCGCCCAGGTCCAGGTGCTCCACGTTCGCCTTGCGGCCGGTGCCGAGCAGCAGCGCATCGTAGGGCAGCTCGCGTGTCTCGTCGGGGCCCTGCACCAGCAGACGGCCGGCGCCCGCCCGTACTGCCCTGAACCCCAGATGGAGCCGTATCCCCTCCTGCTCGAACCGGCGACGGATCAGCTCACCGGCCTCCGGCTCATCATGGGGCAGCAGGGTCCTGGGGTGGCTGACCAGGTCCACCTCGCTGCCGAGGCGGCGGAAGGCCTGGGCCAGCTCGCATCCCAGCGGGCCACTGCCGATGACGACCAGCCTGGCTGGCAGCTCGGTCAGTGAGAAGACGGTCTCGTTGGTCAGGTACTCGCCGGTCCGCAGTCCCTCGATGGGGGGCACGACGGGGTCCGATCCGGTGGCGATCACAGCCTTCCCGAATCGCAGCGTCCGGCCGTCGACCTCCACGGCATCCGGCGCGGTGAAGCGCGTGTGCCCGAGGTAGACCTCCACCCCCGCTTGCTCGGCCATCTCGACCGCATCGCCTGAGCTGCTCAGGGAACGCATCCTGCGGACCCGATCCATGACCGAGCCGAAGTCAGTTCGGGGTGGGGCGTCGAGCCGAAAGCCGAACTCGGCCCCGCGGCTCGCATCGTGCACCGCGCGTGCGCAGCGAATCAGCGCCTTGCTCGGCGTGCAGCCGAAGTTGACACAGGTGCCCCCGGTCAGTCGCTGCTCCGTCATAGCGACGCGGTGCCCCTCTGCGGCAGCAGTCGTGGCGGCGGTGAGGCCGCCCGGTCCGCCGCCGAGCACCACCAGGTCGTAGTCACCACCTCCGCGGTTGACCCAGTCAGGTGGGTGGCCCTGGCGGATCGTCCGCTGGTTGTGAACGTCGTCGGGGTACAGCTTGATGGTCGTCATGGCGCATCCTCCGTTCGCCCGGGAGCTGCCGTGGCGCGCCCGTGTCAGGCGGGCTGTCGCACCGCCGTCCCAAGACGATTGTCGATCAGGTACCGCCAGCGTCCATCCGCGCCGCGGCGCGCGACATCGCTTGCCGTGCCTTCGACGTGCACGTGCTTGCCGTCGGAACCTGTGCCATCAATTGACCAGTCGACCACGATCTCGGCGATGTCGCCGGCAACGAACACATGGCGAGCCTTGGCCTCCAGCGGCAGGCCGAGGCTGAGATCGCGCTCGAGTTCGGCAGCGATCTCGGCGCGATCAGTGACGGTTCGCCCGTCGTCCGCGATGAGCACGGCACCTTCGTACAAGGTCATCATCTCGTTGACCTTGCCGGAGTTGAATCGCTCAATCAGCGACGGGATGACGCCTTCGGGTCCAGTGGGGAGTGCATAGGACTCGGACATCTCGGTCTCCTGTTCGTGTTGGTTGAGCGGTCTCCTGTTCGTGTTGGTTGTACTGCGACGCGTCCCACGCTATAGCGCGGGTGATGGCCTGACTGGAGGAGAACGCGGGTGATGGCCTGGCTCGAGGAGAATCCGCAGGTCATCTTCCATTTCACCCCGGTCGGGTCGGGCTGGATCAACCAGATCGAGGCCTGGTTCGGTACCCTCACCCGCCAGTCGATTGCGTCCCCCGAGTCCTCACGGACGAACGCGGATGATCGTCTTGCCCTTGCGTCGCTCAGTCGGGTTGAGGGCGGCGACGGCATCATCGAGGGTCGCAACGTTGCCGATGTTCGTCCGCAGCCGTAGGTCACGCACGCGCTGGACGAGCTCACCCAACTGGGCGCGATCGGACTCGACAACGAAGTCGATCGCCAGGCCGTCGGCGGGCCGCGCCTCGGGCGGCCCTACGGCGGAAACCAGTGTTCCTCCGGCCCGGATGAGGCTTGCGGACCGCCTCTGGATGTCTCCGCCGATGACGTCAAATACCAGGTCGACGCCGCCGACGTCTTCCAGGGCGTCGTTGTCGAGGTCGACGAACTCGTGCGCGCCGAAGTCGAGCGCCTTCTGGCGGTCGGCAGCGCGTCCCGTACCGATGACATACGCGCCGGCCTCACGTGCGAGTTGCGTCACCATCGTCCCGACTGCGCCGGCCGCGCCGTGCGCGAGGACGCTCTGCCCGGCCTGCAGGCGGCCGTGCTGGAACAGCCCTTGCCACGCGGTCAGGCCCGAGATCGGCAGGCTCGCGCCCACCGTGAAGTCGACGTCGCCGGGCAGCGGCGCGAGGTTGCGTGCCTCGATCGCCACGTACTCCGCCAGGGTGCCGTCGCGATGCCAGTCCGTGAGGCCGAACACCCGCTGTCCCATCGACAGCCCCGCCGTGCCATAGCCGAGCGCGGTGACCACTCCGGCCAGCTCGTGCCCAGGGATCGACGGTGTCCGGTCACGGTCGAGGCGATCGGTCCAGGTCGAGGGCCACGACATCTCAGTCGGGACGAATCCCGACGCATGAACCTGAACAACGACGTCGTTGATCGCCGGTGCCGGCTCGGGCCGCTCCACCAGCGTCATCCCGGCCGTTCCTGCGGCCTGATCCGTCACCACAATCGCCTTCATCCGGCACCTCCCGTTACCCAGTCCTCGCCTGCACGACATTTCGGATCACCAGTGTTGGTGGCACCGGACCTCGGTGTCCTACCAAGCTGATCGGGAGGGGGTTGTGGTGTTCACCCAGGTCGCAGACCAGGCTGACGACCACGTACCCGGTCGGGTCGAGCACAAACCCGGTCGACTGCAGGTAGACCCATCATGGATAGAACGACGGCGGTCCCGACCAGACACGTCCACAGTGGAGGGTCCGGTGGGCCACCCTGCTGCCCCCGCACCCAGCTCAGCGGTGCAGGCGGCGGTGAGGCGGCTCGTCAGCTCCTCGACCGCAGCCATCCACGGGGTACACCCCGGTCACCTTGCCCGGATGGGGGTGATCGGGCACCGCCGGGCAACCATGGGGTCCGTAGCCGGTGGCTACGGACACTTGGCTACGGCCACCTCGGGACACGTTGGAGGACTGCGATGCCCAGGGACCTCGTCACGCGGACGACGCTGCTCGACGAGTCACCGCCGTTCATCCCCGATTCGCCCGAGCTCATGACGGTGCTGCTCGAAGTGCCGCCGGGCGAGGGTATCCCGCCGCACCGGCACTCCGGCCCGCTCTCCGCCTATGTCCTCGAAGGCGAGATGATCTTCGAACTGGAGGGCCAGCCGGAGCGAGTGGTCCGGGCCGGCGAGGCGGTCTTCGAACCGGGCGGCGACGTCATCCACTACCAAACCGCCAACCCCCGGCCGGACACCTGGCTGCGCTTCCTGGCCACCATGATCATGGTGCCGGGTCAGCCGATGCAAACGCTGGTCAGTGATGAGGAGCTCGAACAGCGCCGCGACCGGCGGGCACCCCGGCCCTCCTGAGCTGCGCGCTTCCCGCAGTTCGGAACGCATCCGGAGGCTGGGAGCTCTCGACTAAATTAATAGATTCTGACCATGTTCATGTACGAACATGAGCCCCAGACGCACTCCGCAGCCCGGAGGTACTTGATATTGCCGGCGAAGCTGTAGGTCGACGTTTTGGTCGTACCCGCACCGCCGCCGTTCCACAGCCATTCCTCGCGGGTGCCGCCGTCGTTGTAGTCCGCGAACAGGTACGCGCCCGCGCTGGTGCCGTTGGCGATCGTGTCCTTGACCGAGACCGTGACATAGAGACGGCCGCCGCTCCACCAGTAGGAGCCGTGCACCCATGCGCCCTCAAGGTCCGCTGACGTGCCACTCAGCGTCCAGCTGATCGCGGCTTGCGCGGGTGCCGGTGCCAGCAGAGCGCCACCGACCAAGGCGACGACACCCGCCGCACAGCCGGCGAGGAATCGACGTACCTTCATGCTGCCCCCTCCTGAACCAAGATGGCCGTCGAAACCATATCCACTGTGGACGAAGTGTCAAGGCGATCGAGTTTCTTCGAACTTCCACGGCGCACACCGCCACCGGCAACAGCTCGCAGTCGGTGTACCGCGTGGGTTGGATGCCGCGCTGGGATACCGCGGTGGATGGAGGCGGACCTCCATCCTGCGCGCGACGACATCGTCCGGGCCAGCCAGTAGCGTCTTGACGATCTAGCACCTGAGGGGCCCACCCATGGTTTCGCGAGCGATGTTCGGCGGTATGCCGTCACGTCTGTGGCACACGGCTTCGTGTGACCCGGCAGCGGAGGCCGGGTGGCGGTGACAGCCCGTGCCACCCAGGCCGAAGACCTTCGACCTGTCCGCGGCGGGCTGGGCCCGCTGGATGTCGTCCAACTGTTGCTCGTGGAGTTGGTCGTCGTCGTCCTTCTGGTCGTCGTGAACCTCGGCTTCACCGCATCGGCGTTCGGGGTCACCGTCGCGGCCGCGTTGACACTGCGGTGGGGGCGTCAACGCGGCCGGACGAGGCTGGAATGGGCCATCGTCAAACGGCAGTACCGGCGGCGACGCAAAGTGCGGCCTGGCCACGGGCCGGCCGAGGACTGGAGGCTCAGCACACTGGGTTCGCTCGCTGAGGGGTTGCGGGTCGACGAGGTGACGATCGCGGACGGGTCAGGGGTCGGCGTTGCCGCCGACGGTGCCGGCTGGTTTGCGGTGGCCGAGGTGGCGCCCCAGCCTGACCAGCACGGCGTCCCGTGTGAGGTGCTGGTTCGTGCGCTGGCGGGCACCGACTCTCCCGGCACGGCGCTCCAGGTCGTCACGCACTACGAACACGGCGAGCGTGCCGCGATCTGGGTGGCCGTACGGTTGGACGCGCAGAGCCTCGCCGAGGCCGGCGCGGAGGAGCTCGACAGCGTGCCAGCCGCAGTGGTGGTGCTGGTTCGGCGCCTCGTCCGGACGCTCCACCGGGACGGGTTCTCCGCAGCGCCGCTCGACCGGACCGGGTTGCTCGACGCCATGGTCAGATCGTGCGCGCTCGACCGCGTGCACGATGCCGGGCAAGCACCACAATCCGGTCCGTACGAGGAGTGGCAATCCTGGTACACCGGCGACGTGGCGCACCGTGCCTTCTGGGTCAGTGGTTGGCCACGGATCGCGGATGCGGGCGAGCTGCTGGCCACGTTCGGCTCCGTGGAGGCGGTCCTCACCAGCGTCAGCATCGTGGTCGTGCCGGACGGCGACGGCGCGAATGTCCGGTGCCTGGCGCGCGTGGGCGCACGACCCCGCGACCTCGACCGGATCTGCGACAACCTCGGCCTGAGTGTCCAGCACTTCCAGGCCACACTGTTCCAGTTGGACGGTGAGCAGGCCGCAGGCGCCTACGCGTCCGCACCGACCGGGGGAGGCCCGCGGTGACTGAGCCGACCGCAGCACGACCACGCCGCGGGGCAGCCACGCCTCGGCTGGGCGACGTGACCGAGCCGGGGGCCGCCGTTGAGCAGTCGGCCAGTGCCGCACGAGGAGGAGCCGATGCGGTCGGGCGAGGTGAGGCCGCAGCGGCTGCCACGGCGCAGTCGCTGGCCACGCCGCTCGCCGCGCCGGCTCCGCCGCCATCCTCGGTGGCGGTCCCGGCGGGTCAACCGGATGGTCCTCCCGGCGGCACTGGCCGGCCGGGGCGAGCGCCGCAACGCCTGCGGATCGGCTGGCACCGCGGCTCACCCGAGGCACTCGCCTTGCTCGTCGCCGCGTCCCGAACGCGCAACGAGGACCTGACGAGCGAGGCCTTTCCTCCCGACAACGTGCCGGCTGGGCGGCACCGGCCCGGCGTGGCACGGTGGCGACCCGAACCACGCGTTGCGTTGTCTCCGGCGCCCGATGATGCCGCACCGCAGTTTGCCGCAGAGGGTCCGCCCGAGAACGCGGACCCGGCGCCGCCCGAGCAGCCCGCACCGCCGCCGCACGGGCGCGGCCGCCGCCCACTGGTGCTCGCCGCCATCGCCGGAATCATGGTTGTGGTGGTCGGTGGACTGCTGTATCCCTCGTTCGGTATCGGCGAGGATGAGCCGACGCCGACCGTGGCGGCGCCCGAGCTGCCCACCGAGGAGTCCCTGGCGCGGGCGGGCGATCCGACCCTCGCGCCTTCGCCCACGCCGACCTCCGTGCCCACGCCGACGCCCAAACCGCCGACCACGGCGCCGCCACCCCTGCCCCAGCCGTCCACAAAGGTGACGACGACAACGAAGATCGCGACAACACCGGCGTCCGGTCCCACCCGCATGTGCGTGACGTCCAACTGCGAGGCCTGGGCGGAGTTCGACAAGTCGAGCGACACGCTCGAGGTGTGCGACAACAAGGCCGACGGTCTGGCCGCGCTGGTTCAGTATTCCGTCGCGGGCGGGGCGGATGTCTGGATGTGGGCGAGCGGCGGCGCCGGCACCTGCAACTGGAAAGACCTGAACCTGGCCAGCGGTACCACGGTCGCGTACCGGGTGTGCAGCGGTGACCAGTCCGAACAGCGGGTCGACCGCTGCGGCGCCCGGACCACCAACTACGCGTGATCCGGGCGCCCCGCCCCGCCGGGCGTGACGGCGTTACAGGCTCGGCGGGGTCCAGGCCAGCTGGATGAGGCGGGCGCCCTGGCGCCGGTTGATCAGCCAGGCACGTCCGGGCGGCAGCACCTGCGGGCTCATGGCACCGAAGATCGGGCCCTCCTCCTTGGGACCTGACATCAGGATGCCCGGTGACGCGAGCTCCCGGATCCGGCCGATCAGCGGGTCGAACATGGCGCGGCTGGCGCCACCGACGCGTCGGGTCACCACGAGATGGAGACCGATGTCGCGTGCCTGCGGCAGAAACTCGATCAGCGGCTCGAGTGGGTTGAGGCCGCCGGTGGCGATGAGGTCGTAGTCGTCGATGAGGACGTACAGCTCCGGTCCCTTCCACCAGCTCCGTGACCGCAGCTGCGCCGGTGTCACATCGTTGCCGGGCAGCCGTTCGCGCATCACGGTGACCACGTCCGCGACCAGGCTCGCCGTCGTCGTCGCCGACGAGCCGTACCCGATGAGATGCTCGGTGTCCACGCAGCCGAGCAGGCTCCGCCGTTGGTCGATGAGGATGATGCGCGCCCCACTGGGGTCGTAGGCGGTGGTGATGGTCCGGGCCAGGCCACGCAGGAAGGAGCTCTTGCCGGACTCGACGTCGCCGAACGCCAGCGCGTGCGGCTCGGCGTCGAAGTCGAGGTACACCGGCGCGAGGTCGACCTCCGCGATACCGATGGGCAGTTTGCCGCCGGCGCCGCGAGCCGGCGCCGGCAGTGCCTCGTACGGCAGCACAGCGGGGAGCAGCCGCACCTGGGGCGCGACCGGCCCGGACCAACCGGCCCGCGCACGCTCGACCAGGTCGGCCAGCCCGTCGCCCAGCGTGTCGGGATCCGCTCGGCCGTCAATGCGGGGAAGTGCGGTGAGGAAGTGTTGCCCGTCCGGGGTGAG
This sequence comes from Dactylosporangium sp. AC04546, assembly GCF_022095675.1. Classification (GTDB taxonomy): domain Bacteria; phylum Actinomycetota; class Actinomycetes; order Mycobacteriales; family Micromonosporaceae; genus Dactylosporangium. The sequence goes on along the minus strand of NZ_JAHYSG010000002.1, from coordinate 102,498 downwards.
ACCGCGTCCGGGCGCCTGCTCGGGCACGTTGACCGCCGCCCGCCGGTTGATGACGGAGTCGGTCGGATCGCCGAGGCGCAGTTCGAGGCGGGTACCGAAGGCGTCGCGTTGGGCTGCCCGCAGTTCCATCCACCGCGCCGCCGACCCGACGACGTGGATGCCGTAGCCCAGCCCCCGGGTAGCCAGCGAGGTGACCAGTGACTCGAGGTCCTCGAACTCCTCGCGCAGGGTTGCCCAACCGTCGACGACCAGGAACACGTCACCGAACGGGTCCACCGGGGAGGGCCGCTCGCGCAGCAGCCGCCGGTAGCCGTCGATCCCGTCGACCGCGCTGGTGGCGAACCACTCCTCCCGCAGCTGCAGGAGGCCGTAGACCTCGGCGACCGTGCGACGGACCCGGTTGACGTCGGTCCGCGCGGCCACCGCGCCCACGTGCGGCAGCTCGGCCAGCTGCGCCAGGGCGCCGCCGCCGAAGTCCAGGCAGTAGAACTGTGCCTCACGCGGGGTGTGGGTGAGCGCGAGACCGGCGATGAGGGTACGCAGGAAGGTGCTCTTGCCGGTGCGGGCGGCGCCGACGACGACGAGATTTCCTCGTGCGCCCGACAGGTCGATCCACATCGGATCACGCCGCTGCTCGAAGGGCTTGTCGACGACGCCCACCGGGCCGTGCAGGCGACCGAGCCGGTCCGGTTGTTCGACGGTGAGGCCGCGTTCGGGCGTGTGTACCGGCGGCGCGAGCAGTTCGTCCAGGGTCAGCGGCTCCTGCAGCGGCGGCAGCCACACCTGATGCGCCGTCGGACCCTGGCCCTGCAGCCGCGCGACGAGGATGTCGAGGAGCGTCTGGCCGAGGGCGTCCTCCGGCTCCTCGATGACGTCCGCCGGCTCGTCCTCCACCGGTTGCGCCAGGTAGTGGGTACCGAAGTCGCGCACCACGTCGGCGGCCCGGCCGGCCAGCGTGACGGTCCCGCCGTCGCGCTTTTGGCGTCCCGACACATACGCCGCCCGGAACCGGATCATGTCCTCGGTGCCGATGCGGAGATACCCGTGCCCCGGTGACCGGGGGAGCTCATAGGCGTCCGGCACGCCGAGCACGGCCCGGCTCTCCATGGACGAGAAGGTGCGCAGGCCGAGCCGGTAGGACAGGTGCGTCTCCAAGCCGCGCAGGCGTCCCTCTTCCAGCCGCTGCGTGGCGAGCAGCAGATGGATGCCCAGTGAGCGTCCGACACGTCCGATCTGGACGAACATGTCGATGAACTCGGGCCGGGCGCTGATCAGCTCGCTGAACTCGTCGCAGATGAGCAGGAGGCTCGGCAGCGGCGCCAGCGGGACGCCCGAGGCTCGGGCTCGTTCGTAGTCGCGCAGGGAGGCGTAGTTGCCGGCCACCCGCAGCAGCTCCTGTCGCCGTACCAGCTCACCCTGGATGGCGTCGAGCATCCGGTCGACCAGCGGCATCTCGTCGGCGAGGTTGGTGATGACCGCGCTGGTGTGCGGCAGCCGGTCCAGGGTCGCGAACGTCGCGCCACCCTTGAAGTCGACCAGGACGAAGTTGAGCGTCTCGGAGCTGTGGGTGACCGCGAGCGCGAGCACCAGGGTGCGCAGCAGCTCGCTCTTGCCGGAACCGGTGGCGCCGACCAGGAGGCCGTGGGGACCCATGCCGTCCTGGGCGGACTCCTTGAGGTCCAGCTCCACCCGTCGACCGTCCAGGCTGACGCCGAACGGCACGCGCAGCCGGTCCCGGCTGGGCCGGCCCGCCCAGGTCCGGGCGGGATCGAAGTCGTCGGGCTCACCCAGTTCGAGCAGCTCGGCCAGGCCAAGACCGGCGTTCAGGGCGGTGACGTCCGTGGGCGCGGCCGACAGCCGCAGCGGCCCGAGCTCGCGAGCCAGTGCCTCGGCCTCGACCGGGTCGAGCGCGTCGGCGCGTCCCAGGTCCGTCGTGCCGTCCATGGTGGCCGCGGCGAGCCCGCCGTCGGCGTCCAGCGTGAGGACCACCATCGCCTCGCCCAGCATCCGCGGCGGCGGATTGGACAGGTCGATGACCGTGACACCCTCCACGCCGCCTTCGGTCATGATGTGGTCCGAACCGGTGATGCTGCCGCCGTCGATGATGACGACGAGGTGCGGTCCGGCTGACGCCTTCGCGGTGAGCGCCGGATTGAACCGTACGCGGTTGGCCAGGACGTCGTCGAGCATCGCCTCAAGCCCGGTGGCGGCGGTGGCGAACAGCCGCAGCGCACCGGCGGCGTCGGACTTCGTCGGGTGCTGCGCGTGCGGCAGCCACTTCACCCAACCCCAGGCCGGGCGTTCCGCGTCGCCGGCACACACCGCGATGAGCAGGTCGTCCGGCGCGTGGAAGGTCGCGGCCTGCGCCACCACCGCACGGAGCAGGGCACGGCCTCGATCGGGCGAACCGCACAGGTAGACCCGGGCGAAGTCGCGCAGCGCGATCGCCACCGGCAACTCCGGGACGACCGCGTAACTGACGACGAACTGCCGCAGTGCCATCGCGCACAACGGATCCAGCTCGTCCACCGGCCGGGTCTGCGGTGGGATGAGCGCAGTCGCGAGCGCCTGTGGTCCCACCCCGAGGCGCAGCACACCGAAGTCGACGTCGCCGCGCCGACGCTCCCACAGCCGTGGTCCGGTGACCATCGCCCAGAGGTCGGTGGGCATGGGATGGCGATAGGCGATGGCCTCCCGCTGCTGCACCATCGTCTCGCGTACCTGGGCCCGGTGCTGCGAGAGCCGACGCATGAACTGCCGGCGGACCTCGACCATCTCCTTCTTGCTCGGGCCACTCTGGTTGACCAGCATCACCGCCATCATGCCGAGGATGGACACGCCGTACATCGCGCCGGCCACGTACATCAGTGGACCGGAGCGCCCGACCCCCATCATCAGGCCCATGCCGCCGGCGCCCGCGGCCATCGGCAGCACCATCAGCAACCGCATCCAGCCGCGGCCCGACGGAGCGGGCAGGTCTGGGGGCGGCTCCAGGACCACCTCGCCGGTGGGCAGCACGGGGGCGGTGCGACGCGGTGGGCGGTTGACGATCACCAGGCTCACGAACGCCGCCTCTCTCGGTCCGCCGTTGTTGCGAGTGCGTCGCCGAATCCGGGCGGAGTAAACCCTTGCGGTACACCGACAGCTGAGGTCAACCCATCACGGTATCGACGAGCTGCAATCGACGCCCCATAGTAGACCGGGGTTTCTGATAGCGCGATCGGCTGCGTGGGATGTCCGCGGCGAGCCGGTGGAGGTGGTCAGTTGACATCCCAGGGCAGTATCGGGCTGGCCCGGGTGACCGTCGTGACCGCAGCACGCCGATTCGACGTGGCGCTGCCCGACAACGCGCCGGTGGCCGAACTGTTGCCACATCTGGTTCGGCACACGGTGCAAGGGCTGCCCGACGACGCGCGAACCGACAACGGCTGGGTGCTGCGCCGCACCACCGGTACGGTGCTGCTTGCCACCCGCAGCCTGGGCGCGCAGGACGTGCGCGACGGCGAGGTCGTGCACCTGGTGCCGCGCGAGCTGGACTGGCCAGAGCCGGCGTATGACGACATCGTCGACGTGATTGCCAGCGGTGCACGCCGGATGGGGCGGTCCTGGGGTGGCCCGGCGACCCGCCGCGCCGGTTTCGCCGTGACTACCGCGATCCTCGTGTTGAGTCTGATGGACGCCGCCCTCACCGGACCGCCCTGGTCGTCCATCACCGGGGCGTTGTTCGCGGTCACCGCGCTGCTCGTCGTTGCCGGCGCCATCGCGGCGCGGGCCTTCGCTGATGCCGTCGCCGGCGCGGTATTGGCCGGTGCCGCGCTGCCGTACGCGGGGTTCGCCGGCGCCCTCGCGGTCGCACCCACGACGGCGGGCCTCAGCCGCCTCGGCGCGCCCAGCCTGCTGGCGGCGGCCGGGATGCTCGTGGCCGTGAGCGTGGTGTCCTACGTCGCGGTCGCCGGCGCCCCGTGGCTGTTCCTCACCGGCATCTTCACCGGCCTCGCGGGAGCGGGAAGCGCACTGCTCGTCCTTGCCGGAATGCCGGCCACCGGCGCCGCGGCGACGATGCTGTCCCTGGTGATCGCGATGCTTCCCGGCTACCCGCTCATGGCGAGCTCGTTGGGCAAGATCCCGGTGCCCGACCTGCCCGACCGTGCGGAAGGGATTCTGGCGGACCGGCCCATGCCGCCGCGGGCGAGCGTCTTCGCCGCCGTGGCCCGGGCCACCGAGCTCCTCGCCGGCATGTTGCTGTCGGTCGCACTCGTCGCCGGCGGCGCCGTCGTCGTGCTCGTCGTTGACGGCGGCGTGGCCGGGAGGCTCCTCGGCATCGCCGCGTCGGTGGCGCTCCTGCTGCGGGCGCGGCTGTTCGCGCTGCCTCGACAGCGGGTGCCGATGCTGGTGGGTGGTGTGGCCGGCCTCGGGCTGCTCGCGTTCGGGTTCGGGTCGAGCGATGCGGGCCTGATGCCGGTGCGGCTGCTGCTCGTCGCCGGCGCCGCGATCCTGATCCTCACCGCCGCGCTGGCCTACAGCCGGCGCACACCGACACCATACGTCGGACGGCTGGCCGACATCGCCGACGTGGCAGCGATCGTGGTGCTCATACCGTTGGCCTGCGCGGTCGCCGGGGTCTACGACTGGCTCCGGGACCTCTTCGGCTCGTTCGGCGGCTGAGCGGCGATGGCATCACGCAAGGATCAGCTGCACGCCTACCAGTTTCTGGTGCAGCGGGTCATCTCCGCGTTCGTCATGCGCGAGACCGATCCCGCGCAGTCGCCGCTGCGGCGTGGCGTCGGGGCCGTGTTCGCGGGGCTGATGGTCGCGATCGTCGTGGGTGCCGCCTATGGCGTGTACGGCCTGATCACGAAGGTGGGCGGCAACGGCTGGCGGGCCGACGGCGCGGTGGTGATCGAGAAGGAAACCGGCGCGAGCTTCGTCTATGTGGCCGGCCGGCTGCACCCCACGCTGAACTACGCATCCGCGCTGCTGCTGTCCGGACGCCCGGGCGCGCCGGTGTTCCGGGTGTCGCACTCCGCGCTTGCGGGCGTGCCCCGCGCGGTCACGGTCGGCATCCCGGGCGCGCCGAACTCGCTGCCGCCGGCCGCGAGCGCGGTCGGGCTGCCGTGGTCGATGTGCACCGCCGAGGCGGTCAGCGCCTCCGGCGCTGCGACCACCGTGACCAGCCTCGTCGTCGGCCACGAGCCCACCGGTGGCACGACGGTGGATGCCGAGCACGCGGTCCTGGCGCGTGACGCCGTAGCCGGCCAGCGCTTTCTGGTGTGGCGCGGCCACCGGTACGCCCTGGCCGAGGCGGTGGTGCCGGCGCTGTTCGGCGCGACGGCCAGGTCGGTTCCGGTAGGGACGGCCTGGCTCAACGCGCTGCCGGTCGGCGCCGACATCGGCCCGATCGTCGTGCTCAGGCGCGGTGAGCTCGCCAGCGCCGTGCCCGACCGTCGCATCGGCGACCTGCTCGCCGCACCCACCGCCGCCGGACCGCAGTACTACCTCGTCTTCGACGACGGCCTGGCGCCACTGACCAGCCTGCAGCAAGCGCTGCTGGCCGCCCAGGCAGCGGTCCGACCGATCGAGATCACCGTCGCGATCGCGTCCGCCGCGCCGCGAAGTTCCGCCCTGCCTACCGCCGAAGGTGTGACGGCACCGCCGCAGCGGACACCGGTGTTGGTCGAGCCGGAGCCTGATGGTCTGGTCTGTGCCAGCACCGTGAACGCCCGCGCCGAGCCGGTGGTGCGTCTCGGCGGCGCGCACGCCGCACTCAACGCCGGCATTCCTACCGCCGGACGCTCCGGAACCGGGGCGAGCCTGGCCGACCGGGTCGCTGTCCCGGCCGGTGCGGTCGCTGTCATCCGCGTGCTGCCCTCGCCGGACGCTGAGGTCGGCACCTACTCGATCGTGACCGATCTGGGTGTCCGCTATCCGGTGCCGTCCGGCGAGGTGCTGGGATTTCTGGGGTACAGCGCGGCGCGTGCGGTCGACGTGCCGGTCGCCCTGGCGCAACGCCTGCCGACCGGACCGACGCTCGACCCCGCCCAGGCCCTCCTGCCGGTCGTCGGCTGAGCCACCCTGCTCAAGGTCGATCGGCTGGTTGCGTGTCTCAGCGAGTGGCGCGTCGGGCAGGGGTCGCGCCGAGTGGCTCCTCCTCCTCGAAGAGCGGCACCGGCGGACCCGGTGCCGCCGGCTCGGCCGGTTGCGGCGGTGGCTCGGCGAGTGCTGAGCGCCAACGCCGGCGCGAACCCCTGATCACCGCCGTTCGCCCGATCCAGATCGCCGCCGCCACGAGCATGAGCCCGGCGGTCAGCACCGTCGCGCGCCGTCGACGCTCCGGGCCGACCAGGTCCACGTCAGACTCGGGCGGCGTGAACATCGGGAGGCCGGCTGATGCCGCCGGCGTGGGCAGCCGGTCGGTGACGGCGTTGTAGGGGTTGACGATGCCCGCGCCGTAGTCGTGACTCGGGGCCCGGTCCCCGGCCGGCGTCGCCGTGGCGAACAGCCGAGCCGCGACGGCGTCCGGACCCAGACCCGGATGCGCTTCGCGCACCAGTGCGACCGTGCCCGCCACGAGGCCCGCCGCCACGCCCGTGCCGTCGGTCCCGGCCAGGCCGCCCGAGCGCTGGGTCGAGACGATGTCATCGCCCGGCGCCACCAGATCGACGTACTCGCCGTGCTGCGAGCTGGCCCAGCGCCCGGCGTTCGCGTCAACCGCACCGACACCGAGCACACCCGGGTACGCGGCCGGATAGGGGGTGGGATTCGCTGAACTGGTGCCGCCCAGGTTCCCGACCGCGGCGACCACGACGATCCCACGCCCGACCGCCGCGGTGACCGCCGCCCGCAGCTCGGGACTGTCGACATAGGTCGGCACGGGCACACAGATCACCTGGGCGGACTGCGCGGTCGCCCAGGTGATGGCGCGGGCCAGTACCACCGGGTCCGCCTGGTCCGGGTCGGAGTACCCGTTGTCGGGCAGGATCCGCACCGGCAGGATCGTCGCGGCCGGTGCGAGCCCGCTGAAGCCTCGCGCCGGTGACGGCTGGGCCACGATCACTCCCGCGACTCGCGTTCCGGACCCGGTACAGTCGGAGTCGGCTCGCCCCTTCTCGGTCACCGCGTCGTAGCCGGCGGCGACCCGGCCCGTCAGCAGCGGGTGCGAGGCATCCACGCCGGAGTCGAGCACGGCGACGCGGATCCCGTTGCCGCGGGCGAACGGCCACACCCGTGCCGGAGCGAGCAGGCTCGTCGCCCAAGGTATCGGGGCATACTCCTGGCCCGCGGCGGCGCAGTTTGCGGGCGCCGCGACGAGCGGTCCCGCGGCGGACGGACGAGCGGTCGACAGCGCACCGATCATCGCGATCAGACCGCTGGCCAGCAACAGGGTGGCCAGGCCACGTCGGGTTCTCACTGTTCACCAGCTGCCGATGGCTGGTCCGCGTCTGTCGGCACGAGTTGGCGTAGCCGTGCCGCGGGCAGGGTCAGCTGCAGCGCCGTGCCGGGGTTGGCCACGAGGGTGTAGCCCTCCGGCCAGGTCGCCGCGACGAGGACGAACGCGACCGTCACCGACGGCGCCGCCGGCAGCGCCTGCGTGAACCTGGCCGGTGAGGTGAACACGCTGATCGATGGTGCTTGCGCCGTGCCACCAGGAAGCCAGGGAAAGAGTTCCGTACTGACGAGGTGGGCCGCGCCCGGTGCGGTGAGATCGCGCCGGGTGGGCACCGTCACCTCCGCGGCCAGCAGCGCTCGCAGGTAGGCCTCGGGGTCGCCCGACGCGACCGCGGCGGCAAGGACCTCTTCGACCGCGTTGTGCGCGACCACACCAAGGCTGTGCGGCGCGCTGAGGAGTTCGGACTCGCGTGCCACCGCGAGCGCTCCGCCGGCGGCCGCCGCGACCGCGTCGGGCGAGGTGTAGACGGCCAGCGGGAGGTCAGGGTTGACGGCGAGGCGCCACTGCGGCCACTGCGCACGCAACTGCTCGTAGGTGACCACGCGGTAGGCGTTGGCCAACTCGCCGAGCCGTGCCGTCAGCGCCTCGGCCGAGGTGAAGGCGAGCAGGTATGTCTCGCCGAGGAAGTCGGCGGTGAGCAGTTCCGTAGGGCCCGGGTCGGACTCGGCGTAGCCGGGCAGATAGAGGTCGGCCCCGGCGAGCAGCCGAAAGTACCCGCGGCGGTCGTCGGCGTCGAGCGCCGCGGCCATGGCCTGTTCGGTCTCGTTGGCGGGCTGCCAGGCGGCCACACCGAGCTCACCGGTCACAGCGGGCTCCGGATCCGGTCGGGCCGTTCACCGCGTCAGCGCCCGCGCGTAGGCGGCGACCGTGACCTGGTGCAGTTCGAGGAGCGCGATCAGCCGTTCCCGGCGGAACTGACCGGGGTCACGGGCGTAGCTGGCCGCCCCGGCCGCAGAGGTGAAGGATCCCGCCGGCACGACCGTGGCCCCGGGTGGAACGAACTTGAGCACCTCTTCCAACGCGGCCAGTCCGGTCCGCAGCAGCGCGTACTGTCGCGGCAGCAGGTGCGCCGGCACCCGGGCCGGATCCGGCACCACGGTGGCCACCGTGGCCCGGTAGTGGTCCAGGAACTGGGCGGGGTCGATGATGCGGGAGGGCTCGGCGCCACCGAACGCGGGCGATGGCGCGGGTGCCAGTGGGATGAGGAACCGGAAGCGCCGACTCCGCCGGCAACCCGGGCAGTCGCCCTCGTAGACGGACGCTCCGCGCTCGTCCGGCCGGCCGGGTTCTGGCACCGTGTAGTGCCTCGACCAGGCGAACGTGCTTTCGCCGCACGCACACGGGTGCAGCGCCATGTAGAGCTGGCACTCCTCTGGCGACCTCGCCTGGAGCATTCTCATCGCTCTCCGTACGTTGAAATGATGCCGGTGCCGTCGAGGCCGGCGGAGCCATCGGTGCCGCCGGACGGATGCTGCGGTGTCCAGTGCACCTCGTCACGGGCCGCCTGCGCCTCGTGCGGCGTGAGTGAAAGGCTGGCCAGCACGGTGTCGAGCGCCTGTTGACGCGCGGCGAGCACGGGCGCCAGGGCGTCGTGTCCCGTGGCGCTGAGTTCGGTGTATCCGCTCTGCGCGCGGGCCGCCGCGGCGAGCTGCCAAGGCGCCCAGCCCGCCGCATCGACCTCGTCGAGCAGATCGAAGGCACGCTGGACGGCCGGCGGATGGCTGACCTGATCGAGTATGTCCTGCCGGTGACTGGCCCGCGCCACCGTGTCACCCGCCGCACGGTCGAGCGAGACCAGCTCGAACAGCGACTCCATCCAGCGCCCGACGCTGGCGCCGGACTGCTCGGCCACCGGTCGGCTGAGCTCCAGCGCCGTGATCTCGAACTCCGCCGAGACACCTCCCTGGTGTGCGGCCTCCGGCGCCGACCCGCGCTCGCGGAGCACGATTTCCCGTAGCTCGTGACCGAGGTTCCGCGCCACCAGGGACGGCTTGATCCCCGCGTTGATCTGGACCTGCCATTCCGGTCGCGTTCCGCCCGCCACACGGACGGACTGGGCCGGTGCCGGCGCGGCCGAGCCGTCGCCGATGGTCGTGAACTCGCCGGCGCCGACACGCAGCCGCAGCGACACGCCGTCACCGTCGACGTCGAACACGCCCTCCGGCTGCCCGACGACGGGACTCACCACCGGCGGCGTGACAAACACCTGTTCCGCGACGTCGGGAAGGAACGCGCGGGCCAGCTCCTCGATCGCGTCGGCGTTGTTCGCACCGGGCGCGGCCCAGTCGGCGCGGTTGATGCCGAACGGGGTGTGCAGCGCGTTGATCGGCCGCGAGGGCGTGCCGAAGGCGTCGCCGTCGGCATGGACGCGACCGTTGGGCATGGCGAAGTACCGCCGCACCTCGCCATCGGCGAAGCGCACGTCGAAGACGACGAGCGCCCCCGTCTCGCGGGCCACCACGGCGCCGAGATCCAGCGGGTTCAGCGGCGCCGGCGCGGCGTCAACCACGGGTTCGACGTTAAAGACCCGGGGCGAGGCGCTGACCGCGCCCGGGATGGTGCCGCCCGGGCCCAGGGCCGCGCGGGCCAGTTGTTCGAGGGTCAACGGCGGGGCGTTGCTGCCCGCCAAGCGCCGCAAAAGTCGGCGAAGCGCCCGAGGCGTGTCAGGGCCGACCGCGCCGGGGGAGAGGGGTTGCCCGACATCGGCGAGCAGCGCCTCCCACGCGCCGGTCGACGGTTGCCTGCCCATCCCGCTCAGATGTGCCTTGGCCACGGTGATGTTCGCACGGCCGCTGCCGGCTCCCGGGAGGACGACCGTCCTGAGTGGCGTGCCGTCGCGACGGCCGTCCTTGTGGACCTCGAACGTCACGTCATGATCGACCCGAACGGCGATCAGTGCCCCTTCGGTGACGTAGAGAACGGTCGTCTCGTCCCGGCCGCCGATCTTCTCCGTGTGCGTCACCGCGTACATGCGCTCGCCGCGCCGAGCGAGTTCCCCGCCGAGCGCGCCGACCGTCACACTGTCTGCCTTCGCCGTCCCGCTGCTGTGGGAGTACTCGGCGATGTGCTCGATCCGGTCGATATCGCCGATCCGCACGTTGCCGCGTTCGGTGATGATGACGAGTTCGGAGATCCGGGCGCGGACGATGACGTCGACCGACTTCTTCGGTCGGCCGGGAACCGGCAGCTCGGCGATCCTGTGCCCGGTGGAGGTGCTCATCCGGGACAGCTGGACACGGTAGGAGGAGGGGCGCAGCGCCGAGTAGACGATCTCCGCCACCTCGTGGGCACGCCCGCCCATCAGGTCGCGCCGGCCCAGTCGGCTCACGATCTCGGCGGCGACCGGGCCGACGACGACCGTCTCGACATCAAGGGAGTGCGGCAGCGAGACGGACGTCGGATCGGCTACGGCGGGCTGCGCCGAATTGTGGGGCGTACCACCCGCCCATTCGATCTCGTCTTCGGGAACCAGTTGGAGCACCGTGCCGGTCAGCGTGGCGGACTGACTGTGCGGAGCATTCCGACCGGGGATCAGGTTGATCGCCCCTCGCATCACCCTGTCGACACCGGGCAACGGCGCGGAGTGTCTGCTGGCCGTCAGGGTGAGGGTGATCGGTCGCTGCACCCGCGCAAACGGCGTGAAGCTCGCGCCCTGGAACAACCGGGTCAACTGTGCGTTGTGCGATGCCGAACTGGAGGTCTTCCTGGTCCAGCCCTCCGCATACTTGAACGAGACAGGCCAGGGCGCGCCCACGGAGACCTCTCCGGATCGGGAGCTGTTTCGCGATCCACCGTGGTTGGACTGTTCATAATGATAGTTCTGGTGGATCAGCGCGATCTTGTCGTCGATGCCGAGAATCTCACCGTCCTCGAGGCTCACCGCGCTCATCTCGACGGCGATCTCTTCGCGCCCGTTGCCGCTTTTCGGCACGATCTCGATGACGGTCCGCCACACGTTGCTGCCCATGCCGTCTTCGAGCCCGTTGAGCCAGCGACCGTAGGCGAACCGGTTGTACAGGACGCGCCACAGGCCTGGCGTGCGGTCGATCGCGCCGGGTGCGACCTGCTCGACCAGGGCCGTCACCTCGTGGAAGACGTCTGCCACCTGGTCCCCGGCCGCGTTGCGCAGATCGACGTCGTAGATGCGGCTCTGTCCCACGCCGTGCTCAAGGTGGGCGGGTGGTTTGCCCTGCCGTGCCATCGGTGGGAGCTGACCGCCCCGATCCAGCGACGTCAGTGTGCCGAGCAGATCGACGGGGGTGGCGTTCCTGGGCGCGGCGCTGATCGCCTGCTGATCGGCGAACTCCTGGCGCAGCTTGCGGGCGAGCAGGCGGGGCAGCCCGGGCGCCAGACGGTCGATGGTGGGGACGAAACCCGGATTCCCGGGCAGCGCCGCAACGTCGCCGGCCAGCTTCTGGATGAGCCGGACAGCCGGCAGCCGATCAAGGGGAAGCTCGCCGCCGGCGTACCGTGCGACGGCGTCGACGACGAGATCCAACGGCATGCTCACGCTGCCGGATACGTACTTGTTGAGCTCCTCCCGCTCGGGCGCAGAGTAGAGCAGGAGGTGATTGTGGCTGCTGACCGACTTCGAGGCCGTTGTCGACGTCTTCTGCGGGATCGGCCGGGCCGTCACGGTGACGTTGAAGGTGACTCGGGCAGTGCGGAACACCTGCTGCCCCAGGTCCAGGATCAGTCCCTCGTCGCCGACGATCTGCGTCGAGCTCCGCGACGCATCCCGGCCGTGTGCCGCCGTGCCGGAGCCTTGCAGCACGTCGACCGGGAAGGAGCCGTTACCAGTACCCGAGACGGACCAACCCCTGCTCGCCGAGTCTCCCACCGAATGCATACCGAAGAGGATGTCGGCGTGCACCATCGGACCGATGCCGACGACAGTCGACGGGCCCAACACACCCTGGATATCGATGGTAATGGGCACGGCCTGCCCGTCGGCATCAAAGGCGACGCCGTTCACCTGGTGCCCGATTCCGGTGAAGAGCGTAGGACCCGCCGCTATGAGACTGCGCACGTTCAGGCCCGCGGAGATCGCGAGAATGCCGGGCGAGTGGGGATCGACGGTGAGACCGAGCTGCTCGATCCCGGCGAGCGCCATCTCACGTGTCCGACCGTCGAGGTGCAGGATCGACGCCTTGTGCAGTGCTTCGCGTGCGCGGTCTGCGGGCGACACACCCGCCGGCTGCGTCGTTGACGAGGAGGGCAGTTGCCTGGGTCGAGCGTCCGGCAGGAGCGCGACCGGAAGGATGACCTTCGCGGTGGCACCGTTGCTCGTGCCGAGCACGGTGGGCGTGCCGTTGGAGTCCATCGAGACCGTGATGTCGAAGGTGTCCTTGAAGACGGCGCTACCCTCGGCACCGGCTTCGAACAGTACGGCGCGGTTCACCCAGTCGGAGGCGTTCGCCGTTGCCTCCCGCGACCAGCCGCCACCGGCGCCGAAGCCACCGGCGCCGCCGACTTCGCCGCCGAGGTCGATCAGACTGGCCGACTTGAGCGACAGGTCGCCGCCACCCGATCGGGCCAGCTTGGAACCGGCACTACGCCCCGCGCCGCCTGAGTGGATGTCGAGAGCGACGAGCGTCTGTTTGTGCGTGTAACCCAGATAGGTGGAGTTCACGCGGGTCGCGTGCACGCGAAGGATGCGCGTCTCGCCCTTCCGGTTTGACACGACGACGTCAGCGCCGTCCTGGAACAACTGGTCGTAACCCGTCTCCAGACGGACCGCGGTCCACTCGTTGAGCTTGCCGGCGGGGGTGAATCCGGCAGCCTTGAGCGCGCTCATCACCTGGTCCCGGAGAGCGTCCGGCCCCTCGATGCCGGTGAGATCCTGCACGAGCGCCGGACCGGCGCCGTCAGCGCCACTGCGTTGGCGCCACAGAGGATTCTCCGGCTTCCGGTGTGGCGGGGCGGCCAGGATCAGGTCTCCGTCGAGCACCAGCTCACCGCTGGCATCGCGGATCTCCGTGCCGTTGGCGTCCCGTCGCACCGCGTCGGCGGACACCGGAAGCCCGGCCGCATAGGTGTACGTCTCCGGCGCGGCGACCAGCACCGTCCCCGACGCTAGCACCGGATTCTTGCGCTTGCCGTTCGCGAGAGAGACGTCGGCCTGGTGGTTCACCTCCATCTCGAGCACGGCATTGGCACCGGCGAAGCGCTGCACGACCGGATGGATCGCCTCGGAGCCTGCGCCCATGTTGCTGCTGCGACCCCAGCCGGTCTCGTATCGACCGCTCAGCACCCAGGCCTTGGCGGTTCGCCCTATCTTGCGTGGCCAGGCCTGAGACCGGCTGATCTTCGCCTGTGAGAACCCGACCCGGAGCCATTCCAGGTAGAGTTCGCCGCCCCTGCTGCCCAGCACCTTCGCCGTCGCAGGCTTCACTGTGGTGTGCAGGGTGATCTCGGCGACCACCTTGCCGTCGTTGCTGATCTGCCAGGTCACCTGCTGTTGCGCCGTTTGGCGCACCCGGGCGGGATACACCTCGAAGATGATGGTGGCCAGCTGTGCGCGTGCCGTGCTGCCGATGGCTGCCTTGTCGCCGAGCTCATCCAGGATCTTGTCGTACAGCTGGATCAGACCGGTCATGCCGACCAGCGCGTGTTCGGGCAGCGCCGTGAAGCTCGTATTCGGCTTGGTGATCGTGTTGCCGGGTGGGTCCGTCAGCGGGTCTGGTAGCCACACCGGGGTGCGCACGTGTCGCTGCGCCGGGTCCAAGGACACTGGCCGCCACGCGCCGGCGTTGCCACCGTTGCTCTTGATGGTCCCGGCGGTCCGGTACGACAGATCCAGCTCGCCGGCCAGGTCGAACAGCGTCGACGGACCGCGGTTGTCGAGCACTCCACCCGGCATGCCGAAGTCCGCGCCCGTCACGGATTGCGACCACGAGTGTCCCCAGCCGGACGTCACGCTGGCGCCCACCTTGATCATGTCGAGCAGGGCGGAGATGGGTCCGAGTGGGGGCACCGTCAGCGACGTGCCCGAGCTGCCACCCAGCACTTGTTGCCAGATGTCGCTGCCGTGGGCGAAGTACGGGATCTGGCCGACCATGAGTTCGCCGGCGTTGAGATCCGGCGTGGGCACCTCCACCGCATCGCCGGGGCGCATGCGCACCCTGATCTCGACCGCCTGTCTGCCCTCGCCGAACTGGAGCATCGCGCCGCCGCCCATCGTCCAGCGCCACTCCGATCGCAGCATCCGGTTCAGTTTGTCCGGTGTGGCGAGCGCTGGATGCTCGTCCCAGGGATCGATGCCCCACTCCTCGCGGAGCCGGGCGTTGATCGCCTCCGTGAGACCGTCGATCCACGGCAGCCGTTGGTGCGGCACGCTCGTGGCCAGCACGGCCTTGTCGGGTTGCAGGGCACGCACCGCCGCGTCGTACTTGGTGAAAAGATCGAGTACGGTGTTCGCGGCCTTCGCCAACTGCGGCTCCGTCACGGCGCGCCGGCCCGGGGACGGCTGAGCGGCCTGACGCAGCTTGTCGAGCAGTGCGTCGATCGACCTCCTCGCCTGCCTGGCCGCGGTCGCCGCGTTCGCATACGCCTTCGAGCGACTCGCGTGCCGACCGGCGATCTCGCCTTGTTTGTACGCCTGCGTCCGCTCCTGCGCTGCCGCCCTGGTCTCGGCGAGCCGGTCGCCGGATTTGCGCGCCTTTGTTGCCGCTGCGCCGGCCTTGCGGGCTTCCTTTCTCGCTTCGGCCGCCTTCGCCGTTTGGTTCTTCGACCGTTCGGTCAGCGCGCCATTGGCATCGCCGAGGTAGGGCATCAGCCGTGTCAACACGGCCGTCGCGCTGGCCAGCAGCTCGGGCGTGTTGGCGACGCCGCTGTTGGCGATGTCCGCCAGTAGCCGGAGGTCGGCGCTGTGGGCATCGGGTCGCAGCGGCAGGTACGGGTCGACCTCGACCGGCGTAGCCGCCTCGATGAGCGATGACGCCGCATCGACGAGGTCGCGCACGGACTGCGAAATACCTGAGGCGGCACGTTTGGCCGATCCGAAGGCGATCAGGATCTCGGCCGCCACCGCGACGGCGGCCGCGGCGGTGGGCGATCCCGCCTGAGGATCCGACGCGCTGCCGCCCTCGGCCTGCCGGAGTTCCGTGAGCGCGAGCAACGCGGAAGCCGACGGCGGCAGCAGCGTGTCCCGTCCGACCAGGGCCGCGATCACAGCGCGGCTGCGCGGCACCGCGTTGACGCCGGTGTCGAGTGCCGTAGCGATCGCGGTCGCCGCGGCGTTGACCAACCACTGCTCGGTCTGCGGCGCGGCACCGGGTCGTGCCCACAGCTCGGGGTCCACGATGGAACCCGCGATGGCCACGGGAAGCTCGGCGGCCCGACTCGCGGGCAGATCGGGGTCGCCCAGCAAGCCGGTCAACTCCGCCAGGTCCATCCGGCCGAATCGCCTGTCCACGTCAGCCGCCCACGCCTGGCGCCGGCGTTCGATCTCCGTCCAGTGCTCGGCGGCTCGCGCGAGCTCGTTGACGATGGGGCGCAACAGGTGATTGGCGTCGAGCCGGTGGTCGTTCGCGGCCCGGTCCGCCGCATGCGCCTGCCGCCCGAGCTGCGCCATCCGTGCACTCTTGCTCGGACTCGCCGGCAGCTGCTGTTCGGAGGTTCGTTCGGCCCGCCGTTGGGCGGCTTCGGCGCGCAGTTGCGCGGCCAAGCGCTCGGCCCGGCTGACGCCGACCTGACCGGGCTGACCGGCGTGGCCGGTCTCCCCGGGACGGGGCTGATGAGCGGCTGCCGTGGCGTCGGTGACTGCTTCGAGCAGCTGGACCATCTCGGTATGTTCGGCGATGCGGTCGCGGTACCGCCGCGGGTCGCCCAGCCCCTGCGCGAGCTGAGCGGTCAGGAGGTCCCGCGCGTCCTGGTGGAAGTCCATCAGGTCGACCAGGGCGGCGGCCAGGGCGTCCAGGGCGGCGATCTCGGCCGCGTCCTGCTGGGCCGGATCCTGTGCGCGGTTGTGTCGCAGAATGTTCTGGTACTTCTCGTACGCCTCGATGAGCTCGGTGGGGGCACCGGGCCGGCCGGAGCCCCGAACCGCGGGCAACGAGGGCGTTGGACCCACCGGACGCGGGGACCCGCCGACCGGACCGGCGGCGATCAGACCGGGACGCAACTGCGGCGCGGGCACGGGGTTTCCCGCGGCGCCCGGCAGCAGGGGCAACTCCTGCGGACCGTACGCCGGGGGCAGCGGCATCTCCTCGCGGTGCCGTCCGACGTCGAGCACCTCGAGTGGGATGTCGTCGGCGGTGACCCGGACTTCGGCCGGCACGTCGGCGCCGGGGATGGGCACCTCGGCGGGAAGGGGATTCCCACCCGGCGTCTGTGGTCCGGTCGGGAGCGGGACCTCGAACGGGACGGGCCGGTCGGCCTCCGGCAGCCACGGCACGCCGGGCTGGGTCGGCGTGGGAAGGTCGGCCGGCAGCGGATCGGCGGTTCCCGGGCCGCCCTGGCCGGGCTCGGCCGGGACGAGCTTGGGCGGCGTATGGGTCGGCTGCCCGGGCGGCCCCGGTGGTTGCGGCGGGATCGGTGGAGCAGCGATCGGATTGTCGGGGGGCAGCGGCTGCTCGGGCAGCACCGGCTCGGGAGGGGTCGGTGCGAACGGTGCCGGTGGAGTCGGCGTCAGCGGCGGCGAGTCCGGCAGCGTCAGGGGCGCCGGCTCGGTGGGTGACAACGGCTGGTGCGGCGGCAGCGGCTGCATCGGCAGCGCTGGTGGTGCGACGAACGGCGGCAGCGGCGGCAGGAGCGTCGCGTTGAACGTGTCGGTGGTGGCCGCGTTGATGGGTGCCCCGACCCAGTTGTCGCTCAACGGTCCCGGCGCGGCCAGCTTGTCGCCCGTCGTCGGGTCGGGCCGTAGGGTCGGTTCGGCCGGCATCGACGGCCCGGGTGGCCGGTGCCCGGGGTTCTCACCGGGGAACGTGGTCGGGGGAGCACCGCCATGCGTCCGCGGACCGCCACCACCGGGCGGCTCGGCTGCGGATGCCCCGGCACCAGGACGTTCCGCCTCGATCGGCGTGAACCGGACCGGTTCACTGGTCGTCGGCCGATCCAGTGTGGACACTGTTCCGTCCGATGTGGACCGGTCGGGGCGCGGACCCTCGCCGAGCTCGACCCGAGCCTGCGGCGACCCGGGATCTGGCCGGGCCGTCCCGGTCTGCCCGCCCGGCTGCGACGCCTGGGCACTGTCCGGTTTGGCGATGACCTTCGCCGCCCCGGGTTGACCCGACTCGGCGGCCGCGCGGCCGCTGCCGCCGGCTGGACTACCGGAGCCAGTGTCAGAACGGCCGCCGCCCAGCGGCTCTCCCCGGCCGTTGCCCTCCCAGTAGCCGAAGTTGCGGTCCTTGACGGGCAGTTCGAAACCGTCGCCACCCCGAAGTTTCGCACCGAGGAAGTCGGAGGTCTTCACCTCCCGCACGTTGGGCAGTTCCGTCAGCGGTCTGGTGAACGATTTCGCTCCGCCGCCGTCGCCGAGGTCGATGCGTTGCCAGCGGTCGCCCGGTATCGTGTCGCGGGATGGCGGCTGCCGGCTGACCGTGGCGAGGGCGCCGAACGCGCCGCCGATCACGGCGCCGTGGACAAGCCCGCGCCCGAAGTCGCCGAGCCAGTTGATCGTGTTGCGGGAGGCCGGGTCGGTGAGCCAGCGGTAGCCGTTGTCGACGACCGAGGCCCCCGCGCCGCCGATGCTGCCGCCGACGACGTGCCCCAGGAAGCCGCCGCCCATCGGCGCCAGGAAGACGGCGCCGGTGGCGGCGCTGCGGAACACGTCGCCGCCGTCGAGTGCGGTCCGGTTGCCCATGACGATCTGGCCGACCTGACCGACCAGGTTGGTGCCGCCCATGATGGTGGCCCCCAGCCCTGCCCGGGTCGCCAATCCCGGCGCCATCCTGGGGATGAGGCCGGCGGCGGCGGCGAGCAGGCCGGTGCGCTGCCGCAGGATCGACGTGGAGGCTCGGGCCAACGCGGCGCCCACGCCCGTCCACGACAGGCCTGCGGTCTGCAGCGTGGATATGATGGCCGCAAGCACCGCGACGGCGAGCATGAACAGGTTCATGACGATGGTGAACTTGGTCATCTCGATCTTGTTGCCGAAGCTCTGCACGCCTTGCTGCAGCCTCGTCATGTCGCGGACGACCTGACCGAGGGCGGCGACCGTCTGGTTCCATTCGATGAAGAACGTCATGGCCGCCGAGCTGCGCCAGTTCTGGATGATCGGATCGGCGGAGGTGGCCAGGGAGGCGGACGCGTCGGACATCATTGTCACGACGTCGCCCCACTCGTCCGCCAACGCGTAGATGGCGTACTGGTCCGCCTTCGGCCACTTACCGACGACGATCTCGTAGACCTTCGTGCCGATGCCTGGAACCCAGTCGCCCAGATACTCGAACCAGTCCAGCAGTTCCGCGAGAACGTCGTCGGCATCCACCGGTCTACTCCATGACTGCCAGGAACGAGCTACGCGTGGTTGTGGGCGGGTGACGGGTCACACGATGGTGACGCCGGTGGCGTTCGCGCCATCCTGGGCCATCAAGGTCTGCACCGACCTCGCCGCATAGTCACCGGATCGCATCGCCACGCCGGCGAGCTGGGACGCGTTGCCGAGCGTCGCCTCGCTCGATGGTATGTAGTTCGTGTTGAACGCGACCACGTAGTCGTCGACCGGCGCGAGGGCCGTCGCCTGGGCGGCCCCGATGGTGTTGCAGGAAAGCCGGGCCCTCAGCGCCTCTGCGTCCGCGCGCAGCCGGTGGGCCGCACCGATCACCTCGCCGCCGTTGTCGAGCTCTACATACGTTCCCACGCGAATCTCACTTCTCCGTCACCGCGAGCCGGGCTGCGTGCGCAGCTCGGCGTCACTTCGGTACATCACGTCGGCCAGGTCGTCGCCGCCGATCCGGGTCAGTCGCAGGTCAGCCGGCATGCTGTCGTCCACGATCCGGCGCGACCGCTCGTTGAGCTCGGCGACCGCCCGTTCCGCCGCGCCCATGATCGATGCGGCCAGTGCCTTGGCGTTGGGATTGCGGAACACTCGCGCGTCGATGTCCAGCTCCACGAGCTGGCCGCGGGGGCCGACCATCACCCTGATCAACCGATCGTCGGACCACGCCTCGCCGCTGAGCTCCACCATCTGCCGCTGGACGTCGGTCAGGCCGGACAGGGCGTTGCGCAGGTCCGCGACGAGCGCACTCATCGCACTCCAGTTCGGTCGCTCGGGCATGTCGTCCATGGTGACGGCGACCGCTACATACCCGCGGCGAGCTTGGTGTCGGTCTCCTGGAGACTGTTCGCACCCTCGGCGAGCCGGATCCCAACCAGGCCAAGGGCGGCCTTGACCTCGTTCGCGCCCTTGTCCCAGGCCTGCCGGGCGTCGTCACATGCCTGCCCGGAGGCGCCCTGCCAGTCGTCGGCGAAGAGCGCGGTGAGCTGCCGGTAGAGCCCGGCGAGAGAGTTGTCCATGTGGGACTCGAACGACTTGATCGCGGCGGCCACGTCGTGGATCGCGCTGAAGTGGTACTTCAGTGGACCGGTCATGTTGTCTCACCAATCTTGAGGGCTGGGGTGCGAGCGACGGCGGCTATCCGCGCAGGGACGTGATCACTGTGCCGCCGAGGTCGCCGGCCGTGTCGATCGTTCGCGCGACGTCGCTGTCGTCGGTCGAGAGCTGGTTCGCCGCGTTTCGCATCTTGCCGGCGAGTTCGCCGAGCGCTTGGGTGATCTGCACCATTCCCTGATGGAGGCGCTGCGAAGAACCCTGGAGGGCCTTGTCCGCCAGGCCCGCCATGCCGACGCCGCTGAGGCCCTCGATCTGCCCGACAAGGCTCGTCATGCGCGCGACGAGTTCCTCACTGATCCGATCGCATTGCTGCGCTTGTGCCACCATCTGTTCCGGGCCCGCAACCAGTCCAGCCATGCCGTCGCTCCAAATCCTCAACGCGCCCCATCGCGAGGCCCGACCCGGGCGACACGATCGCGCGCCCACCGTGGATCTGCCGACCGTAACCGCTGGCAGGCCGCTCGGCCAGATCTGTTCGCCACACTCATACCGGCGCGGACGGCCACTGTCGCGGCAGGTACCACGATGGGTGGAGGACTGGCGGTTCCTACCGCCAGGGTTCATCGCGGGAGTCCGTCCGGCGATCGACGCCCGTGGCTCCCGCATGACATACCGTCGGCCGGGGGCATGCGACGTGACAGCGAGGTGAGCATGGCGGGCAGCGACAAGGTCGAGGTGGACCTCGACGATCTGGTCGACTACGCCAAGAAGCTCGGCGACGACTCCAGGGACGTCATGAGCCAAGCGACCAGCGCCACGACCTCGCTGAACGAGTTGCCCATGCGCGCCTTCACCGGCCCGGTGCTGACCGAGGCGTCGCTTGCCCAGGTGGCGCTGGTGCACAACGCGGGCGAACTGGGCATCTACCTGGCGAACCTGGGCCAGGCGATGTTCAACATCGCGTCTGCGGCACAGACCATCTCGGACTCGTACGGTGGCTCCGACCGCTCGGTGGCGGTGTCGATCGACGCGGTGAAGTTCGCCTTCGGCGATCCCACGGTGGCCCGACCACCCGGGCTGCCGGCCAACTTCCCCGTCACCACCTACGAAGACCAGCAGAACGCCGATGATGCGCCCGCCGACGACGGAACGTGGAGCAGCAGTCCGCCCACCGCCGGGCCGTACGGTGTGACCGAGTACGTCTCGACCAACTCGGCCACCGGTGAACGGCTCAGGATTCTGGAGTGGCGCGATCCCGCCACCGGAGCGATCGTGCGCACGACCACCAGTTCGAACGGCAGCGTCACGGTCTCCCGCACCACCACGACGCAGACCGGTGACCGCACCGTGACCCGCACCGAGACGGAAGAGCGCGCGAAGCCGGGCGCGAAGTCCGTCACCAGCAGCCAGACGGTCGAGCGGTACCAGGACGGTGGCTCGGTGCACACGTTCTACGACGACGACGGCAGGAAGACCCGCGAGGAGAGCGACACCAGGAACGCGGACGGCACCTGGACCAACAAGACGACCGTCTACAAGGACGGAAAGAGCCAGGTCATCGAGCAGTACCACACCGAAGCGCACACACCCGGGCCGAAGCCCAACGATCCGTACGCCGACGCGGCCAAGCCGATGGGCAACTGACCGTGGGCGGGGACTACTGGGGCGGCGGCCTCGATCCCATGGCCAGCGGCCCCAACGGGGAAGGCATGAACTACAGCCCGGTGCCCCAGGTGGGCGGGGAGTTCACGCCCCGGACCGCGGGCGACGGCACCACGGGCGACGACATCAAAATGATCTACGACAAGATCATGAACCAGCATCCGGAGATGCTCACCGCGCTCGCGCAGCAATGGACGCAGACCTACACCACGCTCGAGGGTTTCCGCACCAGGCTGCTGGAGCGGAGCAACGCGCTGCAAAAGACCTGGAAGCAGTCCGCCGCGGGCCCGGTGTTCATGCGGACCGGGCCGGGTCGCACGCTCGCCTACCTCGACGACTGGATGCGCGCCGCGAACAGCAACAGCACCGCGGCCAACGCCCTGGCCCAGATCATCACGACCGCCCGCGCGGACATGCAG
Source organism: Dactylosporangium sp. AC04546 (assembly GCF_022095675.1). Taxonomy (GTDB): domain Bacteria; phylum Actinomycetota; class Actinomycetes; order Mycobacteriales; family Micromonosporaceae; genus Dactylosporangium. The sequence goes on along the minus strand of NZ_JAHYSG010000002.1, from coordinate 80,474 downwards.
CGGCTGTGGCGCGAGTACGAGCAGGCGATCGACAACGTCCTCAACCCGCCGTGGTACGACATCGCCCCCAAGGGCTATGGTGCGCCAACCCAGGCTCAGAAGCTGCTGTCGGCGAGACAGCGCTACACCAAGCGGGCGCAGACACTGGCCGCTCAAGTCGCGGGCCAGATGATCGACGTGTACCCCACCCTGACTGCCGGCAGCGGCCAGCCGTTCTTCCCTCCGAACGCGGTGCTCAACGTCCCCGGCCACCCCCCGCTGCCGGGCGGACCACCCGGCGGACCGCCGGGCCGGCGACTGCCGGGCAAGCAACCGCCCGGCAAGCAACGGCCCGGCAAGCAACCGCCCGGCCTGCCTGGAGGTGAGGCGGCACAGGAATCTCTGCCGTCGAACCAGGCGGCACCGAAGCAGCCGCCGACGGGCGAGGCCGCACCGGCACAGCCGCCACAGGCCGCGCCGGTGCCCCCGCCGACGCAGACTCCACCGATGCCCGTTCCGCCCGGTGTCGTGCCGATCCCGGCCGCCCCGCCGGCACTCGGGGCCGTTGGGTTGCCGCCAGTTCCTGCGGCGTCGCCCGTGGTGCCCACCGGCCTGCCAACGGGCGCCGCCGGTGCGGGTGCCGCTGTTCCACGGCTGCCGCCCAGCCTTTCGGTCAACGGCGTGCTGGGCGCCGGCCAGAGCCCGACAGCACCGGGGACAACGGGTTCGGCGATCCCGATGTCCTTGCCACCGCCGAACGGACAGCCGCGCGACGACACGCCCGGCGCCCCGCTGCGACCGGTCACGAACGGAGTCGACGCACCGTTCGCTCCGCCGACGTCGAGCACGCCGGGCGTGCTTGCCCGGCCGACCCGGCACGTGGCCGACCGGGTGGCACCGCCGCCCAGCGCCACACCGGCCGTGCCCGGCCTCGCGGCGTCTGCTCCGCCGGTTCTGGTCGGTCCGGTCACCCGTCGCTCGGCATCACCGGACAGCTCTCGATCCAGCTCACGTCCGGGTTCGGGTGCCTACGAGACCCGGTCGCGGGACGGCCGGAACGCCGGATTCGACTGGCTGGGTATCACGACGGCCCAGGCCGATGCGACCACGCCGGTGCTCGATCGCCCGGTATCGGCAACCCATGGCGACGATGCCGGCTCGATCGTCCACGCCGCGGGACAATCCGGCACCGGTACCGGCAACGCGCCGGCGGCTGGACCACGGCGACAGGGACAGCCGGTCGTGCCGCCCGAGTTGACCGCCCGTCACCTGCAGCGGCCGGCTGCCCCTCCCGGCCGGAGCGAGGAGGAGGGCACCGGGGCCGACACCGGACGGTGGGAGGTGCCAACCCCGGGCGGCGGTGTCGTCGGCCGGGAAGAGGAGCTCGGCTACCGGGAAGAGCCGCGGCCGACCCTGCGCGGAACCTAGCCGGTCGCACGCATCAGGTCATCCAGGACGAGGGTGCGCAGGTCGTCCCGGTCGGGCATGCGGCCGCTCGCCCGGAGCCGCCCGGCCTGCGCTTTGCGCATGCTCTCCAGCAGCTTTCGTGCCTCGCGCGCGTTGCCGAAACTGCGGTCCCGCTCAGCCTTCGCGAACCATTCGAGCAGCGCACCGTCGAGCCCGGGCTCGAACTGATAGTCGTCCATGCGGGCGATTCGTTCGATGATGAGCACGAGCTCGGCGGCGGTGTAGTCCTCGAACTCCAGGGACTTGGTGAACCGGGACGCGAGGCCCGAGTTGGCGTTGAGGAAGTCCTGCATCTCCGAGGTGTAGCCGGCCACGATGACCGCGATCTCGTTGCGGTGGTCCTCCATGAGCTTCACCAACGTGTCGACAGCTTCCTGACCGAAGTCGGCCGAGCCGCCAGAACGGGTGAGCGTGTAGGCCTCGTCGATGAACAGCACCCCACCCAGGGCGTCCTCGAAGACCGCCGTCGCCTTCTCCGCGGTGTGTCCGATGTACTGCCCGACCAGGTCGCGCCGCGAAACCTCTTTGAACTTGCCGTTGGGCAACACGCCCAGTGCCCGCAACAGCTGGCCGTAGACCCTTGCCACCGTGGTCTTTCCGGTGCCCGGGGCTCCGGCGAAGATGAGGTGGTTGCCGACCGCGCCGACCGCGAGACCCGCTCCCCGCCGCCACTCGTTCACCTGGATCTCGTCGATGAGTCCGCGGACCTGAGCCTTCACCCCGGCCAGGCCGATCATCGAGTCGAGCTCGGCGAGCAGCACATCCACGGTCGGCGCGCTGTGCCCCGGCGTCGCGCCCGAGGCGATGATGCTGACTCGCCGATCCTGACCGCTGGCGGGGGAGTTGTGCACGCTCGGCGTGGCGCCCGGGTCGACGACCACGGACGGGCCCGCGGTGTGTTCGATCCGGCAGTCGATGACCGTGCCGCGGCAACCGGTCCCGACCTGTATGCCTGGGCCCCGCGTGTCGTGGACCCAGCAGTTGGTCACCTCCGGCGCGCTGTGCTCGGTGATGTGGACACCCGCCAGCCCGGTGGCGGAGATCTCGCATCGGGTGATGGTCGGTTGGCTCGCCTGGTAGACGTAGATGCCGCGCTGCCCGCACCGGGTGATGGCCGTGTCGCGAATGGTCGGATCCGCCGCGAGACGCACGATGATGCCGTCGCCGGTCACGTCCTGGACCGCGCACCGGTCCAGCAGCCCGGACGACTCCTCGATGACGAACCCGTGTTGTCCGCCGACCACCTTGACGTCTCGCGCCGTCAGGCGGGTGCCCCGGACGGCGGCAAGCCCCGCGGCGTAGCCCACCCGCAGCTGGCAGCCCTCCACGACCATCCTGGTGCCGAGTGCGTGAATGGCGGGGTAGTCGTCGGAGACGAGGACGAGCCCGCTCAGCGAGACGTCGCCACCGGCACAGCGAATCGCGCTACGTCCCGTCTGCCCGGCGTCCACTGTGACCGAACCGTTCTCACCAGCGGCGACCAGGCTCACGCGACGACCGTCGAGACGCAGCGCCTCCGGATAGACACCCGGCGCGATCGAGATCACCGCACCGTCAGCGGCAACCTCGATCGCGTCGGAGATCGTGGGAAACGCACCCATGGTGTGCTGCGAAACGGTCAGCGTCTGGGACATAGCTCCACCGAGATAGGGGATCGCCAACGTCGTCGCCAGCTTACGCGGCGATGCCGCCCGGCGCGGTGGTCGCCTCGGACACCAGCGTTGTGGTGGGAAGGGTGAGCACGACTTCGAACCCGCCCTCGGCGCGATGGCCGGCGGTCAGTGTCCCGCCGTAGAGCCAGGCTCGTTCGCGCATTCCGGACAGCCCAAGTCCCACGCGTTCCCGAGGCGCCTGGTGCGGCGGGCGCGCTCGGCGGCCGTCGTCGGTGACCCGTACCGTCAGTTCGTATTCGCCGTACGTGAGTGAGATGGTGGCTCGTGCCGGGGCCGCGTGTGCGAGCACGTTGGTCAGCCCTTCCTGGATGACGCGGTAGGCGCACAGATCCGCTCCCGGCGCCAGCGGCCGCTGCTCGCCGGCGACGACGACATCGACCGGCACCCCCGCCGCGCGCACCCGGTCGGCCAGGATCTCCAGGCGGCCCAGCCCCGGTGCCGGACGAATGGTGGACAGGCCGGGCTCGCCGGGACGTGACGGTTCGTCCGGGTCGATGCGCAGCAGGGCGAGCATCCGGCGCATCTCGGCCAACGCCTCCCGGCTGGTGTCCGAGACCGTGGACAGCGCGCCGTGCGCCGTATCCGGATCGCTGGTCAGCACGTACCGGGCCAGCCCGCTCTGGATGGAGATCACCGACATGTGATGCGCGATCACGTCGTGCAGCTCACGCGCGATCCGCACCCGCTCCTCGACCACGGCCTGACGCGCCCGTTCTTTCTGCTCGACATGAAGGCGCGCGGTCATCGAGGCCAGCATGGTGTTGCGTTCGGCCAGGTGACGCGTCTGGGTCCCGACGAGGACCGCCGCGAGTGGTGCGATGAGCGCCTGGATCATGGCGAGCGGGATCGGCAGTTCGGCAACGACCCCGTTGTGCAGCACGGCCACGCCGGTGACCACCCAGCCGAGGACCACCGCGCTGCCCGTCCGTGACGCGGTCACGAAGTACAGCGCGATGATCGGGCACCAGAAGTTCAACGACGGCTGGTAGCCGAATGAGATGTACCAGATGAATGCCGCGTTGGATACCAGCAGCACGGCCACCGGGAAGTGCCGCCGCAGCGCCAGCGGCAGGCTGATCGCGCAGGTCAACGCGTAGGCCAGAAGGTCGAACCGGACCGAGCCGTCGGGATGGTACTGGTGGCCTGCCAGGCAGCCCGCAGCCGCCAGTGCGACCGCGACGGCCGTGTCGACCACCAGCGGATGGGTCCGCGGGAGTCCTCGGATTGACGCTAGTCGCATCGGCGCAGCGTAACGCCAACACGACGGGGCCACGAAGCGCGGCAACCACGAAAGCCAGCCAACCGAAGCGTCGGACAAGACCACTTCGTCACCCAAACGGTATTCTGGGCGGTCTGGAAGTGCGGTGCCACAATTGGAGGTCTTCGATGACCAGGGTGTTGATCGTCGACGACCAGGTGCTGATCCGGGCCGGCCTGGCCGCGCTCGTTGCCGCCGCACCCGGGCTGGAAGTGGTGGGTCAGGCAGCCGACGGCGCCGAGGCTGTCGCACTTGCCGCAAGTGCCCGTCCCGACGTTGTCCTGATGGACATCAGGATGCCCGGCCTCGACGGGATCAGCGCGACCGAACGGATCCTGCTCGAAGTCCGTTGCGCCGTGCTCATCCTGACCACATTCGACGTTGACGAGTACGTGTACGCGGCGCTCCGCGCTGGTGCGAGCGGATTCCTGCTCAAGGAGAGCCCCCCGGAGCGACTGCTCGCCGCCATCCATACCGTGGCCGAGGGCGAGATGCTCTTTGCTCCGACCGTGACGCGCCGGCTCGTCGAGGCGTACGCGTACCACCAGCGACCCGCGGTCGACGTTCCCCTCGACCTGCGCCAGCTCACCGCACGTGAGCTCGAGGTGATGCGGTTGGTGGCTCGTGGCATGACGAACGCCGAGATCGGCAAGCGGCTGTCGGTGAGTGAGGCGACGGTCAAGACTCATTTGAACCGCAGCATGGCCAAGCTCAATCTGTCCAGCCGTGCCCAAGCCGTCGTGATCGCTTACGAGAGCGGACTCGTGACGCCCCAGCGCGCCAGCTCCAGCCTTTCGCCTGCAGTCGATCATGACGGTTGATGCGGGTTGTTGAGCTTTGGTGGGGTCGGGCGGGTGGCGGTATGTCGATGGCCCGACACGCTCGCCGGGGCCCGCCGTGCCGTGCGGTGAATGGTGGTGCCGGGTTCAGGTGATCGGGCGTGTTCGGTGCGGCGAGCCGCACCGAACGCCACTGCCGGCAGCGCATTCCGCGACACCCCGGTCCGCGATCCGACGTCCGCGCCCGGCCCGGATACCGGAAACGGCGCTGCCCACCGGAATCAACGGCTCCAGCCGCAACACGAGCGCGGCGCCCAGGAAAAGCCTGAATGCGGATAAAATTCCTGAACACAGATAAACGGGACTAAAATCGTGTTGTGGGTGCGGGTCCACTGTTGCTGCTGGTGCGCCCGACGCCGCCGCGTCGTGCGTGGGGGATCGCGGTCGCCGTCTTCATGATCGTGGTTGAGACCCTGCTCGTGTACCCGCTCCTCGCGGTAGCGACTCCGGCCGCCGTGGATGTGGTCTATCTGCTCGGTGTGCTGCTGGTCTCGACGCTGTGGGGACTCTGGCTGGGCGTGGCGACGGCGGTGGCCAGCGCCCTCGCGTACGTGTTCTTCCACGTCGCCCCGGCCGGGCGGATCTCTGTCACCGACGCCCGGGACTGGGTCCAGCTCGCGGTCTTCCTTGTCGTCGCGGTGCTGACCAGCGCCTTGGCGGATCTGTCCCGATTGCGGGCCGTCGAGGCTCAGGAGTCCGATCTCACGGCCGAGCTGGCCCGTCTGCTGCTGAACGTCGACGACGTCGCCGCGGCGCTGCCCGCGGTCGCGCAGCGCATCGCGCACGCCCTCGATCTGCCGGCCGCCGCGGTTGAGATCGAAACCTTCCTCGACCAAATCTGCGACGAAACCGATCAGGGCGAACGTCCCGCTGACAGCGCTTCTGACGATGTGCGGCGCTCGACGTTTGCGCTGCGCGACGGCCACGCCGCACTCGGCACCCTGCGGGTGCGGGCCGGGATGTCCGACCGGCAGGTGCAGCGTCTGCAGCAGCGCGTCACGCCGTCGCTGGCGTCACTGCTCCTCGCCGCGCGTGAACGCGGGGCCATGCGCACCGCGCTGGAGGTCAGAGGCGAAGCGTTCCACCAGTTGGCACGACAGCAGGCCGCATTACGGCGGGTGGCGACACTCGTCGCGCGCGGCGCCAGGCCCGCGGAGGTCTTCGACGCGGTCATGGCAGAGGTCAGCCGGCTCCTGGGCAACCGTCACACGACACTGTTGCGCTACGAACCCGATGACACGGTCACGATCGTCTCGACCAACCAGCCCGGCCTGTCGACGCTGGTCGGCGGCCGGCTGACCGAGGACAGCACCATCGCTTCACTGGTGCGGCGGACCGGCAGCACCGCCCGGATCGACGACTACGCCGATTTCCACGGTCCCGGCGCCGCCCGCGGGCGTGCGCTGGGTATCCACGCCGCGGTCGGCGTACCGGTCCTGGTCGAGGACCGGCTGTGGGGCGCGGCGGCCGTCACGTCCATGCGGCCCGAGCCCCTACCCTCCGACGCGGAGGCAAGCATCAAGGACTTCACCGACCTCGCCGCCACCGCCATCGCCAACGCCGACAACCGCGCCCAGCTCATCGCATCCCGCGCCCGCATCGCCACGGCTGCCGACGAGGAACGCCAGCGCATCGAACGCGAACTGCACGCCGGTGCACAACAACAACTCGTCGCCATCTACCTCGAGCTGGGCGCGTTGGGCACGACTGAAGACGCCGACGCGATACCCGAGCCGGTGCGGGTCCAGCTGGCACGGTCGACGACAGAACTCAAAGCGGTCGTGCAGCACCTGCGGGAGTTCGCACAAGGCATTCATCCCGCGGTCCTCACCACCGGTGGCCTGAAGCCAGCACTCAAGACCCTCGCCCGCCGATCCGCGATCCCGGTCGACCTGGACATCCACCTTGACCACCCGCTACCCGCGGGAGTCGAAATGGCCGCCTACTACATCGTGTCGGAATCACTGACGAACGCGGCTCAGCACGCGCACGTGTCGATCGTGCACGTCGAGGTGAGAACACAACGCAGCACGCTCCAGCTCGCGATCCGGGACAACGGAGTCGGCGGCGCCGACCCCGTCCGAGGAACCGGACTCACCGGCCTCAAGGACCGCGTCGAGACACTCGGCGGACACATGACGATCACGAGCCCTCCCGGCGCCGGGACGTCGCTGCGGGCCACCATCCCGATCGGCCCCAGCTGAGCGCCGTGTGCACAGCACCTGCCGACTGGCCAACGACGGTCATGCGATCTGGGTCGCCGCCGAATTGCGTGATGTTCTGCTGCACCCACTGCAAAGCCGCGATCTGGTCCCGAAGGCCGAAGTTGCCCCGAACGTTGCTCCCATGACTTCAAGCAGTTCCACCCCGCTACGTCGTACGGGGCGACGGAACCGCCGACGAGATCGCGTGGCTGCCGGCTGCCTCGACGACCGTGGCGCCGGCCCGAGCGGCCCTGGCTGCGCTGGGCCGGCGGCGGCCACGAGGCCTGCCCGGAGGTGGCCGTGGGTTGCTGACCGGCGCCTGATCCGAGGTCAGCCCGGCAACGCGGCGGCCTACGATCTGGTGATTGCTCACCGCGTCGAGGTGCCAGGAAGGGGTGCCGCATGTACCTCACCCAGCCGTTGCACAATGCCGTCCGGCACCGTGCTGCGCACCCGTTGACGGTCTATGGCGACCGGGTGCGGTCGGTGGCCGACGGTGCTCATCGGGTGGGGCGGCTGGCCGCTGGCCTGCAGGCGTTGGGTGTGGGCCCGGGCGACCGGGTGGCGCTGCTGGGCGCCAACTCTGACCGGTATCACGAGGCGCTGCTGGCGGTCGCCTGGGCCGGCGGGATCGTGGTGCCGCTCAACAGCCGGTGGGCGGCCGAGGAAGTCGGGTACGCGATGGCCGACTGCGCGCCGGCCGTGGTGATCACCGACGAGCGGCTGCTGCCGGTGGTCGACGCCGTGCGGGACCGGGCCGGGGTCGGGGCCGTGGTGGTGATGTCCGACGGCCGTCCACCGGTCGGTGCGGTCTCGTTCGAGGATCTGATCGCCGTCCACGCGCCGATGTCCGACGTGCGCCGGGGCGGTGACGACGTGCTGGGCATCTTCTACACCGGCGGCACGACCGGCCGGTCCAAGGGTGTGATGCTCAGTCACGACAACGTGTTCACATCGGCGTGGGGAAGCCTGGCCACCGGGCACTTCACGACGCCCGGGGGCCGGCTGCTGCATGCGGCGCCGATGTTCCACCTGGCGGACTTCGCGATCTGGATCGCGGGCCTGCTGACCGGCGGTACCCATGTGATCGTCGACGGGTTCACGCCCGGCGGCGTGCTGGCGGCGATCGAGCGGCACGCGGTGACCGACGTCCTGCTGGTGCCGACCATGATCCAGGCGCTGGCCGACTTTCCGGACGCCGGGCGCTACGACACGTCCAGCCTGGTCCGGCTGATCTACGGCGGCTCGCCGATGCCGGCGACGACGCTGGCGGCGGCGCGCACGATGTTCCCCGGGGCGGGTCTGGTGCAGGCGTACGGAATGACCGAACTGTCGCCGGTCGCCACGCTGCTCGGGCCGGCCGAGCACGACGTGCCGCGGCTGGCCGCGTCGGCCGGACGGGCGGCGCCGCACGCCGAGGTCCGCATCGTCGACCCGGCCGGGGACGAGGTTGCGGCAGGGAGCGTCGGCGAGGTCGTGGTGCGCGGCGACCACGTGATGGCGGGCTACTGGCAGCGGCCGGAGGAGACCGCGGCGGCGCTGCGGGGCGGGTGGATGTACACCGGGGACGCCGGCTACCTGGACGAGGACGGGTTCCTGTTCGTCGTCGACCGGATCAAGGACATGATCATCACCGGCGGCGAGAACGTCCACTCCGCCGAGGTCGAAAACGTGCTGTCGCAGCATCCGGCGGTGGCGGCGTGCGCGGTCATCGGCTTGCCCGATGCGCAGTGGGGCGAACGGGTGCATGCGCTCGTGGTTCCGGCCGGTGACGCCGGCGTGAGTGCGGAGGACCTGCGCGCGTTCTGCCGCGGCCGGCTGGCCGGATTCAAGATCCCCCGGAGCGTGGAGGTCGTGGCGTCGCTGCCCGTCTCGCCGGCGGGCAAGGTCGTCAAGCGTCAGCTGCGGCAGGAGCGAGCGCGGTGAGCGATGCGGGCGGGGACCCGCACGGCTGGCGCGGGCGCTCCCTGGTCGGCCGTGATCAGGACGTCGCCCTGGTGCGATCGTTCGTCGACGACGCCGCGGTCCGCGGAGGGTCACTGGCGATCGTCGGTGACGCCGGGGTAGGCAAGTCGGTCCTGATCGCCGACGCGGCCGGGTACGCAGCGACGATCGGCGCTCAGGTGATCTGGGCCGTCGGGATCGAGCACGACGCCAATGTCAGCTTCTCCGGCCTGTCCCAGGTGCTGTCACCGCTGCTGGACGGACTGGACGGGCTCGACGAGGAGCACCGCTCGGCGCTGCGCGGGGCGTTGGGCCTTTCCACCTCCACCTCGGCCGCCGGCCGGATGGCGATCTCCAACGCGGCGCTGCAGCTGCTCATCCGGGCCGCGCAGGCCGGCCCGATCCTGCTGGTCGTCGACGACATGCCCTGGCTGGACCCGATCAGCGCCCAGATCCTGGCCTTTCTCGCCCGGCGGGCCAGCGGCCACCGGCTCGGCGTGCTCGCTACCGCCCGGACCGGCGAACCGACTGAGTTCGACACCAGCCAGCTGCGCACGCACGAGCTCGGGCCGCTGTCGCACGACGCGGCCAGCGCCCTGCTCGACAGCCGCCACCCGGCGCTGCCGCCCCGCCCCCGGCAGCGGCTGCTGGCCGAGGCCCAGGGCAACCCGCTGGCGCTGCTGGAACTGCCGATCGCGCTGGCGTCGCACGGCACCGCGGCGCTGGCGCCCGTGCTGCCACTGACCGGCCGGCTGCAACAGGTCTTCGCCGCCCGGATCGCGGCGGTGCCGCAGAGCACCCGGGACGCGCTGCTGCTGGCCGTCCTTGACGGCACCGGCGACCTCGCCGTCCTGGGCGAGCCGCCGAGGGCCGCCGAGGCGCTGGCCCCGGCCGTGCACGCGCTGCTGGTCACCGTCGACGTCGCCGCGGCGGTGCTGACCTTCCGCCATCCCCTGATCCGGTCCGCGATTGTCGGTCAGGCGACGGAAGGTGAACGCCGGCGGGCCCATCAACGGCTCGCCGAGCACTACACCGAGGACCTGCAGCGGCGCGCCTGGCACCTCGCGGAGGCGAGCACCGGCCCGAACGAGACCACCGCCGCGTTGCTGCAGCGGGTCGCCCACATCAACCTCTTCCGCGGCGACGCGGTCCGCGCGATCAGCGAGCTGCTGCGCGCCGCCGACCTCAGCCCGGACGGCACCGACCGCAGTCCCCGGCTCGCCGAAGCGGCGTACCTGGGCGCGATCGTGACCGGCGACCTGCGCGACGTGCCCGCCCTGCTCGACGCGGCCCGCCGCGCCGACCCCGAGCACCACGGGTCGCTGGCCGGTGCCGTGGCCGGCGCCTACCACCTGCTCAACGAGACCGGCGACGTGGACTCCGCCCACCGGCTGCTGACCGGCGCCATCAACGCGGTGGCCGATTCGGGCGACGCCCACAACAAGACCCTCATCGAGGCCCTGTACACGCTGCTGATGGTCTGCTTCTTCGCCGGCCGGGCCGACCTCTGGCCGGACTTCCACGCCGCCGTCGAGAGGCTGAAACCCCGCGTGCCGCGGCTGCTGTCGATCCTGGCCGGCACCTTCAGCGACCCGGCCCGGGGCGCGCTGCCGGTACTCGACCGGCTCGACGCCGCGATCACGGCACTGCCCCGGGAGAACAGCCCGGCCCGGATCGTGCGGACCGCGATCGCCGGCAGCTACCTCGACCGGATCGGCGACTGCCGCGAGCCGCTGTGGCGGGCGGTGCGGCACGGCCGCGAAGGCGGCGCCGTCACCTCCGCCATCGAGGCGCTGGCGCTGCTGGGCAACGACGCCTACTTCGCCGGCCGCTGGGACGAGGTACAGACCCTGACCGCCGAGTGCCTCGAGCTGTGCCGGACCCACAACTACCGGCTGCTGCGCTGGCCCGGGCTCTTCCTGCAGGCCCTGGTGGGCGCCGCTCGCGGCGACGACGCCGCCGGCCGTCAGGCGGTCCAGGAGATGACCCGCTGGGCCGCGCCCCGCCGCGTCGGCGTCGTCGCCTGGTACGCGTGGCACGTCCGCACCCTGGCCGCGCTGTCGCAGGGCGAGTTCGACGAGGCATACCGGTGTGCCACGATGGTCAGCCCGGCCGGTCAGCTCGCCGCGCACACACCGAACGCGCTGTGGCTGATCATGGAGCTGGTCGAGGCGGCCGCCCGCACCGGCCGGCTCGCCGATGCCCGAGCGCATGTGGACGCGGCCGACGCGGCTCGGATCGGCGACCTGTCGCCACGGCTGGCGCTGACCGTGGCGGGAGCGCGCGCGATCGCCGCCGACGACGCGTCGTTCCCGCCGCTGTTCGAACGGGCGCTGGCGCTGCCCGGCGCCGACCGGTGGCCGTTCGACCTCGCCCGCCTCCGCCTCGCGTACGGCGAACGGCTGCGACGCACCCGGGCCTCCGCCGCGGCCCGGCCCCACCTGCAGGCGGCCGCCGACCTCTTCGACCAGCTCCAGGCCCGCCCGTGGTCGCAGCGGGCCGATGGCGAGCTGCGCGCCGCCGGCGCTCACCGCGACCATCCGCCCGCCGCTGCGCTGTCGTCGGCGCTGACCCCGCAGCAGGAGCAGATCGCACGGCTGGCCGCTACCGGGCTGACCAACAAGCAGATCGGCGAGCGACTGTTCCTGTCCGCGCGCACCGTCGGCTACCACCTGCACCAGATCTTTCCCAAACTGGGCGTCACCTCCAGGGCGGGGCTGCGCGACGCGCTCGATCACCGGCCCCGCGGACCAGTCATTTGACAGAAGCGGCCGGCGACGCTCCGACCATAGCGTCCGTCTCCAGGTCCTGAACGGGACGAGAACTGGAGATGACGATGAGCATGGCCGACCACGCCAGCCAGGCGGCCACCGACCCGCGATGACCACCACGTTCGCGCTGGCGCTGCGCACCGCGCGCCACGAGTGCGGGCTGACGCTGGACGAGCTGTCAGAGTCCTCCGGCGTCAGCGTGCGCGCACTCAGCGACATGGAACGCGGCCGGGCGCTGGGCCCGCAGCGGCGGACGGTCGAGCTGATCGCCGACGCGCTCAAGCTCGACGGGGCACGCCGGGACGAGTTCGTCGCGCTGGCCAGGGCCGGGCGCACCCGTTCGGGGTACCTGACGGCCGCCCCGGGGCTGTGCGAGCTGCCCGGGTCCATCGGGGACTTCACCGGCCGGACCGCCGAACTGGTGTGGATCTCCGGCCTGCTCGACGCATTGGACGACGAGGCCGACCGGCCGGGCGCGGCGGTGATCTCCGGCGGCGCGGGCGTGGGCAAGACGACCCTCGCGGTTCGCGCCGCGCACCGGCTGCGCGACCGGTTCCCCGACGGCGTGTACTTCGTCGACGCCCTGGGGATGAGCCGGCGGCCGGTCGCCAGCGCCGAGATCCTAGCCCGGGTGTTGCGGGCGATGGGTGTCCGCGACCAGCAGATGCCGCAGGATCCGGCCGAGCGCGCCGGGCGCTACCGGCAGCTGTTGCGGCAACGACGCGTGCTGGTGATCGTGGACGACGCGGCGTCGGAGTCCCAGGTACGCCCGCTGCTGCCCGGTGACGGCCCCGGCCGGCTGATCGTCACCAGCCGCCGGCTGCTGGCCGGGCTCGAGGGGGTACAACGGCTGCATCTGGATCCGATGCCGCCGGCCGACGCTCAGGACCTGCTGAACCGAATCCTGGCCGAGCGATTCGACGCGCCGCGCGAGAACGACCTGCAGGAACTGGTCAATCTGCTGGGCGGGCTGCCGCTGGCCGTGCGCATCGTGGGGAACCGGCTGATCTCGCGGCCGGGCTGGAGCGCGGCCGATCTGGTGGCACGGTTGTCGGCCGCGGAGCGGCGGCTCGATCAACTCAGCGCCGGCGATCTGAAGGTGGCGGCGGCCTTCGAAATGTCGTACGAGCAGCTGCCCGACCCGGTACGACCCTTGTTCCGCCGGGCGTCGCTGGTGCCTGGCGCGGACTTCAGCGCGGTACTGGCGTCGGTGATCGGCGAGGTCGCGGTGCCCGTAGCCGAGGATCGACTCGACGATCTGGTCGACCTTGGGCTCTTGGAGGCCGCGGAGGGCGGCCGGTACCGCTTCCACGACCTGGTCCGCCTCTACGCGAGCCAGCGCCTGGAGGCCGAGGACCCGGTCGAGGTCGTGGCAGCCACCCGGCGGCGGATGGTCGCCTGGCTCCTGGACACGCTGACCGCAGCGGGCCGGCGGTTCCAGCCGGGCGGCGCCGACAGCGCCGCGTTCGGCTGCGCCGAGGACGCCGAGGCGTGGATCCGCACGGAAGCCGAGCATTGGTTCCAGGCGCTCGGCGCCGCCGCCGTCACCGGGGACCACCGGGCCGTGGTTCGCGCCGTCACCGCCGCGTACGCGTACTACGAGCGCTGGGTGCACTGGCCCCACTGGAGTGGCGTGTTCACGCTCGCGCTGGACTCGGCGGTGCAGCTCGGCGACGCCGCGGCTCAGGCCGAGTTCCTGAACCACCTCGCCGGCACCCACACGCTGCCGTGGCGGGCGGACGCGCCGGCCGCACTGGACTGTGCACAACGGGCGCGGACGCTGGCCCGGCAGGCTGGAGACCTCCGGCAGGAGGCCTTCGCCCTGGTGAACACCGCCGCCGCCCACCGCATCCGGCCGCTGCGCGACCTTGAGTCGGCGCTGCGCGCGATCCGGCAGGCGGTCGACCTCTTCGAACGGGTCGGCGACGTCGACGCTCGCCTGCAGACATTGCTGGGCAGCGGCGTCATCGCCCTCGACCTCGGCGACCCCGCGGAGGCGCTGGCCGCCCACCAGCGGGCGCTGGCCATCGCGGAGGACCCAGGCTCCGGCCTGACGACGTTCGCCGTCGAAGCGGTTCTCCCGCACATTCTCGGTCACACCGCCCAGGCCCTGGGCCGCCTCGGCCGCCGCGACGAGGCGGTACCCATGATGCTACGCGCGGTCGACCTCTTCGAGCGCCTGCAGGTCGTCATGGGCCAGGCGGCCTGGCTGCGGATCCTCGGCGAGGAGCTCTACGACGACGACCACGCGGCCGAGGCGCGCGAGAGCCTGTCGCGAGCGGGCGAGCTGTACGAGACGGTCGGCCAGCACGACCGCGCCGCGTACTGCCGGGCCAGGGCCGACGCCATCTCCAAGGGCGGCGGAAGCTAGTTCTGCATCCTGTTCTGCCTGGGCCGGCGCGGCTGGCGGGACTTGCATGGAGTGCGAAGCGGCGGGCGTCTCACCCCGCCGCCGGACCCGAGGAGCACTCCATGATTCGTAACGTCGTGCTGGTGCACGGTGGGTTCGTCGACGGATCGGGCTGGCTGGGCGTACACCGGCTGCTGACCGCCGACGGGTTCACCGTCAAGATCGTGCAGAACCCGACGCTGTCGCTGGAAGGCGACGTCGCCGCGACGCGCTTCGTCCTCGACGGGCTCGACGGGCCGGCCGTGCTGGTCGGCCACTCCTACGGCGGGGCGGTCATCAGCGAGGCCGGCACCCACGACGCCGTGGCGGCACTGGTCTACATCGCGGCGTTCGCCCCGGACAAGGGCGAGTCCGTCAACACGCTGATCGCCGACCCGCCGCCCGGCGCGCCGGTCCCGCCGATCCTGCCGCCCCGCGACGGGTTCCTGTTCCTCGACCGGGACAAGTTCCACGCCTCCTTCGCCGCCGACCTGCCCGAGGACGAGGCCGCGTTCCTGGCCGACTCCCAGGTGCCGTGGGGTGTCGGCGCGCTCGCCGGCGCGGTCACCGAGCCGGCCTGGCGCCACAAGCCCAGCTGGTACCTGGTCGCCACCGCCGACCGCATGATCCCGCCCCCGGCCCAGCGGGCCATGGCCACCCGCGCCGGCGCGGTCACCACCGAGGCGATCGGCAGCCACGCCATCTACGCCTCCCAGCCCGGCGCGGTCGCCGACCTCGTCCGCCAGGCCGCGGCCGGCCGCTGAGCACCACGACCCGTCAGCAGCGCCGCCACGCAAGTCAGCACAGTTCAGCGAAATGAGGAGATCACCAATGGCACCGAATGTCTCACGCCGTCAGGTGTTGGCGACCGGCGCGGCTCTGGCCGGGTCGGCAGCGCTGACGGCCACGCTCGGGGCGGAGACGGCGACTGCCGCGACGCCCCAGGCGGACCGGCCGGGGGCGAGGATCAAGCCGACCATCGTGCTGGTGCACGGCGGCTACGCCGACTCGTCGTGCTGGAACGGGGTCATCCCGAAGCTGCAGCGCGAGGGTTACACCACGATCGCAGCGTCGAACCCGCTGCGGGGCATCCCCACCGACGCCCCGTACATCGGGAGCCTGCTGGACTCCATCAGCGGGCCGGTCGTACTGGTCGCACACTCCATGGGCGGAACCGTCATCACCAACGCTGCCGCCGGGAAGAGCAACGTCAAGGCACTGGTCTACATCGCGGCGTTCGTGCCTGACGTCGGCGAGACGCAGGGGGATCTCATCAACAAGTTCCCCGGCAGCGAGGTACTGCCCGTCAGCGTCCCGGTTCCCTACACGAAGCCCGACGGCACCACCGGAACCGACCTGTACCTGAGCAAGGACGGCCAGGCCGCCTTCGCCGCCGACATTCCCACGGCGACGTTCCGGCTCCTGCAGGCAACGCAGCGGCCGTTCGACGCGGACTCCTTCATCTACCCCACCCAGGCCGCCGCGTGGCGGACCATCCCGTCGTGGGGGCTGGTCGCCGGCCGGGACAAGGCGATCCCACCCGCGTGCGAACGCTTCATGTACAGCCGCGCGAACGCCCGCAAGATCGTCGAAGTCCCGACCGCGTCCCACGTCGTCATGATCAGTCAACCGACGACCGTCGCCAACCTGATCCACGAGGCCGCCACGGCGACGTCCTGACGCCGCGCAGGTCGTCGCCAGTGCCCCGGCCCACCACCGTGAGCCGGGGCGCTCCGGGAGGTACCGCACCCGTTCGGTAGGTGCCGGCCCCCACGCCGCGGTCGGAGCGCAGGGGCCGGCGTGGGCCGGGTCAGTTTCCGGCGCTGGTCCGCCGAATGAGGTCGGCCACGGCGCCGGGCTGGGACACGTAGATCGCGTGGCTGCCGGCCGCCTCCGGCGCAGGTTCACGCGACGGCAGCACGACGTCGGTGAGCAGGCCCGCTAAGACGGTGCGCGACTCCCGTATCCGCATGCGGCGAATGTCGCGAACCACCGCGCACAACCAGCGCCCCACCCCCAACGCCGCCCCCATCTCCACGCAATCGCCACACGGGTGCAACAGCGGCTCCACCACAACACCCGCTGAGGCGGACGCGACGATGCCGACGCCACCCAACGGCCCGCGTCAATGACCGCCCTACGTGCCTCGCTCGCGCATGCCGCCTGCTGCACCGCTTCTGCGACTCGGCGCAGATCGACTCGTTGTGGCGGTACAACGACAAGTACCGGCCGTACCGGCCACCGGCGGGGGTCGTGAGTCCGGCGATGCCGAAATCCATCAGGCCGGGAACTGCGCAGGGAGGGGCCGTGCACGTCGCTCGACCCCTCCCTGCGTTCAACGGCGTATTCGTCGACCTACTCGGTGGGGATGATGCCGAGCTGCTGGAGGACCTTCACGCCGTCGTCGAGTCCGACCTCTTCGACGATGAGTCCGTCGGCGACCTTGAGGACGGTCGTGCCGGTGAAGCGGAGCGTCTTGCCGGACGCCGCTGGCACCGAGCCGATGGGCAGGTCGTCGAAGACGATCGGCCCGGTGTGGATGCCGCCGCCTTCCCACTGGCCGACCACGTAGTCGCCCTCGGCGATCAGGTCGGCGGTGCCCCAGAAGTTGAGGTCCGGGAACGCGGTGCGGAAGCTGGTGGCGAACGCCCGCACTTCGTCGCGGCCGCGCATGGGCTTGTGCAGCGAGTACTCGAAGCGGATGTCGGGGTGCGCGAGCTCGTCGATGACCGCAGGGTTCCAGGGGTTGCCCCAAAACTCGGTGAACCAGCGTCCGACGATGGCCTTGTTCTCTTCCAGCGACATGATGTCGTCCCTTTTCTCCTGTGGGTGATCGCCAGCCGGTTACTGGCCGGCGATACTGGGAAGACGGGTCGGGCGGGTGTTTCGTGAGACCGGCCGCCGGGATTTTCTGTACTCAGATCGCAGCCTGAGCGAACATCTCGTGATGGAACGGCCCGGAGGCGTCGAGACGGATCGTGCTCATTCGGGCCAGACGCCGGAGGTACCGCGTCGGTGCGAGCCGATCAGGTGCGTGTCGACGATGCCGATCGCCTCCATGAGCGCGAACATCGTCGTCGGGCCGACGAACGCGAATCCGCGCCTGCGGAGCTCTTTCGAGAGGGCGACGGATTCGGGCGAGGTGGTGGGGATGTCGGCGAAGGTTCGCGGCCGGGGGGTCGTTGCCGGTCTGGACGACCAGATGAGCGCGGACAGTCCGATGTCGTCGCGGAGCCTCTGCGTCGCCTGGGCGTTTCGGATCGCGGCCTCGATCTTCTGCCGGTTCCGCACGATCGCGGTGTCTGCGAGGAGCCGTTCGATATCGCGCTCGGTGTAGGCGGCGACCGCGTCGGGATCGAAATCGTCGAACGCGGCGCGGAATGCGGGGCGTTTGCGGAGGATCGTGGCCCAGGACAGGCCCGCTTGGAACCCTTCGAGCGTGACCCGCTCGTAGACGCCGCGCTCGTCGGTGACGGGCATGCCCCATTCGGTGTCGTAGTAGTCGCGCAGCATCGGATCGACCGACGCCCACGCGGGTCGGGCCAGGCCGTCTTCGCCAATCACAACGCCGGGGTCCTCGGGTGATTCGTTCATTGCCGTGTTACTTCTCCGTCAGTCGGTGAGCCCGGTGGTGCGCATGGTGATATTGATCCGGCCGGTATCCAGGCCGGATCAATCGGGGGCGGTGCAGGGATGCACGCGTGTGACCCCGTGGTAGGCGAGCCTGGATGCTCCGCCGAAGATGAAGAGGTCCCCGTTCTCGATCTGCCAGGCGTCGCCTGATGCGGTGACGCCGGTGATTCCATTGAGGTTCACAAGGCCGACGAGATCGAGCGCCACCCGCTCGGAGAGCGCCGACGTCAGGATGGTTCGAGCCGGCCGCCAACTGGTCGACCAGAGGAGCCTGCGGGTCATCTGCGCCCATCCGACTGGGGAACCGGTCATGATCCAAAGATCTGGATCAGCCGCGGTGAAACGGGTGGCCTGCCGCAACCACGACGCGGCGGTCTCCGGCCAGGTGAGGGTCGAGACGATCTCGCCGCCGAGCGCTTCCCACCGTGTCGCGACGGCGCGTACCGTCGTGAGGTCGCCGTCCGCCCGGCCCGATCCGATGGCTATCCGTGTTGCGTCGCGAGCCCAGGCCAGTGCCGTGATCGCCTCGACCTCCGCCTCCGTCGCCGCCGAAGCATGTGGGGGGCGGATGCCCTGCGAAGTCCGAAGGAGCGGGCTCACCAGGGCGTCCACGGTTCGCCTTTCTCCCGTGCGGCCTTCCACGCCTGGTAGCGGCCTTTGCAGCATGCCCCGCACGGCCGGTAGCCGGCGGCGATCGCGGTCGCCTCGTCGGCGAAGAAGACACGGTGCGTCACGTAGCCACCTCGCGCAATCGCTCGGAGCGCCTCGGGGCAGTCGAGCCGGCCGTAGATCCTGCTGCCGCGGTGGCCGCCCCATTCGCCCTTGACGGGAGACGAGTGGGGGCGCCCGTCCGCACCGACAAGCGTGTAGGTCTTCGTGGTGCTCATGCCGCGTCGTGGAAGACAAGGGCGAGGGTGTGCCGCTCGCCGGAGCGGATCGCGGAGACCCCGTGCCGCACCGGCGCCGCCGACCAGCCGCGGGCGGAGCGGACGGGGCGGTCGCGAGTGGTGAAGACATACCCGTGACCGTGCGGCAGGAGTGTGGCCGTGCCGCGGGACTGCGCCCGCGGCCGCTGCTCCAGCAGGAGGAACTCGCCGCCGGCGTGATCAACTCCGGGCTCGTTGAGGTTGATCACGACCTGGAGGGGGAAGACGAGGTCACCGTAGAGGTCGCGGTGCAGCGCGTTCCAGTCCTTCTCGCCGTAGCGGAGCAGGATCGCCGTCGACTTGGTCTGCCCGGCGTCGTGGCACATCCGCAGCCACTCATCGAGGGTGTCCGGCCAAGGGGCGGGCCGGCCGAGCCTGGTCCACCACTCACGGGCGATCGGTAGCAACCTCGGGTAGAGCGCCTGCTTCAGCGCCTCGATCGGCTCGGGGTACGGTGCCGTGAAGTACCGGTACTGACCTTCGCCGAAGCGATGCCGGCCCATGTTGATCGTGCTGCGGAACAGTTCATCGCTGTCGTACAGTTCGCGGATCGCTCGAGTCTCCTCGGGGGCGAGAAGTTGCGGGAGCAGGGCGCCGCCGTACTCGTCCATCTCGGCCGCAACGGCGGCCCAGTCCGCGGATTCGACGCGTTTCCGCCAGGGGTTCGCGGAGGTCCCCGTCTTGGTGGTCATGCCGCGGCCTCCAGTTCGAGCAGGGCGGTCTTCGCATTGAGCCCGCCGACGTACCCGCCGAGGGTGCCGTCGGTGCGCAGCACACGGTGACAGGGAACGACGACAGGCAGCGGGTTGGTCGCGCACGCGGTGCCGACGGCGCGCACGGCCTTGGGGTTGCCGACAAGCTCGGCGACCTCCCGGTAGCTGCGCGTCCGGCCGTATCCGATTTCCGGAAGGTGCCGCTGGACGAGCAGCCGGAAGCCGCGCGAGAGGGACAGATCGAGCGCCAGGTCGAAAACCTTCCGCCGGCGCTCGAAGTACTCATCGAGCTCGCGCGCTGCGTCGTCGAGTCGCTTCGGTGCCCGCAGAATGCGGAGGCTGACCTTCTCGGCCAGGTTCTCCAGCACACGGTCGTGGTCCTCGCTGGCGTAGGCGACGCGGATCAGGCCCTTCGTGGTCGCTGCGAGCAGCAACTTCCCGACCGGGCTGTCAACGGTCGTGTACGCGACGTCGACGAGGCCTTCGGCCTGCGCCTCGTTTTCGAGTCGGGCGTGCAGTCTTGCCAGGGTCTCGAGGTCGATGGGCGCCGACACGGCGGTGAGGGCGTCATCGTTACGGATGTCGCTCATTCGATTGCTCCTTTCGTGGTTGCGCCCGGATAGTGCTTCCTGAGGGTTTTGAGTCCGTCGGCGGCGGCTCTTCGTGCCGCGTCGACGGTTCCGCCGAGGATCGCCGCGATCTCCGCGTGTGACATGCCGGCGAGGTATCGAAAGGTGACCGCCTGCCGTTGCTTGCCCGGGAGACGGCCGACGAACTCCCAGAGATCGGTGTCGTCGGCCCCCGGGATTCCGAGTGAGGTCGCCGCTTCCGGCAGTGTCTCCACCGGTACCGGGTCCCGCCTCGCCGCCCGGTGGACGTCGATCGCTTTGCGGCGGGCGACAGTCACGAGCCAGGCCTCGACGTTCGCGGTCTCGGGAAGGTCCGGGTAGGCGCGCATCGCGGCAAGGAAGGTCTCCGACCATGCGTCGTCCGCATCTTGCACCCCGAGCAGCGCTCGGCAGACGCGCAGCACGGTGACGCTGTGCTGCGCGACCACTGATTCGAACGGCTGTTTCATGTTCATCCCATCGAAGACGGCGAAGGCGAGCCTCCGTGAGATCCGCTAGAACAATCGTCCGGCGTGCACCGGGGCGGGCTCCTCGAGCCCCAGCAGCGCCCGCTTGCGCTTGAGCCCGCCGGCGTAGCCGGTAAGGTTCCCATTCGCACCGACGACGCGGTGACACGGCACGAAGATGCACAGCGGGTTCGCGCCGACCGCCTGGCCGACACGGTAGGCGAGGGCCTTGTCGCCGAGCCGTTCCGCGATCTGCCCGTAGGTGGTCGTCTCGCCGAACGGGATTTCGGCGACGATGCTCCACACGGAGCGCTGGAACGCATCACCCGCGGCGTCGAACGGAAGGTCGAACGCACGTCGACCGCCGGCCAGGTACTCGATCAACTGCTCCGCTGCCTCGGCCAGCACCGTATCCCCGGCCGTCGTCACTTCCTGCCCGAACGTTTCCTGCGCGGGCCGCCGGATGTGACGGCGGAAGTAGAGGCCCGTGATCGCGTCACCGCTCGCGACGATCGTGACCGACCCGAGAGACGTCTCCACCAGTGTGTGTCGCGTGTTCATCGCGGTTCCTTTCTCTCTGCGCTCTGTAGACGTCAGAGCGGAGCAAAACGTGAGACGGCAGTTTCGACAGATCACCCGACGCCCAATGCCGCTTACCGGGCGGTACAGTGGCATTTGGCCGGTTTCGGCTCGACTATCGGATTCCGCAGTGATTCCAGGGTCCGCGACACACGGCTTCCGGAACTGTGCAAACGGCGGCGTATCTGCCGACCAAGGGACAAACGCCAGATGACGACGGAGACCACGGATCCATGCCCCGGACATACCGGCATCGGGTCCTCCCAGTCCGGCCGCGCGGTGGGTTTCCCGCCCCCTTGAACGGGTACGCCCCCGGGGTTCCGCAGTGGTATTGCCACACGTCATCACCGCCGATGCCATGCTGGCCGCTGGATCTCACGCCGGTCACGCAGCGACGGGCCGCGACCGGTGACCCATTGCGCGCTCGTCGCGGTCACGGGCCGCCGATGTGACAGCGGCCGTCCCGGTTCCGGCAGGAGGCTCGAGAAGACTGGTGGCGACATTCGAGACCAACGTGTTCGGGGCTCTGCGAGTCGCCCGGACCTTCGCCCCGGTCTTGTCAGCGAACGGCGGCGGTGCGCTGGTGGACATGCACTCGGTGTTCTCGTGGGGTGCCGGTGCAGGTGCTTATGGCGCCTCGAAGGCCGCGCTGTGGTCGATCACGAACTCGCTCCGGCTCGAACTGGCGTCGCAGGGAACCCAGGTCGTCGGTGTGCACCTCGGCTTCGCCGACACCGACATGGTCGCTGGTATCCCGACCCGCAAGATCTCGCCGGCCGAAGTCGCCGAACTGGCCCTCGACGGCATCGAGCAGGGCAGCGACGAGGTACTTGTCGACACCCTGACCAGGCAGATGAAGGCTGCGCTCTCCGGACCGGTAACGGGCCTCACCGTGCCCATCGGGCGCTGACCACGCTTGCGCCCACCGCCAGTCGCAAAGGACACAGCAATGCCTCTATGGAACGTCTACCATCCGGCCGGCGCCTACACGGCACGGCAGAGGCAGGAGTTCGCCGCCGACGTCACAGCGTTCTACGCCGGGCGAGGTCTGCCGAGGTTCTACGTCGTGACCATCTTCCACGAGGTCCCCGAGTCCTCGTTCTTCGTCGGCGGAGAACCATCGAGCACCACCGTCCGAATCATGATCGATCACCTCGCTCGCCACTCGCCGGATCCCGCCGCGCGAACACAGATCTGCGAGGGCCTGAGCCGCTTGCTGGCTCCCCACACCCTGAACCGTGGCCTCTACTACGAGTTCCACATCGACGAAACCCCCCGGGACCTATGGATGATCAACGGGCTGTGGCCTCCCGCCTCGGGCAGCGAAGCCGAACAGCTCTGGGTGCGCGAGAACCGACCGGTCCCGTACTGATCGACGGACACGCCACGCCGGGCACCCCCGCAGCGGTGCCGACAACGGTTTGCGAGGCTCCCGACGGGTAGTCGGGGGCGTGGATCTGCACGCTCCCCAGAGGCCCGCAGTTGCGGTTACCTCCGAGCCCTTCGACCCACAACGGGATGCGCCGTCAACGCGTGCGCCGGCTGGTGTGGCCGCGCATCAGTGGGGTATGTGGGCGGCGTCAGGCGAGCTCACCGGCGGGGGAGGTACATCGTGCCCGGGAGGCTGGAGGGCAAGGTTGCCCTCATTACGGGTGGCGGTACCGGGATCGGCTTGGCCACCGCCAGGGAGTTCGCCCGGGAGGGTGCGCACGTCTACATCACCGGCCGCCGCAAACCTGAACTGGACGCTGCCGCGGCGTCCAGCGGACCCAGCGTCACCGCCATCCAGGGAGACGTCACCAATCCCGAGGACCTCGACCGGATCTACGAGCAGATCCGGCATGAACAGGGACATGTCGACATCGTCTTCGCCAACGCAGCCACCCTTGATCGGGTCCCGTTCGGCTCGATCACCGAGGAGCACATCGACCGCGCCTTCAACACCAACGTCAAGGGCACGCTGTTCACCGCGCAGAAAGCGCTGCCGCTGATGCCCGACGGCGGCACGATCATCTTGACCGGCTCCCTCGTCGCCATCAAGGGCTACCCCGCCCAGGGCGTCTATCCGGCCACCAAGGCGGCGGTGCGGTCGTTCGCCCGCACCTGGACAACGGACCTGTACGACCAGGGCCGCAACATCCGGGTGAACGTGGTCAGCCCAGGCCCGGTCGGCACCGCGATGCTCGCCGGCCACCCCGAGGGGACGGAAATGCTTCCCGGCCAACCAGAAGGAATGGAGGCGTTGGCCTCGCGTGTCCCCATGCGACGCCTGGGATACCCCGAAGAAGTAGCCAAGACCGTCACGTTCCTCGCCTCGGACGACGCCAGCTTCATCACCGGCGCCGAATTCTTCGTCGATGGCGGGAGCGCACAGGTTTAGGTCTGTCCTGCCGATCATGGGGCGTTGATCGATGATGTGTCGGAATCTCGACGGAGTGGGTCGGGCCCGGCTGCGGCTCGTCGCCTTTCGGCTGTTGGTCCGGCCGCGCAACGTGGTGTGAGTCGGTCCAGTCGCCCAGGTCGCCGAGGTCGCCGAGGTCGTCGGGCCAGGGTGCGGGCCGGCCGTTGTCGTCCCAGAAGCCAGTTTCGACGTTGGCGGCGTGCGGAGCGGCGTTGAGTTGACGGGTTCGGCTCGTTCCGGGATGTCGGAGAGAAAGGATCTTGGCAACTCAACTGGACATCAAGGACCAGGCGGAAAACGATCGGATTTCCGGCGTGCCGCAGTGCCCGATGCTCGCTGGCCAACGCCGGGCAGTCGGGTGTCAGAAGCCGGCGGCCCTCGCGACGTCGTACGGCGACAGGTCGGCGCGCACGCGAACGAAGGTGGCTCGGTGCCGCCACCTGCCGGCCTCCTCGTCGAACGCGGCGTCGACCAGTACCTCAACGACCACCGTCGGCTGGACGGGCACGTAGTCGAGGGGCCGCCGTTCCCCCAGTTGCCCGGACCAGCCGGCCGGGAGTGGGACGGGCCACGGGTGCGGGATCGCGGCGCCGCGGCGTTGGGCGACGTGCCGGACGAGGGCCTGGCCGAGCTCGGCTCGGTGGGCGGCGGGGATGGGATTGGTGATGCCGACGTACCGGAGCCGGCCGCCGGCGTCGTACCGGCCGAGGAGCAGCGAACCCGGGTCGGAGGGGGTACCGGTGACGCCGCCGACGATCGCCTCCGCCGTGTTCCGGGTTTTGACCTTGGTCCAGCCGCGTCCGCCGGGTACGTACCGTCCGGCTGGGTCCTTGCAGACGACGCCTTCGACGCCGGCGTGCTGCCAGTCGGCCATCCACGTGCGGGCTTCGGCCGGGTCGGTGGTTTGTGGGCACAGCTGCAGGTGGGGTGGCGCCCCGGTCAGGAGGAACTCGAGCTTGGCGCGGCGTTCGACAAGCGGCAGCCCGGTCAGGTCGGTGGTGCTGTCGTGGAGTGCGTCGAAGACGACGTAGTGGGCGGGCCTGGCTGTTGTCTCGGCGAGGAGCCAGCGGCCGGCGACGATCCGCTGCTGCAGGGCGACGAAGTTGGTGCGGCCGCGGTCGGGGTCCCAGATGATGAGTTCGCCGTCGAGGACGACGCTCGGTGGCAGGGTGCGCAGGAGCCGGGTGACGTCCGGAAAGTACGGCGTGAGGATCTTGAGGTGTCTCGACTGGAGCACGACCCGGCCGGGCTGAACGAAGGCGAGGCATCTCCAGCCGTCCCACTTCGGCTCGTAGATCATCCCGGCGGGCAGGTCGGCGGCTGGGACGGCGTGCATCGGCTCGACAGGTGGCCGCATCGCACACCCCCGTGAGCAGCGGCAACACTGATCACGCTACCCGCGGCCAACGGCGGTCGGGCACTGTACGCGAAGCGGTCGCGTACCGTGCCCGGGGTCAGCGCCGTTACGTCCACGCCGCGGCGTTACTCCGCTGAGTTCCGGGTCCGGCTTGGCAATACTTGGACGTC
Source organism: Dactylosporangium sp. AC04546 (assembly GCF_022095675.1). GTDB lineage: Bacteria > Actinomycetota > Actinomycetes > Mycobacteriales > Micromonosporaceae > Dactylosporangium. The sequence goes on along the minus strand of NZ_JAHYSG010000002.1, from coordinate 55,096 downwards.
CAAGTATCTTGGCGAGATACGTGGACGTCCAAGTACTTCCGTCGAGGCAGGGGTCAGCATGGCGCGCAGCGGGTCGGCCGAGTTGCACGTTCCCGTCCACCCGGTCCGGTTCGTGACCGCGGCCAGCCTCTTCGACGGGCACGACGCGGCCATCAACGTCATGCGGCGGCTGCTGCAGGCCCAGGGTGCCGAGGTCGTGCACCTCGGCCACGACCGCAGCGTCGACGCCGTCGTGCGGGCCGCCGTCGAGGAGGACGTGCAGGGCGTCGCCATCTCGTCGTACCAGGGCGGCCACGTCGAGTACTTCAGCTACCTCGTGGAGCGCCTCGCCGCGGCCGGCGCCGGGCACGTCCAGGTGTTCGGCGGGGGCGGCGGCGTCATCGTCCCCGACGAGATCGCCCTGCTGCGTGAGCGAGGGGTGACCATCTTCTCGCCGCAGGACGGGCAGCGGCTCGGGCTGCCAGGGATGATCAACGAGCTGATCCGGGCGTGCGACGTCGACCCGGCCGCCAGCGGGCCGGACGTCGACCGGCTGCTGGCCGGGGAGCCGGCCGCCCTGGCGCGGGCGATCACCGTGCTGGAGGCCGGGCGTGACCCGGCGCTCGCGGTACACCTGCGGGATGCCAAGGCTGGACGGACCGTTCCGGTCCTCGGGATCACCGGCACCGGCGGCTCCGGCAAGTCGTCCCTCACCGACGAGTTGCTGCGCCGCCTGCGGCTCGACCAGGAGGACAAGCTGCGGGTCGCGGTCCTTGCGATCGACCCGACCCGGCGCCGCGGCGGTGGGGCGCTGCTCGGCGACCGGATCCGGATGAACGCGCTGGAGACGGGGGAGGGCAGCCGGACGTTCTTCCGGTCGCTGGCCACTCGCGGCGCCCAGGCCCAGCTGCCCGAGCACCTCGACGACATCCTCGCCGCGGTCACCGTGGCCGGTTTCGACCTGGTCATCGTCGAGACGCCGGGCATCGGGCAGGGCGACGCCGGGATCGTGCCGTTCGCGAACGTCGCGCTGTACGTGATGACGCCCGAGTTCGGGGCCGCGTCGCAGCTGGAGAAGATCGACATGCTCGACTACGCCGACGCGGTGGCGATCAACAAGTTCGAGCGGCGCGGCGCCGAGGACGCCCGCCGGGACGTCGCCCGGCAGTTGGTGCGCAATCGGGAGGCGTTCGGGACGCCGTGGCAGGACATGCCGGTGTTCGGCACGAGCGCGGCCCGGTTCAACGACGACGGCGTGACGGCGCTGTACCAGCACCTGCGCGAGCTGCTGGCGGCCAGGGGCCTGCGGGTGGGGCCGGGGACACTGCCGCCCGTCACCGTCAAGGCCTCGTCCGGGCTCACCGGCGTGGTGCCACCGGCCCGGGCCCGCTACCTGGCCGACATCGCGGACGCCGTGCGTGACTACCACCGCACCACCGCCGCGCAGGCCGGCGTCGCCCGCCGCCGGCAGGCCCTGTCGACCACGGCCGGGCTGCTCGGCGACGACCCGGCCGCGGTCGCGGTGCGGGCGCTCGCCGCGGCCGCCGACGCCGAGCTGCTGCCGGAGGTGCGGGCGCTGCTGGACGACTGGCCGGGCCGCGTCGCCGACTACTCGGGCGACGAGTACGTGTACCGGGTCCGCGACCAGGAGATCCGCACCCCGCTCACCCGCACGACCCTGTCCGGCTCGCCGGTGCGGCGGGTCGCGCTGCCGCGCGGCCGTGACGAGGGCGAGCTGGTCGGGTTCCTGCGCCGGGAGAACCTGCCCGGGTTCTTCCCGTTCACCGCCGGGGTGTTCCCGTTCAAGCGCGAGGGCGAGGCCCCGGCCCGGATGTTCGCCGGCGAGGGTGACGCCTTCCGCACCAACCGGCGCTTCAAGCTGCTCAGCGCGGGCGGCGGGGCGACCCGGCTGTCGACCGCGTTCGACTCGGTCACGCTGTACGGCCGCGACCCCGACCAGCGACCCGACATCTACGGCAAGGTCGGCACGTCCGGGGTCTCGGTCGCCACCCTCGACGACATGAAGGCGCTCTACGCCGGCTTCGACCTGTGCGCGCCGAGCACGTCGGTCTCGATGACCATCAACGGCCCGGCCCCGGCGATCCTGGCCATGTTTCTCACCACGGCCGTCGACCAGCGCCTCGACGCGTTCCGCGCGCAGGAGGGCCGCGAGCCCGGCCCGGCCGAGGCGGCGCAGGTGCGGGCGTGGGTGCTGGCCAACGTCCGCGGCACCGTGCAGGCCGACATCCTCAAGGAGGACCAGGGCCAGAACACCTGCATCTTCTCCACCGAGTTCGCGCTGCGCTGCATGGGCGACATCCAGCAGTGGTTCATCGACCACCGGGTGCGCAACTTCTACTCGGTGTCCATCTCCGGCTACCACATCGCCGAGGCCGGGGCCAACCCGATCAGCCAGCTCGCGTTCACGCTCGCCAACGGCTTCACCTATGTCGAGTCGTACCTTGCCCGCGGCATGGCGATCGACGACTTCGCGCCGAACCTGTCGTTCTTCTTCTCCAACGGGATGGACGCCGAGTACACGGTGATCGGCCGGGTCGCCCGCCGGATCTGGGCGGTCGCGATGCGCGAGCGCTACGGCGCGGGGGAGCGCTCGCAGAAGCTCAAGTACCACGTGCAGACCTCCGGCCGGTCGCTGCACGCCCAGGAGATGGACTTCAACGACATCCGCACCACCCTGCAGGCGCTGTGCGCCGTCTACGACAACGCCAACAGCCTGCACACCAACGCCTACGACGAGGCCGTCACCACGCCCACCGAGCACTCGGTGCGCCGCGCCCTCGCCATCCAGATGATCATCGAGCAGGAGTGGGGGCTGGCCGGCAACGAGAACCCGCTGCAGGGGTCGTACATCGTCGACGAGCTGACCGACCTGGTCGAGGAGGCCGTACTGGCCGAGTTCGACCGCATCGCCGAGCGCGGCGGGGTCCTCGGCGCCATGGAGACCGGCTACCAGCGCGGCCGCATCCAGGACGAGTCGATGCTGTACGAGCACCGCAAGCACGACGGCAGCCTGCCGCTCGTCGGCGTCAACACCTTCCTCGACCCGCACCGCGGCGAGGCACCGCCGCAGCTCGTGGAGCTGGCCCGGGCGACCGAAGACGAGAAACGCTCCCAGCTGACCCGCCTCGCCGACTTCCACGCCCGGCACGCCACCGACGCGCCCGCCGCCCTCGCGGCGCTGCAACAGGCGGCGCTGGGCGGCGGCAACGTGTTCGCCGCCCTCATGGACGCGGTGCGATGCTGCTCGCTCGGGCAGATTTCCGACGCCTTCTTCGCCGTCGGCGGGCAGTACCGGCGCAACGTGTGAACACCGAGGTAACCTCCGGGGTGTCCGACCCGCCCAGGAGGAACCCGCTGATGAGCGCACGACTCCCGTTCGACCCGATCGAGGAGGCCTCCCGGCTGTGGCGGGAGCACGGCTGGGGCGACGCCGCCGAGGGGATGGCCGCGGTCACCTCGCTCATGCGGGCGCAGGCGATCGTGCAGGCCTGGGTCGACGACGTCCTGCGGCCGCTGCAGCTGAGCTTCGCCCGGTACGAGCTGCTGATGCTGCTGTCCTTCACCCGCACGGGCGGCCTGCCGATGGCCAAGGCCGGCGCCCGCCTGCAGGTGCACCCCACGAGCGTCACCAACGCGGCGTCCCGGCTGGAGGCGGCCGGGCTGGTCGAGCGCCGCCCGGACCCGAACGACGGCCGCGGCGTGCTGGTCACCATCACCGACGCGGGCCGGGCGCTCGCGGCGCAGGCCACCGAGCTGCTCAACCGGCAGGTCTTCGGCCGCACCGAACTGACAACCCCCGGCATGCACGCGCTCGTCGGCACGCTGCGCGACCTGCGCCACGCCGCCGGGGACTTCGGCGCGTGACGCGCCTGGCCGACGACCTCGGCCACCCGATGACGCTGCCCCGGCCACCCCGGCGCATCGTCTCGCTCGTACCGTCGCTCAGCGAGGCGCTGGCGGTGACGGTGCCCGATCGGCTGGTCGGGGTCACCGACTGGTGCACCCACCCGCCCGGGCTGGACCTGCCGAGGGTACGGGGCACCAAGAACCCCGACCGGAACGCCGTCGCGGCGCTGCGGCCCGACCTCGTCGTGGCCAACCGCGAGGAGAACCGCCGCGTCGACGTGGAGCGGCTGCGCGCCGCCGGCCTGCCGGTGTGGGTCACCGTCATCGAGTCCCTCGACGAGGCGTTCCGCTCGATGCGGCGGCTGTTCACCGGCCCGCTCGCCGTCGCCGAGCCGGACTGGCTGCGCGCCGCGGAAGGCGAGTGGCGCCGGCCGCCGGCCGCGGAGACGCGGCCCGGGCGACGCGTCGTCGTCCCGGTCTGGCGTGACCCGTGGATGGTCGTGGGCGCCCGCACGTTCACCGGCGATGTCCTGTCCCGCCTCGGCCTTGAGCACGTCTTCGGTACCGCCACCGAACGCTACCCGCACGTGGACCTCGACGACCTGCGCTCGGCCGGCGCGGACCTTGTCCTGCTGCCCGACGAGCCCTACGCCTTCACGGCCGACGAGGGCCCGGAAGCCTTCCCCGGGGTCGCCACCGTCTTCGTGTCCGGCCGCGCCCTCACCTGGTACGGCCCGTCGCTCGCGACTGCCCGCGCCGAGCTGGAGCGCCGGCTGCGCTGACCTCGGCCGGCGCTACCCCCGTTCGTGGGTAGTTGGACGCGGACCCTCGTGGAATGCTCGGCCGGCACCGGCGGTAGCCGCGCGGGGTGCCTTGAGCGATCACGCCATTCGTACGGGTGTTCGACTACGCTCTCGAGCGTGGGCAATGTGCGGACGGTCGAGCACTGGTGGAACGGCGCCTGGGGGCGGCTCTCCCGGCTTGACGTCTGGCTGCGTGCCGACGGTCAACGTTGGGACGTGTGGGTCCGCGAGGGCGGCGTCGAGTCTGGCCGCAACCGGCACACCGAGTATGACGACGAGACGTCCGCCCGGCTGGCCCTGGCCGACGTGCTCGACTCCCGTTCTGCGTGGCGGCGAATGGACCGTTCGACAAGCGGATCGCAGGGGCCTAGTAGGGGTCGCCGCAGACTCGCCAGGTGCCGTCCACGTCTTGGACGACTGGGATGTAGCGGGTCTCTCCTGTGCCGTCGGTAAAGTTCAAGTGCAGGTTGAACACGAACCGCTCGGCGAAGGTTGGACCGACCACGGGCGTCTCGGGCGCGTTGACCTTGCTGGCGAGCTCCAGGTCTTTGATCTTCTTCTGTCGGGAGACGTATGCGGTGAAGGCAGCCGCGTCGAATCGGTCCCGAGTCCCGCTGCACAGTTCGCCATAGGCGTCATCTGTCGCTCCGGCACGTAGGTGATCGACGAAGCTGAGCAGCACATCACGAGCTGCGGTGTCGGTCGGCCCGCCGCCACCGCAGGCACCGAGCACGCTGAGCAGCACGCCACCGACCGCGACTTTCCCGATCCCCGTCATCCGCATGTGTTCATTATGGTCGCTCAATATGAGATGCAGTGCGTCGCACTGACTGAGGAGCGGTACGCGACGCTGACCCGGGCGTGCGACGAGTTCGTTTGTCAGGGCGATCCCGGGCGGCGTCCCCATGCCGAGATCAGCGGCGCGAGGGTGAGGTCGAGCTCGCCGGCATCGACGGCGGCCAGGTGCGCGTCGATCTCGGCGTCGCCGGCCAGCCCGGTGGCGAGCGGTTCGGCGCGGACCATGCGCACCGTCGCGGCCCTCAGCCGGTCGCAGGCCACCCGCCGGGATTGATGTCCGTGGCCGGCAGGAACCGGTTGCTCCGACGGTCGCGGCGAGTGCCTCGGGAATGCTGGCGCCCTCCAGCGGCGACTTCCCAGCAGCGCCAGCCCGCCGACAGTCCGAGCCGGTCGAAGTGGCCGCGGGTGACACCGTCGAACAGCTCGGCCAGCCAGGTGAACCGCTCGCCCGCCTCCACGCGGGCCCTTGTCGAGCAGATACCGGTGACCCGCAGCAGGCCCAAGGGTGCGGGCCGGACCCCGCGCTGGCAGTATGCACCGGCCCGCTGGCGGTCGTGTCCGGCTCGGACCCGGGGTTGGCGAGAGGGCTGCGACGAACTCACGTCCCCATCCTCACGAACGACCAGGTAGGGGCAGGAGGCGTCGCGCGCTATGTCGGTGACGCGCTGGGCTTCGGGTAGACGTTGGCGACCCGTTGCGCGTAGGCCTCGACGTCCCAGGAGGTGACGCCGCCCGACCGGTCGATGGCGAGGCTGAAGGGTCCGGGGTCAGAAGGGCCCGTATCGGTGCCGGGCGGGAACGACGTCCGTCCAACGGCCCACTTGCCGATGCACTTGCATTCGTGTGTCTGGGCGAAGCCGGTCTTTCCGCTCACGCGGATCGACACGGTGCCGTCGCCGGCGCATCGCGCCCGAAGGAAGAACAGCCACCCCTCGGGCTTCGGGACCTCGGGCGGCGGACTGACGGGGAACGTGGCTTCGATGTGTGCGGTGCCGTCCGTCGTCGAGCTCCAGGCGCCGACCAGCACGTCGTTGGCGCCGGGGGTGGCCTCCGTCACCGGGACGGCCGGGCGCATCGCGCCGGCGGTGCAGGCGGTCATGCCGGCCGCCACCACTGCTGCCGCGAGGAACCGTGCGACCACCATGGGTGTCATGACGGCAGGGTACGGCGCGCGGCGCGATCGCGTGGCCCTCCTCCGCGCCGGTACCGGCGAGCAGCCGGCGTGGACGGCAGTGAGCGCCGCGACCGCCGGGTGGGGTGGCAGCCCGGCGCAGGCTGCCAGCGTGCCGCGTCAGCGGCCGGACGCTTCCAGTCCAGGCCACCGACGGCGTCACGTAGCTGATGCCCCTTGTCAGACAGCATCGTCGTGGTGTCGGTGAGTTGGCTTTGTTCGGCATCAAACCCATGGCCGTCTCGTCAGCGACGACTTGGCCGGGCGGAACATGATGCGTCTACCCGCCGGGGACCGCCGCACCGCCGCTGGCGCCGACAAGCGCACTTGATCACGTGTCCGGATCTAGCCGCGATCCGCTCGTCACGGAGCGTCGCACCAAGTCGATGGAGCTGGCGTCCGGAGAAGCCGATGAGCGCGTATCAGGCGTCGCGTCGGGCTGCCTTCGAGTCGACGTTGGTGAGGACCCATGTCGCGCGCCCCCGTGGCTGGCAGCCCTCCACGTAGATCCGCTGACCTTCGACGTAGCGCCGTGTCAGCGGATTGGCTGGGTTCAGGACCAAGCCATCGCGTCGCCCCTTCCGAGCGAGTGCGGCGTCGGTGTCGACATCGAGGAAGACCGAGTAGTCCCACCAATCCACAAGCTCGTCTCGGAGCAGGAACAGGCCTTCGACGATCGTGATCGTCTGTGCGTCCGCGTACTGCAGCGGTCCATGGATCACCACGTCGTCCACCCGATCGACGGTGCCCGCACGGAACCATCCGTCGCCACTCACGCTGAGCGGTTTGAGGACATAGCGAGTCAAGGACTCGTAGTCGTAGCTGTCGTGGAAGTAGCCCTCCGGCGAGTTTCGGCCCCGGCGATGACGCACCGATCTGACATGCATGAAATCATCGACGTGGATCACGTGAGCGCTGCGCCCGCGCAAGCGCAACGCTTCCGCGAGCCATCCCGCAAAGGTCGTCTTCCCGCTGGCATCCACCCCATCGACTGCCACGAGCAGCCGACGCCCCTGTGGGGAGCCCGCGAGGTGGTCCAAAACGTCAGCGACCTCGATCGACACCTCGGCATCCTCCCATGGCGAATTCCTCGTGCCACGACGTCCTCATCTGTCGCTGACCGCGCTTGCGGAGCGCTGCCGCTGTCCACGGATGCCGACCTGAGGATGTGCCGAGGTCGCGCAGGCAGTTCGGTGGACGGCAACGTGAAGCGGCTCTATTGGCTCAGTCGTCCTCGATGTATCCGGTGGTGGGGTCAACTTGGGCCAGGAAGTTGCGGATGTGCTCCATGTGCTCGTCGAGCGACAGGTTCGGGGTCGGACTGACGCCGAAGCCGTAGCCGGGGTTCGGCCCGCTCAGCCACGCGTAGTCGGTGCCGCCGAACTCGTTTGGGCTGAGGACGAACAGCTCTCCATCGACTTCGAGCGTCAATGACCGGACGTCGGCCGCACCTTCGGTTTCGGGGCGCACGCCGGGCACAGCCTCCGGGTCGCCATCGCCACTGTCTGGGTAGATCGCCTTCACACAGCCATCTTCGCGGGTTTGCCCGGCCGGCATCCTGCTCTGCCGCGATCCCCTCGTCACGAGCGTCACGCCGAGTCGATGGAGCCGGCGTCCGGACATGGCCGATGAGGGCGTCGCGCCCGCTGTCGTACCGATGTGAGTTCGCCGAGAAGTGGCCGTGGGCGCCGGCCTGGTCGCGCAAGTCTTGCATGGCGACCGTACTTCTCGGCGATGTGCGGGCCTGCTGGCAGACCTTGATTGTAGGCGGGCTACAGGTTGTTGATTCGGGCCAGCAGCTCTGCCTCGGTCAAGTTTTCCAGGACCGCGTCCTGCTTGCGGCCCAGGACTGCCAGCAGCTTTTCCTTCTCCAGTTTCTTGGCTGCCGCTGCCTTCGCCGCCTGGTCCTCCGCGAGGCGGACGGCGATGACGTGCTTGACGACCTCCAGCTTGGTCTCCAAGGTTGCCTTGGCCGGGTTGGCCTCGGTGGCAACGAACGACTCGGTTTCGACGGCCTTGAGCTCGGCGTTGACCGCCTTGGCCACGTCATCGAGGCTGAAGCCGGACTTGGCGGTCAGTGGAAGCTCCCACAGCTGTTCCGTGGTCAGCAGTCCCTTGGCCGACGGGTAGCGGAACTTCTCCCGCGTGGCCTTTTCGAAAATGGTCACGATGGCCTCTCCGGTTTTCGGGGTAGGGAATCAGAACTGGATACTGATGAGGTGGCGCCGGCCGCCGGTCATGGTCACCTTGGCGAGCACAGAGCTGCGGACCGTGGAGCTGAAGCCCAGGCCGGACAGCTGATCCGGCGACGGCTCGCACTTGGTGCGATCGCCGAGAACCTCGAACACCTTGCGGTGCGGTTGCAGGTCGCCGCGGAGGAACTCGTTGTAGATTCCCCGGGTCGGCTGGTCGTTCACGCACCCTTTCAGGATGAAGAAGTAGTGGCGGTTGCCGACCTCGCCGTCGTCGAAGTAGTTCGGCGAGTACATGATGGTGGACACCGGCACGAACTGTTCGGTGGTGATTCCCCACAGTTCCCTGCCTGCACTGCCCGCCTGCATGTCCTTCCCCGGCCGGAAAGCGGCGATCACCTCACCGGCGACCGTCATCCGGCCCACCTCGACGGTCTCCTTGTGACCGACCGCCCGCTCGTGGCTGTAATGCTCGATCTTCCCGTTGCTCTCGGTCTCGATCACGAAGCCGACCTGGGTGCTCTCCCGCTTACTGAACTGGTTCACCTCGATCCGGTACTCGCCGTCGGGGACTTTGCCGGTCCAGGTGACGTTCTCCACCGGCTCGCGCGAGAACGGCCCGCTCGCGTTCATGTCGACGTCCAGCTTGTTGCGCTTGTCCTTGTACCAGATGTGGTCGCCGTTGGGTTCGAACACATGCAGGTCGAGGTCGTCGTGGTTGAACCAGGACAGGCTCACCCGCAGCTTGCCGGTGACGTTGCCGCCGGCCCGCTTGACCTTCTCCTTGATCGAGTCGGTGACGTTGCCGTTGTAGGACCAGCCGAAATCGTTGTCCCAGGTGAACAGCCGCGGGGCGGCCGGGTGCCGGCCGGTGGTGAGACTGACGAAGTTCGGTTCGTGGCCGTTGGCCACCCACAGGTCGATGGTCGTAGCGCCGGGCAGGATGTCTTTCATGAAGGTGACCACGGGAATCTCCTCCGGCTTCGCGTCACGAAGGCGCGCACCTGCCGGCCCCGTGGTGGCCGCCTGCATGAGCAGCCCTTCGATGCCGTCCTTCATCCGCGACTGTGTGTCGTTGTCGACCCACAGCACGTTGGTGACCGACACGTCGGACAGCCGGGCGAACCGTCGCTGCAACGACTCCTCGATGCCCAACTCGTCGATGGTCTTCATGGCAGCCTTGACCATGGCCGGGGTGATCAACGCCGTGGGGCGCCGGTAATTCTGCGGTGCCACCTTCGTCTCGAACGACCGGACCGCCTGCTCCAGGTCGACGCCCGCGGACAGATCCTGGACGAGGGTGCCGATCACGGTGTTGCGGAACCGGGCCGCCGGGTTCATGGCGTTGGCGAAAATGAACGCCCGTTTGTCGGTCGCCTTCGTCCACCGGTTCTGCAGTGACCGGAACTCGGTCACCGCCTGACGATGCTCCGTGCCGCGGTAGAGGGCGTTGTCGTCGATGAGGTCGACGACGGTGTCCAGAGCGTGCTGGGTCAGCTCGGCCAGGCCACGCTGGAACACCTGCACCGCGGCGTCGAAGGTGCCCCGTGCCGCGCCGACGTCTGTGATGCGATGCCGCTTCTCCACCCGGCCGTGCAGGTGGTGCCACACCTCGACCTGACCGTCGCGCAGCGTCCGGGTCGTCCTCGTCCCGTACTGCGCCTCGGTGGACCGGAAAATGGTGGACAACGGCAGCGTGCCGACGAACTCGTCCATTGCGGCGGCGACGACGGAGAAGACCGGGTCGGATGCGGACACTCCGGACCAGACGGAGCGGACCTGTCCGTTGTGGATCTCGACGACATTACCGAAGTTCTTGATGAACCCGCGGCAGGTCGAGCAGTCGTACTCGGACCGCTCGCGGAACCGGAGATTGGTGCCGGCAGGGAAGGAATCGAGAAAGGTGAGCCAGAGTGAGTCCCGGTCGAGACCGTCGCCGACGACGTACAACTCGCCCTTGGACATCGCGGACAGACGTATAGTCACATCCGTCACGAACTGCTGGAAATCGCCCACTGCGTCATCCTCCTTGATCACCGGAGATCCTACGAAGTGCCTGCAATCGGAGAAACGCATTTCCGGCTGTCCGCACGGTCACGGACGGGCGCCGGTGGCCGGCGGTCAGTCGACCGGATTCGCGTACGGCGGTAGGGTGCCGAGCCGGCGGTCAGCAGTTCCGCCAGTGGGCCGGTGGCGCCGTTGAGCAGATCCCGGCTCACGCCGTGATTGCCTTCCCGGGCACCGGCAGGCCTGGGTGGTCGGGGCATGCTCCGCATGATGATTTTCCTCGTCACCAACAACTCCGCCGACTCTGCGAGAGACCGGTGTCCTCGCGCCCGAACTACGTGCCGAGATCGAGAGGGTCGCCTGAGACCTGACCCGAGTACCGGATCTCGAACAACTTCTCAAGCACGCCAGGCTCGCACCGAGGGACCGTGTGAACGCGCGCTTGATCAGGTGCTCGCTCATGCCGTGGCGGGAGCTCTGGCGTTCATCGCGGCTGGTGACGCACCGTAATGTATGGCTGCGTTTCCTGTCCGACCTTGTTCTGCGGGCCGCGGTAGTGACCTACCTCGGTCGCTACCGCAGCCAGACCCGGCAGCACAGCGAATCGGACCTGCGGGTCTTCCCACGTTGGTGCACCGATCACGAGCTCGATCCGCTCGCGGCGGTCCGGATCGACATCGAACGCTACGTCCGCTGGCTGCAGGACGCTCGCTGCTACCAGCCGTCAACCGTCTCGCGCCGGCTGTCGATCGTGATCGGCTTCTACCGGGTGTGCGTCATCGACGGCATCCTGCCGCACTCACCCGCCGACTACGTCCGCCGGCCCACCGTCCCGTTGCGGTGTTTTCGTGTTGGATGAACAGCTCCGCTCTGGTCTGATCATCGACTGCCGTCGCGGCTTGCTGACGGTCCCTACAGTGCGGACATGTCGAATGACGGTGCATCCGACACGTCGGGCCTGGAATGGGCGTTGGCGGGGGCCGTTCTCGGTCTTCTCCTGTTCCTCTTCGGTGTCTGGCAGGTTCGGACCTTGACCTGGGACAAGGCCACGGCGACGGTCGGCGACTGCGGGTACTCCAGGAAGCCGTCCGCCAAGAGTTCGGGCAATCGCTACTGCGCGGTCATCTGGCAAAGCGGCGGCCGGCAGCACACCGCGCACGTGCCGGCCGACCAGGACATGGTGACCGGGGCGCAGAAGACCGTTTTCGTCAACGGCGACGAGGCAAGCGTGGGTCCTGGCCTGTGGGGGTCGGGTAGCTGCTGCTGCGGTGCGGTAGTCCTGCTCATTGCGGGCCCCATGGCGTGGCGCCTCCGCCGATCCTGAGGCACCTTTGCCCCGGCCGGTCAGCCGCTGGTCGGGGCGGAGGCGGCGTGCAGGGCCGATAGCGCGTGGTGGGCGCGGGACGTGACGGCACCCTCGGGGACGGGGATCCGGAGCGGCTCAGTGACGCGGTCCCACGGCCGCTTGAACAGGTATCCGCTCATGCCGCCGAGCGTGCCAAAGGCCAGGTGACGGTGGGGCTCAGTGTCCTTGGGTCTCGTAATACGCCCGACTGAAGTTCCGGGCGGACAAATCCGTGGTGCGCACGGCCCAGTACAACAGGGCCCCGTCACCCCAACCCATGTCGACGTCGGTGTCCTCGCTGACTTGCAGCAGCGCCGTCCACATCGCCGCCTCGGCGGCGAACGCCGCGCCCTGGTAGTTGTAGTGGCCGAGTGCGGCTCCGGCCGCCTGGTACACGATCGAATTCTGGACAGTGCAGGCGTATCCACCGATCTGATGGTCCGGTTCACCGCGATCGAGCACCACCTGATGCCGCCACAGCGCATCCTGGAAAGACTGCCCATCGCGCTGCTGGCCCCAGATGACCTGATCGGCCTGCGCGAAGCTGCCGAACTGCGCCATCAGCACCGGTTCACATCCGTGCGGCCAGGTGAGCACCGTGCGGGCGGCCAGCCGCTTGAGCGGGTACACGTAGGTGCCTGATGGCGGACGTCGTCGGCTCACCGCCGTGCCAGGCGGCACGTAGATCAGCCGGGCTCCCGGGTCGGGATCGCGAGCGGACTCCGGCCCTGGTCGGAAAAACAGCAGCGATCCCGCCAACGGCAGATCAATGTCAACCTCGTAGCCGACCAACCGGTCGAACCCGATCGCCAACACCAACGACAACGGCTCATCGTCAGCCCACGTCGGCCACGGCATGCCGTCGGGCAGCGCCGGCTCTCCACCGAGCTGTCCAACCGGCTGATCATCTGGACCCGGCGCGCACAGCCGGATCGCCGGCCGGACCAGCGCCATGAACCGATCGGCGATCCCGGGCGCCAGCCACCGGCGGGCCAACTGTTCCAGCTCACCTCTATGCCCCGTCACCGCCACATCCTTGCGCCACGCCAACCGCATCCACAACACCACGACCCCACAAACGTTGCGGAACGGCCGTGACCGACTCCAAGATCCAGATCGCACATTTGCCGCTGTGGGCTCGCGGCACGCGTCCCAGTGATCGCCACAGCGGCAGCCGGTTCGAGACGCGACTGCTACCGTGCGCCGGTGAGGGACGACGCGGAGATCCTGGAGTTGATCCGCCGAGGCCCGGAGGTGACGGCGCTGCTGTGGGACGTCTGCGAGTTCGACCTCGAACGCGCCGGCTACAGCCCTGTCCGGCTGTTGTCCGGGCTGCCACTGGAGGGCGTTGCCGGTGACTACACGGGCGGGGCGTTCTTCCTGTGCGGTGAGCCGAGTCCGTTCCGGCCGGTGCTGTATGCCAGTTCGGAAGGGGAGGCCGGTGTCATCGGCCGGGACCTCGCGGCGGCGCTCGCCGTCACCATCGGGCTACCGTCGTGGCGGGACTGTCTGAAGTTCTCCGGCAACGGCGATCTGGCCGTCATGCAGGCGGCCGCCGCGCGTCTGGAGCGTGACAAGACAGCCCGCTAACCCGACCTCGCGCAGAAGCGGACCGCGCTTGCCGCTGCGCTGTCGTTGGACCTGGCGACCGTCCCGGTGCTGCTGGCACGCCTCCATGACGCGGTCGCCGGCACCGCACCCGACTACCTGTTCACCGACGCGCCCATCGACATCGACGAAGCCGATGAAAACCTCGCGTTCGTATCGCTGTTCGGGGCGTGGCTACCCGAGCAGAATCCCCGTTGGCGGTGAACCACGCGGCACGGCAATCCCGGCGACGTGGGGACCCACCGGTGCTCGGTCAAGGGCCACCCACACGCCGTGAGGAGCGCTCACGAACGTGCCCGCTCATGCCGCCGACAGCGTGCAATGCCGTCGAGAACCCGCGTGCTTGGTTGGCGAGATCGAACCATACTGCGTCTGGACCGGTGGCAGAGCCGGGTTATTGCAGCACTCAGCGTCGAAGGCCGGGCACGCACGGGCGGCTCGAAGGTGCGTGGGGCCGCTGGCGTGCCATGCCCCACCGGGGGTCTAAATCCCCTCCGGTCCGACCATCCTGATCTGGCCGCGATCCGCCCGCTACACGGCGTTGTCGCGTGGTTGGGCGGCCCACAGGGACGACTGCGTGCTCGATGATCTGGTTGGATCAGCGGTTATGCAGATGGTGGAACGGCCATGGGGGATTACCGCGTTCGGGGCCGCGAGTGTGAAGGCTGTGCCGGATCTTGTGCGCGTGCGGTTCAAGGTTGTGCGGGTGGAGCAGGCCCCGGCCGCCGCGCTCGAGGCCGCGCGCGCCGCTGTCCGGGAGGTGCGCGGCGTGCTGCGGGAGCATGGGATCGCCGACGCGGCGGTCGAGGGTTCGCGGCTGGATCTGAAGACCGCGACCGAGTTCGTGGACGGGTCGCGTAAGTTCGTCGGTTACCAGTGCCAGGCTGCGTTTGCGGTCGAATCCGGCGCCTTGGATGACGTTGAGTCGCTGCTGGTCGACATCGTCGCGGCGGGCGCCAACGAGATCGAGGGTGTCGACTTCGATGTCATCGGCAAGCGCGAACTGCGGGCCGATGCCCGGCGTAAGGCGGTGGCCGCGGCGCGCGCGAAGGCCGACGTGTATGCCGAAGCCGCCGGTGTTCGCGTCGGCGCGGTGCTGCATGTCGAGGACGTAGACCCGGAACAGCCAGGCGTCTCCCGCTACCGCAGCCACGCCGAAGCCGCTGCGACGACGGCCCAGGACCTCGCCCCAGGCCACATCGTCGTGTCCGCCGCAGTGATCCTCGGCTACGCCGTGGCCCGCGACTGACCATCTGAGCCGGCGCCAGAGCTCAACGGCCACGTGCGCGCCCATGCCGCCGACCGCGAGCGCGAGGTCGGCGAACTCCGTCACGCCGAGTGACGAGCGTCACGGCTGGCCGGTGCGCTGAAGCGCCGAGTTGCGGATGCGGATGTCGCCGATCGACGCCGGCGTTCCGCCCGTCGACGTTGGTCGCCATGATGGTGTCGTGCGTCTATGACCCGCTCGATCCGAACCGGGCGACGTGGACTCGTCTGGAGCCGGCGGCGGCTCGACGAAGGTGGTGGCGACCTTCAGTAACGGCGGGTGGGGTGTCGCCTGGCGACCGGTACCGGTGCGGCGCACGCGGGGGATGAGGTGGGGCCTGCTTGATGCCACCGATGCGAGAGCACCCGCGCCGGGCCGATGGCCGGGTCGTCTACTTCGCCACCCGGTGCGACAACGGCGACGGCGGGGCGGCCGGGATGTACGCGGTCTGCGGCCACGGCGGCGCCGGCCGCGAGACGCTCCTCGCGCGAGGTGTCCGGAACCCCGTCGGGGACGGGCCATGCACGGGCAGCGGATCGCGGTCACCGGTGAGGTCGGCGGGCGCACCCGGCTGGAACTGCTCGATGCCCGGACATTCCGCAACGTCGCCCGTGGCGACGATCTGGGCGTTGCGTTCGCGCCGGACGGGTTGCGGCTCGCGGCCCCGCTGCGTGACGAGGGCTGGTTCTCGACACGCTGGTCGATGCGCGTGATTCCGGCACCACGTTCGTGATCGAATCCCGCCGGGAGGGCGGGAACAAACTCGGTTGGTATCTGGGTCAGAGTGGTGGGCTGAGAAATGGGGTAGGCATGGGCGGCGAGGCTGTGATGGTGGTCGACTTCGGGACGTCGGCGTCGTCGGCGGTGCTGGTCGTGGGTGGGGAGGCACGGCTGGTCAAGGAGCCGGGTAGCGGCTCCTACTCCTGGCCGTCCGTGGTGTGCCGCGACGGTGACCGGCTGCTCGTCGGGGTGACCGCGGAGCGGCGTAAGCGCAAGGACCCGGCCGGGTACCGGGCGGAGTTCAAGCGCGATCTCGGCGAGTCGGCCGGGGTCCCGCTCGGCGACCGGTCGTTTCCTGTCGAGGCATTGGTGGCGGCGGTACTGCGGGCGCTGCGCGACCGCGCCGAGGAGATGCACGGCGGGCCCGTCACCCGGGCCGTCCTCACCGTCCCCGCATCTTACGCCGACGGCGACGACCGCCGTGAGCTGATGATCGCCGCAGGCGAGGCCGCCGGGTTCGTCGAGGTGGACCTGCTCGCCGAGCCGGTCGCGGCGGCCCTAGCGCCGGTCGCCGGGCGCGCGTTCCGCGACGGCGACCTGGTCCTCGTCTACGACTTCGGCGGCGGGACCTTCGACGCCGCGCTCGTGCGGTTCGGCTCGCCGGCCGACCACGAGGTGCTGGGCCATGCGGCGCTCGACGACTGCGGCGGCCGCGACATCGACGCGCTGCTGATAGCGCACCTGCGCAGCGAGGGTGGTGCCGAGCTGGCTGAGGCCCTCGACGACGGTGGTTCCCGGATGGTCCGCTTGCGCCTCGGCCTGCAGCTGTCCGACTTCGCCCGCGGGGTGAAGCACCAGCTCAGCGACGTCGATGACGTCGAGGACTACGTGTCGCCGGCCGCGCCGCCGTCGCTGGTCGCGCGGGCCGACCTGGCGGCGCTGGTGGCGCCGCTGCTGGACCGGACCGTCGAGTGCTGCCGGTCGCTGCTGCGCCGCTGCCGGGTGGTTCCTGCCGACGTCACCGCCGTCCTGCTCGTGGGCGGAACCTCACGCATGCCGGTGGTGGCTGAGACGGTCGCCGCCTCGCTGGGCCGGCCGATCCGTCGGCCCGAGGACCCCGACCTCGCCGTCGTGCAGGGTGCCGCCGCGCTGGAGCAGCGCCGGCCCGACCCGCATCTGGAGGCGACGGTCGACGGCGGTGGGCTTCGTTGGGCTGTCCCCGGCGGCGCCGCCCGCCTGGTCCGGATCGTGGCCGGCCCCGGCGCCGACTACCGGCCCGGCGCCGTGCTCGGCACCGCCCGCGACGCCACCGGCCGGCTGTGGCGGCTGGGCGCGCCGGCGCACCCGGGCAGCGTCACGGCCTGGGACGTCGAGCCCGGGCAGCGCTTCGCCGCCGCCGACCGCCCCGCCCGGGTGGCCCGCCCGGCGAACGCGCTGCGGTTGCTGACGCCGCCGCGGTACCTGCGCCGCCTCACCCACGACGACACCGGCCGGCCCGGTCTCAAGACGATCCACCACGTGGCGTTCAGCCCGGACGGCCGCCAGCTCGCGACGACCAGCGCGAACCGCACCGTGTACCTCTGGGACGCCGACACCGGCACCCGCTGCCGCGTCATCGAGGTCAGATCGCCGGCCCACGGCGTGGCGTTCAGCCCCGACGGCGCGCTGCTCGCCACGACGACCGAGGAGGGCGCCGTGCGCCTCCACGACACCGCGACCGGCGAGCAGCGGCGGACGCTGTGGCACGGCACCTACCTGCAGTCCGCCGCGTTCAGCCCCGCCGGCGGCCGCCTGGTCACCGGCGGCTGGGCCCGGACCGCCATCGTCTGGGACGTCGCCACCGGCGCGCAGCTGCTGACCCTGCCCCACGACAACTACGTCCAGGCGGTCGTGTTCAGCCCCGACGGCAGTACCATCGCCACCGCCTGCTGCGACAAGACGGCGATCCTGTGGCGCGCTGACTCGGGCGAACGGCTCCTCACCGTCACGCACACCGCCGAGGTCAACGACGTCGCCTTCAGCCCTGACGGCCGCCTGCTGGTCACCGCGAGCGACGATCAGACCGCCGGCCTGTGGGAGCTGCCGACCGGCCGCCGCCTGCTGCGCCTGCGCCGAGCCGACTCACAGATCAACAAACTCAAGGCGGTCGCCGTCAGCCCCGACGGCCAATGGCTCGCCGCCGGCGGCGACGGCGTCACCCTGTGGGACACGGCAACGGGCGAGCAGTTGCACTACGAACGCCACAGCTACCAGGTCAACAGCCTCACCTTCAGCCCCGACGGCCACTTCCTCGCCGCCGCCACCTCCAACGACGCTGTGCTGCACGAGATCGCTGACCTCCCGCTCCCGTGATGGGCAAGATCAGGCCGTCACGGTCCGGCCGAAACACATCACCCTGCCACCGGACGACCGCCTGCTGGTCACGGACGGCCACTGGAGCACGACGGCCCAGTGCCAGGCCGGTATCCACCCAGAAGATCGACTGTTTGGCGGCGGCTGTCTGATCGCCGCTGCTGTGCAGCGTCCATGGCTGACAGGCATGGTTCTGGCGGGCTGGTAGCGCGGTGGCGAAGGCGGCCACTGCAAACAGCGGCGCGACGGCCGTCCCGATGGCCGTCCTGGCGGCGGTGCGCCGGACCGAGTTGGTGATCACGACGCGTGCCCGAACGCCCGCCGGCCTCGGCGCGGGACGCCCCCAGCACGGCCGAGTGGACCACGGTCATCCCGCCGACCACCGCCGGGGTGAGGCTGTACGCCTATGCGTCGACGTCATGGCATCAGCACCCCAGGACCCGTACAGGACTCCGTGCGTCGCGCAGGAAAGCTGCGCCGCGGCCTCGTGACACCGGCGCTGAGTAGCATGTTGCGATGCCGACCGACATTTACGGCTTCTTCGAGGTCCGGCATCCCGACGCTGATGCTGACTGGTACAGCGGGGAGCCGTGGGTCTGCCTGATGGGCCTCTCCCCGCTCTACAACGACGGGGACTACGCGGCGTTTGGATGCCTGTTCGGGGTCAGGAACTGGCTCGAATGGGAACCGGTGGCGGCCGACCGTGGCCTGCCAGTCGATGTCTCGGGTCGCGTCCGGGCCGACTACGAGAAGTGGTCACGGCTGGACGGCGGGATACATGGCGCCACCTGGGTGTCCTGGTCCGAACTACGTGACCTCGACCTGTCGGTTCCCGCGCCCGGTCGCGGCGTGTTGCAGATGCAGGAGAGACCACGGGCGGGACATCCCGAACACGACCACTGGCCCGCCGGGAACCCCGAGTGGTACGGCCTGCTGCGGCGAGTCCGGGTCGACGATGAGTGGCCCGATGACATCGTCGAGACGTACGGCGTGCCGCCGATCGGCGTCACCCCGGCCGAGGCGTCGCCGGGTTGCTGGGCGACGATGGAGGCGAGGTTCCAGTACGACTCGCCAACGCGGCAGGACTTCATCGGACCGGGCACGGGCTGGGAGCACGTTTTCGCTGTGATGCGCGCGCTCGGGCAGCGCTTCGGCGACGATGGGGTACGCCTGGTCGTCTGGTTCGACTAGCAGGCACTGCCTCCGACTCGGTGACTGTTGAACATACGTCCAGCAGGGCTTGCCGAGCAGCGCCTCAAGAGTGGGCTGCTGACGAAGTGAGTGACGATCGACCTGGATGCTGGCGAACGTATGCGGACTCCGAGGGATCGTTGCCGCAGCGTGTGGCAGGTCCACAGCGCGGGACGGCCGGCAGATTCCTTCATCCACGGTCGGGTAAGGAAGTCGCACGGGCCGGGCCGGGTTGCGAACGTGAAAGCATTTGGAACCCGCAGTTCACGTGTGCCGGGTGAGGTGTGCCTGGAAGTCGAGTTGGGGTGTGGTGGGTGTGAGGCGGTGCCAGTCCAGGGTGCCGTCGACGGCGGTGCGGATTTCGATGTTGCGGCTGCCGCCGCAGCCGAACTCGACGATGCCGTTGTTGTTGGCGCGTCGCTGCTCGCTGACGACCAGACCGTCGGTGCCGGTGAGGGTGTTGATGAGCAGGTCGCCGGAGCACCATCTGCCCTGGGTGAAGTCGTAGCGGTACGTGCCGACGACGGAGCCCCTGCCGGTGCCGTCGCCGTGCAGGTCGAGCGTCACCTGAAGGCGGGCGGTGGCGTACCGGCCGGGGTCTGTGGCGACGTTGGCCGCCGTGCCCGACCAGTTGCCGCGCAGGGCGGCCGGCATCTGCCAGCGGAGTGGGTCGTCCGAAGCGGGCCGGGCCGGTCCGGCGGAGGTGGCTGACGCCTGGGCGGCCGGGGGGCTTCCACGCCCGGCCTCGGCCGTGTTCGTGGTGGCGCCGGGGCCTGGACGCTCACTGGCGGTGCCGGCGGTGAGCCGCCAGGCGAACGCGGCCGCCGCGATCACCACGACGAGGCCGGCAGCCACCGCGGCGACGGTCAGGGCGGGCTGCCGGTGTACCGGCCGAAGGCTCGGTGCCGGTGTTGGTGGCAGGACGGCGGCTGGCGCCGGCGCGGCGTCGGTGGGGGTGCCGTTCGGGTGCGACGGCCCCTCCGGTGCCCACCTCGCGGTGGCGGTTCCATTCGGCGCGGGCGGGCCGGGCGCCGGCCCCGCCGTGCGGGTCCAGTGGGCCGCGAACGTGCGGGCGGGCGGTGGTGGTGTCGTGCCGGTCGCCGGGTGGTTTGTCGGTTCGGCGGGCGGGACGGGGATGGTGGTCAGCGCGCCCTCGGCGACCGCCAGGTCGGGCTGTTCGAGCACCACCGGGGCCCGGCCGAGCTCGCGGTGCAGCAGGTGGGCCAGCAGCGGGATGCGGCTGGAGCCGCCGACCAGGAAGGGCCCGACGAGCCGCTGCTGTTGTGGGGTGAAGAGCCGGTGTGCCTCGGCTACCACGCGGTCGAGCAACGGCGTGACGATTTGGTCGAACTCGGCCCGGGTCAGGTGTTCGGCGTCGAACCCGGCCGGCGCCGGCAGCGGTGCGGTGCTGGCCCGGCTGAGCATCTCCTTGGCTGAACAGGCGTCGGACCAGAAGGTGGCCCGGGTGATGTGGTCGTCGATGGTGGACGGCTGCTGCAGGCGCTGCCATTGCTGCGGTGCCCGCTGTGCCAGGCGGGTGCCGGCGTGAGTGACGAGGGCAGCGTCGATGTCGAGTCCGCCGACGTCGTCGAGGCCTGCGGTCGCGGTGACCTGTAGCCCGTCGGCGGTGTTCGTGACCAGCGCAAGGTCCAGGGTGCCGCCGCCGAGGTCCAGCAAGCCCAGGCTCGACCCGGGCGGTAGCGCGCGACCGAAGACTGTCCGGAAGTATCCGGCCGCCGCGATCGGCTCGGCGACCAGGGCCACGATCGGCAGGCCGGCCTGTTCGGCGGCGGTGGTCAGCACCCCGCGCCGCTGCGGTCCCCAGGTCGCGGGGTGGGTGAGCACGACGCCGGCCACCTGGCCGGCGATGCGCTCGGCCTCCAGGCTTACCCGGCGCAGCACCGCGGCGACGACGTCGGTCAGCGGCCATTCCCGGTCGCCGAGCAGCAGGGTGCCCTCGTCGATGCGCCGCTTCGGGTTGGGCTCGAACCGGTGCGGCGCTTGACGGGACAGCAGCACGGCGTCGTGGCCGACGACGATCTCGCCGTTCTCCGCCGCGAACACCGCCGACGGCAGCAGCGGCGCACCGTCGAAGAGCACCTGCCGGTGGCGGCCGTCGGCGAGCCGGACGACGGCGGCGGTGTTGCTGGTGCCGAAGTCGATCGCGACCAGCACGGCCGTCGCAAGCTCCTGGTGCTGCACGATGTCGCAACCTCCTGCGTTCAGGGTCCGAGCCGGCGCCGGACCAGGGCGGCTTCCGCCGGCGGCAACGTACAAGTGAGCGGCTCTCTGCCGACGGCGTACGCATGCGGAGCCCGGCTTCGCGGATCTTGCGTTTGGCCCGCACGAGTCGCTGCGCCACGGTCGACTCAGGCAGCAGCAGGGCCGTGGCGATCTGGGCGGTGGTGAGGCCACAAACGCTGCGCAGCGTGAGCGGGACGTGCGCCGTCGTCTCCAGGGCGGGGTGGCAGCACAGGAACACCAGGGCCAGGCGGTCGTCGGCGACGGGACCGGCCGGCGCCGGCGGGCCGAGCCGGGCCACCTGTGCGAGGGCGGTGGCCTCCTTGACCGGCCGCTGGGCCTCCCGGCGGCGCCGGTCGAGGGCCTTGAACCGGGCGGTCGCGATCAGCCAGCTGGTGGGGTGTTCCGGGATACCGTCGATCCGCCACCGCTCTGTGGCGACGCAGCACGCGTCCTGGACCGCGTCCTCGGCCGCGCCGAGATCGCCCACCACGCGCGCGACCGTGGCGACGGCGGTCCACCACGCGCCGCGGAAGACCGCCGTCAGTTCATCGTTCAGCGGTGTGGGCCCATGTCCACGACGGGCCGGATCTCGACCGTGCCGTAGTTGGCCGCCGGGATCAGCTTCGCCCACCGCAGTGCCTCATCGAGGTCCGCACAGTCAACAAGGTAGTAGCCGCCGAGCTGTTCGTGAAGCTCTGCGTACGGCCCGTCGCTGATCAGCGCCGCACCGTCGCGCAGGCGCAGAGTGCTCGCCGAATGGACCGGGTGCAGCGGCGCGCTGTCGACGAGCACGCCGGCTTCGGCCATCGCCTTGTTCGCGGCGATGTTGCCGGCGACCATCTCGTCGAAATCGGCCGTACCGGGCTGGGGGAGCTTGTCCTCGGCCACGTACAGCAGGCACAGGTACCGCATTGTCGTCTCCTTTCCTCAGGGTCATCACCGATGTATCGAACGACGGGCGTCGGGATCGACACCAGCTGGGAACTTTTCCGCACACGGCGTGCCGGTCATCGACAGCCGGGCGGCTGCGGCCGGCAGGCGGGCCACCGTCTCGATCACGGCATCGAGGCGGCGATCGAACGTGTCCTCGGTGTCGCGTGGGACGAATCCGTCGGGGAAGGCGAGATCGATCAGTGTTCGGCGTCTGGGGGCGATCGGAAAGTACCGCCACTCAGCGATCACGCCGAAGACGGCATCGGATGTTCCGACCGCCGCCGCGATCTCGTGGAGCCTTACCCCTCGTGCGTGACTGTGGCGTGTCGCCATACCTTGACGGCGGACAGGGCCAGCAGGGCGGCCAGGCCGGGAACGAGGACGGCAGCGGGCACGGCGTCGAGGAGCAGCCCGCCGAGGACGGCGCCGGCGATCGAGCCGCCGGCGAGGGTGACGAGGAGCCGGGTGTGGCGGCGCATGACGGTGAAGCTGCCGTCGCGGCTGTAGCGGGCGAACGCGACGAGCATCGTGGGTAGTGAGACGGCGAGGGACAGGCTGCCGGCGGTCTTGATGTCGGTGCCGTACAGCAGCACGATCGTGGGGATGAGCAGCTCGCCGCCGGCGACGCCCATGATTGCGGCGACGACGCCGATACCGAAGCCGGCCACGGTACCGGCGGCGGCGACCAGGGGCGTTGCCAGGTTCAGGGGTCGCAGCGGGCCGACGTGGTTGGCGAGGAGCGCGGCGGCGATGAGGACCAGCAGCACGGCCAGGACCCGGTACAGGGTGGCCGAGCGCATGCGGGTCGCCCAGGTGGCGCCAGCCCAGGCGCCGGCCAGGCTGCCGGCGAGGAGGTTGGCCACGACGTCCCAGTGCGGCGTGAGCGCCGGCCAGGGCACGGCGGCGAGCCGGGCGGGCAGGGCGGTGAGGACCACGACGAGGCTGAGCGCCTTGTTGACGATGACCGCCTGCAGCGCGGCGAAGCCGAACAGCGTGATCAGCAGCGGGAGACGGAACTCCGCGCCGCCGAGCCCGATCATGCCGCCGAGCACCCCGACGCCCGCGCCGGCGGCGAACGCCAGCGGCATCGATGCCCTTACCGCTGTCAACCGGCCGGCGCAGATGTACACGCGCGGCGTCGTGCCGAGCCCGGCGACGCGGCGGGCCGGCCGCAGCAGCCGCAGCGGCGAGCGTCACCTGCATGGCACCATCGTGCTCCTCGGCGTGGCCTCCAGTGTGCTCCATGACATCATTTCGTCTTTTCCCGATGTGACGAGGTCGTATCGGCCGACGGCACCCGGGAACGGCTGGCCAGAACCTCGGCTGCCCGAGGGACCGCCCGAGGGACCGCCCGAGGGGCCGCCCGAGGGGCCGCCTGAGGGGCTACCTGAGGGACCGGCTGAGTGGCCGGTGGTGGCGTGCCGGCGCGGGCGAGGATGCCGGCGGCGGCCACCAGGCACATGCCACCGATGACGGCCAGCACCGGGACGTAGCCACCGGCGACCGTGTACAGTGCGGCGGCGGCGAGCGGGGCACCGGCCTCGGCGAGGGTGACCGGGGTGGCGAGTGCACCGGCGATGCTGCCGTAGGCGGTGGTGCCGTACCGGTCGGCGAGCAGGGCCGGGCTGGCGAGGCTGGCCACCCCGAACCCGATGCCGAACGCGACCACCCCGGCGACGGCACCAGGGCGGGTGCCGGCCACGAGCGGAAGCACGATAGCGGCGACGGCCTGGACAGTGAACAGGGCCGCGACGACGGTGGTCAGCCGGAGCCGCCGCTGCGCTCCGGTCAGCAGAAGCCGTCCGGTGACGGACAGGACGCCGAGGAGCCCGGCGACGGTCGCGGCGAAGGTGGCCGGGTGGCCCTCGCTGACCAGGAACCCGACCAGGTGAACGGTCATCGTGGCCATCGCTGCGCTGTGGGCGACGAACGCGACGGCCAGCCACCAGAACCGGCCGTCGCGCAGCGCCGCACGAAGCTGCGCGCTGCGGTCCGATCGAGTCGCATGACGCGTCACCGGGTGGGACGGTGGCCGGCGGATCACGGCGGCGTGCAGCGGCACGGCGGGCGATCCGTACACGGCGGCGAGGATGAGCAGTGTCGTGCGCCAGCCGTGCCGGTCGGTGAGGTAGCCGGTGAGGGGCATGAAGATGGTGCTGGCGAACCCGGCGGCGACGATCATGCCGAGCAGTGCCCGGGCGCGCCGGGCCGGGTCGAACCAGGAGACGATGACCGCGATGGCGGGTTCGTACAGCGCCATCGCCATCGCGACGCCGAGGCCGGCGAACACGAGGTACAACTGCTGGATCGTGTGCACCTGCGACCAGGCCGCGAGCAGGCCGGCGCCGGCGAGCGACCCCGTGGTCATCAGGGCGCGACCGCCGTGCCGGTCGAGCCACCGGCCGATCGGCACGGCGACCAGCGCGGACATGAGGATGGCGGTGGTGAGGGCGCCGGTGACCGCGGCCGGGGTGGTGTGCAGGTCGGTGGCGATCGGGTGGAGCAGGACGGCGAAGGCGTAGTACAGGGTGCCGTAGCCGACGGTCTGGGTGACCGCGAACGCGGCGACGATCCGCCGGCCGTGGACGTTGCGGTCCACGGCCGGCGGCGTGGTGGTGGTCATCAGCCGCAGCAGGCGCCGCCGGTCTGGTCCCCGCCGCTGGTGCTGGTGACGGGGAGCAGGGTGAGCGGCGCGGCCAGCAGCCCGCCGCTGATCCCGGTCGCCAGGCCGCGCCCGGCCGGTGCGGCGACGGCGACCGGGGCCGGGCCGCAGCAGCCGCCGCCGGTGGCGGCGACCGTGGTGTCACCGATGACCGGGTTGCTGTTGCACACCCCGGTCTCGGGCAGGTCGAGCTGGACGTCGCGGGCGGCGGCCCAGTCCCCGGCGAGGGCGGCGACGACGGAGCGGGCCTGCTCGTACCCGGTGGCGAGCAGGAACGTCGGGGCGCGGCCGTAGGACTTGACGCCGACGGCGTAGAAGCCCGGCTCCGGGTGGGACAGCTCGTCGACGCCGTGTGGCGGTACGGTGCCGCACGAGTGCTCGTTGGGGTCGATGAGCGGGGCGAGGGCTCGGGTGGAGCCGAGGATCGGGTCGAGGTCGAGGCGCAGCTCGGCGACGAGCGAGTGGTCGGGCCGGAACCCGGTCGCGGACACGATCCGGTCAGCGGTGAGCTCCCGGGTCCCGTCAGTGGCCGTCACCCGGCCGTCGCCGGTGGCTGCGAGGCTCTGGACGGAGAATCCGGTGACGAGCTCGACGGTGCCGGCCTCGACGTGTTCGCGCAGGCGGGTGCCGAGCGCGCCGCGGGCGGGCAGCGCGTCGGCAGTCTCGCCGCCGTAGGTCCGGGCCGCGTTGCCGGCGCGGATCGCCCACACCACGCTGGTGCCCGGGGCCTGCTCGGCGAGTTCGGCGAGCGACAGGAGGGTGTTCGCGGCGGAGTGCCCGGCGCCGATGACCAAGGTTCGCCGGCCGGCGAACCGGTCGCGGTCGGCGCCGAGGACGTCGGGTAGTGCGTGCTCGACGAAGCCGGCTGCGGCGCGCTCTCCGCGTGCGGGGATGCCCGATGCGCCGAGGACGTTCGGGGTGGTCCACGTGCCGGAGGCGTCGATGACGGCCTTGGCGATCACGTCGGTACCGTCGGCGAGCCGCACGAGGAAGGGCGCGTTCTCCCGGCCGGCGGTGCGCAGCCGGTCCACGCCGAGCCTGGTGACCGCCTCGACCCGTACGCCGTAGCGGACGTGCGGCTTGAGGGCCGGCAGATCGGCCAAGGGCTGCAGGTAGTCCGCGGCGAGCTGCGCACCGGTCGGCAGCACTTCGAGGTCGGGCTGGACCCAGCCGGCGTCGGTGAGGAGGCGGCGGGCGGTCGTGTCGATGTTGTACCGCCAGGGGGAGAACAGCCGGACGTGCCCCCACTGGCGCACGGCGGCGGCGGGGCCGTCGCCCGCTTCGAGGACGGTGAACGGCAGGCCGCGCTCGGCGAGGTGCGCCGCGGCGGCCAGCCCGACCGGGCCGGCGCCGATGACGACGACGGGAAGCTCAGTGCTCATAGCCGAAAGGTCCTTCCATTGCCTTGATGAATGTCGAATCAGAAGCGCGGACTGCGGCCAGTGCCGCGACGCCGCGGAGGGTGCTAGTTGACAGTGGTCTCGAAGCTGGCGTTGCCGCCGTCCATCCCCGCCTGGTAGATGGCCAGCACGGCGGCGGCGTCACCCGGGGTCATCGGCCGGATCGGGACGGTCATGTGCAGTCTCCGATCGGCGCCGGGGCCGGGCGGCCCATGACGACGTCGGCGGCGGACGGGAAGCAAGCGATGCAGTTCTGGTTGATCCGGTAGTGCCGGGCCGTGCCGACGGGCTCGACGAGGACGAACCGGGTCTCGGTGAGGATCTTCAGGTGCTGCGACACCGTCGACTGCGCCAGCCCGACCGCGGTGACGAGCTCGCCGACGCTCATCGGCCGGCCCTGCCGCGCCAGGTACTCCACGATCTGCACTCGCGACGGGTCGGCCAGGGCCCGGAACCACGACGCGTACGTCTCCGCGGTCGCCCGGTCGAGCAGCTCGGTCACCATCCACCAACTTCATCGTCTATCGCCGATCTACGATGAAACGGTACCCGGGTCGGCGCCGATCAGCAACGCCGCCGCCACCACCAGGCGGGCCACCGCGGTCAGCGTGGCGCTCTGGACGCGGTCCGGGGTGTCGGCCGGGCTGTGGTAGCCGGCCATCCCCGCGCCGATCCCGACGGCGGCCAGGCCCGCGGCGGCGTACCGGCGGTTGTCGGAGGCGACCGGCCCGGCGACGAGCGGCAGGCCGGTGTGCCGGCCGGCCTGGTCGAGCGCGGCCAGCAGCGCGTGCGCGGGCCCACCGGCCTCGACCGCCGCCGCCTCGTGCAGGTGCCCTGCGCCGTCGACGTTGAGCACGACCGGAGTCGCGCCCGCCGCGCGGAGCTGCGCGGCGTGGTGGGCGGACCCGAGCGCGCCGGCCTCCTCGCCGTCCAGCAGCGCTACCGCAAGTCCTGCCGTCGGCGGCAGGACGTCGGCGAGGATCGTCGCGGCTTCGAGGACGACGGCGACGCCGCTGCCGTTGTCCGCCGCCGCGGGCTGCCGCAGTCCGGGGTGGTCGCCGACGCCGTCGTAGTGCGCGGTGAGCAGGATGTCGACGCCGCCGGAGGTCCGCCAGTGGCCGTGGACGTTCGCGGCCGGTACGTCGAGCCGCCGGATCGGCGTGTTCCCGTCGAAGGTGCCGGTGCCCGCTTGCGCGGCGTGGAGCACGGCTGCGTGGGTGGTGGTGTCGAGGGTGAGGATCGGCAGCGGTCCCGGGTTCGGTCCGGCGAGCATGGTGTACTGCCAGCCGTCCGCGTCGACACCACGGCCGAGCAGCAGGCCGAGCGCGCCGTGTGCGTGGCCGTAGGCGTCGAACAGTGTTGTGCCGGCCGGCACGAGCAGCCACCGCCCAACCGGGTCGCCGACGCCGGCGATGGCGAGCGGGCCGCGGCGGATCAGCGGTTCGTCGACGGAGGCCAGGTGCACGGCCACCTGGCGGCCGAACGCCAGGTGCTCCTCGGTGTCGCCGTTCGTCCAGCGCACGGTCGGTGCGGTGTAGACCTCGGGGACGTGCGGCACGGTGAACGGCTCCAGCGTCACGGCCGCACCTGCGTCGGCGAGCCGCTGGGCCAGCCACGCGCGGGCGGCGGCCCCGCCCGCGCTGCCGACCCGCCGCCCCGCGAATGCCTCCCCGGCCAGGGCGGTGACCGTTGCGGCCATCCGCTCACCGGAAACCCGGCTGAGCACGGCCTGGAGCCGGTCCGCGACGAGTGCCGCCGGAGCCGGGGAGTGGGCAGGGGTGCTCATCCGCAGCAGCCCTGGCCCGCGGCAACCGCGTCCGTCTTCGCCGCGGTACCGCAGCAGGCGCCCTCCGTGGTCGCCTCGGCGGCGGTGCCGCAGCACGGCGCCCCGTCCGAGGCCGGGTCGGGCAGGGCGAGGGCGGTGGGCGGGTTGCCGCAGCAGCCGCCCGTCCCGGCGACTGCGAGCGCGGCGGCGGGATCACCGGCGAACCCGCCGGCCTCGGTCGCCTGAGTGGTGGTGTCGGCGTCGTTCATGATCGTGGTCCTTCCTGGGGAGGCGGAACAGCAGACAACGGACCGGAACTGAGGCCTGCGGACAGCGCCGGCCGGCGAGGGCGGTGAGGTGGGTGTGTCGTCAAGGCTGTCTCGACGTCGGTCTAATCAACAGTTGCACGCTGATTTGAGATCTGTCAACCTAGAGGTATGTCGAAACAGCCGGTGGTGCTCACCCTCAGCGACCTCAACGCGGCCGAGCCGTGCTGCACCCCGCTCGCACAGCAGCGCATCCCGGCCGGGACCGCCGCGATCCTCGCCCCGGCCTTCAAGGCGCTCGGCGACCCGGTCCGGCTGCAGCTCATGTCGATGATCGCCTCGGCCGAGGGCGGCGAGATCTGCGTGTGCGACCTGACGCCGGCCTTCGAGCTGTCCGGCCCGACCATCTCGCACCACCTGCGCACCCTGCGCGAGGCGGGCCTGGTCGACGCCGACCGGCGGGGGACCTGGGTCTACTACCGCGCCCGTGCCGGGGTGCTGCGGCAGCTGGCAGCGTTGCTGACCGTGGAGGAGCCGGCGGCGAGGTCGTAGCATCGGCGGGTATGAGCCCGTCCGCGCCGGACCGGATCGAGGCCTACCTCGACGCCGTGACCCGTGCACTGCCGGCCGGCCGGCGCGCCCGGGCGGCGATCCGCGCGGAGCTCGCCGACGGCCTCGCGTGCGCGGTCGACGTCCGGCTCGCCCGCGGTGCGGCACCGCCGGACGCGGTGGACGGTGCCCTCGCGGAGTTCGGACCGCCGGCCGTCGTCGCCCGCGCGTTCGCCCGGGAACTGCTCGTCGAATCGGCCCACCGCACCGGCCTGGGCCTGCTCTGCGGCGGCCCGCTCGTCGGGATGCTCTGGGTGCTCGCCATGTCCGGCGCAGGACTGGCATGGCCGGATCGCATCCACTCGACCCTGGCCGCCGTCCCGGCGTACCTGGTGGTGCTTGCCCTGGTCGTCCCGGCGGCGGTCCTGGCTGCGGCGGCCGGCGGCCGGTTCGAGTACCGGCTGCGGCTGCCCGGCGCGCTCGCCGCGCAGGTCGCGGTCGCCGGCTGCGTCGCTGGGGACGTCCTGCTGCTGGCCGCGGTGCTGAGCGTCGCTGCGGGCGGGTGGGCGGTGTGGGCGGCGGGCGCGGCCAGCGGGGTGCGGCTCATCGCGGCGGCGCTGGCCGGGCGGCGGGTGACGCGGCTGCGCGCTGCGGCCCGTTGACCCCGGCCGCGTACCGGCGCAGCGCCCGCCAGATCAGCACCGCAGCCACTCCCGACGGCAGCAGCCAGTACGCCGCGTGCGGCAGCCGGTTCCACACCGGCAGCTGCGGGCCGTTGTCGACGTAGAACCCGGTCAGCAGCGCCGCGAACGAGCCGCCCAGCCCGATCGCGTGCCGCACCGGCCAGCCCGGCCGGTGCCGGCGCCGCGCCCACCACCCGAACCCGGCCAGCCCGCATGCCACCAGCGCGATGGCGGCCAGATGGACGTCGGCCGGCCACCGGATCACCGCCATGACGACCGCGCTCACCGAGACCGTCCCGAGTGCCCACAGGTACACCCGGCCCCACCACGGATGCCGGCCCGGCCGCTTCCGCGCCAGGCACGCGAGCGTGGCCGAACCGACGCCGGTCAGCCCCGCCATGACGTGCACCGTCAGCACGCCGACGAACACCGGCCCCGCATCCGGAATCTCCAGCCCGAGCACCCGCATCGCCGCCTCCACTCACGGGTAACACGGCTACGTATAGCCACGCTACGCTTCTTGACGGCTACGGAATAGTTCAGTAAAGATTGAGTCAATGAACATTGAGCGTTCCTCGCTGCAGATGCGGGCCCGGGCCCGGGCGCACGCGGCACTCGGTGACCCTGCTCGCCTCGCGATCGTCGACACCCTCGTCCTCGGTGATGCCTCCCCGGGCGAGGTCGGCCAGCAGCTGGGCCTGCCGACCAACCTGGTCGCCCACCACGTGAAGGTGCTGCAGGACGCCGGCCTGGTCACCCGGGCGCGGTCGGAGGGCGACCGGCGCCGCACCTACCTCCGCCTCGTCCCCGAGGTGTTGGCCTCCCTGACGCCGCCCGCCCTGGACCGGGCCGACCGGGTCGTGTTCGTGTGCACCCACAACTCCGCCCGCTCGCAGCTCGCTGCCGCCCTGTGGCGGGACCGGGTCGGCGGCCCGGCCGCCTCTGCCGGTACCCATCCGGCGCAGCAGGTGCATCCGCGGGCGGTCAAGGTCGCGCACCGCCACGGCCTCGCCATCGACCCGGCCGGCACCGCGCACCTCGCCGACGTCGTCCACGACGGCGATCTCGTCATCGCGGTCTGCGACAACGCCCACGAGGACCTCGCCGCGCCGGACGCGCCAGTGCACCCGCGGCTGCACTGGTCAGTGCCCGACCCGGTCCGGGTCGACACCGACGCCGCGTTCGAGGCCGCCTACACCGACCTCGCCGATCGCATCACCCGCCTGGCGCCGGCCGTCGTCCCGGCCCAGCGCCACGTCAAGTAGCACCGGGAGTTCAGCCATGACCGACGCGCTCGCGCACTACTACCACCCGGACCTGTCCGTCGACCAGCACCTGGCGCTGCGGACCGCCGCCGCCCGCCTGGCGCGGGAGTTCGACGGCACCTACGGCGCCGAGACCATCGAACGGTTCCTGCACACCAGCTACGAGCAGTTCGCATCGCTGTCCAGCGTGCCCAACTTCCTGCCCCTGCTCGCCGAACGCTTCGCCCGGCAGCGGCTGCACGCCCTCGCCCGCGTCGAGGGGCACCACCACGACGGCAAACCCGTGGTGCTGTTCCTGTGCACCCACAACGCCGGCCGATCCCAGATGGCGCTCGGGTTCTTCACCCACCTCGCCGGCGGCCGCGCCGTGGCGTGGTCCGGCGGGTCCGAACCCGGCCGGGAGATCAACCCGGCCGCGGTCGCGGCGATGGCCGAGCGGGGCATCGACATCACCGACGAGTATCCGAAGCCGTGGACCGACGAGATCGTCCGCGCCGCCACCGTCGTGGTCACCATGGGCTGCGGCGACGCCTGCCCGGTCTTCCCCGGCACCCGCTACGAGAACTGGGACCTCGACGACCCCGCCGGCCTCGACCTGCCGCAGGTCCGGCCGATCCGCGACGAACTCGAACGCCGCGTCCGGCTCCTCCTCGACCAGCTCACCATCCCCGTCCCCTGATCCCCGGAAGACAGGAACCTCGACCCTCGTGAACCCGACCCTGTGGCGGCGCCTGCTCGCCGAGTTCATCGGTACCGCGATGCTCGTCACCGCCGTCGTCGGCTCCGGCGTCATGGCCACCAGGCTCACCGACGACATCGGCCTGCAGCTGCTGGAGAACTCCGTCGCCACCGCGTTCGCCCTCGGCGCGCTCATCCTCACCTTCGGCCCGGTCTCCGGCGCGCACTTCAACCCCGTCGTCTCCGCCGCCGACTGGTTCCTCGGCCGCCGCACCGGCACCGGCCTCCCGGGCCGGGACCTCGCCGGATATGTCGCCGCCCAGGTCGCCGGGGCGATCGGCGGCTCGGTCCTGGCCAACCTGATGTTCAAGCTGCCCGCCGTCGACTTCGCCACCAAGGACCGCACCGGCAGCGACCTCTGGCTGGGCGAGATCGTCGCGACCGCCGGACTGCTCCTGCTGATCTTCGCCCTGACCCGGTCCGGCCGGGCCGCGGTCGCACCGGCGGCGGTCGGTGCGTACATCGGCGCCGCCTACTGGTTCACGTCCTCGACGTCGTTCGCGAACCCGGCCGTCACGATCGGCCGCGCCTTCTCCGACACCTTCGCCGGCATCGCCCCCGGCTCCGTCCCGGGCTTCGTCGCCGCCCAGCTCGCCGGCCTCGTCATCGGCGCCGGGCTGCTGCTCGCGCTCTATCCGTCCGTCGGCAGCGCCGCCGGTGACGTCCTCGTCCCCCATCCCGACGACGAATCCCGCCAGCTGCGCAACCACGGAGGAACCACCAGATGACCACCAGGCCCACCGTCCTGTTCGTGTGCGTGCACAACGCCGGCCGGTCCCAGATGGCCGCCGGCTGGCTGCGCCACCTCGCCGGCGACACCGTCGAGGTCCGCTCCGCCGGCAGTGAACCCGCCGACCGGATCAACCCGGTCGCGGTCGAGGCGATGCGGGAGGTCGGCATCGACATCACCGCCAACACCCCGCGCAAGCTCGACTACGAGACCGCCGAGTCCTCCGACGTGCTCATCACCATGGGCTGCGGCGACGTCTGCCCGGTCTTCCCCGGCAAGCGGTACCTCGACTGGCAGCTCGACGACCCCGCCGGGCAGGGCATCGAGGCCGTCCGCCCGATCCGCGACGAGATCAAGCGTCGCGTCGAGCAACTGCTCACCGAACTGCCCGTCACCACCGGCTGACCCGTCTTGTGCCCCGCCGCCGGTCAGGTCAGGACCGGCGGCGGCCAACTCCCGGAACCCCCGGAACGAGCGGCGTTTCGGACTCCCACCGGCAATCGTGGTTTCACCGACCGGGTCAACGCCCTCGGCGGCGATGTGGTAGGCCGTCATCTCGACGGGTTCGGGGAGCGGGCGGTCGAGACGTACGTCGAAGTCGACGGGGATGTGGGAGCGGCGGGCGAGACGTTTGAGTGCGGGTCGCAGGCCGAGGTCGGACAGCAGGGTCGGGTGGATGCCGTGTGAGACCTCCCGCAGGTCGTCCACAACCGCGTTCAGGTTGTCCGTCACCGCGGACACGCGCCGGCGCAGCTGCGCCATCTCGGACGGGATGTCCGACGCGGTGCCGCCGGTCTCGATGGCGATGGCGATGAGCTGCTGGATGCGGTCGTGCAGGTTGCGTTCGATCTGCCGTCGGGCCTGGTCGGCGGCCACGACCGTACGCACCCGGGAGGCTGCCAGGTCGGTGTGGGCCTGGGTGTTGGTGATGGCGGTGGCGATCAGGTCGGTGCAGTCGGCAAGCCGTGCTGCTGCGTCGAGGGCCAGCGGCTGCTGGCGGGTCGCGGTGGCGTTCAAAGCTCCCCAGAGGCGTCCCTCGAGGAGGATCGGGGCGCCGACCGCTCCGCGGACGTGATGCCGGCGCAGGTGGGTGGCGATCGGGCCGGGAGCGTCGGCGTAGCTGTCCATCCGGGCGGGCCGCCCGGTTTGCCGGACCGTTGCCGTGACGCTGCGCCCGTCCAGGGGCAGTCGTGTGCCGACCGGCAGTTCGATGTCGGCGGCTTGCCATGCGCCGATCACCGTTGCGGTGCCGTCGGCCTCGTAGCGCACGATGTGCGTCGCGTCGCTGCCGATGAGGTCCCCGAGTTCGGTGGCGATGACGTCCAGGACCTCGGCTGGTGCGGCGCCGCGCGCCACACGGGTCGCGATGCGCCGCATCGCGGTCTGTGCTCTGGCCATGCGGACGAGGTCCCGCACGCGCTGGCGCACCGCGTCGGCCATCGTGTTGAACGAGCGGGTGAGCGCGCCGACCTCGCCCGCGCCGGTCTCGGGGCAGCGCGTGTCGAGCTCGCCGCGGGCGAGGTGGCCGGCCATGACGGTCGCCCGGCGAACCGGCCGGACAACGGCCATGGCCAGGTACCCCACGAGGATGACAGCGACCAGCACCGCGCCTGCCATCCCCGCGACGCCTTCCGTGACCGCCCGGCTGCCCGCCGCCTGGGCGTGGGTGTCCTGACCGGCCGCCACCCGCGACTCGCTCGCGATGAGGCGGTCGAGTTCAGCCCGCAGTTCGGCGACTCGGCGCTCGTCCTCGTGTGCCGTCGCCGCGCTGTGCGCGGCGGGGTCGCCGCGTTGCGCCGCCTGCAGCATCGGCGTGGCGCAGTCCCGGACATAGGACTGACTGTGCTGGGCGACCTGCCGCGCCTGCCTGGCCTCGTCCGGTGTGTGGGCCAACCGCTCCAACCGGGCGGACGTGTCGGTGAGCGCGGCCTGCTCCTGCGTCGATGCCTTGAGCAGGCTCGGGTCCTTGGTGGCGATGAAGCCACGCTCGGCCCGGTCGAGGTCGAGCAGATGTTGCTCGACCTCCTGCTCGGCGACGAGCATCTCCGTGGAGTGTGCCGACATGCGGTCCGTTTCACGGTGCCGAACAATCGCGGCGAGCAGCGCACTGAACACGCCGTCGACCACGAGGATGAGCACGACGAAGCTCACGGTCATGCGAGGAATCAGGCCACCACACATGGCAACCTCCGATCCGGATCCCCGGCCCGGTCGAGGCCTCGCCAGCGACCCACCCGCCCGCGCGGTCCCGAACTGCAAGAGCACGAAGGCAGGCTGCTGCCGCTCCATACCGACGACCCGACAGGGCGCCGGGCGACACATCGCCGATGCCCTGCCACAAAAACCCGGGCCACATGGACCAAGCAGCGCATTTCACAGTGCGGCGCGCGGATCCATCACGAAAGCCTGCGGATGCCCCGTGACCCCCGAACAGCATGCGGAGAAAGGGACGAGGCCAGCGTCACGCCACGAAGCCGCGACACAACCCGACGCGCAGCGGCGAAATTGGGTATCAAGCCACCGGTGAAACCCAGACTGGGACCAACTTGCACATATCAGGCTTATGAGATCAAGTTACTGTGCGTAGCAGCTGTCGCTGACCCTGGCCAGCGACAGCCCTCACGCCAAGCAAACCGCCGTGGTCATCACGAGCGCAACAGCGCGTTCCGCACCATGAGCACGGGGTGTCAGCCACACCAGCGGCACAGCCAGGCCGGATACCACCAGTTCGGTCACCCGCCCTTCATCCGCCTGGTCAGCGAGTTGTGCGCCTGCTGCGGCCTTGCGGCACATCGCGTCGGTGGCGATGTGCCGTGCTCTTGGCAACTCTGCGGGGGCCATGACTGAACGAACTCAGGGCAAGCCGGGCAGCGGTATCGACGACGGCAACGGCAGGGACGGCAGGAGCGACGGCAGGTTGGGGACGGGGATGCCCGGGGCCGGCGACTGGCCGCCGCCGGGATTGCCGCCGCCGCCGGGTCCGCCCGTGGTGGTGGCGGGCGACGGCGCGGGGCTCGGCCCGGTGGTGTCTGGTGTGGAGCCACCTCCGGTGGACGACGGCTGCGCCGTCGGGGCGGGTGCGGTGGGTAGCGACCGGCGGATCTCGTCGATCCGGTCGAGCAACCGCTGGCGCGTCGCCGGATCGCCGACCTGCTGTGCGTAGCCGGTGGCGGTGTCGAGCAGGCGGCGGGCCTCGTCGTAGCGACCGGCCGCGGCCGCGTCGGCGGCCTGCGCGATGGCGTGCTCCGCGGCGCGGGCGTCGACGACCTGCGGGTACAGCACCCGGGTGATCGGCCACAATGGACCGTCCGGGCCCGAACGGTGCGCGCCGAGGGCCAGGCCGCCGAGGATCAGCGCGGCCGCCGCCACGCCGGCGAAGGCGCGGCGCAGGCCCGTGCCACGCCGCCGCAGCGGCACCGGTTCGGCCACCTGCTGCTCGTCGGCGGGCGGTTCGGCTGACACGACGAGGATGCCGTCGGCGGAGATGTCGTCCGCGGGAAGGTCGGTGTCGAGGTCGGCCCGCCAGGCGGCGAGCAGGCCGGCGAGGTCGTCGCCGTCGGGTGCCGGTTCGCCCCGGCCGAGGGCGTCGAGCAGCGCGTCGTCGGCCTGGACCGCGGCCAGGTCGACGGGCTGCTCGCCACGCTGCTCGCTCATGCTCACGCCGCCACCTCGCCCAACGTGTCACCAGCCAGCGTACGCAGCCGGGCCAGGGCCCGGGACTGGGCGACCCGGACGGCGGGTGCCGACATGCCGACGATCACGCCGACCTCCTCGGCCGGCAGCCCGACCGCCACCCGCAGCAGGACGATCTCCCGCTGCTGCTCGGGTAACAGGGCGAGCAGCCCGGACAGGCGCCGTGCCACGTCGGTGTTCATCGCCTGCTGCTCCGGGCCGGGTGCCGTGTCGGGGCGGTCGGCGAGGGTGTCGACCGGCGCGGTTCCGGCGTTGCGAACGGCGGCGCGCTGGGCGTCGGCGACCTTGTGGGCGGCGATGGCGTAGACGAACGCCGTGAACGGGCGGCCCTGGTCGCGGTAGCCGGGCAGTGCCCGTAAGCCGCTGGTACGACGACCGCATGCTGGATCGCGCACACCAGCAGGCCCTCGCGGCGGCGAAGCAGACCACGGTCAACTTCGTCTCGGTGAGCGCCTCCAGCGTCGACCGGGACCTGCAGCGCATCGCCGACGGCGCGACCGGCGACTTCCATGACGAGTTCTCACGGGGCCGCCCGCAGGTGCGGGCCGCGATCGTGGAGAACACCGTCGAGTCGCGCGGCACCGTGCTGCGCGCGGCGCTGGTCTCCGACGACCGGCACTCGGCGGTCGTCCTGGTCGCGGTCGACGCGACCGTCCGCAACGCGAAGGCGCCCGATGGCCGTGCCTCGCACTACCGCATCCAGGTTGATGTCACCCACGACGCCGGATCGGGCCGCTGGCTCGTCTCCCGGCTCCAGTTCGTCGGCTGATCCGGGAGTTCATGATGCCGAAACTCACGTGGCCCAGGCTCCGCATGCGTCGCGGCGTCGCCGCGTTCGTGGCCGTCATCGGGCTCGGTCTCGCCGTCGCGGGCGCCGGCTGGTACCAGCACGGGCAGGCGCGGCAGCGCGACGTCGCGGTCCGCCAGTCGCTCGCCGCCGCGACCGCCGCCGCGCAGGCGATCTTCTCGTACGACTACCGCAGTTTCGACACCAGCGTCGCCAACGGACGGGCGTTCGTCACCGGCCAGTTCGCCGACGAGTACGCGAAGACGACCCTCGCGCTCAAGCCGCAGGCCGTCTCGGAGCAGGCGATCGTCCGCGCGGCGGTGTCCGCCTCCGGCGTCGTGACCGCGAGCCCGCAGCGGGTCGAACTGCTGCTCTACCTCAACCAGTACCGCCGCAACACGAACGTCACCGGCGAGAAGGTCGACCAGAACCGGGTGGTGCTCACGATGGTGCCGGTGCAGGGGGCCTGGCTGGTGTCCCACGCCGTGGCGATCTGACCCATGCCGGCGGCCCGGGCACCAGGCGCCTGAACCAGGGGGCTCAGAAACCGGTCAGGCCGCGTACACGCCCACGAGTCCGAACACGGCCAGCGGCAGCGAGGCCCACACGTAGGCCAGCTCCCGCCAGGCCCGGCGCGAGAACGGCGCATGCAGCAACCGGTACACACGTCTATGCTCGGGGCGGGACGGCGGCCGAGACAACCGCGGCACCACGCCTCTGTGAGGTACGGCTACCCGCACCTCACGAACCCGACGGCGCGAGATCGTCGTGGACCAGTGGCGGAGCCAAGCCGAGGCGCCGGAGTGGGCCGACATGGTTGGCACCCGGGTGATGCCGCGCTTAGACGCGGTGGATCGGCGCGCCCGCTGGACACCAGCTTCGCCGGAAGGTGCCGTTGTCCAGGTGCGATTAACCGATCTCGGTGGCGACCGCGTCGACGTGGCTGCTGAGATCGGTGAAGGCCGCGGTGTTCAGCTTGCCGTCCGTGTACAGCTTGGCTAACTGGTCCCGGAGCGCCTTGAGCTTCTTGGTCTCGTCGTCAGGGTTGTCGGTGGCGATGGACTTGGCCAGCTCATCGACCATGTGGTTCAGGTCCCTGGAGGTATCCGCCGGGAGAGCTCCGGCATCGACCTGCCGCTGAATTGCCTGGCGCAACGCGAGGATCGGATCTACCGGCAGCAGCGCAGACACCGTCGGTGACGGCCGGGTCTGCATACGGGCGGTCGCTTCGTCGGCAGCCGGCGCTGCCGTCTCGCGGACCGCGCTCGGTGAAGGGCCGCCCACCACCGGGGAATCGGTCGCGGCCAGACGCTGTGCCCCGCCATGTGATCCTGATCGGTTCATCGGCGGCAAGGTTGTGACCAACGCCGTCAAAGTGACGACCCCCGCGACCACTGCGGCCGCCATCCACAGCCGCCGCCTCGGCCTCGGCGCCGGCACGCCATCATTGCGGTTCGGCGGTCGTGTGCCCGCTGGGGAGGCGGTGGCCGCCGCTGCGCCGACGTCCGGTTCACGGGTGTCCCGCGTTGCCCTCTCCTGAGCGTGCACAGCGACCTGTGCGTCGCCCACAGCTGATTCGGGACCGTCAACTGGCAGCGACGTTCGTTGCTCCGTCGACCGTGCGCTGTGCGGCGGTACGGCCGCCAAGACCATCGCTGAGGAGACC
Source organism: Dactylosporangium sp. AC04546 (assembly GCF_022095675.1). Lineage (GTDB taxonomy): Bacteria > Actinomycetota > Actinomycetes > Mycobacteriales > Micromonosporaceae > Dactylosporangium. The sequence continues at coordinate 16,415 of NZ_JAHYSG010000002.1, read as the reverse complement.
GCCGATCGTGGCAGCGTCGCCGCCTCGCTGTGTGCCATCAGATCTGCCGCCGCGGCGATGCGTGCCCGGACGGCGGTCGCATCCGACGGACGTTCGTCCGGTGGCTTGGCGAGCAGCTCGGCCACCAGGGCTTCCACCTCGGGCGGTACATCGGGGCGGCGAACGCGAAGCGGCTCCGGCGCCTGTGTGACGTGCTGGTGCACGACGCTCAGCGCATTGCCGGCCGAGAACGGCGGTTGGCCGGTGAACATCGCATACATGCTGCAGCCCAACCCGTACAGGTCGGTCCTGGGGTCGACCGGATCGCCGTTGATCTGCTCGGGCGCCATGTACTTGGAGCTGCCCATGGCTACGGCCGACCCGGTCAGGTCGGCAGGTTCATCGGCAGGTGCGGTGGTGTTGAGTATCCGGGCCACACCGAAGTCGCAGATCTTCACCACGCCGGTTACGGCCACGATGAGATTGCTCGGCTTGATGTCGCGGTGGACGATGTCGGCCGTGTGTGCGGCCGCGAGACCGTCGCAGATCTGTGCGGAGATCGCGAGGACATCGGCTGTCGCCAGTGGACCCTCGTCCAACAGGTCGTACACTGTCGGGCCGTCCACCAGTTCCATGACCAGGTACGGGTTGCCGTCCTCGGTGCCGAAGTCGTGTACCGGGACGATGTTGGGGTGCGACAGTCGGGCGACCGCGCGTGCCTCACGGTCGAAGCGTTCCATCGCTTTGGGCAGGCGCAGCCCTTTGCCGGACAGCAGTTTGATGGCGACCGGCCGGTCCAGTCGCAGGTCGTAGCCGCGCCAGACGGTGCCCATGCCTCCGCTGCCCAGCAACGTATCGATCCGGTAGCGACCGCCGAGGAGCCGCACCGCCGCGACGTCACCAGGCGCGCAGTCGACGCTGCCCCGGACCGGGCCCGAGACCGGACGCGGACCGGCAGAACTCACCGCCGCGTGCGCATGCCGAAGCCGCGCCGCATCACTCGATTGCTCGTACGACATCCACCCTCCCCAGCCTTCGGCCACTGAGGGTTCTGACAAGCCGCTACAGCTTCAGCATGCCACCAGGCCAGAATCCCTACTGCCGCCGCGCGCGTACCGGGCGCCGAGCAGCCGCTCGGCGGGTCGGCGGCCGCCAGCATCAGCCCGACCGCCGTCACTGCGACAACGACGACCATCATGACAGCGTCCTTGGCAGCATGACGCCCACCGTAAAGCGCCATCGCCATGCGCCGATGCGGTTCAGGAGGGTGAAACGTGGATTCACCCTCCGACTCACCCATCGGCGGAGGTGGCGGAGATGTATGTGCGGCCGCCTCGAGCCGCCCTGGGGGCCAGTTTCACGCGTCGGCAACAAGCGGGTCTGGACTGTGGGGCCGGCACCGAGCGACGGCTCACTCAGGCCGGTGGGCCGGGGTGTGAGCGGCGGCTGGCCTCGGCTGGAGCCACCCCCTGATCGTCATGGGACGGGGCCGCAATTCGTATCAAGCGTGTGGTTCAGGGGATAATAGATGTAACGCGGATCAATCCTGCGTCGCTCCTTGGTCAGACAACGCACACCGATCGTCCGAGCCGGGGTAACCCAAGCCGGTCCCTCCGATGTAAGGACGCAATGTCCGTCACCGCTCCCGCATGTCGCACGTCCAACCCAGGCACCTACCGCGCCGAGTTCGTGCAGGACCAGCACACCTTCATCGGCTCGGCCGGCTCCGACCTCGCGTACGACGACAGCATCACCGGCGGCTACGACAACTGCGGCTACACCGGGTGGGTCACCGTCGTCGGCGATGATGGCGTGACGTTCGACGCGGGCGTGCTGTAGGACGGCGGCGGTGGAACTGACCTTGCATGTGCGCGGCCGCATCGGTGGCGGCATGGTCATCGCCGTCCACGGTGATCTCGATTTCGCTGCGGTCGACCGGTTCCGGGCATGTGTCGAGCGGGCCCTGCAGCCGCCGCCCGGCATTCTGTACCTCGATCTGCAGCTCGTGACCTTCATCGACTCCAGCGGCGTCGGCGCACTGGTCGCCCTACGCCAGCAGGCCGAACGGGCCGCCACCCGACTCGTGCTGGAAAACCCGTCCGACACGCTGCGGCACACCCTGCGCACAGCAGGAGTGCTCGACTCCTTCGACGTGCCACCGGCGTAGCCGACGCCCGGTGCCCTCTCGGGTGCGTACATACGGCGACGTGTCGAGCAGTTCACCGCCGTTTCGCAAACCAGGGCGGCGCGCCCAGCGCCGCGCCGCCCGGCGGTCACGACACTGCGGACGTCCCGGTCGTCGGCGACCACGACGACGACCGTCACCCGATGGCATGGGTTGATCACCCACCGCTCGGCGTGCGGACATGCCGCCGACCGCGCGCGTTGTCCTGGCCGTACGCGGTCACGCTACGTCGACATCAGCCACGGCTGAAGGTGCTTGCGCAAGCATCCGGACATGCCGAATAGCGGACGCGTCGGCCGGTGCAGTCGATGCGATGATCTCCGTGTGGCGCATAACTTGCCTTCTTCTGTGCCCTCCGTGCTGACCGATCTGGCTGAAGTCGTGCATCTGGCGTACATGGACGACCCTTCCTGGCTCGTGGTGGTCCAGTTCCGCTTCGACGAGGGATACCTCCACGTGGAGGTTGATCCGGACGACGACACGGTCGAGGTTTCGTTCGATCCGCGGCAACGGCCGCCGCTTCGCTACTGGGTGTCAGATTCGGTGCCAACCCAAACGGATCGGCACTATGCCGGCCTGCTCGGCATGACCTCCGCCTGGCGGTGGGTGCTTCGCAATCAGCAGGGATACGAGGACGCGTTCCAGATCGAACTGAGCACACCGTCGTCAACCACGACGTTGCAGTACCTCGCGATGGCCTCGCGCCTCCACCTCCGCCACGTGAACGACGCACCAATCCCGTAGAGGGCCCTTCACTAGCTTGGTGGCGCCTGTGCCCAGAGCCCTGCATCGGTGCTCGCTCATGGCCGCGAGGCGATCGTTCCGTCCGGTGACGAACCTCCGGTTGACTCACGTCCAGACGTGCGATGTGTAGCGTCCGTACCATGGCCTAGTTGGCCGAGGAGGCAGGATCCGTTGGAGATCACGGACCGGTTGGCGGTGGTCGCAGCGCTGAATGAGGCGCACCGGAATGCGCCTTTCCCGAGCCGGTGGCGCGGCGGTGCCGAAGTGGCCGGCTTCGACATGATCATGCTGGACAGCTTCCCGAGTGGTTGTATCTCCGTCTGGCTGCAACAGCATGGCGTCCTGGATGATTGGAGATGGAACATCCTCGCCGAGTACGAACAGCGGCTACTTCGCGTCATCCCCGAGCTGGACGACTATGGCCGCGCGTACTACCAGCGAATCCTGGACATGGCCGTACTGATACTCGAGGCGGACAGCCCATCGTCATCAGCATGAGCGGTCGAGTGATCTCGTGCATCCATACTCATCTGCAGCGCTGCGCGTGGACGATGCGAATCTCGGAGTCGACGGATTGGTCTGCTCGTTGTGCCGCGGTAAGGGACGCCGAGGGTCCGACGGATCCATCGCGGACCTGATGGTCACCACGTAGAGTGCGGCAGCGTGACCGACGAGGAGATCTTCGAGGCGATCCGACGTCGGGTCGGGCAGGGCCGTCCGACGGATCTGGACCATAAGGTGTCGCTGCCGGCGCCGGCGTTGGAGGAAGACGTCCGGCGAGCCGAGGGGGTGATCGGATATCCGCTGCCGCCCCTGGTGCGGCGGATCTACCTGGAGCTCGCCGACGGTGGGATCGGCCCGTTCGGCGGGATCGAGGGCGTCACCGAAGGCGACTCCCCGCTCGTGGAGCAGACGGACGGGCCGGAGGGTCCATACGACGATCCGGATGAACCGCCGGCGCCGCCGCGCGGGGTCGTGTTCTTCTGCGACTTCGGGTGCGCCATGTGGGCGCTGCTGGACTGCCGGCACCCGCAGGGGCAGATGTGGTGGTGGTCCGAGGGCGAGCGGCACAAGCTGCACCTGACGCTGCCCGAGTGGTTCGCCGCCTGGCTGGCCGGACAGTCGCATGACGTGTGGGCACGGGAGTCGCTGTGGCTCGGGCCCGAATCCTGGACCCGCGAAGAGGCCGAGGAGCGCCGGCAGCCCCAACAGGGCCCGGTCGCGCTGGACCCGGGCCAGATGCCTCTATGGTGACGCCGCAGACGGGGGTCCCCGCCGTCAGCCAGCAGCGACCGACGAGGACAGCGCCCAGTACCGACCCGGGGCCGCCTCGACGGAACGGTTCATGGAGTTCGCCAAGACCTGGTGATTGAGGTACGGCGACGATCATCGCATCCGCTCTCATGCCGCGATTCGCTCGTCACGGAGCGCCCCGCCAAGTCGATGGAGCCGGCGTCCGGACATGGCCGATGAGCGGACGCCGTGAGTACGGCATCTCGTGGCTCGTCGGTCACCCTGCCTGCACACCAAGGGACGCACCCGATCGACGCCTGCCGCACCCTGCTGACCTGCGCGTAGGGCCCGGGCGCGACGGACACCGCAAGCGGGGCAACGCTGACGCGCGTGTGGACGGCAAGATCGTCGAGGGCATGGGCGTACATCGAGGACGGCTCTTGACTCGCAGACAGCACCAGCGGCGGCCGAACCCCGCGGCTGGCCGCCGCTGCTGTGCCTCACGGCCTGGCTAGTCCAGGGTTGGCTTTCGTCGCGCGGTTGTCAGGGCGGGTCACTTGCGTCACCTCGCGGGTCAGCTTGGTCATGCCCGGATGCGGGACGTCCTGGCCGACGTACAGGCCGACCTATTCGCCGTTGTGGGGCTCGGTGGTGGGCTCGGGTGGTGGAGCGGTGGCTGGCGATGCGGCGACGGGTGGGAAATGGACCGAAGGATCGGGGCAGACCATGTATGGCACCGGCAACGGGTAGCCGCCGCCGGGGTGGACAGCCGGCCAGCCCGGCGCCGGGGGTGTCGCGGCGCGCGGGACGAAGTAGCGGTGCGCGGGAGGCAGGGCCAGCAGCAGCACCACCACGCCCGTCAACATGAGTACCACCAGCGCGCCGGCGCCGCCCGCCAGGAAGGACACCTCGGAGAACGGGTCCGCACCCGAGTACAGGGTTTCGAGGAACTTTGACTCCTCCCACGGCACCTCGCCGGTCCCGGAGACATCGGTCCCGGAGACGTCCGCGCTGTCGAACGCGAAGAAGAACGGCGCGACCAGGAACCCGCTGCAGCCTTGCAGCAGGCAGATCAGTAACTGCCCGCCCCCGGCGACGAAAACGAGGATCCGCGCGATGTTGCTGCCCCGCGAGACCGGCACCGCCGTCGCGGCGAGCCAGACCGCCAGCAGGAGCGTCGGCACACCGAGGACCAGCGATGTGAAGACGTTTCCGAACCGCTCCGAGCTCACCTCGGCCGGGTCCGCGTCGGGCACCAGCGCGGCGACTCGGGAGATCTCGCCGTCGAAGTGCACAGCGTACGCGACGACCAGCCCGACAAGGCCGAGCAGCAGGGCAACGGCGGCGAGTTGGAACCAGAACGCGACAGTCACCTGCGCGGGCCGGACCGGACGTGCGGCATCGACGGTCATGGCATGCGACAGTACGGTTGCCGCGCCACGCCGGACATGCCCGTTCGGCCAGAAATGGATCAACCCTCGACCGTGCACCGCTCCCACCATCATCCGGCGCCGGGCCATGCTTGCGCCCAGCCTCGCGGTCACTGGGGCACCGAGACGAGACCTGGTTCAGCGCCGTGATCGAGATCGTCCCATTGACGCGCACGCTGGCCGCACGCTGGTCCACTCCGGCGTGCCGATCCATCCCGGCGCTGGGCATTAGCCGATGCGGCGACCTGGGCGGACGCGTGCCCGCAGTTGCTGCGGGTGAGCGCCAGTCGGCAGGTGCCGTGCTGCACCGGCAGCGACGTTGGTCACTGGCTGGTGCTGGCCGGGATGCTGGTGCAGTCGGGCGGGGTGGCGGCGGGGTTGCTGCTCGGCGCGATTCGACCCTCGCGAATCGTACCCGGCGGCACCGAAACCCGAGCCTGCTGGATCGCCGGGGTCGTCAGCCGCGCACCGGCGAAGACCGGGCGATGGCTGCAAGTTGGGCTCGGGAGGTGATACCCAGCTTGGGAAACGCCTTGTAGAGGTGGTAGCCGACGGTCCGCGGGCTGAGAAAGAGCTGGGCGGCGATGTCGCGGTTGGAGGCGCCACTGGCCGCCAGCCGTACGACTTGGCGTTCCTGGGGGGTGAGCACGCTCAGCGGGTCGCCGGCCTTGCGTGGCGCCGCCGGCACGTCGCCGGTCGCGCGCAACTCGGCGCGGGCACGTTCGGCCCACAGTTCCGAACCGAGTTGATCGAAGATCTCCAGTGCGCCGCGCAGCTGTACACGGGCGTCTGCCCGCCGCCGTGCCCGTCGCAGCCACTCGCCGTAGGCAAGCTGCGTCCTTGCCAGCTCGTACGGCTGAGCGTCTTGCTCATGGAGGTATACGGCCTGCGCGAAGTGCGCTTCGTCGTCCTCGACAAGCGCGCGGCAGCGCATGGCGATCGCGTCCGACGACGCCTGACGGACGTGCCGCGCCCAGGCCATGTAGCGGGCGAGCGCCTCCTTCGCCTGCACGGGCCGGTCGCTGCGGACGGCTGCCTCGACCTGGTCCGCGGCGCAGAGGACGGCGATGCCGGTCATCGGGATGGCCCCCAATTGCTGGAGGGCAGCGTCCGGACGGCCCAGGCCGAGCTCAAGCAGGCCAAGTGCCCAGCGCCCGATGGCCACCGCAAGCACCATTCCCTGGCTGTCGGCTCTCGCTACGCCTTCTTCGGCTTTTGCGCGGCATCCCTGCACATCCCCGAGGTGCGCGAGCACCCAAGCGAGAGAACACATGATGTGGCTCACCCGGTGCTCGTGACCCAGGTCAGTCGCGAGCCGCAACCCTGCGTTGAGGGCCGCAGCGGCCTCGCCGTACCGGCAAAGCCACCCCTGCGCGAGTCCATGATCCTGGAGTGCGTAGGCGAGCCAACCGATCATCCCGCTCTTCTGGCAGGCCGCCACAACGCGGCCGGTGATCTCCTCGTAGAGATCGGCGCGGCCCAGCGCGAAAGACAGGGAAGCGGTGAAGGTCAGTCCAGGCACCCCCAGCCCAGTACGGCCGTGTCCGTCCACTGCCTCGCCCATGAGCTTGATCCCACCGCCGATGTCGCCGCTCATCAGGCGGGTCAGCCCGAGCGCGCCGAGGACCAGCAGCGAATCGATCTCGGAGAGCGCACGGAGTCCGGCGGCGGCCTCTTCTGCCAGCTGCGTGTCCCCGGCGAACCAGGCGCAGCGGATGGCCTCCACCAGCAGCCAGCTCGCCCGCTCGGAGGAGCGGGCTGCCACTCGAGGGAAGCCCTCCATGATGATCCGGCCTGCCGCGAGCGGTGCGCCTGACTCGAGCTCACGGTGGGCCCGTACCTGGATCAGCGCAGCGAGCATGTTCGGATCGTCCACATCGGACGTAGCCTTGTCGGCGAGCGCGGCAGCCCGGCCCATCAGGCCGGCGTCACTCGCTGCGAGCGCGGCAGCCACCACCCGTCCGGATCGTCGCACCGGGTCGGCGGTGAGCTCGGCAGCGCGCTCGTACGCGGCCGCGATCGCGGCGTGGCCGCCGCGGGTACGTGCCCGTTCCGCCGCTTCCTCCAGCTCCCGTGCGACGTCCTCGTCAGGACCGAGCGCGGCGGCGGCCAGGTGCCACGCCCGCCGGTCGGCCGCATCGATGGCCGGCGAACGCGTGAGGGCATCGGCAAGGGCTCGGTGTACGGCAAGGCGGCGGGCGGCCGGCGCGCCCTGGTAGGCGGCAGCCCGGATCAGGGGGTGGCGGAAACCGACAACGGTCCCCCTGATCTCGAGAAGCCGGCTCCGCTCGGCCGCATCCAGCCCGTGGAGGGAGGCACCCGCACCCACCAGCGTCTCTAGCTCACCAGAGCCGTCCGACGCCGCGATCAGCAGCGCGGTCCGTGCGGGCTCGGGAAGCGCGGCTATCTGCGCTTGGAACGCCTCCCGGACTCGATCGGCGACAGGCATCGCACCCACTGGCGACAACCGTCCCGCCCGCTGCTCGGCGCTGAGTGCGGCGGGCAGTTCGATGAGCGCCAGAGGGTTGCCGTCGGACTCCTCGATGAGGCGCTCTCGCACCTGCGGTGGGAGGTCGGCGGGCAGCAGGGCGGCGGCTGCTGCACTGTCCAGCCCGCCCAGGTGGAGCTCGGGCAGCCCTGCGGCATCGAACCCCGCGCGGGCAGCGAAGATCATAACGACGCCTTCAACCTCGAGGCGGCGAGCGGCGAACACCAGCGCGTCGATGGACGCCTGGTCGAACCACTGTGCGTCGTCGACAAGGCAGAGCAGCGCGCCGTCCCCAGCGAGCTCGGCGAGGAGGCTCAGCGTGGCCAGCCCGACCAGGAACCGGCTCTCTGGAGTAACGTCGCCCAACCCCAGGGCACCGTTGAGCGCGGTGGCCTGCACGTCGGGCAGCGTGTGGATGCGGTCGAGACCGGTGCGCAGGAGCAGGTGGAGTGCGGCGAAGGGCAACGTGGCCTCGGACTCGACACCGACCCCGCGCAGCAGCCGCATTCCCGCTGCCCGCCCGGCGGCATAGTCCAGCAGCGCAGACTTGCCGATCCCCGCCGGGCCTCGAATGACCATGGTCCCGCTGCGGCCGGTCCTGGCCTCCGCCAGGAGCCACTCGATCTTCGCTTGCTCCCCAGTTCGTCCGTGCAGCACGGTCAGGAAGGTACCGTCACGATGACTGATTCGGCTCCGCGCGGACCTCCGTAGCTTCGTGATCACACGCACACCACGAAGGGACCGCCGAGATGGCCACCGTCGCCACCACCGTCCACACCGCCGACAACACCAAGCTGCTCCGCTTCGCCCTGAAACAGGATGCGATTGGCTCGGGCGCCAACGGAGTCGTCTACATCATCGCCGCGGCGCTCTTCGGCGTTCTGTTCGGCCTCCCCGCCGCGTTGCTCTACCCGATCGGCGTGTTCCTGCTCGCCTTCGCCGCCACGTTGCTCTATCTCGCCTCGAGGCCGACGGTGAGCAAGGCCGCCGTGCGGGTCGTGATCGCTGTCAACATCGCCTGGGTGGCCGCGAGCGTCGAAGTGCTCATCGCCGGTTGGTTCCCGTTGACCGGCCTCGGCACCGCACTGGTGATCGCCCAGGCGGTAGTGGTCGCCGGCTTCACCGGCCTGCAGTTCGCCGGTCTTCGCAAGACCGTGTGAACTCGCCGCAATCCATCGGCGCCCGCACCTCTACAGGTGCGGGCGCCGATTCGCGTCCGCCTGGGGCGAGCCGAACAACGTCGTAGCGGGTGCAATGCGCGTGTGGACCGTGTCGGCGAGGACGTCGGCGCGGTGGCCGAGCAAGCACGCCTCACCGGGGCGGCGTACCGCGGCGACCCGTTCGGGCGGGTGGAGCGTCGAAGCCGAGTTCCATCGTGGCAGCGGCGAAGGTTCTGCGTGAAGGCGTGTCCGGTGATGACCGTCTGCGCGGTCCGATCAGTTCGTAGGCCGCGTATCGGTCGTAGCCGGTGCTTGAGCCTGCCGTGATCAGCCTCGACCGGGTTGTTCGCATGCTGCTCGATGTGATGCCACGCGGCGGGGACGAGCTCGTCGAGCACCGCGGCTCACTAATGTCGGCCCTCGTCGGCGGGACAGCGGCCGGGACAGCGGGGACAGCACCCGCCCGGTCGGCGGGTTCCAGGTCCGGACGATGGAGTTGACGGCGCACCACCGCGAGTTGGTGGCGCAGCACCAAGATCTCGATCTCATTGGAGCGTTCTCCGCGGAGCGCGAGGATCACCGGGTGCACGGTACCCGGAATGGCAGAAACAGCCCTTGGTCATTGATCTTCTTCCCTCAACGAAAGAAGAATCAACCAAGGGCTGTTTCCACGACCAACCAGGGCACCACTGACCGCCGTAGGCCAACTGACAAGCCAAGCCGCGGCGAGGCGCGAAGTGGTACTAGACCTTTTCGCCCTTCAGCTTCTCGGCGACCGTGGCAGCGGTGTTTAGACGGTCCATGCCGGCTGCCCAGTTCGGTCCGACCACATAGTTGCCGCCGAACTGCTTTCCGGCTTTTACCCACTCGTCTCGAAGCTGCGGGGTGTCGAACACCGCGATGGTCACCTCATCGTCGCCGAGCATGCACCGGCCGGTCTCTTTGGAGAACAGCTGAGTGTCAATGACCTTGCCCGTGCAACCCATCTGCGTCATCAACGCCTCTACATTGGCGGCGACAGCCGACGCTGAAGCTGACGCCGGGACCGCCGAGGAGGGGGCGGCCGATGCCAACGCCGCTGCAGAGGAGCCGGTCGGCGTAGGGAGTGCTCCATTCTCGGCGGTACTGCCGCAGCCACCCAATCCGATCGCCAACACACCCGCGGTCAGTGCGCCGATTGAATTCCGGAAAGACCTGGCGAACACGTGAATTCCAATCTCTACAAATCGAAGAAGACAAGCCTGTGCGGGCAGTCGAGGAAGCGTTCAACGAACATGATCCGTCAACCGTCGCGATCGTTACCTGAGCTTGCCGTACAGGTCGGCGATCTTTGCTTCGCCGGCGACGAGCGGCAGCTGGTCGAACGTGAGGGTCCAGTCTTTCGAGATGCCGCCGGTGTCGCCGACGCGCTCGATGATGCCGAAGCTGACCGGGTCGTTCTGGTCCTTGGGCAGGACCGTGCCGTGCCATTCCAGGTATGTCGCGCCGTCAACCTTGATGATCTGGCCCGGCTGCAGCTGGACGTTGCGGACCTGGTCGAAGAACGTCCTCAGGTAGGCGAGCTTGCCCTGCGTGGTGCTGAGCGTGCCGCCATTCAGGCCGGGAGCGGACAGCGGCGCGCCGGTGAGCCGTCCCACGAGCGCCTCGGCGTCCTCGTTGTTCCATGCCGTCGCGCGTTCAGCGAGCTCGTCCGGGCTGAGGACAGGTTGGCGGCTCTGGTCGGGCTTGCCGCCGTCGGCGACGTTGGCGAACAGGTCGGGCAGGCCGGGGTCGAGCGGCTTGAACCAGCTGTGCCGGTCGTAATAGCGGCGGCCCTGGATGACCTTGCCGTCGTCGGTCAGCAGGACCCGGTAGACCGCGGGGTAGGCGACCTGCCGGCCCTTGAGCGTGGCCTCGTTGTGCGCTTCGAACATCACGGCAGGGCCGTTCACGACGATGCGTGTGCCGTGGAAGCGGAAGTCGGGCACCAAGGCGAGCGAGCCGCTGATCGCCGTCCTGATGGCGTCCAGGCCCTGGACCGGCGGCCTGGTCGCGTTCGCCGGCTCCCACAACGTCGCGTCCTTGGACCACATGTCGGCGTAGGCGTCCACCCGGTCGGGGGTGGTGACCTTGCCGAACTTGATCTGCCGCTTGATGAACGAGCACGCGCCGGGCGACACCCAGCCGCTGATGGAGGTGACCTCCGGCCTCGCCTCGGCGCAGCCCGCGTTCCCGGCGCCGGACTCACCGGCGGCGAGGCCCGCCCGGTCCCAGCCTCCCTTGGTCGCCTGCGCTGGGCTCCCGAACGTGCACAGCGCGAGCACGGCCCCGGCCGCGAGGCCCATCGCCGCACCTCGAGTCGCCTTCATGACCTACCCCTTTCGGTGTTCTTTTCTGGTGACACCGAAATTAAGCTGATCTTGTCCGTGGCGAATCTGTCACCGTGACGGTAGTCAGGCCAGCCGTGCCTGGTAGGTCAGCCAGGACCGCCGGGGTGGACGGCGCGACCGCGCTGTCCATCGTGCTTCCGGTCGGGGTCTCCCGTAGCAACCTGCGGTTCTCCTCGACCAGATCGCTGGAGGGCCGGTCGGTGCGCTCGTCGGCGTCGGCCTCGGCCTGCCGGATCCAGTTGCGCCAAGCCTCAGCATGCACGCCGAGCTGCTGATCAAGAAGCTCCATGAAGCGGGGTGGCCCACTGTCCAGCGGTCAAAAGGTCGGCGAACTCCGTCGCGCCACGTGACCAGCATCCGACGCCGGCCGGTACGCGGAACCGCCGATGAGCGGTCACTCGGTGGGCGGGCGAATCGCGGGTGCCGAGGAGCACGAGGTCGGATTGACGCCCCTCGGCTCTCTACGAGGTGACGCTCCTCATCGCCACACCTACGACGCCCCCCGATGCGACAGCTTGTCCAGGTCGCGCACGCAGAAACCGTGGTGTGCCCATTCCTCGTTGAGCACAGTACCGAGGCATTGCTGAACTCGCCGGCCCTTGGCGTACGGGGGCCATCTGCCGTCGTCCGGCACCGGCGCGGTCCTTGCGAGCTGCTCGGATGTGACCTCGGCCAGCCACGCCTCAATCTGCGACGCCTGCCGGTCGCGTACGGTGAGCACCTCGTCGAGGCCCGGCCGGGCGGACCTATTGAGCCCCAACTCCTCCTGATCCGGCACGAATGAAGATGCCAGTCCCATCGCCGTGAACGGCTCGGTCAGCCCGAGTACGCAGCGCCGGAACCATGAGTCGTGCACGAAGACGAGGTGACGCATGGTCTCGACCATCGACCACTCGCCGTCGACGCCGATATGCTCGCTGCCCTCGGGCATGGACCGGGCGCGCTCGATAGTCGTGGCCCAGGCCTGCCGCAGCTGCCGCCAAGCCTCGCGCAGGTCGGCCGGCTTATCGGAACGGATCAGCAGCCGCACCGGGTGGCGGCGGTCGAGCTCCGCCTCGACGTACGACATCACCTCCACGCCGTTGACCACAAGGTTGCTGACCAGCCCGTCGATCTCGACGTCCTGCATGACCACGCCGACCAGACGCGCTCTACTCAGGTCGGACTCGCGGAACTCCGCGTCGGTGAGGTCTTCGTTGTCGAAGCGTCGCATGCAGACAGATTAAGACGCACCGCAGGCACACCGACGAAAGGCCATCGTGGCGGCGCAACCCACGAACCATGCCACAATCACCGGAGGGAACCGCGACCCTACCCGCGCCGCACTCAACCGCCCGCACATGCCGCCGCTGGCGCGTGGCGGCCGGTCAGCGCTCGTCGCAGTCGGTGTTCGCCCCGCGCCGGCAATAGCGTCCTGAACTGCCGATGTGCGGATGCCTTGAGCGTGGCTGATCGGACCGGGTGGCGTCGGTGTCGGCCGCCTCTCGGTGCGCGGCTTGTTCAGCTCATTCGGCCGGAGGTGACCCTGTCGTCCGAGCTTCGGGCCAGACCCACCCACGGACCGATGGCTCCTCGTCGTCGGGTTCCTCCTCGACAAGTCCCATCTCGTAAGGGAAGCAACGCAACTTGTACGCACATCTGCCGCGGCGGGAGCTCTGGCGTTCATCGCGGCTGGTGACGCACCGTAATGTATGGCTGCGTTTCCTGTCCCCAACGCCCACCTCGAGACCTCGGGCGACCTTGTTCTGCGGGCTGCGGTAGCGGCCTGCCTCGGTCGCTACCGCGGCCAGACCCGGCAGCACAGCGAATCGGACCTGCGGGTCTTCCCACGTTGGTGCACCGATCACGAACTCGATCCGCTCGCGGCGGTCCGGACCGACATCGAACGCTACGTCCGCTGGGATGAGATGCAGTGTGATCGTCAGCGCAATCGCGCTCGCTTCATCACCTTTACGCTCATGCCGCCGTTGGTGCGCGGCGGCCGGCCCATGCATGTCACAGCGAGTGACCGGGCACGGCGAGGCCAAGACTTCCTGTCCTGCCGAGATGAGTGCACCTCTCGCCGGTTGACACAGGGTGGATGCGGACGGCACCGCGGCGGCCAATCACGTCAGGTGCGTCGGGTCCCGGTCTGGGACGGCCTCGACTTGCCACCGGGCGACCTTGTCGAGGCGGACGATGGCGCTCCAGCGCGCGGGTCCGGCCAGCGCCGGTTCGCTGCACTCCGATCGGCCGCCGACCGTGACGATGCCGCCGATGGCGGAGACGGCGTCGAAACGGTTGCGATAGTCAGGGAATGTTGCGAAGAACCCACGCCACGCCGCCGCGCACTCCACTCTGCCGACGACCGTCGCACCCGCCGCGTCGACGAAGGTGTGGTCGTCGGTCATCAGCGCCATGAGTCCATCGATGTCTCGATCGTTGATGCGGTCGTTGAACGCGATCACCACCGCGCGCGGCTCGTACGCCATGGTGTTGCTGTAGTCGACATCGCCTTCGCCGGACCAGTCGCGGAGGATCGCACAGTTCTCCGCGAACAACCCCTCCAGCCGGGGAAGCCGGCCCGGCTGTGACAGCGGCGCCGGCCCAAGGTCATCCTCCAGCGCCTCCCAGATACGGTCGGCCTCATCGAAGAGCCCGCCGTCCTCGCCGGTGACCTGCTCGTAGGCGGTGTGCGCGGCGTACTGAACGCCCTCCGCCAGCAGGGCGAACCTGTCAAGTTTGCCGGCCGCCATCCGCCGCACGGCCGGATGGTCAGCCAGGTTGTCCGGATCGGCCAGAACGAGTTCGTACCAGTGTCGACCGAGACCGACCATCCCCGCACAGAAGTCGGTGAACCCATCGTCGCCCACGCCAAGCGTCAACAGATAGACGGCCTTGTGAATACCGTCGTGACCGGCGATGCGGCCCTGCAATCGGGAGAAACGGACCTCGAACGCGACGATCTCCTGTGGAGGCAGTTGGGCCAGCCGCGCGACCAACGCGTCACTCAGGAGAACGTCGAGGGAGTTCGCTTCACTGTCACACTCATCCCAGTCGAGGTCCGCGTCGGCCCGCGCCGCCTCAATGAGTTCCCAGCACCGATCGGTGTCCACGGCGGTATGGTCGCACGGCGTCGGCGGCCCCTGCCACGCGTGAAGATCCGATGTCAGGATCCGCCGCGAACCGCTGCACGGGGAGCCAACTGTCTCGTCGCGTACAAGAGATCAACGAGTGTCCGCTCGTAGCCGTAGACAACGCGCGGTCAGCTGCCAACCGCAGCCGCTAATTGGAGTAGCGGCTACGTTCAGTGACAGTCGGTGGTGGCAAGTCAGGTCGCAATGGGGTTATGGCTGCCCTGCTGGAGCCCGGTTCGTCCGTCATTACCGCTGCCGGCCTCGTCAGTAGACCCAGAACTCACGAACACAAGAACGGGCCGACGGCTGGTGGTGTCGAGCAATCGAGCTTCTGCGTCAACGGTCAATCGGGTCCGCGCGGTGGCTGCTCTCGGAGGGTGGCGATCTCTGTGCCGGCGGCGCTCAGTGCGTCGGGCTCGAGGATGACCGGGGGCGGCGCCGGCCACACGGGCCGGCGCCGCCTGTACGGACGTGGATCAGGCCGTGGTGAACCTCCATTGCTGGTTGGTGCCGCCGTGGCAGGTCCACTGCAGCAGGCGTGCGCCGTCGGCGGTGGAGTTGCCGTTGACGTCGATGCACAGGCCGCTGTTGACGTTCTTCACGGTGTACACGCCCGCCGTGGCGGTGGGTGTGACGGTGAACTTCTGGTTGTTGCCGTTGTTGCAGGTGAACTGCTGCAGGAAGGCGCCGTTCGCCGTGGACGCGTCGGTCACGTCGAGGCACTTGCCGCTGTGGACCGCCTTGAGGTAGACGGCGCCGCCGCCGGCGTCGACCGCCTGCCATTTCTGGTTGTTGCCGCCGGTGGCCGTCCACTGGATGATCTGTGCGGCGTCGGCGGTGGAGGCTCCGTTGACGTCCACCAGCTTGCCGCTGTGCTGGGCGGTCAGGGTCCATGTCTTGCCCGCGACGCCATCGGTGTTCGGGGTACCGACGCCGGCTCCGCCGAACATGAAGGAGTCCACGTCGAAGGCGTTGTCGGCGCTGTTCTTGAACACCATGTAGAGCGTGTGCGTGCCGGACAGGGCAGCGGTGTTCACCGGCGCGGTGGACTGGTAGTTGTCCCAGCCGCCGGTGCTGGGCACCGGTGTCGTGGCCAGCAGGGTGCCGGTCGGCGAGTCGGCGCGCAGCTCGATGGAGCCGCCGCCGCCCGGCGAGGAGAGCCGGTAGCTGACGTTGGTGATGCCCTGCAGGCTCATCGGGTTGAACGAGATCCAGTCGTTGTTGGAGATGTCGCCGATGCGTTTGCCGCTCTCGGCGCCGGCCTGGTCGATGATCCGGGTGCCGGACTGGGCGGTGTAGTACTCGGCCTGCTTGTGCTTCGGCTGCAGGATGACGTTGGCGTAGCCGGTCAGCGGTGCCGCGCCGCCCGCGCCGCCGTTGTCGGTGTAGTGGGCGATGAGGGCGTAGTACAGGTTGGCGCCGTCGGGGTGCCCGCCGAGCAGGTCGGTGGAGATGGTGCCGGAGCAGCCCGGGTACTCGGTGGTCTCGTGCAGGTGGTCGTCGTGGCCGAGGGCCGGGTTGACGTAGACCTTGGAGCAGTCGATGGCGGCGCCGCCCGGGTCGGTGACGGTCACGGTGTAGGGGACCTTGTCGCCGAAGTTGAGCATGCCGCCGTTGGGCGGGGTGCTGATCGTGACGACGGGTGCGGTGTTGCCGACGGTGATCTGGACGTTGGCGAAGCCGGTCTTGCCGGTGTTGTCGGTGACCTTGA
>NZ_JAHYSG010000001.1 GCF_022095675.1 Dactylosporangium sp. AC04546 | reverse complement strand
GCCCCCACCCAGCACCACTCGACCTTCGCCAGCCCCATCATCGTCGAAGGCCGCCTCTGGGGCGCCATCGGCGCCACCGCCCCCCGCGAACAACTCGGCGAAGACACCGAACAACGCCTCGCCGACTTCACCGAACTCATCGCCACCGCCGTCGCCAACGCCGAAAACCGCACCGAACTCACCACCTCCCGAGCCCGCATCGTCACCACCGCCGACCACACCCGCCGCCGCATCGAACGCGACCTGCACGACGGCGCCCAACAACACCTCATCGCCCTCGTCCTGCAACTGCGCACCGCCCAGGCCGACATCCCGCCCCACCTCCACACCCTCACCCAACAACTCGACCAAGCCATCACCGGCGCCAACACCGCCGCCGGCGAACTCCGCGAAATCGCCCACGGCATCCACCCGGCCAACCTCACCGAAGGCGGACTCGCCCCAGCCCTACGCACCCTCGCCCGCCGCTCACCCGTCCCGGTCGACCTCGCCATCCACACCGCCGGACGGCTGCCCGAACAGGTCGAGGTCAGCGCCTACTACATCGTCGCCGAAGCACTCACCAACGCAGCCAAACACGCACACGCCACAACCATCACCGTCACCATCGACACCGCCGACACCACCCTCCACGTCGCCGTCCACGACGACGGCGTCGGCGGCGCCGACTTCACCCACGGCACCGGCCTGCTCGGCCTCAAGGACCGCGCCGAAGCGCTCGGCGGGCGTATCGTCCTGCACAGCCCGCACGGTGCGGGCACCAGCCTGGCCGTCGAGATACCCCTCGCCGGTCAAGCTTCGGTATGACGGCCAGGAAGGCGGGCGACGTGTCGGGCGCGCAGTTGTACGACACCATCGGAGCCACGTACACCGTGACGCGGCGCACCGAGCCACGGATCGCCGCGAGGGTCTGGGCCGCGCTCGGCGATGCGCGGACGGTGCTGAACGTCGGGGCCGGCACCGGCTCCTACGAGCCCGCCGACCGTGACGTCACCGCGGTGGAGCCGTCGGCGCTCATGCGTGCGCAGCGCCCCGCGGGCGCGGCGCCGTGCGTGGCTGCCGCCGCGGAGCGCCTTCCGTTCGACGACCAGTCCTTCGACGCGGCGATGGCGTTCGCCACCATCCATCACTGGCAGGACCCGATCGCGGGCCTGCGCGAGATGCGGCGCGTCGCGCGCCGCGTGGTGGTGTTCACGCACGACACCAGCGATACCGGATGGCTTCACCGGTTCTGGCTCACCCGCGACTACCTTCCCGAGGTCGCGGGCCTCCTCGCCGGCCGGCCTTCGCTGGCCGAGTTGACCGGCGCGATCGACGCCCGGGTGGAGCCGGTGCCCGTCCCGTGGGACTGCACCGACGGCTTCTTCGAGGCCTACTGGCGCCGGCCCGAGGCGTACCTGGACGAGAACGTCCGTCGCGGGGTGTCGGTCTGGGCCAGGGTCGGGCCGGACGCCGAGCGGCGGGCGGTGCGCGGCCTCCGCGACGACCTCGCCGCAGGCAGGTGGGCCGAGCGCAACCGCGACCTCGTCGATCTCGACGCGGCAGAGCTCGGCCTTCGCCTGCTCATCGCCTGAACCCCGGCGGAAGCCGGGAGGGGGTTTCCCTCCCGGCTTCTCGACGCGGACTCAGGCCCGGTTCCCGGTGGGGATCGTGATGAGTGTGGTGGTACCGGAGGCGCCCTTGTTCAGGAACAGCATCGCGATCGCCCGG
Organism: Dactylosporangium sp. AC04546; assembly: GCF_022095675.1. GTDB lineage: Bacteria > Actinomycetota > Actinomycetes > Mycobacteriales > Micromonosporaceae > Dactylosporangium. Next base: position 366,000 of record NZ_JAHYSG010000001.1, on the reverse strand, counting down.
ATGAACTGGTCGAACATGTAGAAGCTGACCGGCGCGATGGGGTTGAGCCCTTCGCGGAACGCGATGAACGCCGGCCACACGGTGCGAATGAGCGCGGCGGCCGCGTAGTCGCGCGGCAGGCGCAGCCAGTCGCCGATCTCGTTGCTGAGCACGTAGCGGACGAACTCGTTGAGGAAGCCGCGGGTGATGCCCAGGTCGATCTGCGCGGTCAGGCCGAGCAGGTCCTCGGCCAGTTCCTTGCCCTCCGTCGAGGGGGCGAGGATCGGGCTGAGCGCCGACGCCGACTGCGCGTAGGCGGCCGCCCAGGTCTGCGGGATGAACTCGTCGCGCACGCCGAGCAGGTGCATGGCGACCTGCCACTGGTGCAGGAAGGCGGACTCCTCCGCGGCCGTCATCGGCACCTTCCATTCCTTCAGCTTCTTGTGCACGAAGGTGCCGAGGCTGTGGAAGGTGACGAGGATGTCGCCGTTGCTGATCGGGATCAGGCCCGGCTCGTTCGCCACCGCCCGCCAGTGCGGCGACTGCGGCAGCAGATGCCGCACCGCGGCGTGCACCAGGCGGGTCTTGTTGGCGGTGACGACGAACTGGCCGTTGGGCTCGAAGGCGGTCAGCTCGCTCAGGTCGTAGCCGAAGGTGAACGTCTTGGCCGCGCGGTCCTGCATGTTGGCACCGCCGGCGGACCAGTACACCGACTTGGCCTCCCGCGGGATGACCGTGCTCATGATGCCGCTGCCGAGGCCGTAGAGCATGAACAGGTAGGTGTCCTTGCGCCGGTTGAAGTCGGCGGCGAGGCGCAGCTTGGCGCGGTCGGCCCAGGAGGGCAGCGTGTTGACGCCCTGCAGGTAGGTCCTGAGGTTGGCCGGCAGGCCGCCTGGGATGGCGTCGCCGTTGTTCACCCAGCTCTGCATCGCGGTGTTGACCGCGGGGACCTGGCCGCTGGTGATCAGGCCGGCGACCAGCTGGTCGACCTCGTCGTCCCAGACCCACCACGGGTCGGTGCCCGCGGCGGCGGGCGCTGCCAGCGCCGGGACGGCGCCCGCGCCCACCGCGCTCACCAGGCCCAGCGCGACGCCGAGGGTCAGGACGTTCCGTCGGTTGAGATTGCTCATTAACTTACCCCGCTTCTGTGGAGGCATGGGCGGTGCTCATGCAGGGGTCAAACCGTGGCGGACGGCGGCAATCTCACAGCAATCGATGTGAGATTCTCCGTTAACATAGCGAAGCACTCCGCCACTCGGCAAGGCGTCTCCACCGGGAATTTCGGCCACTCCGGAGGGGCCCGCATGATCAGCAAACCGGCCACCGCCGCGCCGTGGGCACCGTGGCCGGCGCCCGTTCATGTGTCAGGATCGGCGACATGCCATGGGAAGTCGCCGCGCTGTGACCGCTGAGTCGACCGCGGCCGTCCGGCCGCGCAACCGCAAGCAGCTCATCGTCGAGTCGGCCGGCCGGATGTTCAGCGAGCGGGGCTACCACGCGGCGTCCATGGACGAGATCGCCGCCAGCGTGGGCATCACCGCGGCGGCCCTGTACCGGCACTTCCCGAACAAGTACGCGCTGTTCGCCGAGTGCGCGAACGTCATGGTGGACCGGCTCGTCGCGGCGCTCGACGAGGTACCCCCGGAAGCATCCCTGGCGGAGGTCCTGGCCGCCGCCGCCCGGGTCACCGTCGCCCATCGCGCGTCCGGTGGCGTCTACCGCTGGGAGGCCCGGTACCTCGACCGCGGGGACCGGCAGGTACTCAGGGCGAAGTTCGCGCACGTCGTCGCCCGGGTGGCGAACGCGGTACGGCGCGAGCATCCGCTCCCCGACGAGCAACTGCGAGCCGTGGCGGCCCTCGGGGCGATCGCGTCGATCACGATGCACCACACTTCGATCGCGCAACGCCGGGTCGAAGAACTGCTGGTCGCGTCCGCCCTGCGGGTGGCCGCCACCGACCCCACGGCGGCCACCGGCATCGCCCGCGTCGTCGACCTGCCCGCCCAGCCCGTGGCCCGCACCCGGCGCTCGGAGATCCTCGCGGCCGCCATCCCGCTGTTCGAACGCGACGGCTTCGCCAACGTCACGAACGGCAGGATCGCCGACGCCGTCGGCCTCGTCCCGTCCGCGATCTACCGCTACTTTCCCGGCAAGGCCGACATTCTGGCGGCCGCCTGCCTGCAGGCGGCCGCACTGCTGGCCCAGGCGGTGGAGCAGAACCTTCGCGGGACGGCCGACCCGCACGATGCGGTGGTCGCGCTGACGGCGACCTACGTGGCATACAGCTTCGAGCACACCGCGCTCACCAGCGTCGCCCACGCCGAGCTCGCCGGCCTGCCGGCCGACCTGCAGCGGCCGCTGGTCATCGCCCAGCGTGAGCACATCGCCGTCTGGGAGCAGCAGCTGCGCTCGGCGCGCCCGGAGCTCGACTCGCGCCAGGCCCGGGTGCTGATCCACGCCGGCTTCGGCGTGGTGGTCGAGGCCGGCCGCAGGCTGCGCTGGCAGGACACCGCGGAACACCGCGACGCCGTCGCCGCGCTGCTCATGAGCGCTCTGGGCTTCCGGTAACCCAGCGGTCGATCGGTGGTCAGGCCGGACTGACGCCGGCGATGGTGAGGCGGAGCAGGCGTTCCGCCACGGCGGCGGCGTCCGGGTGGTGCTCGGTGGCCAGCGCGATGCCGGTGACCAGGTCGAGCAGGTCGGTGATGGTCACGCCAGGGGCCAGGACGCCGTCGGCCGCGGCACGGCGCACCAGGGGGTCGCCGGCCTCGGTCAGCCGCGCGGTGGCGCAGTGCTCGTGGGCCTCGCCGGGGTCGGCGGCGTGGTCGCGGTTGAGGGCCTCGGCCAGGCCGCGGGTCGTGGCGGCGAACGACAGCACGGCCTCCAGCCACCGCACGAGCGCGGCGCGGCTGTCCGGCCGGACGGCCAGGGCCCGCGCCTGATCGGCGAGCACGTCGACCTGCTTGCGGAACACCGCCGCGAGTAGGGCGTGCCGGGTCGGGAAGTGCCGGCGCACGGTGCCGGACCCGACCCCCGCCGTGCGGGCGATCTGCTCCAGCGACGCGTCGGCACCCTGCTCGGCGATTGCCTGCTCGGCCACGGACAGCAGCAGCGCGTAGTTGCGGCGGGCGTCCGCGCGCTGGCCGGTCATGGGCGTCTCCACACGCTTGCTAAGTGGCGGGGTCCGCCATATCTTAGCAGCAGCGTAAACGGCGGGGCACGCCGTTTCCCGTTCTCGTCTCTGGAGGACCCTGAATGTCTGCTGACTCCGCCCCCGTTCTCGTTGTCGGCGCCACCGGGAAGCAAGGCGGCGCCGCCACCCGTGCGCTGCTGGCCGCCGGGATTCCCGTGCGGGCGCTGGTCCGTGACCCGCGGAGCGACCGGGCCTCGTCCGTCGCCTCCCTGGGCGCGGACCTCGTGCACGGCGACCTGCGGGACCCCGACTCGCTGGCCGCGGCGGTGCGCGGCGTACGGGCCGTCTTCTCGGTCCAGATGGCGGAGGTGATCGACGGCGCGTTCGACTTCGACGGCGAACTGCGGCAGGCGGTCAACCTGATCGACGCCGCGCGTGCCGCGGGCGTGCCGCAGTTCGTGCACACGTCGGTGTCGGGCTCCGGCCGGCTCCTCACCGCGCCCGGCTACGCCTCCGGCCGATGGAAGCCCCTGGAGCCCTACTACGCCGCCAAGTCCGGCATCGAGCACCGCGTCCGGGAGGCCGGTTTTCCGTTCTGGACCCTCGTCAAGCCGGGCTTCTTCATGGAGAACTTCCTGCTCTCCGCGGCGTACCTGCTGCCCCGTGGCGCCGAGGGCGGCATCGCGACCGTGCTGAAGCCGTCGACGCGGCTGTCCCTGGTCGCGGTCGGCGACATCGGCGCCACGGTGGCCTCGGCCGTGGCCCAGCCGCAGTGCTTCCATGCGGTCGAGCTCGAACTGGCCAGCGACTACCTGCCGATGACCGAGATCGCCGAGATCCTGTCCCGCGCCCTCGGCGTGCCGCTCACCGCGCCCGACATGACCGAGCAGGAGGCGCTCGCCGCGGGCATGCCGCCTTACGCCGCCCTGTCGATGGAGCTGATGAACGTGGCCGGACAGCCGGCGCGCCCGGAGTTCGCCCACGCGCTCGGCATCCGGCTCAGCTCGTTCGAGGAGTGGGCGCGGGAACACATGGTGTGATCATGGCGGCGTGTGGCCGGTGTCGGCCGGCAGGGTGGCGAGCAGCGTTGTCCCGGCGCCGGGCGGGCTGGAGATCCGCAGGTGTCCGCCGAGCGCCTCGACGCGGTCGACGAGGCCCACGAGCCCTGAGCCGAGGGCCGGGTCGGCGCCACCGACGCCGTCGTCGTGGATACAGAGGACGAGGACCTCCCGCGCCGTCTGGTCGTCGATGGTGATGTCGACGTCCACGTCGATCTTGGAGGCGTGGGCGTACCTGGTCGCGTTCGTGAGCGCCTCGGACACGACGTAGTAGGCGGCGACCTCGACGCTGCTGGGCAGCTGGCGTCTGGGGCCCGGGTTGATCGTCGCCAGGACGGCGCTGCGGCGGGCGAGTGTCCGCAGCGCGGGCATGAGGCCACCCTGCGAGAGGACGGCCGGGTGGAGGCCCCGCGAGATCTCCTGCAGTTCCTTGGAGGCATCGGCCAGGCCTTCGGTGGTGTGGCAGAGCCGCACCTTGGCCTCGCCGGGGTCGCCCGGCAGCAGCGCCTCGGCCGCGCGGAGTTCGAGGGCGAGCGACACCAGCCGCTGCTGGACGCCGTCGTGCAGGTCCCGCTCGATCCGGCGGCGGGCCTCGTCGGCGGCCAGGACGATCCGGGTCCGCGACGCGTTGAGCTCCGCCCGGCTCTCAGCGTTGGCGACCGCGGTGGCGACGAGCTCGGTGAACTGGGCCAGCCGCTCCTCGGTTTCGGGTGGCGGGGGTTCCCGGCGGGCCCACGCGACGACGAGTGCGCCCCAGACCCGGCCCTCGACCATGATCGGTGCCGCGACCGACCGGAACCCCTCTCTGCGCGCCAGGTCGGCGAGGGCACCGCCGCGTTCCGCACAGGTGTCCACGCGGGCCGGGCGGGCGGTGCGCAGCACCACCCCCGTGATGCCGCCGTCGACGGCGAGCTGCTGCCCCAGCAGGGACTCGATGCCGGGCTTGCGGTACTCGGCGATGACGCTGATCGTGTCGGGCGCCTCGTGCCGCACCAGCCTGGTGGCGTCCGCCGCCAGCAGCGCCGTCGTCTCGGCAGCGACCGCGGCGACGACGTCCGCCGGCGGGGCGCCGCGGGCGACGAGCACCGCCACCCGCCGCAGGCTCGCCTGTTCCGCCGCAAGCTCGCGCAGGGAGTTGGCCATCGCCTCGCGGTCGGTCGCGCCGTGCAGCAGCATCTCCAGCCGGGGCACCACCCGTTCGCGCAGCCGCCGCAGGACCGGAGCCGGCAGATCGGTGGGGACGAGGAGGGTGCCGGTCCGCGATCCGTACTGCAGCGGGAGTGCCATCCGGCGCTCATCCGACGGGACGCTGTCGCACTCGACCGCCGCGAACCGCAGCTGCAGCGTCCGCTCGATGCGGCGTGAAGCCTCCGGCAGCACCGACCGCAGATCGCGCATGGACAGCACGAGGCGGCCCAGCCCGGCGAAGAGTTCGGCCTCCTGGCGGCGCTCGATCGACTCGAGCGCTCGAGCGCGGGCGATCTGGGCCATCAGGGCGGCCAGTACCGCCGCGACGAGGAACGCCACGAGTTCCGCCCACTCCTGCCGCTGCGTGACGTCGAAGGTCCGGACGGGCTCGACATAGCCGACGTTGTAGGCCACGACACTGGCGACCGCCATGGCCACCGCCAGCCGCAGGCCCCAGATCATGGAGATCGCCAGCACGCCGAGCAGGAGGAACACTTCCAGGACTTCCCGCGACACAAAGCGTCTGAGCAGAAAGGTCAGCAGCATCTCGACCACGACGAGCAGCACGCCGACCAGGATCCCCAGCCGAAGTGGCGGCGGCGTCGGGCTCACCAGCCGGGCCGCCAGGCGTGCGAACATCGTCGGGCCCTATCCGTTCGTGTGTGACACGGGGCGATGTGACCGCGCGCAAGGTGGACGTCCGCGGTCAGGCCGTCGCGCCGACCCCGATCACGATCGTGTCGGCCACCGCAAATCACACTATGCTGCTCACCCGGCACGATCGAGCGAGGCGAAGGGTGACAACCGCCCGTAGGCCCCCGGTGATCACGCGGCCGGGCTCGGGGACGTCGACCGTGGCGCCACGGCGGTACCGTGCCTCAGTGGGCGTATCGACGGGCCGGGACGGCGACACGCGACCGCGGTCGGTCGACTTCGGCGCCGGACCCGTCGCTGTCCCCGCCGGCACCCGGCATCTGGAGCTGTCCGCGTGGGGTGCGGTGCCGGTGCCGATGACCGGCCCGGTGCGGTGGGAGGCGCTGGACACGCTCGACGTCACCGCCGTCACCTGGTGGGGCGCCGACCGTGGGTTCAGCGCCGCGGTGGGGTCCCGTCCGGGGATCACCACGGTCGTGTGGTGCGAGCCGCCGCCGCTGGTCGACCTCACCGGGACCGCCGCGGCGGTCGTCGAGATCGGCGGCGGAGTGCACACGCTCGCGTTGCCGGACTCCGTTCGGTCGTGCGTCCTTCGCGACGGTGCCGTGCCCGAATCCGTCACCGCGCTCGACGCCGGGCGCCACCTCGACCTGCGCACGTGGGGCACGGTCTCGGCCGTCGGTGTCCCGGCCGGCCTCACCGACGTGGAGCGGCTGCACGTCGCGGCCGGGAGTGAGGTGACGCTGGGCCCGCTCGCGACGCTCACCAACCTGACGGACCTCACCGTGTCGTGGTCGGACGCCGGCGGTGGGCTCAGCGACGCCGCGGCACTCACGGCGCTGCCCCGGCTGCGCCGGCTCGCGCTGGTCGGCGGTCACAGGTGCGATCCCGTCAGTCTGCCCAACCTGCCCGAGCTGCGCGAGCTGGAGGTCGACGGCGTGTCGCGGGCCGATGCCGTGAGCCTGCGGGCCCGGTACCGCGCAACGGCGGTCAGCCTGCGGTTGCGGCACGTGCGGTCGGGTCTGTGGCTGCGGGCCAACGTCGACACCCCGTTCAGGTTCTGGGGATGCTGCCGCGGGGCGCGGGCGGACGCATCCCGCGCATACGCGCTCGCGCTGTACGGCGTCTGCCGCCGGCCGCAGCGGGGTGGGCAGATCCTGCGGCGGTTCCTCGCCACGTTCGCGGAGATCCGTCGTGACCATCAGCGGCTCCGCGACACAGATCACGAGCGGGTCCGGACAGCCTTCGTGGAGCTGGCCGGCCATGTCGAGGTGTCGGAGCACGACGCGTTGCGGTGGTTCGACGCCTGGCAGGAGCTCGCGCCCCGGTCCACCGGGTGACGATGCCCAGGGCCGTGAGCGTGCGTGGGCCTGCTCCTCGCCGGAGCAGGCCCACGCAGCTGTCTACGCGCCGGCTGCGTCGCTACCGCACGGCGTTGTAGGCGTTGACCTCGCCGGCGCCGTAGAAGCCGTTGCGGTTGCCGCCGGTGCACGTCGCCTCGAACCCGGCGAGCTTGGGCACCGGGTTGTAGACGCCGGTCGGGCACGGCAGTGCCTCGGCGGTGCGCTCCAACGACGACGCCAGCGCGCCCGGCTGGAGGCCGGGGTGCGCGGACAGCGCGAGCGCCGCCACGCCGGCCACGTGCGGGCCGGCCATCGAGGTGCCCTGCTTGTAGCCCCAGCCGTTGGTCTTCGTCGTGGTGTTGAACGTGGTCGACAGGATGCCGTCCGAGAGCGTCGACGGCGTGCCGAGGTTGCGGAACCGGGTGTCGCCACCGGGTGCGGCGACGTCGACAACGCCCTGACCGTACGAGGAGTAGTAGCTCTTCATGCGGGTCGGTCCGGTCGCCGAGACGGTGACCACGCCGGGCGCCTCGGCCGGGAGGTCCACGCAGGCTCCCGTGATGGTGCGGTCCTCCACCGGGTAGCTACCGTCGTTCGGGCTGGTGCTGTCGGTGAACTTGTGCTGAAGGTCCACGTTGGAGTTGCCCGCGGATGCGACGTTGAGCACGCCCTTGCTCTGCGAGTAGCGGATCGCGCGCTGCACGGCGAGCCAGACCGGGCGCTGCCGCGCGTCGTTGCGGCAGTTGAACTCCCACGGGTCGATGTAGTAGCTGTTGTTGGTGACCTGCATGCCGTGGTCGGCGGCCCAGAGGAAGCCGCAGACGGCCGCCTCGGGGTAGATGAACCCGTCGTCGTTGACCACCTTGACGGAGGCGACCTTCACGCCGGGCGCGACACCGGCGACGCCGATGCCGTTGACGGCGGCGGCGATCGTGCCGGCGACGTGGGTGCCGTGGTCCGAGGTCGTCGGGTTCCAGGCGGCCTCGCTCACGTCGGTCACGCCGCCGATGCAGGAGACGCTCTTGTCCTTGGCGATCTGCGTGGCCAGATCGGGGTGGGTGCTGGAGATGCCGCTGTCCAGCACGCCGACGACGACGTTGGCGCTGCCGGTCGTCACCGCGTGGGCCTGCGGCACGTCGATCTGGACCATGTCCCACTGCAGGCCGAACAGCGGCTCGCCGGTCGGGTCACCCGGCGCGGAGACCGCCGTGACGTCGGTGGCCTCGATGGTCGTGCTGTCCTCCAGGGCCGTGCCCAGGCCCGCGGTGGAGGCGACGGCTTCCACACCGGATCCGGCCACCGCCGTCTCGAAGCCCGGGTTGGCCGAGCGGGCGACGAGGACGCCGATCTGGGTGTAGTTCGCGACGACGGTACCGCCGGCGGCGGTGACCCGCGCGGCTGCCCGCTGCGTCGACTGGCCCTGCGGCGCCAGGACGATGTAGGTGCTCTGCGCTCCTGCGGCCGACGCCGTTGTCGGCAGGGCGGCGCCGGCCAGGGCACCGGCGGCGAGCGTCGCGACGCACGAGGCCGTGATGACCTTGCGACGGGGGAGTTTCACGGTGTTCCTCCGTTGGAACTGTCCGAGGGCGAGCCGGCGCGGTAGCACCGGCGTCGCGAGCGTCCCAGCCCGGGATACCGACAATCCACGGGAACAGCGATTCGTTATCCAAACGACATCGAAGTTCGTAAAATGGACATATGTCATCGGCTCCGCGGGCGCTCGGAGCGTGATGCAAGAAAGGGCGCGACAGCGGCCGTTTTTGTTGCGCCGGCGGTACCGCATGGCGCCGAGCGTGAATGACGGATGAGTGGCCGGGGCGACCGCGACATTGCCGGTGATCGGCAACGGGGCCGGGTGTGAGGTTGCCGACCGGTGCTGGTGTGTGCCGGTGGCGGGTGGCCGATGCTGGGAGTTCCTTCCGGTACGGCTTGCAGGGGTGGTGACGATGACGACCGGCGTGTTCTCTGGCAGCCGACCTGCCGCCCCGGTCGCCGCCTGCCCCGTGCGGAGCGGTTTACCCGGTGCCGGACCGGCCTGGCCGGGTGCCGTCTGGGAACGCGCCGGGCTCGGGCGCGCCTGCCGGCAGCCGTCGCCGCCCGGCCCGAACCGCCGGCCGACCACCGTCCGCTGACCGTCGGGCCGACCGCGCAGACGGCCCACACGGCGATCCGGGTCCGGCCCGTCGTTCGTCGCAGCCGCGTGTGGTTCGCCCTTGTCGGGTCCACACCGCCAGCCAGCAAAACTCCGTCACTGTCTTGGACCGCGTCTTGCTACCCGAAGGGAGCACCAGTGCTGACGACACCAGCCGACAACGCCGCTGTTGCACGCCCGGAGGACCTCCGGCGTGCCGGGATGACACGCCCCGCCGACGAGGGCGCGGCACACGAGCCCGCGGCCGTGGGCGTCGACCTCGGCAGCGCCAACACCCGGGTCTGGGCGTCCGGCCGCGGTACCCTGCACGCCGCCAACCCGGCGCCGGCCGCCGCGTATCGGTCCGGCCCGGTCGTCAGAGGCTCGATCGCCGAACCGGAGCCGATGCAGGTGCTGCTGTCCGGTCTCGTGGGTGGCCGGCGAAGGCCGCTGCCCGCGGGTGCCGTGGTCGTGGCGTGCCGGCCCGTGGGCACCGGCTCCCGCGCGGAACTGGCCCTGCGTGAGGTGATGACGACCGTGTTCAAGCCGGCACGGCTGCTGTTCATCGACACCGTGCGCGCCGCCGCGATCGGTTCCGGTGCGGCACCCGGCCCGTTGCTGATCGCCGATGTCGGCGCGCACCTGACCGAGGTCGCCGTGCTGGCGGGTGGCGTGATCGTCGCGGCCCACCGGCGCGACGTCGGATTGCACGACCAGGCCGGTGGACCGGACCCCAATGCGGCGATCGTCGCCGCTGTCACCGATCTCATCGGCCAGGTGCGCCGGCAGCCCGGCCACCGCCAGGCCGTCGCGGCCGCGGTGCACGGGGGCCTGCTCCTCGTCGGTGGCGGCGCGACCCGTCCGCAGCTGGCGGCCCGCGTCGCAGGTGCCGCCGGCATCGCGGTGCGCCGTCCCGTCGCGCCGCATCTGGCGGCGGTGCGTGGCGCGGGGCTGGCCGCCCTGGCGGCGCTGCGTCGCAGCGCCGTAGGCCTCTGACCTACGCGCGTGTGTCCGGCGGTACCGCCGACCGCTCTATCCGACCGCTGATGGGAGATCCGAATGAACATCGACACCGGCCCGAGCATCGACACGCTCCGGCAGACGCTGCAGGCCCAGCTGCGTCAGCACTCGCAGGATCTCGCGGTGCTCACCGCCGCCGGCACCGACCCGGGCAGCACCGGCGAGGACCCGCAGACCGTCGCTGAGCGCACGGTCGCCGCCCGCCACGCGATCGAGGAGATCGCCGCCGCGCTGTCCCGCATCACCGACGGTGCCTACGGGCACTGCGAACGCTGCACCAACCCGATTCCCGGCGCGCGGCTGGAGATCCTGCCGCACGCCCGGTTCTGCGTGCCCTGCCAGGCCAGGGCACGCTGACCGGCTCCCACCGGGCAGCACGAACGAGGAGATTCGACCGTGTACACCGACAGCAGGCAACGAGAACTCGATGTCCTGCGCGTCCTGTTGCAAGATCATCGCAGCCGGTACCGCACGCAACTTCGTCTGCTTGACCAACCGCCGCAGCAGCGTCGCGGCACCGCCGGTCGGTCGACGCTGGCGGCGGTCACGTGGCGCCGGCTCGACGACATCGAGTGTGCGCTGCACGCCCTGGAGCACGGTCGCTACGGCGTCTGCACGAGCTGCGTGAACGACATTCCGATCGAGCAGCTGGTACGGCAGCCGGCAGCGCGCCACTGTGCCGCATGCGGCGATGCCCGGCCGCCGGCGCCGGTCGAGCACCGGCAGCGCGTCTAGCGCAAGGGCGCTCCACAGCGCCGACCACGAGCTTAAACTGCCGGTGACCGGCAACAACATGGATCCGGGCCGGTCACCCGGGCGGTCCTAGAGGTGGGAGGTGGCTGGGGCGTGTCCGGCACCAGCAGGCGGCGCCGCGCCACGGCGCCCGAGTCGTTGCCTGCGCAGCAGGCCTGGCTGGCCGACGTCGCCACCGCCGCCGCCGCCGACGCGGGCGGCGTACCGGTGCGGTTGCTCGGTGACTACCTGCCGATGCTGGCCGACGCGGCGGTCAGCGGGCGGCGTCCGAAGCGCGCCGAGCTCGATGCGGTGGCTCGCCTCGGCCGGCAGGCGGCCGAGCAGGGCATCTCGGCCGGACGGGTGGTGCAGCTGTACCTGTCCTCCGCGCGCCGGCTGTGGCAGGACCTGCCCACGGTGGCGCGCTCCCGCGACAGCGAGGTCGTGCGCGCCGCGGCCGCAGCGGTGCTGCACGTCATCGACGACGCGGTCGCCACCCTCGCCGAGGGCTACGCGGTCGCCCGCCGCGACCTGGTCCGCCGGGAGGAGGCACTGCGCCGGGAACTCATCGACGATCTGCTGCGGGGCGACTCCGACCTCGGCAGCCTGGTCGAGCGAGCGGAACCGTTCGGGCTCGACCTCGCCCGCGTGCACCAGGTGGCGCTGGCCGCCCCGAGCCGGCGGCTGCCCGACACCGACACGGCGATCAGCGCCCTCGAGGCGGTCATCTTCGACCGGCTCGGCGACCGTGATGTCCTCGTGGCCACCAAAGAGGGCCTGCTCGTCGTGCTCGCCCCGGCCGAGGCCGCCGCGGCAGGCAGGACCGCACCGGCCGGCCAGGACAACGACCTCGGCCGGCTGATGCACGGCGAGCTCAACCGTCTCCGGCATGGACGACCGTGGCGGGTCGCGGTCGGCCGCCCCCATCCCGGCCTGTACGGCATCGCCCGCTCGTACGAGGAGGCCCGCGAGGCGCTGACCATGGCCGGGCGACTGCACACCGACAAGATGATCATCACCGCACACGACCTGCTGGTGTACCGGGTGCTGCTGCGCGATCAGCCCGCCATCGTCGACCTCGTCTCCGGGGTGCTCACCCCGCTGACGCACGCGCGCGGCGGCGCCAAACCGCTCCTGGACACGCTGGACGCCTACTTCACCACCGGCGGGGTGGCCACCGAGTCAGCCAAGCGGCTGCACGTGTCGGTGCGCACGGTGACCTACCGGCTGGCCCGGATCAAGACCTTGACCGGCTACGACGCGACCGACCCGGCACACCGGTTCACCCTGCAGGCGGCGGTGCTCGGCGCCAAGGTCCTGAACTGGCCGGCCGAGCCGCTACCGAGCACCGCATAGCCGTCGGTGCTCCCGGCGTCGAGAGGTGCGGTCCGGGAACAACCGGTAGCATCCTCGAATCGAAGGTCGGGCGAGGAGCGGGCATGCGGTGGTTCCGGCGCAAGGCGGCCGACAGGCCACTCATGGTCGATCCTGCGCGGCAGGCGGCGCTGATCGCTGACCTCCAGCGGCGCTACGGCGGCCATGTCCCGGACCGGTTCCAGGACCAGGCCGGTTCGCTGGCGCGGCTCCTCGGCGACGACGACGGACTGGCCGTGGCGAACCGGATCGTGCACGAGGTGGCCGAGCAGGCGCACGACGACCTCCAGGCGCAGGCCGGCGCCCGCGGGTACGGCCTGGACCGGCGCAACTACCGCGCGCTGTACCGGCAGTCGGGCCTGCAGTACCGGCTCACGGACGTACCCTCGGGCTTGCATCCGTACATCCACCTGGCCGCGGCGCTGGCCGCCATCGAGGCGAACGCCAAGCGGGCGATGGTGCTGACCGACCCGAACTGGCTGCTGATCCACACGCTGGAACTGCTGGACCTCACCGTGTCCGGCTGGGAGTTCGGCCGTGTCCCGGTCAGCACCGACGCCGCCCGCCTCACCTCCCGCCTCATCGCCGCCGCGACCCGGATGCGCCTGACCGAGAACGACCCGCCGGCGTTGCCACCGGGAATCCGCGAGCTCATGCGCACCAACCGGACGAGGAACGTCCACGACCGGGCCGGCGCCGTGGTCGGTGTCATCAACGTGGGCGAGCAGGCGCGCACCTCGTTCCTGATCTAGGCGCGGCGAGGGCGGTCAGGCCGCGATTTCGCCGCGGGTGCTGAAGATGTGGTCCTCGAACGCGAGCAGGGTGGACCCGATCGCCTGAACACCACCAGGCCGGCCCCGACGAGCGGCACGCACCCCAACCGGCCGCGCATCGATGATGACCTGGCCGGCGCGCGGCGGACCGAGCATTCCGTGAAGTCGCGGGCGCCCCGGGGGGCGCCCGCGACGGATCGGGACCGGCTACGCGGTGGTCGGCGACGCGGCCGGGACGGGTGCCGGGGCCGGGGCGTGCGTTTCGTCGACCATGGTGGACTCGTCGAACGGGTCCTCGCCGGCCAGGACCGCACGAGCCCGGTCGCGGTCGAACTCGCCCGTCCAGGTGCCGATGACGACCGTGGCCACGGCGTTGCCGGCGAAGTTGGTCAGGGCCCGCGCCTCGGACATGAAGCGGTCGATGCCGACGATCAGGCCGACGCCGTCGACCAGGTCCGGGCGGTGGCTCTGCAGGCCGCCGGCCAGGGTGGCCAGGCCGGCACCGGTGATGCCGGCGGCACCCTTCGACGCGATGATCATGAAGCCGAGCAGGGAAATCTGCTCGGCCAGGGACAGCGGGTTGTCCATGGCCTGCGCCACGAACAGCGACGCCATCGTCAGGTAGATCGCCGTGCCGTCGAGGTTGAACGAGTAGCCGGTCGGGACCGTGATGCCGACGACCGGGCGGCTCACGCCGACGTGCTCCATCTTGGCGATCAGGCGGGGCAGGGCCGACTCCGACGACGAGGTGGAGAGGATCAGCAGGAACTCGCGCCCGAGGTACCGCAGCAGCTTGAACAGGCTGATCCCGGAGACGACCCTGATCAGCAGGCCGAGCACGACGAAGACGAAGATCGCGCAGGTCACGTAGAAGCCGAGCATGATCTGCGCGAGGCTCTTCAGCGCGTCGACGCCGGTCGCGCCGACCACCGCCGACATGGCGCCGAACGCGCCGATCGGGGCGAGCCACATGATCATTGCGAGGACCTTGAAGACGAGCCGCTGGATGATGCCGACGGCGGCCAGCACCGGCTCCCCGCGCGTGCCCATCGCCTGGACGGCGAAGCCGACGAGCAGCGCCACGAGCAGGGTCTGCAGCACCTCGCCGGCGGTGAGCGAGGACAGCAGCGAGGTCGGGATGATGCCCAGGACGAAGTCGGCGGTGCTCTCGGCCGGCGCCCCGCTGGCCGCCTTCTGGCCGGCCTTGGCGATCGCGTCGTTGAGGTGCAGGCCGGTGCCCGGGTGGACGATGTTGCCGACGACCAGGCCGATGGCCAGGGCGACGGTCGACATGACCAGGAAGTAGCCGAGGGCGAGGCCGCCGACCCGGCCGACCTTGGCCGCCTGGCGGACCGACCCGACGCCGAGCACGATGGTGCAGAAGATCAGCGGGCTGATCATCATCTTGATGAGGTTAACGAAGCCGGTGCCGACCGGCTTGAGCTCCACGGCCGCGGCGGGGGCCGCGAACCCGAACGCGATGCCGGCGACGACGGCGGCGATCACCGCGAGGTACAGGTAGTGCGTGCGGTCCCGGCGGCGGGCGGGACTCGCTGGGGGCGAGGTGTCCATGCCGCTGAATGTGGCCTAGGTCTCATCGGCGTGGCACCGTTACGTTCATTCTGTTCACAACCCCGCCTGGACGGACACACCGCCATGACCCGCCGCTGGAGCATCGCCGGGCAGCTGTTCGCGCTGCAGGTGCTCGTCGTGTCCCTGCTCGTCGCCGGCGGTACTGCCGGTGCGGTACTGCTGGCCCGCGACGACGCCGAGGACGCGGCGACCGACATCGTGCTCTCCGTCGCCGAGACGGTGGCCCGCTCGCCGTCCGTCGTCGACGCCGTGAGCGCGCCGGACCCGGTGGCGCGCCTGCAGCCGTACGCGGAGGCGACCCGGGTCGCCACGCACACCGACTTCGTCGTGATCATGGCACCCGACCGGACCCGGTTCACGCACCCGACGGCGAGCCTGATCGGCAAGCCGTTCAGCGGCACGATCGAGCCGGCACTGCGGGGCGGCCAGGTGGTGGAGACGTTCACCGGCAGCCTCGGCGAGTCGGTGCGCGCCGTCGTCCCGGTCCACGCGACGGACGGGCGGATCACGGGGCTGGTGTCGGTGGGCATCACGACCGAGGCCGTGAACCAGCGGCTGCTGCGCCAGGCGCCTGCGGTCGCCGTCGCCACCGGCGCCGCGCTGCTGCTGGCCGCGGCCGGCGCCTGGCTGCTGAGCCGGCGGCTGCGCCGGCAGACGCACGGGCTCGGGCCGGCCGAGATGACGCGGATGTACGAGTACTACGACGGCGTCCTGCACGCCGTGCGCGAGGGGCTGCTCGTCGTCGACCTCAAGGGCCGCGTCGCCCTCGCCAACGACGAGGCGAAACGCCTGCTGGGCCTCGGGGACGCCGACCTGCCGCCGGCCGTCGCCGAGCTGGTCGCGTCGGGCCGGCCGGCCGAGGACGAGCCGGTGCTGGCCGGCGACCGGGTGCTCGTGGCCAACCAGCGGGCCACCCAGTTCGCCGGCCGGCGGCTCGGCACCGTGCTGACCCTGCGCGACCACACCGAGCTGCGCGCGCTCACCGGCGAGCTCGACTCGGTGCGGGGCCTCACCGAGGCGCTGCGTGCCCAGGCCCACGAGGCGGCGAACCGCCTGCACACGGTGCTGACGCTGGTGGAGCTCGGGCGCACCGACGAGGCCGTGCGGCTGGCCACCGCCGAGCTGGCGATCGCCCAGCGGCTCACCGACCGGGTCGTCGGCGCGGTCACCGAGCCGGCCCTCGCGGCGCTGCTGCTCGGCAAGTCGGCGCAGGCCGCCGAGCGGGGCGTCGAGCTGGTCGTCGACGAGGAGTCGCGGCTGGACGCGGCGGCGCTGCCGAGCCGGGACCTGATCACCGTGGTCGGCAACCTGGTCGACAACGCCCTGGAGGCGGTGGCCGGCACCGACCCGCCGCGCCGGGTCACGGTGCTGGTCCGCCAGGACGCCGGTGAGGTGCTGGTCCGCGTCGGCGACACCGGCCCGGGGCTGCCGGCCGAGCACGTCACCGACGCGTTCCGCCGCGGCTGGTCCACCAAGCGCGAGGGCCGCGGCCTGGGCCTCGCGCTCGTCGGCCAGGTGGTGCGGCGGTACGGCGGGCAGTACGACGTTGCCCCGGCCGACGGTGGCGGCGCGGTGGTCACCGTGCGGCTGCGGAGCGCGTCATGACCGCCGTCCGGGTCCTCGTCGTCGACGACGAGCCGCTCATCGCCGACGCGCACCGGGCCTACACGGAGCGGCTCGACGGCTTCACCGTGGTCGGGGTCGCGCACACCGCCCGCGGGGCGCTCGCGGTGCTGCGCGCCGAGCCGGTCGACCTGGTGCTGCTGGACCTCAACCTGCCCGACAAGCACGGCTTGGAGGTGTGCCGGGCGCTGCGGGCGGCCGGCAGCGGCACCGACGTGCTCGCCGTGACGTCCGCGCGGGACATCGCGATGGTGCGCGCGGCGGTGGCGCTGGGCGTGACGCACTACCTGCTCAAGCCGTTCACGTTCGCGGCGTTCCACGACAAGCTGACGCGGTACGCGCAGTACCGCAGCCAGGTCGTCGGCGCCGGCGAGGTGGCCGCACAGCACGAGGTCGACCGGGTCTTCGCGACGCTCCGCGGTACCGGCGACGCCGCGTCGCTGCCGAAGGGCCTGGACGTCGCCACGCTCGACCACATCCTGGCCGCGCTGCGCGAAACGGCCGGCCTCTCCGCCGCCGAGGCGGCAGCCCGCACCGGCACCTCCCGCGTGACGGCCCGCCGCTACCTGGAGCACCTCGCCGACACCGGCCTGGTGGTCCGCGAACCGCGCTACGGCGGTCCGGGCCGGCCCGAGGTCGAGTATCGTCCGAAGCATCCGTGACTGACGAGCTCGTCATTCTGTGAACGCGGCGACGCCCCGTTCCCAGGCGCCGTCGAGTTCGGCGTCCGCCGGGAACCGGCCGTTGAGCTCCAGGATCACCATGCCGTGCGCGAAGGCCCAGATCGCCCGGGCCCGGTCCGGGTCGCCGCCCGTCGCTGCGAGCAGCGGCTGCGCGGCCGCCTCCTCGACGCCCGGGACCAGCAGGTCGCGGCGCAGCGGGCGCTCGGTCATCAGCCGGTACAGGTTGGGGCGGCGCCGGGCGAAGTCCCGGTAGGCGACGGTGAGTGCCCCGATCGGGTCGGTCGCCCCCTCGACCGCCCGGGCGAACAGCTCGGCCTGCTCCTCGAACCCGGCCGAGATCAGCGCCGCCTCCAACGCCGGCTTGTCGCGGACGTGCTCGTAGAGCGAGGCCGCGCGGATCCCCAGCTCGGCCGCGATGCGGCGCATCGACAGCGCCTCCGGGCCGTCCTGCTCCAGCAGGTCGCCGGCGGCCCGCACGATCTCGCGGGCCCGCGGGCTCAGCCCCTGTAGTGCGCGCAACACCGACCTCCCTAACGGTGTTAGGGTAGCATCCTAACGGTGTTAGGGAGAGGAAACTCCGCGATGAACGACCGCATTGCCCGCATCCTGCTCGTGCTCTCGGCGGTGGGCGCCGCCGTGGCGGTGGTCAGCTCGGCCGGCGCCGTCGCCGACGCCGGGCCCGACACCCGCATGGTGGAGACCTGGCGCATGCTCGGCCTCGTCGTGTTCACCGGCGTGTTCCTGCTGCTCGCGTACCGCCCGCGCCGCTATGCCGGGATCTGGGAGCTGACCATCCTCAACAAGCTGGGCCTGACCGTCGCCGGGCTCTCCTTCGGCGCCGGCACCACCGGCGCCCGCGACGCCCTGGTCGTCGACGGCGTGATCACCGTGATCCTGCTGGTCTCCTATGCCCTGACCCGCGGCTGGACCGCCTGGCGCACGCACACGGAGCCGCCGGCCATCGGCGCTGGCGGTTCACCGCACTGAAGGAGCCGGGCCTCGCCCCGGGCCGTGTCGTCGGGTCGGATGCCGGAGCGTCTACTCGTCGCGCGGACGGAAGCCCCGCTTGCGGTAGCCGTGCGGGTCGATCCGCTCGCGGATCAGGCGGACCTGCTCGGCCGTCGGCGGCGTGGTGGTCGCGACCCGGGGCGCGAGGACCGGCGCGAACCCGGTCGCCGACAGCACGTCGTCGACGCTGATGCCCGGGTGTACCGAGATCAGGCGCATGCGCTGCGACTCCGGCGCGAAGTCGAAGACCGCCAGGTTCGTCACGACGAGCGCCGGCCCGCCGCGCAGGCCGAGGCGGGCCCGCTCGCCGTGCCCGCCGAGGTAGCCCGCGCCGGAGCGGAAGTCGACCCGCTCCACCAGCGTCCGCGGGCTGTGGTCGGTGACCCAGTAGATGAGCTGCTTGTCCAGCGCGCCCATGTCGCCCAGCCCGGCGGTGCCCGGCAGCCGCACCCGCGGGTGGTCGAACGCGCCGATGACGGAGTTGTTGGCGTTGCCGTACGCGTCGAGCTGGGCCGCGCCGACGCAGAACTTGCGCAGGAACCGGTCGCTGGCCACGTAGTCCCAGAACTCGGCGTAGTGCTCGAGGTACATGACGGCGTCGCGCCACAGCGGGGCCTCGAAGCTGGAGGCGGTGAGCCGCGGGTCGAGCGGGTCCACCCCGGACGATCCGGCGATCCACACGAGATCGGGGGCGTGGGTCAGTCTGGCCAGCTGGATCGCGCACACCGGCAGGACGGACGACAGGCCGTTGCAGACCTGGTCGTCGTTGTCGAAGCACGCGGCCAGCGTCGCGATCATCAGCTCGTCGATCGAGTAGTCGGTCACCGCTCGCCGATCAGTTCGAGGTACTCCTGCTGGGTCGCCGGGCCCCGCACGTACCGGTCCAGGAACGCCTGGCACGCGTCGTCGTCGGCCGCGGCCTCGACCCACGCGGTGAAGAACCCGGCGTCGTAGTCGTACGCCGGGAACAGCGACGTCGGATGCGCGCCGAGCGGCGCCTCCACCACGGCGTCGACGGCGAACCCGGGCAGGATCGTGCGGTCCGGCGCCCGCCGCAGCTCGGCCGAGCCGACGATCCGCTCGACCGACACGATCACCCGCCGCGACGCCCGGGGCATGGTCGTCAAGGTGGGCAGCCGTACCCCCGGATCGATCCCGATGTTGCCGGCGCGATCGGCGCGATGGGCATGCAGCACGGCGACGTCCGGCCGCAGGGCGCGGCAGGCGACGACCGGCGGCCCGCCGAACGGGTCCGGGATGACCTTCAGCGCGTCGTTGCCGACGTCGAGCAGGTCGGTGCCGATCAGCCCGCGTGTCGGCAGGAACGGCAGCCCGCGGCTGGCGGCGCCGAGCCGGGCGTACAGCGCGGTCTCCGACAGCTCCTCGACGGCGATGGCGCCGGTCTCGACACCGCGCCGGAACCGCTGGCACAGCCCGAAGTGCTCCATCGTGACGGCGGCGAACGTGCACCGGGCCAGCGATCCGGCGGCGGCGAGCCAGTCGACGGGCAGCCCGCCGCTGAGGCAGACCAGCGACAGGTCGCGCCGGCCGGCACGGATGATCTCGCGCACGAGCGTCATCGGCGCACACTGGGTCGGGCCCGCCTGCAGGCCGACAACGTCGCCGTCGGCGATGAGCGCGACCGCCTGCTCGGCCGAGACGACCTTGTCGCGCACCTACCCGGTCCTGTACTGCCGGACACCGTCGTCCTCGGTGCGCCGCAGCCGGCCGGTGCCGGTCAGGACGTCGAGGTGCGCGGCGGTCTCGGTGACGGCCAGGCAGCGGCTGAGCACGTCGAGGTCGTCGAAGGCGCGGCCGCGGCGGGTCCACCGCAGCCGCTGCGCGACCTCCAGCGCGGTGGCCGCACCCGCTGCGACAGCGGCGGCGGTCTGGTCCAGCCGGGTGTCGTGGTGGGCGACGAGCTCGTCGACGCGGGCGTGCACACTGGGCCCCGGGTGGCCGTGTGCCGGCAGCATGGTGCGGTCGGGCAGGTCGCGGACGAGCCGCAGCGAGTCGAGGTAGTCGCGCAGCGGCGACACGGCCGGGCTGGGCTCGAAGCCGATCGACGGGGTGATGTGCGGCAGGACATGGTCGCCGCAGAACATCACGTCGCGGGCGGCGTCGACGAACACGACGTGGCCGCGGGTGTGCCCCGGGGTGGGGTACGCCTGCCAGGTGGCGGTGTCGAGCGCGATGGCCGACGGCGCGTCGATCCACTCGTCGGGGAACGCCCAGTCGGCCGGGTCGTGCTCGACGGGCACGTCGGCGACGACCTCCTTGGCGAGCGCGGCGGCGCCGCCGAGGCGCAGCTGCCCGCACAGGGCGGCCCAGGGCTCGGTGACGATTGCCTGCGCGGCGCACAGCGTGCCCTCCTCGGCCAGGCCGAGGCCGACCCGCAGCCGCGGGTGCCGCTCCCGCAGCCGGACCGCGAGGTTGTAGTGGTCGCGGTGGGCGTGGGTGACGAGGATCCGGCTGATCCGGTCCTCGTCGGCGTCGAGGGCCCGCAGGGCGTGCCGCAGCCGGGCCTGTGCCTCCGGCAGCGCCCAGCCGGAGTCGACGAGGACGATCGCGTCGCCGTCGCGGACCGCGTAGACGTTGACCGCGCGCAGGCCGTCCTCCGGCATCGGCAACGGGATGCGGTACAGCCCGGCGCCGACCTCGTACACACCGGGCTCGGTCCAGTCGCGCCCGGGATCGTCGGGGCGGACCGGCAGCGGCCCCCCGTCGCGGTCAGCGGCCACGGAACACGGCCGGTCGCTTGGCGGCGAACGCCGCGAACGCCTCGGCGACGTCCTCGGTCGCGGTGTTGACCGCGGACGCGGCCGCCTCGGCGTCGAGGGCGTCGTCGAACGTCGAGGTGAAGGAGGCGTCGAGGAGCCGCTTGGTGAGGGCGAGCGCGATCGGCGGTCCGTCGGCGAGGCGGCGGGCGAGCGCGGTGGCCGTGTCGAGCAGGTCGTCGGCGGCCGTCACCTCCGACACCAGACCGAGGTCGCGGGCATGCTCGGCGGTGATCGTGTCGCCGAGCAGCGCGAGCCGCTTGGCGGCCTGCAGGCCGACCAGGCGGGGCAGCAGCCAGCTGCTGCCGAAGTCGGGCGACAGGCCGCGCTTGACGAAGACCTGGCAGAAGGTCGCGGCCGGCGAGGCGACGACGAGATCGCAGCCGAGGGCGAGGCTCATCCCGGCGCCGACCGCAGGCCCGCCGACGGCGGCGACGGTCGGCTGCGGCAGCCGGTGCAGGGCACGGGCCGTGTCGTTGATCCGCTCCATGATGCGTACCACGGACTCGTCGGGCACGCCGGCCGACAGGTCCGCGCCGGCGCAGAACGCACCGCCGGCGCCGGTGATGAGCACGGCGCGGTCGGCCGGTGTCCGGGCGATCTCGCCGAGCACCCGGCCGAGCTCGGCGAACCCGTCGACGGTGAGGGCGTTGCGCCGCTCGGGACGGTCGATGGTCAGCCGGACCACGCCGCTGTCACGTTCCACGGCGATGCTCATGCGGGCTGCCCTTCGTCGACGGTCAGCTCGCCGCCGGCCAGGGCGAGGGCGTTGTCGCGCTCGTCCACGGTCGACACGAAGAGCAGCCGGCCGTCCTCGCGCCAGACCGACGTGCGCAGCGTCTCGCCGGGGTACACGACGCCGGCGAAGCGCGCCTCGATCGCCCGGACCCGCTCGGCGCGGCCGTCGAGCACCGCGTCGACGATCGCCCGGCAGGCGATGCCGTACGTGCAGAGCCCGTGCAGGATCGGCCGCGGGAAGCCGGCGGCCTCGGCGACCGCGGGATCGGCGTGCAGCGGGTTGCGGTCGCCCAGCAGGCGGTACCACAGCGCCTGCTGCGGCAGCGTCGGGGTCACGATCGTGTGCTCGGGCGCGCGCCGCGGCGGGTCCGGCGGGCCGGCGGGGCCGCGTTCGCCGCCGAAGCCGCCCGCACCGCGGGCGAACATCCGCATGCTGGAGGTCCACAGTGGAGCACCGTCGGCGCCGGTCGCCTCGGTGTCGACGACGATCACCGCCGCGGATCCCTTGTCGTAGAGGTCGGCGACCCGGGTGCGGACCGTGGCCTTGCCGTCCCGCGGGATCGGGTTGTGCAGCTCGACCCGCTGGCTGCCGTGCAGGATCGTGCGCAGGTCGACCTCGACGCCGGGGTACGCCACCCGCGGCGGCTGGGTCGAGCGCAGCATCGGTGCGACGACGGCGAACGTCGGCACGACGACGGCGCCGGACTCGGTCGCGTAGCGCAGCTCGACCGGGTCGACCGGGTCGGCGCCGGCGCCGAGCGCCAGGTGGTAGAGCAGCACGTCGGACGCGTCCCACCCGATCTCCTCGACCGTCGGGGGCGCCGCCAGGGCTACGCCGGGATCGATCGGCATCCAGTTCTCCTTCTCGTCGGTTACTGTTCGGCCGGGCGCGCGGCGGCCAGCTCGGCGTTCGTGTCGTCGCGGACCAGGAAGCGGCGGACCTTGCCCGACGCCGTCATCGGCAGCCCGTCGACGAACCGCCAGACCTCCGGGAGCTTGAAGCGGGCCACCTTCTCCCGCAGGTACTCGGTGAGTTCCGGCCCGGTCACGGCGCTGGCGGGGGCGCGGACCACGACGGCGGCGACGCGTTCGCCGAGCCGCTCGTCGTCGATGCCGACCAGGACCGCCGAGGCGATCCCCGGGTGCGCGGCGAGGCACTCCTCCACCTCGGCGGGGTACACATTCTCGCCGCCGCGGATGATGACGTCGCGGACCCGGCCCTGGAAGGTGACGTTGCCGAACTCGTCCATCGACGCCAGGTCGCCGGTGCGCAGGTAGCCGTCGGCCGGCAGGACCTCGGCGGTCTGCTCGGGCATGCCCCAGTACCCGCGCATCACGTACGGCGAGCGGGTCCGGATCTCGCCGACGGTCCCGATCGGCACGGGCTCGCCGGTGGCCGGGTCGACGATGCGGACCTCGACGCCGGCGACGGGCCGCCCGACGGTGGCCGCGATGATGGCCGCGTCGTCGTCGATCTCGGTCGAGGTGATGGCCGGGCACTCGGACTGCGCGTAGGTGTTGATGACCGGCGCGCCGAGCGTCCGGCGGATCCGTTCGACCAGGTGCTGGGTCACCGTGGCCCCGCCGACCGCGACCGAGCGCAGGCCGGCCGTGGCGGCCCGGTCGCCGAGGTGGTCGAGGGCGTCGATGACCATCGTCGGGACGCCGCCGATCCGGTTGACCACGCCGTGGTCGAGCAGTCGCATCGTCTCGGCCGGCACGTACTTCTCGACGACGACGAACGCGCCGGCGTCGACGAGGCCGCCGAGGATGACGAAGCAGGAGCCGCCGATGTGGTGGTACGGCACGGGATTGAGCCAGGTGTCGGCGGGGCCGATGACGTCGCGGCGGTTGCGTTCGCGGGCGGCGTTGAGCACGGCCTGGTGGGTGAGGACGGCACCCTTCGAGCGGCCGGTGGTGCCGGAGGTGAACTGGATGAGGAACGGGTCCCCGGCCGCGACGTCGGGCAGTTCGCCAGGTTCGGCGCCGGCCGCCCAGTCGCGCACGGCGGCGAGGTCGAGGACAATGCCGTCGCCGCACACGCCGGCGGCCCGGGGCACCAGGCTGTCACCGGTCGGGCCGGTCCCGGCGAACACCAGCGAAGGCGTGGTCAGCCGGTTGGCGTGGTCGACCTCGGCGTCGGTCCAGGCGGTGTTGAACGGGGTGAGGATCAGCCCGGCCATCGCGCAGCCGTACTCGAGCACAACCCACTCGACGCTGTTGCGCGACCAGACGGCGATCCGCTCGCCGGGCGCGGCCCGGCCGGCCAGCGCCCGGGCGACCGTGCCGGCCGCGGCGGCGAGCTCGGCGTAGGTGAGTCTGGCCAGGCCGCCGTTCTCGGGCCACCACAGTGCCGGACGGTCGCCGTACCGGTCGGCCTGCCGGGCCAGCAGCCCCGGCACCGAGTCGGTCAGCAGCTCGTCACCGCCCTGGGCGGTCCACTCCGACAGCGGCCCGATCCGCCGCCCTGACCCGATCGTGGTTCCTGTCGACATGGCCTGCTCCACGGTGAGCGCTGTTACCAACCGGCCGGTTGATAATTCCTGCATCGTCGCCCAACCGGTCCCGGTTGCGCAACGCCTCTCCAGCTCGTCCCGGCGGTCAGCCCGGCGGGAGCTGCACTGCCTGCGCCGGCACGGTCCACGACGTGGTGTCCAGGATGTCCGGCAGATGCGTGGCGATGTCCTCCACGGTCGCATCGGGGTTTTCGTACCCAGCCGTCTCGATGATGAGGTTCCGGGCGTATCGTCCCGCGGCGGCGAACAGGATCTCGCCGGTGAGGGTGCACGACTCGTGGCAGAGGTAGGCGACCATCGGCGCGACGCGGTCGGGCGACATCCGCTCGTGCAGGTGCTCGGGCAGCATCGCGGACGTCATGGCCGTCGCGGCGCCCGGGGAGATGAGGTTGACCCGGATGCCGTGCCGGGCGCCCTCGACGGCGAGGGTGCGCCCGAGCCCGACCAGCCCCGCTTTGGCCGCGGAGTAGTTGGCCTGACCGAGGTTGCCCCACAGCCCGGCGACCGACGTGGTCATGACGACCCGGCCGTACTGACGCTCCCGCAGCACGTTCCACGCCGCGCGGGTCAGGCCGATGGTGCCGTGCAGGTGCACGTCCAGGACGTCCTTGACCTCCTGGTCCGACATCTTGCCGAACGAGCGGTCCCGGACGATCCCGGCGTTGTTGACGACGATGTCGACCCGCCCGAACGCCTGCATCGCGGTGTCCACGACCGCCGGCCCGGCCGACGGTTCGGCGATGGACCCGTCGTGGGCGACGGCTGACCCGCCCAGCCCGTTGATCTCCGCGGCGACGGAGGCGGCCGGGGTGGTTCCGCTGTCGTCCTTGCGGTCGATGTCGTTGACGACCACGTGCGCGCCGCGGGACGCCAGCAGCAGCGCGTAGGCCCGCCCGAGTCCGCCTCCGGCGCCGGTGACGATCGCCACCCGGTCGTCGAAGCGCAGCTGATGCGCCGGCTGATTCGACGGCTGATCGGTCAAGATGTTCTCCCTCGCGCAATCGTGGTGTGGGGGTCGGCTCAGCCTCGGCGGCTACGGGGCAGCCCGAGCCGGCGTTCGGCGATGACGCCGCGCAGGACCTCGCTGGTACCACCGTAGAGCGTCGAGATCTGGGCTTCGCGGTACAAATGCTGCAGTTCGGCCGCGGGTTCGCCCGGCCCGGCCAGCAGCCCGTCGGGTCCGGCCGCGTCCAGCAGCGCGCCCGTGCCGGCCAGCAGCGCCTCGGTGCCGTACACCTTGGCCATCGCGCCCTCCACGGCACCGGCCTGGGCCGAGGAGCGCAGCCAGGTGGCCTGCGAGCCGAGCAGGCGGGCGACGTCGGTGGCGGCGGCGACCCGACCGAGCCGCCGCAGCAGCCGGGTGTCGCCGGTGCGGCGCGCCGCGTGCGCCCACGCGACCGTCGCGTGCACCAGGCGGCGCAGCTGGGCGGCGAACTCGCCGCCGCGCTCGAACGCAAGGGCCAGGCTGACGATGGGCCAGCCCTGGCCGACATCGCCGATGCGGGCGTCGTCGCCGACGTGCACGCCGGAGTAGAAGGTGAGGTTCGTGCGTTCGCCGCTCAGCGTGTGCACGGGCGTCAGGGAGAACCCCTCCGCCGAGGTCGGCACGAGGAACATGGTCAGGCCGGCGTGCTTGGGCGCCTGCGGATCGGTGCGCGCCAGCAGGAAGACGTAGTCGGCCTCGTGGGCGTGGGTGGTGAAGTTCTTCTGCCCGTCGATGCGCCAGGTGTCGCCGTCGCGCACGGCGCGGGTGCGCGCCGAGGCGAGGTCGGATCCGGCGTCGGGCTCGGTGTAACCGAGGCTCAGCAGCAGCCGGCCCTCCCGCACGGGGCCGAGGATCCGTTCCTTCTGCTCGGGCGTGCCGACCCGGCGGACGGTCTCGGCGATGATGAGCGTCACCGACATGCCCTCGACGGGTGCGCCGGCCGCGGCCAGCTCCTCGTAGAGGATGTCGAGGTCCGCGCGGTCGCGGCCCTGCCCGCCGTCCTCGACCGGCCACCCGGCGCCGATCCAGCCCTGCCGGGCGACCGCGCGGTGGAACTCCCAGTCGTGGTAGGTGCCGGACGCGGCCACCCGCGCGCGGACCGCGTCGGTCAGGTGCTCGCGCAGGAACGCCTGCACCTCGGCGCGGAATGTCTCGGCCCGCTCGTCCAGTGCGAAGTCCATCAGTGCCCTCCCGCGGCCATCGTCGCCGCCCCGATCTCTTCCCAGAGCAGGTCCGGGTCGCCGGCGCTCAGGCGGGTCGCCTTGGCCCGGCGCAGGTACAGCTGCGCGTCGTACTCCAGCGTGAACCCGTATCCGCCGTGCACGTGCAGGCACAGTTCGCCGGCGCGGACGGCGGTCTCGGCGGCGTGCGCGAACGCGACCGCCGCCGCGCCGGCCCACGACTCCAGCCCCTGGTCGTGTCGCCAGGCGGCTTCCCGCGCGACGAGCCGGGCACCGTCGGTGGCCATCGCGACGTCGGCGAGGGGCTGCTGGAGCGCCTGGAACGAGCCGATGGGGGCGCCGAACTGGTGACGCTCGGTCGCGTACCGCACGGCGATGTCGAGCGCCTCGGCGGCCAGCCCGGTGCACGCGGCGGCGGTGCCGAGCCGCCAGCGGTCGCGGGCCCGGCGCCACAGGTCGTGGGCCTGCACCCCGGCGGCGAGGACGCGCCGGTCGAGGCCGGCCCCGCGCAGTGGGCGGTCGGCGACGGCCTGGAACCCGAGGTCACGACCGGCCGCGGCACCTGGACGACCGGGGCCGCCGTGGTCGTCGGAGGCGCCGCGCACGAGGACGAGCTCGTCGCCGTCGAGGGCCACCACGCCTCCGGCCACCGAGCCGGCCGGGACGCGGCGGGCGACGCCCTGCTCGGCGGAGCGCGGCGCGAGGACGGTGACCCGTTCGCCGTTGACGGCCTCGGCGACGAGCTCGGCCGGGGCGCCGAGGTCGGCGAGCAGCCGGGCGGCGACCGCGGCCTCGACCAGGGGCACACAGGCGAGCCGGCGTCCGGCCGCCTCGGCGATCAGCGCCAGCTCCACGAAACCGCCGCCGCTGCCACCCGCGGCGGCCGGGACGGCGATGCCGATCGCGCCCATGCCGGCGAGCGTCTTCCACAGCGCCGGGTCGAACCCGGCGTCCTCGGCGGCGCGGACCCGCTCGCTCGACGAGTCGCGGGTGAAGACACGCGCGAACGCCTCAGCGACGTCACGCTCGTCGGGCGTCAGCTCCAGGTCCATCGGGCCTCCTTCGGGGATTCCGTTATAACCAACTGGTTGGTTGGTTGGCAAGCTACCGCCGCTGTTTACCGTCCCGGAATGAAACCGACCCACCGGCCGGTTAAACTCGGATCGGCCCGGAGTACAAAGGGTTGGCACAACACAGTCGGAGGTCATCAGTGCGGACACGAGTGCGGCATGCCTAGGCCGTCCCGCCGGGACGAGGTCCGCGCGACGGCGGCCCGGATATTCCGCGAGCAGGGCTACCTCGCCGCGACGATGGACCTGATCGCCGACGAGGTCGGGCTCAACAAGGGCACCTTGTACCACTACTACCCGTCCAAGAGCGCGATCCTCAACGAACTGCTCTCCGAGCAGGTCGACGCGACGCTGGAGCTGCTCGCCCGGGTGCCGCTGACCGGCAGCGGGCTGGACCGGATGCGGTTCTTCGTCCGGGAGCAGGTCGCCCTGGTGGCGACCAAGCACGACGAGCTGGTCGTGTTCTTCCAGGAGGTGCCGTGGATCGACCAGCGGCTGCCGGAGGAGCAGGCCCGGTCGATCCGCCAGCGGATCTACCGCTACGAGGAGTTCGTGAAGTCGTTGCTGGCGGAGGGCACCCGCACCGGGGAGTTCCGGCCCCTCTCGCCCTCGACGATCCTCTACTCGATCATCGGGCTGCTGGCCTACCTGCCGAGCTGGTATCGCCGCCCGGCGAGCACCAGCACCGACACCCGGCTCGTCGACGAGGTGACCGAGTTCGTCATCAACGGCATCCGCGCCTTCGAGCCGCCCGCCGCCACCAGCGCGGCACCGGCCCGCTCGGGCAAGGCCAACACCGCCGCGGCCGCCCCGCCGGCCTCGCGCCGCCAGCGCGTCAACGGCTGAGCCGCCCTTCCCGCCGCTTGACGCACGCCGGACGGCGCCCATACGTTTAACCAACCAATTGGTTGGTTGAGTATGGCGAGGGGGCAGGACGTGCGGGATGCCGTGATCGTCGAGGCAGTTCGGACACCGGTGGGCAAGCGCAACGGCGGCCTTTCCGGAGTACACCCGGTCGATCTCTCGGCCCATGTGCTCGAGGCACTGGCCGAGCGCAGCGGGATCGACCCCGCGCTCGTGGACGACGTCGTCTGGGGCTGCGTCGACCAGGTCGGCGAGCAGGCGTTCGACATCGCCCGCACAGCCGTGCTGGCGGCCGGCTGGCCGGACACGGTGACCGGTGTGACGGTCGACCGCCAGTGCGGCTCCAGCCAGCAGTCGGTGCACTTCGCCGCGGCCGGGCTGATCGCCGGGCACTACGACGTCGTGGTCGCCGGCGGTGTGGAGTCGATGTCACGGGTACCGATGGGCAGCGCCTCCGGCGACGCCGACCCGAACGGCTCGCGCTTCGCCGCGCGCTACGGCGGGGTGGCGCCGAACCAGGGTGTCGGCGCCGAGATGATCGCCGAGCGGTGGGGGTTCTCCCGCACCCAGTGCGACGAGTTCGCGCTCGCCAGTCACGAGCGCGCGGCCGCGGCGCAGGACGAGGGGCGCTTCGACGCGCAGATCGCGCCGGTCACGCTGCCCGACGGCACTGTCGTCGGCCGCGACGAGGGCATCCGCCGCGGCGGCACGGTCGAGGGGCTGGCCCAGCTGCGAACCGTGTTCCGGCCCGACGGCGTCATCACCGCCGGCAACTCGTCGCAGATCTCCGACGGCTCGGCGGCGCTGCTGCTGACCACCAGCGAGAGGGCGCGCGAGCTCGGGCTGACGCCGATCGCGCGGGTGCACACGGCGGTGCTGGCCGGCAGTGATCCGGTCATCATGCTGACCGCGCCGATCCCGGCCACCCGCAAGGCACTGGAGCGCTCCGGGCTGCGGCCGCAGGACATCGGTGCGTTCGAGGTCAACGAGGCGTTCGCGCCGGTACCCCTGGCGTGGCTGGCCGACATCGGGGCGGACGCCAAGGCGCTCAACCCCAACGGCGGCGCGATCGCGCTCGGGCACCCGCTCGGCGGCTCCGGCGCCCGGCTGATGACCACGCTGGTACACCACATGCGCGACCACGGCATCCGGTACGGGCTGCAGACGATGTGCGAGGGCGGCGGGCAGGCCAACGCCACCATCCTCGAGCTGCTGTGACGCCCTCGCCGGGGTCGGCGCACGACCGGGTACCGCTCGCGCCGTTCTGGCAGCAGTGGAGCGACCGCGCGGCGGGCCGCGCCCCGGCCGGCTGGACGGGGATGATCGACGAGCTGCGCGATCTGCAGGACGCGGCCGCCGCGAGCGCGCCGCCGGCGGAGGCGGTGGCGCGGGTCACCGCGCTGCTGGCCGACGCCCGTCGACTGCTCGCCGCGCACACCGTCGCCGACGACGAACAGCTCTACGGCAAGCTCCTGCGCGTGCCCGGCCGGGGGCAGACGCTCAGCCCGCCGCTGCGGCTGGTCTCCTGGACCGCCACCGAGATCGTCGGCGAGGTCACGTTCGGGCGGTTCCACTCCGGCAGCAACGACGCCGTGCACGGCGGCGCGGTCGCCCTGCTCTTCGACGAGGCGCTCGGTCGCCTGTCCGACCTCGACGACCGGCCACCGTCGCGGACCGTCTCGCTGCGGGTGGAGTTCCGCAGCCTGACGCCGGTCGGGCGGCCGCTGACGGTCCACGCACGGCTGCTCGGGCAGGACGGCCGCAAGCGCCGGCTGGCCGGGGTTCTGCGCGACGGCGAGCGGGTGTGCGCCGAGGCCGACGGCCTGTTCCTGGCCCTTCAGCCCGGCCAGCGCTGAGCATCGCGCCGGTTGACGAACCACGGCGCGGGTGGTTTTATACCAACCAGATGGTTGGTTATCCTTCAGTGAATGGGAGAACGGCATGAAGGACTGGCCCTACACGGTGTTCCCGACGGGCTGGTACCAGGTCGGGTACTCCTCCGAGTTGCAGCCCGGGGACGTTCGGCCCGCGATGTACTTCGACCAGCATCTCGTGATGTTCCGCACCGAGGAGGGAAAGGTCTCCCTGCTCGACGCGTACTGCCAGCACCTCGGCGCGCACCTCGGCTACGGCGGCACGGTCAAGGGCGAGTGCATCGAGTGCCCGTTCCACGGCTGGCTGTGGCAGGCCGACGGCGAGCTCGCGGAGATCCCGTACGCGCCCGGTGAGCGCCGCCGGGTGAAGATCACCCGGTGGGTCACCCGCGAGGTCGACGGGCTGATCCTGGTCTGGTACGACGCTTTCGGCCGCGAGCCGTTCTGGGAGTGGCCGGGGATCCCCGAGTTCTCCGACGTCGAGCACAACTACCCGATCGTCCACGACCACGTCGGCATCAGGAAGATCATCCCCCAGTCGCCGGTGGAGAACACCCCCGACTACTACCACTTCATGTGGGTGCACGGCGCCGGCCAGCCGGGCAAGCCGTTGCTGTGGAAGGAGGACCAGCACTACCTGCACACCCGCGTGGGCTTCTGGTACGGCCACGGCAAGAAGGCGACCTGGATGACGCCGAACGGCCCGGTCTTCGGCGAGATCGAGACCGAGGCGTGGGGCCTGGGCCTGTCCAACGCGCGCTTCGTGCTCGACAACTTCATCACCAACCAGCTCACGGCCGCGACCCCGGTCGACGCCGAGCACTCGCAGCTGTTCGAGACCATCACCGTCAACCGCCAGCCCGACGGCGGCGCCGAGCCCACCGGCCGCGCGGCACGGATGATCGAGTTCCAGAAGGGCCAGATCCGGCGCGACTTCGCCATCTGGGAGAACCAGCGCTACGTGGAGCACCCGCCGTTCGCCGGCGGCGAGGAGGAGCACTACGCGCGGTTCCGCCGGTGGTCGCGCCAGTTCTACTCCGACAAGCCCTACACCGCGAGCACCGAGGTCGCCGCCGCGAGCTGAGCGGCTCCCACGAGGAAAGGCCAGGCCCGGTGGGCCTGGCCTTTTTCGTTGTGCCTCTTCGTTGCGCGGCGAGCTGGGTCAGTACGGATCGGGCAGGTCGCCGGCGGGCGCCAACGGCTCGCGGGGCGAGTCGGCCCGCGTCGTGCGCTCGACCAGCCCCAGGCCCGTGGTGCCGGACCGGACGAAGACGAACGGGGCGGCGCTCCACCACACCCAGCCGGCGCCGTCCGGTGCCGGCTCGACGAACGTCACGTGCTGCATCGTGTCGCGGATCTCGCCGGTCACCAGCCGGGGCGTGCGGCCACCCAGGGCGCAGCTGAGGCGGTACACCGGAACCCGGTCCTGACCCCGGACCGCGAGGTCCGCCACGGGCGCCCGGCGGAGCTCGGTGTTGACCATGACGGCACCACCGAGCTCGGCGGCGAACGTCGCCGAGCGGTCCTGGAAAACGGCCCGCGCCCGCTGCGCCACGGGCCCGGCCGCCGTGCTCAGCCAGCCGGCGCCCTCGACGCGGTAGACCACGCTGCCGACGGCGATCGAGCCCGAGCCGTGCACGACGGTCACCCGCTCCGGGCCGTCGCCGGCCAGCGCCAGGTCGACGGCGGCCGGCTCCAGCGCCAACGCGATGCTCAGCGGCACCTGCCGCGCGGTGACCGGCTCGCCCGGCACGATGTGGGCCGGCGCGGTGAACAGCGCGGCCATCGCCGACACCCGCACCGCGTCCGGGCGCACCTGGGCGCCGGTGGCCCAGAACGTCTCCCCCGTCGGCAGGAAGACCAGCACCCGTGCCGCCGCGCCCCCGCCGCCCACGCAGACCACGGCGCCGGTGTCGGCGCACATGAACACCAGCTCACTGCCGGTCACAACGACTCACCCCCGTCAATCCCAACCGTCTCGCCGGTGACGAACCCGGCATCCTCACCGCAGAGGTGGGCCACCAGCGCCGCGAACTCGCCGGTCTCGCCGGCGCGGCGGGCCGGCACCCGGCGCAGCAGGTGCTGCAGGGCCGCCTCGTCCTCGAACTGCGCCCGCGTCATCGCCGTCTCGAAGTGCCCGGCGGCGACGGCGTTGACGGTGATCCCGTACGGTGCCCATTCACGCGCCAGGGACCGGGTCAGCTGGACCAGCGCGCCCTTCGCGGTGTCGTACACGCTGCAGTACGGCATGCTGCGCCGGACCACGTTGGACACCACGTTGACGACCCGGCCGTAGCCTCGGGCCAGCAGGTCGGGGCCGAACGCGCGCAGCATCCGCACGGCACCACCGACGTGGACCGCCATGACGGCGTCCCACTCGTCGTCGCTCACCGCCCGGTCGAACCCCGGATAGGCGTGCTCCTTGCCCGGCAGCGGGACGAGCGGCCGGTACAGCAGGGTTCCGGCGTTGTTGACGACGATGTCGACCCGGCCGAACCGCTCCAGGACCTGTTCCCGGGCCCGGTCGACCTCCACTGTGGACGTGACGTCCACGGGCAGCCCGAGCGCCTGAACGCCGGCCGCCCGCAGCTCGCCGGCGACCGCGTCGATCTCGCCGGTCGAGCGGGCCAGGACCGCGACGTCGGCGCCCTCGGCGGCGAGGCGCATGGCGGTGGCGCGGCCCAGGCCGCGGCCTCCCCCGGTGACGACCGCGACGCGTCCGCGCGCGATCACCGGGCTACCGCATCGATGCACTGGCCGACCGTCAGGCCGGTCACCACAGGCTGCCCTCGCGCCGGACGACCAGCGCCTGGTGGATCTCGCGGAGCCGGTTGGCGCGCTTGCCGCCGCGCAGCTGCATCGCCTTGGCCCGCAGGAAGTGGTGGTGCAGGACGTGCTCGGTGGTGGTGCCGACGCCGCCGTGGATCTGGGCCGCGGTGAGGACGATCTCGACGTAGGACCGGCCGGCGGCGAACAGCGCCACCGCGGCGATCGCGGACTCGTCGGCGCCGGGCCGGGCCCGCGTCAGGGCGTCGTTGCACGCCAGCCGGGCCGCGTCCCGCGCGATCATCATTCTTCCCAGATGATGGCGTACCGCCTGGAAGGCGCCGATCGGCTGACCGAACTGCACCCGCTCGGTGGCGTACTGCACACTGCGCTCCAGGACCGCCTCACACCCGCCGACCATCGCGCTGGCCCGCAGTAGGTTCGCCCGCGCGAGTGCGTAGCGGGCCGTGCGGGCGTCGACCACGTCGAGCGCCACGTCGGCCGGCGCGAGCGTGAGGCCCTCGAGGTCGACCCGGGCGATACGTTCGTTGTCGATGCTGGGCACCGCCTCGGCCCGCGCGCGCAGGTCGGCGCCGCGCAGGAGCGCGCACAGCCAGCCGTCGCCGCCGGCCACCGGCAGCAGCAGCACGACATCGTCGCTGGGCTCCAGCCACTCGACCGTGACGGCGGGGCCGGCGAGCCGGTATGCGCCGTCGCCGGTCGCCTCGGCCTGCACCGGGCTGTCGGCGGGAGCCACGAGGGCGGCGGGCGATCCCGCGGCGATCCGGGTGAGGGCGTCGTCGAAGACAG
This sequence comes from Dactylosporangium sp. AC04546, assembly GCF_022095675.1. Taxonomy (GTDB): domain Bacteria; phylum Actinomycetota; class Actinomycetes; order Mycobacteriales; family Micromonosporaceae; genus Dactylosporangium. The sequence continues at coordinate 332,127 of NZ_JAHYSG010000001.1, read as the reverse complement.
CGCGACCCAGCGTGGCGAGCACGGTGCCCGCACGCATGGTCGACAGCAACGGCGACGCGAAGGCCGCCCGCCCGGCCTCGCGCGCGACGACGCCGGCCTCCGCCAACGTCCCGCCGGCCCCGCCGACCCGCTCGGGCAGGTCGATGCCGGTCCAGCCGAGCTCGCACATCTGTTGCCAGCGCCGGGTCTCGTAGCCGTCGGGCGACTCTTGCTGGGCGTTGAGGTAGGTGTTGTCGACGAAGTCGGCGAAGTAGGCGCGGGTCGTCTTGGCCAGCAGCGCCTCGTCGTCGGTCAGGTCGGTGTCGATCATCGTGGCATCCCCAGACCGCGCGTCGCGATAATGTCCAGCTGGATCTCGTTGGTGCCGCCGCCGAACCGCCACACCGGCGACGAGCGCAGGCCGTGCTCCAGGTGTCCGTGCGCCGGGGCGTGCGGCGAGCCGGTGGCGATCGTGCCGTCCTCACCGATCAGGTCCAGGCCGGTGTCGCAGATGCGCTGCCGCAGCTCGCCCCACCAGATCTTGTTCACCGACGCCTCGGCGTGCGGGACCCGGCCCTCGGCGAGCATCCGCGCCCCCCGCTGGGCGAACAGCCGGCAGATCTCCACGTCCACCGCGTGCTCGCCGACGACCGCCTGCAGCTCGTGCGCCGCGGCGCTGTCCCCCTCCAGCAGGCCTGCCGCGGCGGCCCAGTCGGTCAGCTGGCGCAGCTCCCAGCGCGGCTCGTTGTGGTAGAACATCCGCTCGAAGTTCAGTGCCGTGACGAGCGCCGACCAGCCGTCGTTCTCGGCGCCGATCCGCGAGCGGACCGGGATCCGGACGTTGTCGAGGAAGACCGCGTTGGTCCGCTCGCCGCCCTGGGTGATGATCGGCGTGATCGTGATGCCGGGCGTGTCCATCGGGGTGATGAAGATGCTCACCCCGCGATGACGGTCCTGCGGCGCGCCGGTGCGAACGGCGAGCCAGATGTGGGTCGCCACCGACGCGCCGGTGGTCCAGATCTTCTGCCCGTTGACGACGTACTCGTCGCCGTCGCGCACGGCCCGGGTGCGCAGCGACGCGAGGTCGCTGCCCGCGTCCGGTTCGCTGTAGCCGATGGCGAACTCCAGCTCGCCGGCCCGGATCCGCGGCAGGAACTCGGCCTTCTGCTCGTCGGTGCCCACGATCATGAGCGTCGGCCCGATCGCGTTGAGCGTCAGCAGGCCGTTGGGCAGGCGGCGGCTGTAGAGCTCCTCGGCCAGCAGCCAGCTCTCGATCGCGGTGCGGCCCTGCCCGCCGTACTCCCGGGGCCACGACACGCCGAGCCAGCCGTCGGCACCGAGCCGGCGCAGGAACCGCCGCCCGTGCTCGCGCGGCTGCATCGGGTCGTCGATGTTCTCGATCCGGGTCGCCTCGACGAGCTGCGGATCCAGACCGTCGAGGTAGGTCCGCAGCTCGGTCAGGAACTTCAACTGCTCATCGCCCAACACGGTCTTCACGCACCGACATTATGCGGGCCGCTGGTCGTAGTCAACCGCTTGGTGGGGAAACCCGGAAGCCCATGTCAGTCACGGCGGCGCATGACGCGCTGGGCCAGGCGGTCCATCGCGGCGCGGGTCTCCGGGTGGTCGAAGAGTGTGACCTGGGCGGTGTACTCCGCGCGCAGCTGCGCCTCGAGCTCGGCGGCGGCGGACCGGCGCAGCAGGCGCTTGGTCAGCCGGGCGCCGAGCGGCGGACCGGACGCGATCCGCCCGGCCAGCTCCATCGCCCGCTCCAGCAGTTCCTCGTCCGGGACCACGCCGGACACGAGCTGGAGCTCGCGCGCCTCGGCGGCGTCGACCAACCGGCCGGTCAGCAAGAGCTCGGCCGCGGCGGCGTAACCGGCCACGCGCGGCAGCAGGTGGCTGATGCCGAGCTCGGGCGCGAGGCCGGCGGCCGCGAAACCGGTGCCCAGCCGGGCCGTCGACGCGGCCAGCCGGATGTCGTGCAGCAGCGCGATGCCGAACCCGCCGCCGACCGCCGCGCCGTTCACCGCGGCGATCGTGGGCTTCTCCAGCGCCCACATCCGCAGCGCCCAGCGGCCGGCGTTGCCCAGCTCCTCGGCCGGCACGTCGGCCGGTGACCGCGCCGGCAGGCCCTTCTCGCCGCCGATGAGGTCACTGACCAGCAGCTCCCGGGCCGGCAGGTGACGGACCCGATCGAAGTCCGCCACGTCCGCGCCGACGCAGAACGCGGCGCCGACGCCGATCGTGACGACGACCCGGACGGCGTCGTCGCGGCCGGCCTCGTCGAAGGCGGCGGCGAGGTCGCGCAGCATGGTGCCGCCGATGGCGTTGTGCCGCTGCGGCCGGTTGAGCCGCACGAGCAGGACCCCGTCGTGCCGTTCGACCAGCACGTCGCCGCCGGTCACTGGGCGGCCGCCGTGGTGCGGCGGTCGGTGCGGCGGGCGACGAGGCCCTGGCTCGGCAGGTCCCACGTGTCCGGCGGTACCCCTTCGTCCCGCAGCACGTGCTTCATCACCCGGCCCAACGCGTTGGTCGGCAGCCCGGCGCGGATGTCGACGTAGCGCGGGACGGCGAAGTACGGCACCCGCTCCTCGACGAACGCGAAGAACTCCGCCGCGGTCAGCGACGCGCCGGCGGCCAGCACGACGCACGCCTTGATGTCGTCGTCGCCGAGCTTCGACGGCAGGCCGCACACCGCGACGTCGGCGACCGCCGGGTGCTGGCGGATCACGTTCTCCAGGGCCAGCGACGAGACGTTCTCGCCGCGCCGGCGCAGCACGTCCTTCTTGCGGTCGACGAACGTGATGATGCCGTCGGCGTCCATCCGGCCGAAGTCGCCGGTGTGGTGCCACAGGTCCTTCCACGCCTCGACGGTGCTCTCCGGCTTGTTCCAGTAGCCGCTGTACATCGCGTTGGGCACCGTCGGGCGCACGACGATCTCGCCGGATTCGCCGGTCGGCACCTCATTGCCGTCGTCGTCGACGATCCTGGCCTCCAGCAGCGGCGAGACCTGGCCGGACGACGAGCGCTTGCGGACGCCGTAGGGGTCGCTGTTGGTCACCGGCACGCACTCGGTCTGCCCGTAGCCCTCGGACATGACCGGGGTGGAGAACCGCGTCTCGAACTCCCGCTGCCGCTCCTCGGGCAGCGGTACCCAGGAGGCCAGCCGGAACGGGTGCGCGCCGTCGTCCTCCCTGGGCGGCTGCTCCAGGATCATGTTGGCCATGACGCCGACACCGACGAGCATCGTGGCGTCCATCTCCGCGGCCTCCCGCATGAAGCTCGACGCGTGGAACTCCGGCGCGATGCCGATCGACGCGCCGTTGACCAGCGCACTCATGAACGCCACCATCTGGCCGCTGGTGTGGAACATCGGGAACCCGGTGTACATCCGGTCGCCGGGCACCACCCAGTTGCGCATCCCGTACGCCCGGCCGACCGCGACGAAGTAGCCGGTGCTGAGCATGCAGCCCTTCGCCGCCGCCGTCGTGCCCGAGGTGTACATGATGGTGAACAGGTCAGCTGGGCGTGCCGACGGCTCGAACGTCGTGCGTTCGGTCAGCAGGTCCGCGTAGGCGACGCCGCCCGGTTCGACGGCGTCGACGCACACGCGCTCGACGACGCCCGTGCGGTCGAGCAGCGGCGCGGCCGCCGCATGGCCGGGGCCGTCGGCGACGAGGACCTTCGCGCCGCAGTCGATCAGCTGGTACTCCAGGAAGTCGCCCTTCAGGAAGTAGTTCAGCGGAACCTGCACGGCGCCCAGCTTGGCCACGGCGAGCAGCAGCTCCACCGTCTCGATGCGGTTGGGCAGCAGCGTGGCGATGTGGTCGCCGCGCCGCACGCCGAGCCGGGCCAGGCCGGTGGCCAACCGGTCGGTGCGTTCGTCGAGCTCGGCGAAGGTGAGCCAGCCGGCGCCGCAGGCGACGAACGGCCGGTCGGGTTCGGCGGCCAGCCGCTCGCGGAAGACACCGTCAACAGTGGTCGCGGTAGTGCTCGGGCTCGTCACGGTGCTTCCTTCCTCGGCGCCGCCGTCATGCGATGTCACCCGCGGCGCGCAGCTTCTCGATGTCCTCGGCGGCGAAGCCCCATTCGGCCAGCACCTCGCCCGTGTGCTGGCCGGGCGACGGCACCGGGCCGGCGATCCGGGCCGGGGTCCGGCTGAACCGCGGCGCCGGCGCCGGCTGGACCAGCCCGTCGTGGGCCACGAACGTCTCGCGGACCGCGTTGTGCGGGTGCTCCGGTGCCTCCCAGGGCGACAGCACCGGCGCGAAGCACGCCTCGGCCGCCTCCAGTGCGGCCGACCACTCGTCGCGGGTCCGCGTGCGGAACACCGCGGCGAACCGGGCCCGCAGCGCCGGCCAGCCCTCCGGGCCGGGCTGTGTGCGGGGCAGGTCGTCGAGGCCGAGGGCGTCGAGCAGGTTGCGGTAGAAGTGCGGTTCGAGCGCGCCGACCGCGATCCACCTGCCGTCGGCCGTCTCGTACGTGTCGTAGTACGGCGCGCCGGTGTCGAGCATGTTCCGGCCGCGCTCCCCGCCCCACAGGCCCATCGCCCGCATGCCGTACAGGAAGCTGTTGAGCAGGGCCGCGCCGTCGACCATGGCGGCGTCCACGACCTGCCCGCGGCCGGACGACGCCCGCTCGGCCAGCGCGGCGCAGATGCCGACCGTCAGCAGCATGCCGCCGCCGCCGAAGTCGCCGACGTAGGTCAGCGGGGCCACCGGGGCCTCGCCGTCCCGGCCGATCGACCACAGCGCTCCCGACAACGCGAGGTAGTTGATGTCGTGCCCGGCGTTCGGCGCGTAGGGGCCGGCCTGTCCCCAGCCGGTGATCCGGCCGTAGACGAGGCGCGGGTTGCGGGCCAGGCACACGTCCGGGCCGATCCCGAGCCGTTCGGTGACGCCGGGGCGGTAGCCCTCGATGAGCACGTCGGCCCGCTCGACGAGGCGCAGCAGCGCGTCGATCCCGCCGGGCGTCTTCAGGTCGATGCCCACGGACCGGCGGCCGCGGGCGAGCACGTCGGGAGCCGGCGGGCCGGCCGCGGCCTGGACGGAGGCGGTGCGCTCCACCCGGACCACGTCGGCGCCGTAGTCGCTGAGCAGCATGGCACAGAACGGCCCCGGGCCCATTCCCTGCAGCTCGACGACCCTGATCCCAGCCAGCGGTCCGGTCAGCGGTCCGGTCATCGGCGGGCACTCCGCTCGATGACCAGGCCGAGCGCCTGGAAGTCCACGGTCTGCGGGGAGTCCCACTCGTCGCGCAGCCGGTGCTTGAGCACCCGGGCGACCGCGTTCTTCGGCAGCTCGCCGAGGAACTCCACGTACCGCGGCACCGCGTAGTAGGGCAGGTGCTGGCGGAAGTACTCGAACAGCTCCGCCGGGCCGAGCTCCGCGCCGGCGTTGAGCACGACACACGCCTTGATCTCGTCCTCGCGTACCCCGGCGGGCACCGCGTGCACGGCGACCTCGGCGATCGCCGGGTGCTTGAGGATGGCCAGCTCGAGCTCGACCGACGAGACGTTCTCGCCCCGGCGCCGCAGCGCGTCCTTCTTGCGGTCGACGAAGTACAGCGCGCCGTCGGTGTCGAAGAACCCCAGGTCACCGGTGTGGTGCCAGAGGTTCTGCCAGGCCTGCAGCGTGGCCTGCTCCTTGCGCCAGTAGCCGGCGTACATGGAGTACGGCTCCATCGGCCGCACCACGACCTCGCCGGTCGCCCCTTGCGGCAACACGCGGTCGGCGTCGTCGACCACCCGCACGTCGAGCCACGGCAGCGCGCGCCCGGCGCTGGTGCGGTCGCCGTCGCCGGCCGACCGGCCGTCGCCCATCGTCGCGGGCAGCACCTCGGTCTGGCCGTAGCCCTCGCCGATCGCGTGGATGCCGAAGCGCTCCCGCAGCCGGCGACGGACCGGTGGGGCGAGCGGGATGAAGATGGCCCGCTCGATGCGGTGGTCGGTGTCGCCGGGCTGCTCCGGGGTGGCCAGCAGCGCGGCGGCCATCGCGCCGACACCGAAGAACTGGGTGGCGCCGAGCTCGCGGGCCCGGCTGATGAGCGCCGAGGCGCTGTAGACCGGGTCGAAGGCGACCCGGCAGCCGGCCACCACCGCGTCCATGAGGGCGCTGATCGCGAACCCGTGGTACAGCGGCAGCGGGCACAGCGACGTGTCGTCGGCGGTGAACCAGCCGTGCATCATGTGCGCCTTCGGCATGTGCATCAGGTAGCCATTGTTGATCATGCAGCCCTTGGGCATGCCGGTCGTCCCCGAGGTGTACAGCACGCAGACCAGGTCGTCGGGCGTCGGGTCCGGCCACGCGCGGACCGGGTCGGCGAAGAGGTCCTGGAACGCCACCGCGCCCGCGCCGGGCTCGTCGAGCGCGACCAGCGTCGTGCCCGCCAGGTCCGGCGTGCCGAGCAGGTCGGCGACGAGCGGCAGGGCCGCTCCGTCGGCGACGACCACCTTCGGGTCGGCGTCACCGAGCTGGTAGCGCAGGAACTCGCCCTTGAGGAAGACGTTGAGCGGCACCTGGATCGCACCGAGCGCGGCGCAGGCGAAGAACAGCTCGACCGCCTCGTCGCGGTTGGGCATCATCGACGCGACCCGGTCGCCCGGGCGTACGCCGAGCCCGTGCAGCCCCGCGGCGAGGCGAAGCGCCCGGTCGTGCACGACACCGACGGTGCGCCAGTCCCCGCCGCACGCGGCGAGGTGGCGGTCCGGGTCGTTCTCGAGCCGGGCCGTCAGGTGCCCGAAGACCGTTGCCGGGTCATCGTTGGACACGGTGAACCTTCCTCTCTTCCGATGCGTTGACAACGGGCGGTCAGGCCGGTGCGGCCTCGGTCCAGCGACGCGGGTTGCTCACCACCGAGCACGCCGCGTCGGCTGGCACCGCCTCCACGAGCAGCAGGCGCCCGGTGACGGGGTCCAGGTAGCTGCGCTCGACGACCGCGCCGTCCAGCGGTTGCTCCAGCACCGGGCAGCCGTCGGTCCACACGTCGGGCGCGTGGGCGAGCACCGCCCCGCTCGACCGCGCGAACGCTGTGCCGCCCCGCTGGTCGACGCCCGGGTAGATGGTCTGCGCCGGCTGTTCCCGGTCGCCCTCGTTCGCCGGCGCCGACCGGGGCCGGGACGGCGGGCGTGCCGCGGCCAGGCGCTCCCGCAGCAGCGTCGCGCGGGTCCGGGCGGTGCGGTCGGCGTCGATCGCGCCGTCCACGATCGCCACGCCGTACACCGACAGCGCTTCGGCCTCGGTGAGCCGCGTCAGCCGGACGTCGCGGGCCACCGCGTCCGGGTCGCGATCGAGCGGGTCGCCGTGCCCACCGGCCGAGCCGATCCGGAACTCGATGGACTCCCCCGCCGACACCACCACCGCACCGCTCTTGCCCGGCAGGGCGCGCTCCTCGCCGGCGCCCGACCGCAGCACGAACTCGCTCACCGAGCCGGGCCGGCCCCCGCCGGAGCCGTTCGGCGGCAGGTGCTCACGGACGGCGAGGAGCTGGCCGACGACGGCGTCGACGCCGTACGGGCCGAACCGCATGTTGCAGCCCGATCCCCCGCGGAAGCGGCCGGCGCCGAAGGCCCCCGGACGGATCCGCTTGAAGTCGACCAGGACCGGGTACCACGCCTCGAGCATCTCGACGTCGATGGCCTCGAGGATCGGCTTGCGGGCCACGATGAAGTTGCACAGGTCGGTGCCGTCGCGGTCGTAGGCGGCCGCGGTGCCGGCCATCGCCCCGTCGAGCATCATCCACCCGTCCGGGTACCCCTGCGGCGTGGTGTAGGCCCAGGTCTGGATCGCCATCGCGCTGGGCGCCACCGGACCGGTCAGCAGCCGCGCCACGTCGCTGGACCCGGCGGCGACCGCCAGCATGATGCACTGGTGGGCCGCCATGCTCGCGGTCAGCGAGACGTCGATGTGCGCGGATGCGACCGGCGCCGGCGGATTGCTGTTGACGATCGAGTTGGCCGGGCAGTGCACCGTGACCGGGTTGAACATGCCCTGGCTGAGCGGGATGTCGTGGGTGAGCACGTCCGAGCCGTCGCCGACGATCTGCGCGGTGATGATGTGCGGCTTGGTGTTGAAGAAGTGGTTGGTCTGCCCGGGTGCGCCGGAGAAGTCGAAGTGCAGCGTGTCGCCCGCGACCGTCATCGTGCACGGGATCTCGTAGCGCTCGTCGTGCCACTCGGTCCAGCCGGTGTAGCGGTACACGCCATCGGCGAGCTGCGTGATGCGCCGGCGCATCTCGTGCTCGGCGCGGCGGCGCAGTTCGCCGATGCCGTCGAGCAGGTGCTCCCGGCCCATGACCCGCGCGATACCGACGAGCTTGTCCCGCGCGACCTCGCAGCCGGCCACCAGGCCGCGCAGGTCCATCTCCACCACGTCCGGCACCCGCACGTTGGTGCGGATGATCTGCCAGACGTCGGTCTGCTCCTCACCCTGCCGGAACAGCCGCACGGGCGGCAGGCGCAGCGCCTCCTGGTAGCAGTCGGTGGCGTCGGGCGACCAGGACCCGAAGACCATGCCGCCCATGTCGAGCATGTGCCCGGAGTTGGCCACCCACGCCACCAGCTCGCCGTCGACGAACACCGGAAGCTGGACGACGACGTCCTGGGCGTGCAGGCCGCCGCCGTTGTGCGGGTCGTTGCAGAAGAAGACGTCGCCGGGCGCCACCGAGTCGCCGTGCGTCGCCAGGGTCGCCCGCACGGCGTGGCCGCAGATGCCGAAGTGGTGGCTGATCGCGCCGCCGGCGACGATCAGGTCCCCGTTCGCCTCCAGCAGCGTGCAGGAGTAGTCGCGCGACTCGGAGATGATCGGGCTGATCGCGGTGCGCTCGATGGTGATGGCGCCCTCTTCGGCGACGGCCTGCAGGCGGGAGCGCAGGACCTGCAGTCCGATCGGGTCGGGGCCGGTGCTCGTCATGACAGCTCCATCTCGAGGGTGAGGAACTCGTCCAGGCGCGCGCCGGCGCCCGGCGGGACCCAGCTCGTCGTGTCCGCGGCGTCGATCAGTGCGGGGCCGGTGATCTGCTGACCGGGCCGAAGGTCCGCGCGGTCGTACACCGGCACCTTCACCGGCTCGGACGACCGGCCGAGATACACCGGCCGGCTGCCCAGGATGCGCGGGTCCCCGGTCGCGGGTGCCGGCTCCGCCCGGGTCAGCCTGGCCCGGGCCGTCCGGCCGAGCCCGACCGCCCGTACGGTCACGAGCTCCACCGGAGCCCCGGCGACGATCGCGCCCTTGCCGTACCGCGCGGTGTAGTCGTCGAGGAACCGGTCACGCCGACGGAGCTGGGCCGCCTCGTCGAGCCCGTCGTCCCAGACGACCGGCAACTCGAAGGTCTGACGGTGGAACCGCAGGTCGGCGGCGAGCTCGACGGTGATGTCGCCCGGCGCCACGCCGTCGGCCGCCAGGTCGTCGCGGACGGCCCGGGTCAGCTCCTCGACGACGCCGCCGAGCAGCCCCGGATCGACCGGGAGCAGCGCGCCGACCGAACGGCTGCGCTCGCGCCGCACCTGCGAGGCCGCCGCACCGAAGGCGGACAGCACCGAGGCGAGATCGGGGACCAGCACCCGGCGGATGCCGAGATCCCGCGCCAGCGCGGCGCCGAACAGCGCCCCGCAGCCGCCCATGCTGAGCATCGCGAACGTCCGCGGGTCGACGCCGCGCTCGGCGAAGCGGGCACGCAGGGCGCGCGCCATGCTGGCCAGCGCCACCTCCCAGATGCCCCAGGCCGCGTCGGTGCGGTCCAGCCCGAGCTGCTCGCCGACGCGCGTGCAGGCCGATCGGGCGGCCTCGGCGTCGAGCACCATCGCGCCGCCGAGGAAGTTGTCCGGGTCGATGTAGCCGAGCACGACCAGGGCGTCGGTCACCGTCGCCTCGGTGCCGCCGCGGCCGTAGCACGCCGGCCCCGGCTCCGCACCGGCCGAGCGCGGGCCTACCCGGAGGATCCCGAGACTGTCGACCCAGGCGATCGAGCCGCCGCCGGCCCCGACCGAGTCGATGTCGACCATCGGCATGGCCGTCCAGATGCCCATCAGCTCGCCGTTGCTGCGACGACCGGCCTCCCCGCCGGAGATGAAGGACAGGTCGAACGACGTGCCGCCGACGTCGCCGGTGACGGCGTCGGTGATGCCGGCCGAGCGGCAGACCTCCAGGGCGGCGACCACCCCGGCCGCCGGCCCCGACTCCGCCAGCAGCGCCGGCATCCGGCGGCCCTCACCGACCGAGATCGACCCCGCGCCCGAGTGCACGAGCAGCGGAGGCCGGCGTAGGCCGAGCCGCTCGAGCTCGTCGGCGAGCTCGACCACACCGTCGAGCGAGCCCGCCGTGTAGGCGTTGAGCAACGCGAACTGCGTGCGCTCGTACTCGCGGATGACCGGCAGCAGGTCCGCTCCCGACATGACGGGCACACCGGGAAAGAGCTCCGCGAGCTCCGCCACGGCCGCGCGCTCGTTCGCGTCGTTCAGGAACGACCACAGGAACGACACCGCCAGCGACCGCGCGCCCCGGTGCTCCACCAGCTCCCGGCCGGCCTCGCGGACCCGCTCCCGGTCGAGTTCGACCAGGACCGCGCCGTGCCGGTCCACCCGCTCGGGAACGCCCAGGATGCGCTCCCGGTCGACCAGCGCCGCGGGCGGCAGCAACCAGCCGTCGCTCGGCACCCGCTTGCCGCGGGCGATCGGGACGAGATCCTCGAAGCCCCGGGTCGTGATGAGCCCGACGTCCAGCCCGGTGCGGGCGGCGATCGTGTTCGTGACCGCGGTCGTGCCCAGCCCGAAGCGCGTGACCTTCGGCAGCAGCTCCTCCAGCGTCGTGCCGGCCCGCTCGGCGACGAGGCGGCAGGCGTCGAGCACGCCGCGGCCGAGCGCGCCCGGGGTCGTCGGCGCCTTGGCGCTCCAGACCCGGTACCCGTCGCTGAGCACCACGTCCGTGAAGGTGCCACCGACGTCCACGCCGACGCACACCGATCCGTCTCTCTCAACGATGGCCATGTGTCGCCCACCTCACATCATCGGGCCTGGAAGGTCTCCCACCGTAACGCCGCCGAAACCGGATATCAACCAACTGGTGGGTTGGTTTCAGCGTCGATCCGGATCACGGCATCGGGTCCGGGCCGCCCCAGGTCCAGGGCGGCCGGTGTCCCGTCGTCCAGCGGCAGGACGCGCCCGGCGATCGGCGCGAGGGACCCGCGGGCCAGCTCCCCGCCGATGGCCGACCACTCGCCGGCCAGGCGCCCGTCGCCGCCGCACACCCAGTCCTCCCAGGCGGCGCCGACGACCTCGATGTTGTTCAGCAGCAGCCGGTTCACCCGGATCTCGCCGGGCGAGCCGCCGGCGAGCACGGCCCGCCCCTCGACGGCCAGGCAGCGCAGTGCGTCGACGAACCCGTCGCCTCCGGTGGAGTCCACGACCAGGTCCACCGCACCGACCGAGCGCACCGCGTCCCGGAATCCGTCGATCGGCACCCGTTCGACGCCGGCGTCCCCGGAGGGCTCACCGGCACCCACGATCCGTCCGGCGCCTGACGCCCGCGCGACCCGCAGCGCGGCGGAACAGAAGCCGCCGGCGCCCCGGACGAGAACGGACTCACCGGCCGCCAGGCGGCCGCGCTCCACCACGGCGAAGTACGCCGACAGGTACGGCACCAGCGAGGCCGCCCCCTGCTCGAAGGTCAGTCGCGCCGGCAGCTCCACGGTATGGGCGGCGCGCGCGACCGCGACCTCCCCGGCGCCCCCGGTCGGGCAGAACGCCAGCACCCGGTCGCCGGGCGCGCGGCCACTGCCGGGCGGCGCGGCGAGCACGGTTCCGGCTACCGCCGCCCCGAGCACGAACGGGGGCGCGGACGGCACCCACCCGGACGGCGCTCGCCCCACCCCCGCGGCGTGCACCCGGATGGTCACCTCGCCGGGGGCGGGCACCGGCCGCGGCACGTCCCGCAGTGCCAGCGCACCCGGCCCGTCGAGCGACGTGACGACGAGGGCTCTCACGCCGGCGCCGCGGCGGCGACCTCGGCGTTGGTCTCGTCCCGCACGACGAACCGGCGGACCTTCCCCGAGGCGGTCATCGGCAGCGACGGCACGAACCGCCACACGACCGGGATCTTGAAGCGGGCCAGCCGGCCGGTCAGGAACGCGGTCAGCTCCTCGCCGCCGACCGTGCTGCCCGGAGAGCGCACGACCACCCCGGCGACCCGCTCGCCCAGCCGCTCGTCGTCGAGGCCGACCAGGACCGCCGCGGCGACGCCGGGGTGCTCCAGGAGGATCTCCTCGACCTCGGCCGGGTACACGTTCTCGCCGCCGCGGATGATCACGTCCCGGGAGCGGCCGCGGAAGGTCAGGTAGCCGGACTCGTCCATCTCGCCGAGGTCGCCGGTGCGCAGGAAGCCGTCCGCGGTCATCGTCGCGGCGGTCTGCTCCGGCATGCCCCAGTAGCCGGCCATCATGTACGGCGCCCGCACGAGGATCTCGCCCGGCGTGCCGATCGGCACCACCGCGCCGGTCTCCGGGTCGGCGATGCGCACGTCGGCAGCCGGCAGCGGGCGGCCGAGGGTACCACCGATGGTGGCGGGGTCGTCGGCGATGTGCGTCGAGGTGATCAGCGGGCACTCGGACTGCCCGTAGCCGATGAGCACCGGCACGCCGAGGACGTCCTGCACGAGGTTCACCAGGTGCTGGGTGACGGTGGCGCCGCCGAGCGACACGGACTCGAGCCCCACGTCGCGCGCGGCGTCGCCGAGCTTGGCCAGGATGTCCACGAGCATGGTCGGCACGCCGCCGATCCGCTTGATGACGCCGAGGCCGAGCAGGCGCAGCACGACCGCCGGGTCCCAGCGCTCCATCACGACGAACGCGCCGGCGTCGACGAGACCGCCGAGGATCACGAAGCAGGATCCGCCGATGTGGTGGTACGGCACGGGGTTGAGGTAGAGGTCGGGCTCGGCACGGACGTCGTGCCGGTTGCGCTGGAGCGCGCCGTTGAGCGCGGCGCGGTGGGTGAGCACCGAGCCTTTCGACCGGCCGGTCGTGCCCGAGGTGAACTGGATGAGGAACGGGTCGCCGGACGACACGGCCGGCAGCGCGCCGGGTGCCGTGGTGGCCGCCCAGCCGTCGAGGTCCCCGAGGTCGGCGACCGCCACCGCCCCGTCGCCGCCGAGCGCGGACGCCCGCGGCAGCAGCGGCTCGCCGGCATGCGTGGCGCCGGCGAACAGCATCACCGGCCGGGTCAGCCCCACCGCGTGCCGGGCCTCCGCGTCGGTCCAGGCGGTGTTGAACGGCACCAGCACCAGCCCGGCCATGGCCGTCGCGTACTCCAGGATCACGTACGGCAGGGCGTTGCACGACCACACCGCGACCCGGTCGCCGGGTTCCGCCACGCCGGCCAGCGCTCGCGCCAGCCGCTCGGCCGCCGCGCCCAGCTCGGCGTAGGTCAGGCTGGCCAGGCCGTCACCGTCCGGCCAGTACACCGCCGGGCGGTCCCCGTGCGCGGCGACCTGCCGCGCCAGCACCTGCGGCACCGACTCGTCGATGACCTCACCCGCCGGTTCGGCCGTCCACTCCGACAGGGGACCGATCCGGCGCCCCGGCGAACCCGCCATTGCTCCACCTCCGTTCACCAACCGGGCGGTTGGGTTGTGGGCATCGTCACCCAGCGGACCGGGCCGGCGCAATACCCAGGGGGCCGCGATCGGCGCTATAGCCAACCATCTGGTTGGCTTGGTATCGTCGCCGCGTGCGAGAAGCAACCATCGTCGACGTCGTCCGGACCCCGCGCGGCAAGGGCAAGCCCGGCGGCGCGCTGTCCGGGGTCCATCCGCAGGAACTGCTCGCCGGGGTGCTGGTCGAGCTGCAGAAACGGGTCGGGTTCGAGCCCGGCGAGGTCGCCGACGTGCTGACCGGCTGCGCCAACGCGATCGGTGACCACGGCGACAACGTGGCCCGCCTGTCGGCCCTGGCCGCCGGATGGCCGCTGACGGTGCCCGGCCTGACGATGAACCGCGCCTGCGGCTCGGGCCAGCAGGCGGTCAACTCGGCGGCGATGATGGTTGCCTCGGGCCAGGCCGACGTCGTCGTCGCCTCCGGGGTGGAGCTGATGTCGCGCTACCCGGCCGCCACCCGCCCGACGCTCGACGCCGGCAACGAGCGGCTGCGGGAGCGCTATCCGCTGATCCCGCAGGGCATCTCGGCCGACCTCATCGCCACGCTCGGCGGGTTCAGCCGCACCGACGTCGACGCCTACGCCGCCGAGTCGCAGCGCCGCGCGGCCGAGGCCATCCGCGAGGGCCGGTTCGCCGGCTCGATGGTCCCGGTCGCCGGCCCCGACGGTGCCACGCTGCTCGACCGCGAGGAGCTGCCGCGGGCGACGACCGTCGAGGCGCTGGCCGCGCTGAAGCCCTCGTTCGAGGCGCTGGGCACGCTGGTCCTGGACGGCTACGAGCGCAGCTTCGACGCGCTGGCGCGGCAGGTGTACCCCCAGGTCGACGCCGTCGCGCACGTCCACCACGCCGGCAACTCCTCCGGCCTGGCCGACGGCGCCGCGGCCGTCCTCGTCGCCCGGGCCGGCGTGGCCCGCGAGCGCGGCTGGCGAGCGCGGGCCCGGGTGGTCGCCACGGCGACGGCCGGCGCCGACCCGGTCATCATGCTCACCGCGCCGGGGCCGGCGGCCGAGCAGTGCGTCCGCCGGGCGGGCATGACGATGGCCGACATCGACCTGTTCGAGGTCAACGAGGCGTTCGCGGCCGTCGTGCTGCGCTTCGCCCAGGACACCGGCGTGGGCCTCGATCGGGTCAACGTCAACGGCGGGGCCATCGCGCTCGGGCACCCGATCGGGGCGAGCGGACCGATCCTGCTGGCGACGCTGCTCGACGAACTGGAGCGCCGCGACCTCAGCACCGGCCTGGTCACCATGTGCACGGGCGGCGGCATGGCCACCGCCACCATCATCGAGCGCGTCTGATCAGAATCGAGACCGGCCGATGATGCGCGCCGCCCGGGTGATCCGCCGCACCGGCCCGTCCGGCGTCGAGGTACAGCGGATCCCGGCGCCGACCGCCGCGGACGGCGAGGTCCTCGTGGAGGTCCGGGCCGCGGGCGTCACCTTTCCCGAACTGCTGCTGTCCTACGACCGCTATCAGGAGCGCCCGCCGCTGCCGTTCGTGCTGGGCGGGGAGTTCGCGGGTGTGGTACGCCAGGCGCCGCCCGGATCGCCGTTCGCGCCCGGCGACCGGGTGGCGTGTGCCAGCGCGCAGCGGGGCTTCGCCGAGCTCGCCGCGGTGCCGGTGGGCCACGTGCTGCCGCTGCCGGACCGCATCGGCTTCCCGGCGGCGGCGTGCCTGCCGGCCAACTACCTCACGATGACGTTCGGCCTGCTGCACCGGGGCCGGCTGCGACCCGGTGAGACGGTGCTGGTGCACGGCGCGTCGGGCGGGCTGGGCGTGGCGGCGATGCAGCTGGCCTCCGCGTTCGGCGCGACCGTCATCGCGGTGACGTCGACGCCGCTCGCCGAGCTGCTGGCCCCGGTCGGGTACGCGCCGGACCACGTCGTGCCCGTCGAGGGCTTCGCCGCCGCGGTCCTGGAGCTGACCGGCGGGCGGGGCGTCGACCTTGTCGTCGACCCGGTGGGCAACGACCGGCTGGAGCAGTCGCTGGAGTGCCTCGCACCGCTCGGCCGGGCGCTCGTCCTCGGCTTCGCCGGCGGCACGATCCCGGTGCTGGCCAACGACCGGTTGGGTACGCGCAACGCCGACGTCGTCGGGGTGGGCTGGGGCGCGTTCCTGGCCGCCCGGCCGGAGCGGCTGCACGCCGAGTGGCGGCGGCTGCTGCCGCTGGTCGAGCGCGGGCTGGCCCGCCCGCCGGTCGGCCGCCTGCTGCCGCTGCACAGCGCCGCGGAGGCGCTCACCATGCTGGAGCACCGGGCCGCCCGCGGCCGGATCGTGCTGCTGCCCTGACCGGTCCGACGCGTCCGGGTGCCCGACGGCCGGTCGCGCACCGCACGACCGGCCGTGGCCCCGGCTCAGGCGGCCGGCTGCCGCTGCGCCTCCGCCAGTGCGCGGGCGGCCGGGTAGTCGGCCTTGCCGTTCGGGGAACGGGGCACGCTGTCGACGAACACGACGTGCTTGGGCGCCTTGTAGCCGGCGAGCCGCGCCTTGACGTGGCCGATCAGCTCGGCCGCCGTGGGTGCGCTACCCGCCTCGACGCTGACGACGGCGGCCACCGACTGGCCCCACTGCGGGTCGGGCACGCCGACGACGAGGACGTCGGTCACCGCCTCGTGGTCGAGGATGACGCCCTCGACCTCCTCGGTGAAGATCTTCTCGCCGCCGGAGGTGATGCACAGCGAGTCGCGGCCCATGAGCTGGATCGTGCCGTCGGGGTGGATGATGCCGTGGTCGCCGGGCACCGACGTCCGCACGCCGTTGATCTCGCGGAAGGTCCGCGCCGTCTTGTCGGGGTCCTTGTAGTAGCCCATCGGCAGCCGGTTTCGCACGACGAGCCGGCCGATCACGCCGGAGCCGGGCTCGACCGGCTGCTCGTGCTCGTCGAGCACCCAGACGTTCGGGCCGGGCGCGAAGCGGCCGGTCTCGGGGATGCTGTCCTTCGTCGCCAGCGACCAGCCCATGCCGAAGCCCTCCGACGACGAGAAGCCGTCGAGAATCGCCGCGGCCGGCCAGTGCTCCAGCAGGGCCCGCTTGCTCTGCTCGCCCAGCATGCCGCCGGACGTCAGGACGTTGCGGATCGTGGAGCTGTCCCAGCGCCCCGGCTCCGCGGCGAGGGCGTCGACGATGCGCTTGGCGAAGACCTCGCCGCTGATCGCGAGGCTGGCGACCTGGTAGCGGTCGATGCTGTCGAGCAGCTCGGCCGCGTCGAACCCGGGCGCGGTCAGCGACACGACGCAGCCGCCGCCGTGCATCGCCATCGTCGCGCCGAAGTATCCGGTGCCGTGCATGTACGGGCTGCCGGAGATGTGCGCCTGGCCGGGTCCTCCCAGGTCGCGCCGGATGCCCGCGGCGCCGTCCTCGAGCGTGTAGTGGACGGTGGACACGTCGTTGACCTGCCGCAGCATGTCGACGGCGCGCCACATCACGCCCTTGGGCATGCCGGTCGTGCCGCCGGTGTAGAGCAGGAACAGGTCGTCTCCACCGCGGCCCCACGGCGCGCGGACCCGCTCGGCCGACGCCGCGGCGGCCTGCTCGTAGGGGATCGCCCACTCGGGGCACGGCTGGGTGCCGTCGTCGACGTGGATCCACTGGCGCACCCGGGGCACCCGGTCACGCAGGGCGCCCACGGTCGCGGTGAACGAGCCGTGGAAGACGACCGTGGTGACGTCGGCGTCCTCCCACAGGTACCGCAGCTCCTCGTCGCGGTACCGGTAGTTCGAGTTGATCGCCGGAATGCCGATCTTGAACGCGGCGTGCGAGACCTCGAGGTACTCCGGGCTGTTGCGCAGGTACTGCGCGACCCGGTCGTCGCGGCTCGCCGGGCCGTCGAGCAGCGTGCGCGCGACGCCGTCGGCTCGCCGGTCGAAGTCGGCCCACGTGAAGGTGCGCTCACCCTGGATCTGCGCCGGTGCATCCGGCAGCTCCTCCGCGATGGTCTCCCAGACGGTGGCCAGGTTCCAGTCGAACTCTGCTGCACTCATGAATACCTCTCGCGCCTATGCGAAGAACTCGTACGACTGGTCGTTGTCGCCGCGCCGGCCGCCGACGTAGCCGGCCCGCTCGGTCGTGCGCTCCCACTCCGGTCCGGCGAAGTCGTTGCGGGTCCAGTCCGACACCACGACCCGCCGCACGATCCCCCACCGCCCGTCGCGGCGCTCCAGCACGTCGAGGTAGCGGCCGGAGATGATGCCGAGCTCGGGCCGGCCGTTGTCGGCGTGCGGGTGGAAGGCCAGGAAGTACACCTCGGCGCGGGCCCGGTCGCCGTCGAGCTCGATGAACGTGTTGGTGATGTGATGGTTGCCGACGTGGTCCCACACCCGCTTGGCGCCGTCGACGACGACCTTCGCGAACTCGACGCCCGGCCCGTCGAAGGGCCCGTGCTGGTCGGTGCCGCCCTCGGCGTACACCGACTGGATCAGCTCCAGATCGGCGCGGTCCACACCGCGGGCGTACCGGTAGAGGAGCTGACGGATCTCCTCGTGGTCGCGCAGCTCGCGCAGTTCCCGGCGCAGCGCCCGGATCTCGTCCTCCATAGCCTGACCTCCCAGGGGTGAAGAAGGTGACCCGCGCCACGATACCAACTATTTGGTTGGTTACGAAGTGGCCGGCGGAAGACGGCGGCTGCCGTACTCGTCGAGCACCCGGACCGAGCCGCCAGCCTCCGTGACGTACCGAGAAGTGACCCGCAGGTGCTCGCGGGTCAGCCGGGTCGCCTCGCCGTCGTCGCCCGCGCCGATCGCCGCGGCGATACGCAGATGCGCGCGCAGGACCTCGCGCCGCCGGCTCTCGTCCGGGTACTGGCCTTCCGCCACCGCCGACCGGGCCCACGTGAGCTCCTGGGTATCCCAGATGCTCTCGATGACCCCGACGATCAGCTGCAGCGTCTGGATCCCGGCCGCCCGCACCAGCTCGTGATGGAACCGTGCGGCCAGCGGGGTGAAGGCCAGCGCATCGTCCACACAGGACTCCGCCTCACCGGTGAGCGCGGCGAGCCGCCGGCCGATCGCGCGGTGGTCGCCGCGGCGGGCGGCCTGCTCCGCGGAGAGCGGCTCGACGAGGTTGCGGGCGGCCGCCAGGTCCTCGATCGAGATGTGCCGGGCCTGCAGCAGCAGCCCGACGTGATACGCGGCCGAGTCCGGTGTCGGGTGCCGGATCACCGTGCCGCCACGCTTGCCGCGCCGGACGGTGAGCAGGCCCTCGGTCTCCAGGATGCGGAACGCCTCCCGCAGGCTCGGCCGGCTGACCGGGAACTGGGCCAGCAGCGCCGCCTCCGGCGGCAGCTCGGATCCGTCGACCAGGTCGCCGTCGAGGATCCGGGTCCGCAACTGTGACGCGACGGCCTCCGCCACGCTCGGCGGGTTGAGCCGCGGCGGCGCCGGCGGTCCCGCCCCACGCTCCTGCAGCATTGCGCCCCCTACAGCGACGAGTAGATGCTCGCCGCGACGTCCTCGACCGCCAGGTTGGCGGCCTTGTCCCGCAGTGCGACCCGCCCGCGCTCCAGCACGATCACCTCTTCGGCGATGCCGCCGAGCACCTCGTCGACCAGCTGCTCGACGAGCAGGATCGCCAGGCCCTCGTCGCGCAGTGCGCTCAGCGCCTCGAACACCAGGTCCACGAAGACCGGGGCCAGCCCGGACGACGGCTCGTCGACCAGCAGCACCCGGGGCTTCGTGGCGAGCGCCGTGGCGATGGCCAGCATCTGCTGCTGGCCCCCGGACAGGTCCGCGGCCCGCTGCCGGCGGCAGTCGCCGAGGATCGGGAAGCGCTCGTAGAGCTTCGCCAGCTCGCCCTCGCGGTCGGCGCGCTTCACCCCGCCGCCGCGCAGGCCGAGCACGAGGTTGTCCCGGACGGTGAGCTCGCGGAAGACCCGCTTGCCCTCCTGCACGACCGTCAGCCCGAGCCCCACCCGCGACCAGGCCGGCAGCGCGGTGACGTCCCGGCCGTCCAGCACGACCGTGCCGGCCTTCACCGGCAGCAGTCCGCACAGGCCGTTGATGAGCGTCGTCTTGCCGGCGCCGTTGCGCCCGACGAGGGCGGTGATGCTGCCGGCGTGCAGCCGCAGCGAGACCTCCCAGACGGCGACGAGGTCGCCGTAGGCCACGCGGACGCCGGTGACGTCCAGCAGCGGCCCGGTTCCCTTCGTGGCCGGCATCAGGCCACCCCCGACTCGGACGGAACGTCGGCGCGCGGTGCGGCGGCGGGCTCCGTCCGGCCGCGCCGGCCGAGGTAGCTGTCGATGACCCGCTGGTCGCGGCGGACCACGTCCGGCGGCCCGGAGGCGATGACCCGGCCGAGCTCCATGGCGTGCACGCGGTCGGCGACGCTCATGACGAACGGCACGTTGTGCTCGACGAGCACCACGGTGCCGCCGGCCTCCCTGGTACGGCGCATCAGCATCTCCAGCTCCCGCAGTCCTTCGTCGTCCAGCCCGGCGGCCGGTTCGTCCAGCAACAGCACGTGCGGCTTGCCCGCGACCGCGCGCACGACCTCCAGCAGCCGCCGGGTGCCCAGCGGTAGCGAGCCGGCCGGCTGGTGGGCCAGCCGTTCCAGCCCCGCGAACGACAGCGCGACGAGCGCCGCCGCGCGGTCCTCCCGGCGCACCCGGTAGTACCGTGGCAAGCGGAGGATGGCCGCCAGCAGACCGACCGCGCCGGCGCGCAGGCGGCCCGACTCGACCACCTCGAGCACGGTCATCCGCGGCGGGATGAGCGGGGTCTGGAACGTCCGCCCGACGCCGAGGCGGCTGACCTGATGCGGGCGCAGTCCGGTGATCGGCCGGCCGGCGAGGGTCACCGTCCCGGCTTCGGCGCGCAGCACGCCCGAGATGAGGTTCAGCAGCGTCGTCTTGCCCGCCCCGTTGGCCCCGATGATGGCCGTGATGGTGCCCGGTTCCACGGTCAGGTCGACGCCGTTGAGCGCCTTGAGGCCGGCGAACGCCTTCGCGACCCCGGCGACCTCCAGCCGCTCGCCCGGGATCGAGAGCTCGCCGAGCGCGCCGGCGGCCTCGGTGCCACCGTCGGCCCCGGCGCGCGCCAGGCGGCGCAGGAGCAGCCGGCGGCGGACGATCCGGGCGAGGCCGGCCAGCCCCATCGAGAACACGACGCCGACGAAGACGAGGAAGATGCCGTACACCGCGCTGGAGTACTTCTGGAAGGAGGCTGCCTGCAACGGCCCCAGCACCAGGATCGCGGCACCGACCGGCGCGCCCCAGACGCTGTCCGCGCCGCCGAGCACGGTGGCGGCGAGCACCGCGATGAGCAGGCTCAGGGTGAACGTCGTCGGGCTGATGAATCCCGTCATGTAGGTGAACAGCACACCCGCGATGCCGGCGGGCAGCGCCCCGATGACGTACGCCTGGATCTGCAGCAGATGCACCGAGCCGCCCAGCGACTCCGCCAGCGTCGGGCTCTCCGCCATCACCCGCAGGAAGGTGCCGAAGCGGGAGACCACCATGTTGCGCAGGATCAGCATCCACAGCAGCGTGGCGCCGATCGCGACGAGGTAGAAGTCCTGGCCGAACAGGGGCCGCCCGAACAGTGTCGGGCCGAGCACACCCGGCAGGCCGGCACTGCCGCCGGTGTACTCGTCCAGGATGGAGACCAGGCTCGGGATGAGCAGCACGAAGAAGAACGACACCAGGGCCAGCGACCAGTGGCTCAGCCGCAGCCCGGGTATCCCCGAGATCAGCCCGGCCACGCCGGCGAGCGCGGTCGCGACGAGGAACGCCAGGAGGATGTCGGTGTGGCCGTGGTTGAACAGGATCGCGGCGACGTAGGCGCCGGACGCGAACACCGCCACCTGGCCCAACGCCAGCTCGCCGGCGTAGCCGAAGCTGAGGTTGAGCCCACTGCACAGCAGTGTGTAGACGGCGATGAGCATGACCTGCCGCTGCCAGTAGAAGTCCAGCCCGAGCGACGGCAGGGCCGCCACGATGACGAAGCCGGCGATGACGAGCAGCGGGGTGTCGGTCAGCAGGGAGCGCAGTCGGGCGGTCATCGTCACACCGCCCGCATGCCGTGCTTGCCGAACAGGCCGGTGGGTTTCAGCAGCAGTACCACGAGCAGCACGACGAACAGCAGCAGCGGCGGGTACTCGACCCCGAGGTAACGGCTGCCGTAGGCCTGGATCAGCCCGATGAGCAGGCCGCCGACGACGCACCCGGCGAAGCTGCCGAAGCCGCCGACCGCGAGGGCGACGAAGCCGAAGATGGTCATGCTGACCGCGATGCCGACGCTGGCGCCGGTCTTCGGGGTGACGAGCGGGCCGAGCAGCCCGGCGAGCGCGCCGGCGAGCGCGAACCCGCCGGCGCGCAACGCGCCGACGTTGATGCCCCGGGCCTTGGCGGCGTCCGGGTCGCTGGTGGCGCCACGGGCGGCGAGGCCCCACAGGCTGCGCCGGGAGAACACGTGCATGCCGGCCCCGGCCAGAACGGCGACCGCGATCAGCCACACGTCGACCGGCGCCAGCCGCCCGCCGAGGAACGTGAAGGCGTCCTCGCCGGCGAAGAAGTCGACCGATTTGGGGGTGGCGCCCCAGGTCGCGGCGAGCACGCCCTCGATGACGACGAACGCGCCGACGGTGGTCACCAGCAGCGCGCGGGTGTCGGTGCGGCGCAGCACCGGGCGTACCGCGACGAGCTCCTCGAGACCACCGAGCAGCGCACCGAGGGCCGCGCCGAGCAGCGCCGCCGACCACCACGGCCAGCCGAGGTCGACCATGACGTACCACGAGAAGAACGCACTGAGGATGACGAACGCACCGTGGGCGAAGTTGAACACGCCGCCGAACGTCATCGTGATGTTGTAGCCGATGGCGGTGAGCGCATAGACAGCGCCGACCGACAGCCCGGCCCAGACAATCGTCACGACAGCCCCTACGCAGTCCTGCACGGCCCCAGGGCCGTGGGTTCGACAAAACTAAATGATTTCAATGACAGAAGAGACAGCTCCGCGCCGTCCACAGCGGCGCGGGGCGGTTCAGTACGATCGCGGCAGGCCGAGCGAGTGCTGCGCGACGTAGTTGAGCACCATTTCCCGGCTCACCGGCGCCGACCGCATGAGCCGCGTCAGCCCCCACAGGTCGCCGATGCCGTACTCGGTGGCGAACGCGTTGCCGCCGTGCACCTGGACGGTCTGGTCGAAGGCGTGCAGCACCGCGTCGGCCGCGGCCAGTTTCGCCACCGCCGCCGCCTCACCCACGCCGGCCTCGCCGTTGTCGAACTGCCACGCCGCCCGGGCGGTCATCAGCCGGGCGAGCTCCAGCTCGATCTTCACCTCGGCCAGCGGATGGGCGACGCCCTGGTGGGAGCCGATCGGCACGCCCCACACCGCCCGGTCCCTGGCATAGGCGACCGCCTTGTCCAGGAAGTACCGCCCGAGCCCGGTCGCCTGGGCCGCGACGTTGATCCGCTCCGGGTTGAGGCCGGAGAAGATCTGCCGCAGTCCCTGGTCCGCCGTGCCACCGACCAGGCGGTCGGCCGGCACCGCGACGTCGTCGAAGAACACCGCGAACTGGCGGTCCGGCGCCTTGATCTCCATCGGGATCGGCCGGAACTCCAGCCCGGGGGTGCCGGTGTCCACGACGAACAGGGTCAGCAGGCCCCGGCCCCGTGGGTCGGTGCCGGTGCGCGTCACGACAAGCACGGCGTCGGCCACGTCCATGCCGGTGATGTACTGCTTGGCGCCCTTGATGACCCAGCCATCACCGGCGCGGGTGGCGGTGGTGGCGAGGTTCGGGGCGTTGGACCCGGCGCCGGACTCGGTGATCGCGAAGGCCATCTTCATCCGGCCGGCGGCCAGACCCGGCAGCCACCGCTCCTTCTGCGCCACGGTGCCGAACTCGTCGATGATCGGGCCGCACATGCCGGCGACGATCAGGAACAGCAGCGGGCAGCCGCGCGCGGCGAGCTCCTCGATGACGATCGCCATCTCCTGGATGCCACCACCGCCGCCGCCGTACTCCTCCGGCAGGTTCACGCCGCCGAACCCGTTGTCGAAAATCGTCGACCAGAGCTCGTGGGTGAATCGCCCCTCCGCCGCACACCGGGCGAAGTACTCGTGGCCGTACTTGGCCCCGATCTCGCTCACCGCACCGCGAAGGGCAAGGTGCTCACTCGACTCGCTGAAGTTCACTCGAGCCTCTCTTAACCGACCGGTGGGTTGACTACATGGGGACCAGTACAACAGAGTGACGCACGAACGACAACAGCAACCGCACACCGACGTCGACCGGTCCGAACGAACCGAAGCCGGACCGACCCCGGGCCCAAGCCGATGCGAATCGAGGCGATGCGATGAGTGCCGTCCGAGCGTTCCGACCGATCACGGCGGCCGAGTTGGCCTGGCGCACCGAGCTGGGCGCCGGCGACCCCGAATACGTCGAGCTGTGGTGGCTCGACGCCGCGCTGGACAACGGGTGGCAGGTCGGCATCGGCCTGTACCGCTCGCGACCGTTCGACGGTGGCCGCCCGGCGGTCACCGTCAACCTGCTACGCCCCGGGCAGCCGTTCCTCGAGCTGAACACCGGCTTCGCGCCGGACGAGTTCGAGCCGTACCCGTTCGGTGGCCGATGGGGAGATAACAACCAACTGGTTGGTCGGCTATCCGAGCGAGGCGACCCGGCCGCGTTCGACCTCAGCCTGGACGTCGGCCGGGTGCAGCTGGAGCTGACGGCAACGGTCGTCTGCGCCGGGGTCAAGTTCACCACCGCCTCCCCCGGCTTCACCCACCACCGCCCCGAGTCGGGCGCCGCGGTCGGCTGGTGGCCGGTCGCGCCGCGGGCCGATGTCTCCGGCTGGATCGCCCTCGACGGCGACCGCGTGCCGGTGCGCGGCCGGGTCCACACCGAGAAGCAGCTGTCGTCGCTGCCGCTGGCCGGCCGGGAGAAGGCGCGGTCCGCCCAGTCGGTCTGGACCTGGGGACACTTCACGTGCGGCGAATACACGGGACTGTGGACCGACTCCGCGGCGTCCGAACAGCTCGGCTACCGGCACTTCACGCCGTTCGTGCTGTATCGGGAGGGCGAGCCGATCCTGAGCACGTTCGCGTTCGCCTCGTCCGTCGAGCGGTTCCGCATCGAGCACGGCACCGGGCTGCCCCGCCCGGAGGTGGTCACGCTCAAGGCCGCCCAGGGCGAGCTGGAGTTCTTCGCCCGGCTCACCGACGGCCGGGTCAGCGACCAGTTCGAGCTCGACGGCAACGAGGGGGCCTACTACTGCCGGCAGGTGGGCCGGATCGAGGCCGAGCTGTATCACTGGGGGCGGGCCACCCGGCTGGCCGGCGATGTCGTGCACGAATGGGGCACCCAGGCCGGCAACTTCCCGTTCGCGGCGGTGCGCCCGTGAGCGCCGTCGACGTGTCCCGACCCAGGCCCGGCGTGTACCGCATCGAGCTGCACCGCCCGGAGAAGCTCAACGCGGTCAACGCCGAGCTGGCCCAGGGCCTGCACGACGCGCTCGACGCGGCGGAGCGCGATCCGCGCTGCCGGGTGGTCGTGGTCACCGGCGCCGGGCGGGGCTTCAGTGCCGGCCTGGACCTCGACGGCTACGGCGACGCTCCCGGCACGGCGGACATGAGCCAGGTATACCGTGACCTGGCGTTCCAGCGCCTCGTCGCGACACTGATCCAGCGGGTGCACCGGCTGCCGAAGCCGGTCGTCGCCGCCGTCAACGGGCCCGCCGCGGGCTTCGGCCTCGCGCTGGCGTGCGCGGCGGACATCCGCTTCGCCGCGTCGACGGCGGTCTTCACGACCGCGTTCATCCGCATCGGCGCCAGCGGCTGCGACCTCGGCATCAGCTGGCTGCTGCCGCGGCTGGTCGGCGCCGGCCGGGCCCACGAGCTGATGCTCACCGGGCGCCGGTTCGACGCCGCCGAGGCGCTGCGGATCGGGCTGCTCGCCGGCGTCGTCGAGCCCGCCGCGCTCGGCTCCACGGTGGACACGACGATCGACGCCCTGCTCGACGCGGCACCGATGGCGCTGGAGTTGACCAAGCAGGGCATGTGGCTGGGCCTGGAATTGCCGTCCCTGGACGCGGCGATCGAGCTCGAGAACCGCCAACAGGTGCTCAGCGCGCGGACGACCGACAGCGCCGAGGCACGAGCGGCGTTCCGGGAGCGCCGTACCCCCTCCTTCACCTTCCAGTAGGGCACCCGCCCGCCCACCGCACCAACCCGCCACGACCTTGACGCAACCAGGGCCGCTGGCTACTGTCCCGCCAATCATTTAAATGAATTGGATAATAAGAAGAAGTGGAGTGAACGCCATGAGAACTCGGCGGGCCGCGATCGCGGCAGCGCTGGCGGTGTCGTTACTGGTGGTCGCCGCGTGCGGCGACGACGCCGGGGACGGCTCCGGCTCGGGCAACGGGTCTGGCGGCGGACCGATGAAGATCGACGCGTTGGTCGCGCTCAGCGGCCCGCTCGCCGTCGTCGGCGGGGCCATGCAGCAGGGCATGGACGCCGCCGTCCAGGTCGTCAACGACAACGGCGGCGTGCTCGGCCAGCCCCTCAAAATCAACTACATCGACAACGCCGGCAGCGCCGACCAGTCGGCGGCCAAGCTGCAGGAGCTGCTCAGCGGAGGCAAGCCGCACGCCGTCATCCCCGGCGTCGCCTCCGAGATCCCGGCCGGCATCCCGATCCTCGCCCAGGCCGGCATCTTCACCTCCCAGCACTTCACGTCGGCGACCTTCAACGACCCGAAGAAGTACCCGCTGGAGTTCGGCAACGCCCACACCATCCCCGACTACGTCGGCAGCCTGGTGAGCAAGGCGAAGGAGAGCGGGTACAAGAGCGTCGGCATCCTCGACATCGACGACGCCTCGGGCCAGGCGTTCGAGGCGGTTGCCGGCCCCGCGTTCAAGGCGGCCGACATCGCCGTCACCTTCGCCCGCGTCCCGCCGGACTCGATCGACGCCACACCCCAGCTCCAGCAGGTCCTCGCCCCGAACCCCGCCGCGCTGATCTTCGCCGGCTACAGCCCCGCCGCCGGCGCCATGGCCAAGGCCCGCGCCAAGCTCGCGGTCACCCTGCCGACGATCGCCGCGCAGACGTACTCCGCCAACAACCTCGCCGACCTCGCCCCGGCGAACACCTACGACGGCATCCTGTTCCAGCAGCTCGCGACGAGCGTCAAGGGCACCCCGCAGACCGAGAGCGCGGCGTTCAAGAAGTTCTACGACGCGGTGCTGGCCAAGTCCGGCGGCAAGCTGCCGTTCCCGATCAACACGTACCTCGTCGCCTACCACGACGTCATCCTGGCCGCCGCGGCCGCCAACCTCGCCGGCAGCCTCGACGCCAAGAAGATGGCGAAGGCCCTGGAGGGCGCCAAGCCGGCGGACATGCCGCTCTACGTCAGCCCGGTGACGTTCTCCGCCGACAACCACTTCCCGACGTTCGGCCCGGGCGACTTCGTCTTCACCAAGTACGGCCCGGTCGAGAAGGGGCTCAGCGTCCCGTCGGCCGGCTGAGCCGCGCCACGATCCAACCGTCCAGGTCCGGGCGCCCCGCCACCGGGGCGCCCGGACCGCTCCATCACCTCCGCAGGAGAAGCCCGATGCGGTACCTCCCTTCGCGCCCGGCCGCGACGTTCGGCGTGCTCGTCGTCGCCACCACCGCGTTCGCGCTGCTGCAAGCGATGGTCATCCCGGTGCTGCCGGAGATCCGCCGCGCGCTGCACACCGACGCGCGCAGCGTCACGTGGGTGGTCAGCGGATACCTCCTGTCGGCCGCGATCGCCACCCCGATCCTCGGCCGGCTCGGCGACGCGGTCGGCAAGAAGCCGATGCTGGTCGCCGCGCTCGGCATGCTGGCCGCGGGCTCGCTCGGCGCGGCGCTCGCGCCCGGCATCGGCATCATGACGGCGGCGCGCGTGCTGCAGGGCGCCGGCGGCGCGGTGATGCCGCTGGCCTTCGGCATCGTGCGCGACGAGTTCCCGGCCGAGCGGGTGCCCTCGGCGATCGGCGTCCTGGCGGCGATCAGCGGGATCGGCGCGAGCGCCGGGCTGGTGCTGGCCGGGCCGATCGTCGACGCGTTGGGCTACCGGTGGCTGTTCCTCCTGCCGATGCTGATGATCGCGGCCACCGCCGTCGTGGCCGTCTTCGTCGTGCCCGCCTCGGCCGGGCGGGCCGAGCCGATCTCCTGGGCGCCGGCACCGTTCCTGGCCGGCGCCCTGGCCACCTTCGTGCTGGCCACCACCGAAGCCTCCCGCTGGGGCTGGGCCAGCGGGCGCACGCTCGGTCTCTACGCCGTCGCGGCGGCGCTCGCCGCCGGCTGGCTGCGGCTCGAGTCCCGCGCCCGGCATCCGCTCATCGACCTGAAGATGATGCGGATCCCGGCCATCCGGTCGGGCAACGCGGTCTCGTTCCTGCTCGGCTTCGCGATGTTCGCGGTCTACGCGTTCGTACCGCAGCTGCTGCAGGCGCCGTCGTCGACCGGCTACGGCGTCGGCGCCACCGTCACCGAGTCCGGCCTGCTGATGCTGCCACTGGCCAGCGCGGTCTTCGTCGGCGGCCTGGTCACCGCGGGTCTCGTACGGCGCAACGGCTCGCGGCGGGTCGTGGTCTCCTCGAGCGTGGTCATCGCCGGCTGCCTCGCCGTCGTCGCGTGGGGGTACGCGGCCACGTGGCAGCTGGTGACCACGCTCGGGGTCTACGGCGTCGCGCTGGGCGTAGCCCTGGCCTCGCTCGCCACGCTCGTGGTGGTCTCGGCGCCGCCGTCGCAGTCCGCCGTGGCCGGCGCGGTCAACCTCAACGCCCGCAACGTCGGCGGCTCCGTGGGTACCGCCGTCATGGCCACGGTGGTCACGGCGCGGCTGGACGCCTCGGGCGCGCCGGTCGGGTCCGGCTACACGGCGGGGTTCGTGCTCCTCGCCGTCGCGATGGCGCTCGCCACCGCGCTCGCCGTCGCCATTCCGCGCCCGGCGGCGGAGCCGGCCGGTGCTTGACGCACGGCCTGACACGCAACTAGGTTCTCAACCAGATGGTTGGTTAAACCGCCACGAGGAGACGCCATGTCGATGTTCGCCGAGACGATCGCGCCCGCGCACGAGTACCGGCACGTGCCCGACGACCAGCCGGCCTACAACGAAAGCACCTACTACAACTTCCTGTGCCCGGACGCCGGCGTCGTCGGCTGGGTGCGGGTGGCGATGCAGGCCAACCAGCCGGCCGGCCAGGCCAGTGTGCTGATCTTCCTCCCCGACGGGGAGACGCTGTTCACCCACCAGCGCACCACGGACCTGACCGCCGACCGGCTCGCCGTCGGCGGACTGGCCTTCGAGATCGTCGAACCGCACCGGCGGCAGCGGCTGCGGTACGACGGCACGCTGTCGTCCTTCAGCGAACCCAAGGTGCTCGCGTCACCCGGCGAGGCGTTCCGCGCCGCCCCGAAACGCGCCGCGCGGATCCGGCTGTCGGTCACCGGCCACGGCGCGTCGTTCGGCACCAACGGCGACGACCCGGCGAACATCCTCGAGGACACCATGGCCGTCGGCCACTACGAGCAGTTCATCCACGTCGAGGGCGACCTCGAGCTCGATGGGCGGCGGCTCGCGGTCAGCGGCGGCGGCCTGCGGGACCACTCGTGGGGGCCGCGCGACTGGGCCGGCCCGTTGTCGTACCGCTGGATCGTCGCCGCCTTCGAGGACGGCTCGGCCGTCATGACCCTCGACGTCGCCCGGCGCGACGGCGGGCGCACCCGCCGCGCGGCCGTGGTCGACGGCGGCATCACGTCGCCCGCCGAGCTGACCGGCCAGACGGTCGAGTGGACCGCCGACGGCTTCTGCCGCAAGGCCGTGTCCGAGCTCGCGACCCCCGCCGGTCCCATCACCCTGACCGGCACCGCCCGGGCACCGGAGCGCTACGCGCCGCTGCGGCACCGGCGCACCGCCGCGGACGGCACCGAGCTGGCCACCCGGATCGGTTACTCCGCCTACGAGTTCGTGTCCAGCGACGGGCGGCGCGGCCTGGGCATCGTCGAGATGCTCGACCAGCTCGTCGACGGCCGGCCCGTCGGCATGACCGGCGCGACGCCGCCGCGGCCGCAGTCGTGACGGCGCCGCTCGCCGAGGGTGTGCCGCCGGCCGTCCGTGACTGGCTGGCCCGCGGGCTGCCCGAGGCGGATCCGCCGTTCACCGCCGAGCGCATCTCCGGCGGGTACAGCATGCTGACCTACCGCGTGACCGACCGATCGGGGCGCGGATGGGTGCTGCGCCACGCCCCGGCCGGACGCCACGAGGGCGGCGCGCACGATGTCGGCCGCGAGGCCCGCGCGATGGCCGCGCTGCGTGCCACGCCGGTGCCGGTGCCACGGCTCCGCCTCACCGGGACCGCCGACGACCCGCTCGGCCTGCCGTGCCACGTCACCGACTTCGTCGACGGCCACGTGCTGGGCAACGCGGACGCGGCGGCCGCGCTCCTCGAACCGCCGGCGCTGCGCCGGGCGTCGCTCGACGTCGTGGCCACGCTCTCCGCCCTGCACACCGTGGAGCCGGACGAGGTCGGGCTGGGCGACCTCGGCCCGCGCCGCTCGTACCTGAGCCGCCAGCTGCACCGCTGGCGCTCGGTCATCGCCGACGCCGCCGATGGGGCCGCGACGCAGGCCGCCGAGCTCGAACGGATCGCGCAGGACCTGGAGCGCCGGATGCCCCGCGACGACCGGTGCCGCGTCGTGCACGGCGACTACCGGCTCGGCAACGCGATCGTCGGCCCCGGCGGCGACATCCGGGCCGTGCTGGACTGGGAACTCGTCACCCTCGGCGAGCCGCTGGCCGACCTGGGGCTGCTGGCCGCGTTCTGGGACCCGCCGGCGGAGGCGATGCTCGGCGTGCGGCTGGCGACGTCGGCGCCCGGCGCCGCCGGCCTCGGCGAGGCGCTGGCCCACTACGCCGCCCTCACCGGCGCCGGCCTCGACGACTTCGAGTACCACTACCGCATGGCGTGCTGGCGGGTCGCCGGCACGGCGCTGCGGGCCCTGCACCGGTACCGGTCCGGGGTGATGAACGACGCCGTCGACACGTCGAAGTTCGTCGCCGCGTGCGACGCCTGGATCCGGCTCGCCAACGCACCGGCACTCGGGCGCTGAGCCTCACTCCCCGATGAAGTCGGGCTCGGCGCGTTCGGCGAACGCGGCCAGCCCGATGCGCGGGTCCGCGGCGCGCATGTGCTCCACGGTCAGCCGCCGCTCGATCTCCAGGCCGGCGCCGAGGTCCGGCGCGGCCAGGCCCAGGCGGATCGCCTCCTTCATCCGCGCGGTCGCGACCGGGCTGCGCCGGGCGAGCACGGCGGCCATCGCCCGGGCGTGGCCGAGCACCTCCGCCGCCGGCCGCACCGCGTTGACGAGCCCGGCGTCGAGGGCTTCGCGCGGATCGAGCGGCAGGCCGCTGAACATCAGCCACTTCGCCCGGCGCTCGCCGATCAGCCGGGGCAGCCGCTGGGTACCGCCACCGCCCGGTATCAGCCCGTAGACGGCGTGCTGGTCGGCGAGGCGGGCGTCGTCGGCGACGACGGCGAGGTCGCACGCCTGCATCAGCTCGAACCCGCCCGCGTAGGCGATGCCGTGCACGGCCGCGATCGACGGCAGCGGCGAGTCGGCGAGGCGCCCGAAGACCTGGTGCCAGTACGCCATGAACTCGGCCAGCAGACCGGAGTCGGCGACCTTGTCGTCGACCGCGCCGAGGTCCGCGCCGGCGCAGAACCCCCGGCCCTCGCCGCGCACGATGAGCACCCGGACGGCCCGGTCGCCCTCCGCGGTCAGCAGTGCCCGCTCGATCTGGCGCAGCATCTCGCGGTCGATGGCGTTGAGCTTCTCCGGCCGGCTGAGCACGAGCTCGCCGACCCGGTCGTGCACGTCGAGACGGACCCGGTCGCTCATCGAAGCTCCGGTAACACGTCGTGGGCGATCGTGTCCAGGACCCGGTCGCGGTCCTCGGGGGCCGCGGCGACCTGCAGGATGACCGTGTCCGCGCCCGCGGCGGCGAACTCGCGGATCCGGCGGGCGACCGCGCCCGGCGAGCCGAGCAGGAGAAAGCGGTCGGCGAGCGGCGCGAAGTCCTGCCGGTAGGCGGCGCTGACGTAGTCGATGCCGGCCCGCCGCGCCCAGCCGGCGTCCGGGTCGGCGCAGGCGAAGGCGAACACGGCCGCTCCGACGCTGTCCGGGTCGCGCCCGTGCCCGGCGGCCGCGGCCCGGACCCGGTCCAGCCCCGCCCGCAGCTGCTCCGGCGTCACCATGTACGGCAGCCAGGTGCGCGCGTACCGGCCGGCGCGGCGGATCGCGCCGTCCTTGCGGCCGCCGAGCCAGATCGGCGGCCCGCCGGGCTGCACCGGCGGTGGGTCGAGCGCGACGTCCTGAAGCCGCGTGTACGTGCCCTCGTACGACACGGGTCCCCCGCGGAACAGCAGGCGCAGCACCTCGAGCCCCTCGTCGAGCCGCCGGAACCGCTCGGCCGGGTCGACGCCGACGGCCGCGAACTCGGCCGGCGCCTCCCCGCCGGCACCGACGCCGAGCTCGAAGCGCCCCTGCGCGACCTGGTCGAGCGTCGCGGCCAGTTTGGCGGCGAGGGCGGCCGGGTAGAGCGGCAGCAGGCTCACCGTGCTGACCAGCCGGATCCGGGTGGTCACCGCTGCCGCCGCGGCGAGCTCGACGAACGGGTTCGGCGCGACCTGGAAGAACACGTGCTCGCCGCAGGCCAGGTAGTCGAAGCCGAGCGCCTCGGCCCGCCGGGCGTCGGCGGGCACGGACGCGGCGGCGCCGAGCGCCAGGCCGGCCTTCACGCCGCCACGGCTTCCCGGAACCGCCCGTTGAGCTCGTCGAGCAGGTCGCGGGCGGCGGCCTCGGCGCGCGGCAGCCGCGCCAGGGTGCGGAAGTCGGAGACGCCGAGCGCGTGCAGCCGTGGCACGTCGGCCAGCACGCGCGGAACGTCGAGGGTACCGCCGGCGACGACGGTCGGCAGCGCGGCCGAGATCCGCACGGTGGCGAAGTCGCGGCCGTGGCGCTCGACGAGCGGGCGCATGACGTCCAGCGCCGCGGCGAGGTCGCCGGTCTTGACGCCCCACGGGATCCAGCCGGCGCCGTAGGTCGCCAGGCGCCGCGCCACGGCCGGGATCGCCCGGCCGCCCAGCCATACCGGCACCCCGGCGGGATCGGTGGGCTTGGGTCGCATGTGGACGGCGTCGAGCTCGAACCCGCGTCCCGACATCGAGACCTCGTCGGTGGTCCACAGTGCCCGGCACACGGCCAGGGTCTCGTCGAGGACCCGGCCCCGCTCAGCGAACGGCACGCCGACCGCGCGGTACTCGGCCTCCTGCCAGCCGACGCCGACGCCGAGCTCGAGCCGCCCGTGGGACAGCACGTCGATGGTGGCGGCGATCTTCGCCAGGAAGACGGCCGGACGCAGCGGCGCGACGAGGACGTTGGTGGCGAGCTTGACCCGTGTCGTGACGGCGGCCATCGCCGCCAGCGCGGTCAGCGGCTCCAGCCAGTCCCCGTCGGGGCTGGTGGGCTGCACGCCGCCAGTGACGCCGCCGGTGGCCGGCTGCCCGTACGCGGACAGGTCGCGGCCGAAGACGAGGTGGTCGACGACGAAGATCCGGTCGATGCCGGCCGCGTCGGCGGCTCGCGCCTGGTCGAGGATGTGCCGCCAGTCGTCCGGCGGTTCGGCGGCGAAGTTACGTACGGCAACGGAAATCTCCGGCTCGGCAAGGCCTCCCATGGCTTGCAGCATATGGCCGGCCGCACGTCGTAGCCAACCCACCGGTTGGTTTGTTATGTTGCCGGTCGACGGACCCCCGACCCGGGATGAGGTGACCGTGCCGCGCGACCACGACGGCAGGACCGCGATCGTCACCGGCGGTTCCCGCGGCATCGGCCGGGCGATCGCCGGCGAGCTCGTGCGCGCCGGCGCCCGGGTCCTGGTGACCGGCCGCAAGCAGCCCGCGCTCGAAGCGGCCGCGGCCGAGCTCGGACC
Source organism: Dactylosporangium sp. AC04546 (assembly GCF_022095675.1). GTDB lineage: Bacteria > Actinomycetota > Actinomycetes > Mycobacteriales > Micromonosporaceae > Dactylosporangium. The sequence goes on along the minus strand of NZ_JAHYSG010000001.1, from coordinate 298,543 downwards.
GGCCTGCCACTGGCGCGTCGCGCACGCCGCCGACCCCGCGGCCGCCGCCGACTGCGTCGCGTTCGCGGTGCGCACGTTCGGCCGCGTCGACTACCTCGTGAACAACGCCGCGGTGAACCCGCAGTGGGGCCCGACCATCGACGTGGAGCCACCGCTGGTCACCAAGCTCACCGAGGTGAACCAGTGGGCGCCGCTGTACTGGACGCAGCTGGTCTGGCGGGCCGGTATGCGCGAGCACGGCGGTGCGGTGGTCAACATCAGCTCGATCGGCGCCCGCATCCCGACGCCGAAGACGGGCTTCTACAACGCGACGAAGGCGGCGCTGGACTACCTCACCCGGCAACTGGCCGCCGAGCTGGCGCCCGCCGTACGGGTCAACGCGGTCGCACCCGGGCTGATCGACACCGACATGGCCGCGGCCATCCCGGAGCCGGAGCGGGCCCAGCTGCTCAGCGGTATCCCGATGGGCCGCTTCGGCGCGCCCGAGGACATCGCCGCGATCACCTCGTTCCTGCTGTCCGACCGCGCCGGCTGGATGACCGGCCAGGTGGTCGCGGTCGACGGCGGCGCGTTGGTGGCGAACGGAAAGGTAGCCTCATGACGATCCGCGATACGCCGTACCGCGTCGTGGTCTGGGGCCCCGGGTACACCGGCGCCCAGGCCCTGCGCGAGATCGCCCGCCGCCCCGAGCTCCAGCTGGTCGGCTGCCTCGCCTACAGCCCGGCGAAGGTCGGCCGCGACGCGATGGAGCTCATCGGCGAGCCACCGATCGGCGTCGAGGTCGTCGCCGACCCGCAGGCGATCCACGACCTGGACGCCGACGTCGTGCTCTACGCGGGCATCGCGCTGCCCGACGAGACGTCGCGGCACGCGGAGATCACCGCGCTGCTGCGCGGCGGCAAGAACGTCGTCACGTCGACCGCGTACTTCTTCCCGTGGCAGCGCGGCGAGGCGTACGTCGCGCCGCTCGAGGCCGCCTGCGCCGAGGGTGGCACGACCCTGCACGGCACCGGCATCCACCCCGGCTGGTTCGCCGAGCGGTTCGCGCTCACCGCGACCAGCCTGTGCACCACCGTCCACGCGGTGCACCTGCGCGAGATCTGCGATCTGAGCCACCACGCCGGCGACACGATCGCCGCCATCGGCTTCGGCCGGCCGCCCGGACAGCTGGGCACGAAGACCCGCAAGACGTTGCTGAGCCGGTACTACTTCGAGTGCATCGCCGGGCTCGCCCACCATCTCGGCCTGCCGGTCGAGGAGCTGACGGCCGAGGTCCGGTACCTGCCGAGCACACGGACGCTGCAGTGCGCCGGGGTGACGGTCGAGCGGGGTACCGTCGGCGCGCTCGACGGCGTCTGGAGCGGGCTCGTCGCCGGCGAACCCGTCATCACCATCCGCGAGCTGTGGTACCTGGACCCGGCGCTCGTCGACGACGGCGTCGAGCTGGTCTCCGGCGACATGTACGAGGTCGAGGTGCGGGGCCTGCCCGTCGACGTGCGCACGCGCGCCGACCTGCGCACCTCGGACGCCCGCGACGTCTTCGGCGTCGACGACCGGCAGTCCGCGGCCAACCTGGCGACCGCCGTGCAGCTGGTGCAGACGATCCCGGCGGTCGTGGCCGCGCCGCCCGGCATCCTACTCGCGCCCGGCTTCGCCTACCCCGCGGCCGACCTGCGCGCCATCCCCGACGTGCTGGGGCGCCGGCCGGCCGTCATCCCCGAGACGATCCGCTGACCGGCGAGCCAACCGGCCGGTCGGTGGGGTGCGTCAGCGGCGCACGATCCCGTTCATCACGAAGTCGGCGAGCTCGTCGACCAGCGTCTCCTGCGCCTTGCGCCCGCCGGACCGGAACCAGTTCGGCACGTAGGCGAGGATGCCGATGATCGAGTACATGACCATGTTGACGTTCAGGTCGCGGAACTCCCCCGCCCGCACACCGGCGGACAGCAGCTGCCGGGTGAACTTCTCATAGCGGTCGATGCGCCGGCGCAGGTCAACCGCCTGCTCCTCGTCGAGGTGCTGCTCGACCCAGGGCAGCTCCTGGAAGAACACCACCAGCTCGTCCTGCTTGGTCGCCACGTGCTCGACCTGCAGCCGGATCAGCGCCCGCATCCGGTCGGTGGCGGCACCGGTGCGCGGCACCCGGCCGATGAGCTCGAGCGTCGCGTCGACCTGGTCGGACATCAGCTCGTAGAGGATGGCGCTCTTGGACGGGTAGTAGTGGTACAGCGTCCCCTTGTTGAGCCCGACCGTGTCGGCCAGCAGATCCATGGTGGCCGCGTCGTAACCGTGCTCGCGGATGAGGCGGGCCGCGGTGGTCCGGACTTCAGCGCGTCGTGATGGCCGTGGCACCCCTGTTCCCTTCGCCGCGGTTTCCTTCGCCGGGTTTCGGATGATGATGATAGGGGTGGCCGGCCCCTCACGCGATGCGGAGTGCTGAAACGTCACCGCCGCCGGGGCGCACATCGTCTTAATCATATAGCGGATATGACAGGGCTCGGTTAGCATCGGCGCATGCCCAGCGACCTCGTCCGGATGTTCGACGACGACGGAGTACGCACGGTGACACTCCATCGCCCCGAGAAGCGCAACGCGTTGTCCCGCGCCATGCAGGTCGACCTGTGCGACGCCCTCGCCGCGGCCGACCAGGACGCCGCGGTCCGCGCGGTGGTGCTCACCGGCACCGATCCGGCGTTCTGCGCGGGGCTCGACTTCACCGACCGGGAGCAGTTCGCCGACCGCTACGGCAACCAGTTCCGGCACCACCCGGCCCGCGCCCTGCGGGCCATGCGCAAGCCGGTCATCTGCGCCGTCAACGGGGCGTGCGTCTCCGGCGGGCTGGAGGTCGCACTCAGCGCGTCGTTCATCGTCGCCTCCGAGCGGGCCTCGTTCGCCGACACGCACGCCCGCCTCGGCGTGGTGCCCACGTGGGGCCTGACCGCCCTGCTGCCACGGGCCGTCGGCGTGCGCCGGGCCCGGGAGCTGTCGGTGACCGGACGCACCGTCCCCGCCGCCGAGGCCGTGGCGATCGGCCTGGCCAATCATGTGGTACCGCACGAGCAGCTGCTCGCCTTCACCCACGCGCTGGCCCGGCAGGTGCCGCCGACGACCGCCGTGCGTGACGTCCTGCGCCTCTACGACCAGGCCGAGGCGGCCTCCGTCGCGGCGCCCCTGGAGATGGAGTGGGCCGCCATGCTGGACCGTCCTTTCGACGCCGAGGCGTTCGCCGCCGCCGGCCGCGACGTGGCGCGCCGGTCGTGAGCATCCGCTTCACGCCGGACGAGGCCTGGGCCTTCGTCGAACGCGCGCACACCGGCATCCTGACCACGCTGCGCGCGGACGGGTGGCCGGTGACGCTCCCGGTCTGGTTCGTGGTGCTGGACCGGACGATCTGTTGCACCACGCCGGCCGGGACGAAGAAGGTCGCCCGCGTCCGCCGCGATCCGCGCGCCGCCTTCCTGGTCGAGTCCGGCCAAGCCTGGGCCGAGCTGGCCGCCGTGCACCTGACCGGATCCATCGCCGTCGTCACCGACGAGCCGACCGAGTCGGCCGTGCGGCAGCTGTTCGAGGCCAAGTACGCGTCCTCGCGGGTGGCGTCCGACCGCATGCCCTCGGCCGCGCAACGCGTCTACAGCGACCGGGTCACGCTGCGCTTCACGCCCGACGACCGGATCCTCAGCTGGGACAACAGCCGCATCACCCTGCGCGGCTGACGCCCCGCGGCTACGCGGTCGGGTCGAACGCGACGTAGGGCTCCGCGGAGGTGTGCGGGTCCAGGCTCGGGCTGACGTCGAGACCGGCGCTGGCCAGCGCGCCGAGCGCGTGGGCCACCGAGCCCTCGATCTCGTAGATCGCGAGGTACCGGAACTCGGCGGTCTCGTCCGGCTCGGCCAGGACGTAGCGGCGGGCGGCGACGAAGCCGGGCAGTGCCAGGATGTCCGGCACGTGCTTGTTGGTGTACCACTCGTTGTACTCGTCCTCCCGGCCGTCCACCGGGTTGGTTCGTACGACCAGGATGGCCTTGCCCATGGCGTGATCCTTTCCGTCAGTGGGTGCGTTCGGCGTGGGGTTCTTCGACCGGCTTCAGCTCGGTGATGGCGTGCACCGGGCAGTCCAGCAGCGCGCGGCGCACCCCCTCCTCGTGCTCCGGCGCGATGTTGCCGGCGCCGATGAGCGCGACGTAACCCCAGTCGTCCAGCGAGAACGTCTCCGGCGCATGGATGGCGCACTGCCCGAAGCCGTCGCAGATGGTCCGGTCCAGCTTGATCTTCACCGATGTCTCTCCTCGGCTCGTGGTGCGGCGGGGGTCAGCTCCGCGGGGGCAGGATCACGGCGAACGGCGGGCCGGTGACCCGTCGTCCGGAGTCACAGAGGTCGCACAGGCCGTGGAGATGCCTGGAGACGAGGTCGGGGAACTCGCGCAGCAGGCTGGCCGTGACGTTCGTCGCCCCGTCCAGCGTTCCGCAGGCGCCCCGGCCGCGCAGGAAGGTCGACCAGCGGATCAGCCGCTCCATGTCGTCGGTGCCCGCCCGGTGTTCGACCAGGGCGTCGAGCACGGCGCTCATCGCGGCGGTGCCGTTGAAGCACGAGCCGCACTGGCCGGCGTTCTCCCGCGCGAAGTAGGCCAGCACCGCGGCCGACACGGCGACCGGGCACGTGTCCCGCGAGATCACGCCGACGGCGCCGCAGCCGAGGCCGCTCTCGACCGCCCGCAGCGAGTCGTAGTCGAGCGGGACGTCGAGGGCGTGCGGGCCGAGGACGCCGGAGAAGTACCCGCCCATGAGCACGCCGGCCACGGAGCGGTGGTCCTCGCCGAGCCATGACAGCACGCTGCGGAGGGTCTCCCCGAACGGGATCTCGTACAGCCCGGTGGCGGCGCACCCGGTCAGCGTCAGCAGGAACGTGCCCGGCGACGCCGCTGTGCCCGCCTCCCGGTAGCCCGCCGCGCCGAGGCGCTGGATGAGCGGGAGGTTGGCCAGCGTCTCCACGTTGTTGACGAGGGTGGGCCGGCCGGCGACGCCCTCCTCGAAGGGGCGCGGCGGCTTGTCCATGGGCAGCGCCGGGCCGCCGTTGAGCGCCCGGACGACGGCGGTCTCCTCGCCGGCGACGTAGGCCGGGTCGACGACGGTGACGGTGACGTCGACGTCCCAGACGCCGGCGCCGGACAGCTCCTGCGCCGCCCGCCGGACGCTGGCGGCGCCCGCCTGGTCGGACACGTACACGTGCACGTCCTCGGAGCCGGCCATGAGCGCGGCGAGGCGGAGGCCGTCGAGCACGAGGTGCGGCCGGTGGCGCAGCAGCCACCGGTCCTTGACCGACGCCGGCTCGCCCTCCTCGCCGTTGGCGACGACGACCGGGATGCCCCGCCCGGTCCGGACGGTCTCGATCTTGCGGCTGGTGGGGAACGCCGCTCCGCCGCGGCCGCGCAGCGCGGCCGCCTCCACGGCGTCGAGCAGTCGCTCGGCGTCGGTCACGGCGGCGTACCCGCCGGTGGAGCGGTACTGCTCGAGGTCCTCGCGGGCGGCGACGCCGGCTACCAGGCGCGCGCCGACCTCGGGAAACGTCGCGACCTTCGTCGCGACATGGGCGTCTGCGGTCAGGCTCATGGGGCTCCTCTGTCGACCCGGGATTCGATCCGCACGTACCTGCCGAGGTCGGCGGTGTGCCGGCCCCCCCGTCGTCGGGGGGCCGGCGGTGCTCGTGTACACCGGCGTTCAGGCGGTGACGATGACGTTGTCGCCGTCGACCCGCACGGGATAGGTGCGGATGCTCCACTCCGGCTTCACGGCGGTCGTGCCGGTCGCGAGCTCGAACCCCCACTGGTGCCAGGGGCAGTAGATGAACTCGCCGTCGCGGATCTCGGCCGCGCCGCCCGGGCGTTCGTCGTCGACCACGGTCTGCCCGTGGGTGCGGCCCCCGCACAGGGGCCCGCCCTCGTGCGGGCAGTAGTTGGCGATCGCGTAGTACTTGCCGTTGACGTTGTAGACGCCCACGCCGTACCGACCGATCGGCACGACCTTGGACTGGCCGGGCGCGATCTCGTCGACGGTCGCCACGACGTGCTCCCGGCCGCGGGCCAGTGGGGCCTGGACCTTCTCCCGCTCGCGCATCTAGAACGGCCGCTTCTGCCCGGCCAGTGCCGGAACCGTGCTCGGCAGGTGGAACAGGTCGATGGCGTTCTGGAACATGATCTTCTCCCGCCACTGCTCGGGCATGTGCTTGGAGACCCACTGCGGGTCGTCGAACGTCCAGTGTGGATAGTCGGACGAGAACAGCAGGATCTTGTCGGCCTCCATCCACTCCAGGGCGTTGGTCAGCTCGATCTTGTTCTCCGGGTAGTCCAGCGGCTGCGTGGTGAACCAGATGTGGTCCTTGACGTACTCGGACGGACGGCGCTTGAGCCCGTTCTCCGGACCGCGGGCCTTGTAGATCGCGTCCATGCGCCACATCAGCGGCAGGATCCAGGTGAACGCGTGCTCGATCAGCACGATCTGCAGCGTCGGGAAGCGGTCGAACACGCCGTCGAAGATCAGGCTCGACACCTGGTTGGCGGCCAGCATCGAGTAGGTGACCATCAGGTCGTGGTTGTAGGTCATGAACCCGACCGGCGACATCGGCAGCTCGTTGTGCTGACCGCGGCCGAGGTGGCAGGCCACCGGGATGTTGTGACGGGTCGCGGCGGCCCAGATCGGGTCGTACTTCGGGTGCCCCCACGACGGGCGCGGCTCCGCGTTGATCAGCACCTGGGACATGTACGGGTGGCCGGCCCACCGCTCGATCTCGCGCGCGCCGTCCTCGGGCATCTCGATCGCGGCGACGATCGAGCCCCGGTACCGCTTGTGCCAGTTGTTCTCGCTGTCCAGCCAGCACTTGTCCTGCCACTCGTTGGTGGCGGCGGCGAGGACGTGCTGCTCCTCGTCGGTCTGGCCGCCACCGCCGGTGAGCGGGCCGAGGATCGCGATGTCACAGCCCGCCTCCAGGATGAGCTGGCGGAACGTGAGGGCCGGGTCGGAGCCGGCGAAGTTGCCGTCGTCCGGGAAGGTGTCGGTCCGCATCGCGAAGGCGTGGTTGTAGTCCGGCGCGTCGTAGTAGACCGGGTTTCCGGCCATCTTCTTGCGCAGTTCGAACCGGGCGCGGTACGGCTCGGGGATGAACGGCTCGAGCTCGCCGTAGCGGGGCGTCGGGTGGACGTCCGAGTCCACCACCCGCACCTCGACCTGCTCGGTGCCGGCCGTGCGTGCTTGCTGGATTTCGACGGTCACGATGGGCTCCTCTCGTCCTACGTGGTGGCCGGGGCGGTCGCCCGGATGCCGTAGAGCTCGGCGGCGTTGCCGCCCAGGACCTTCGCGCGCTGCTGCGGGGTCCACGCCGCGGGGAGGTCCTCGCGGGTCACGGTCTGCCAGGACGGGTAGCTCGACCCGAACAGCAGCATGTCCTCCTTGCCGGTCATGCGCAGCCACTCGTCGGCGAAGTCGGCGTCGCCGGGGCCGTCGAGCAGGCCGTGCACGAAGTAGGTGTGGTCGGGCAGGTAGGAGCTGGGGATGTTCGGCGACCACGGGGTCTGCTCGAGGTGTGGCCGGCCGAACGTGTCCATCCGCCAGATGAACGGCGTCAGCACGTCGGCGGCGCCGTCGGTCCAGACCACCTTGAGGTCGCGGAACTCGTGGAACACGCCCTCGGCGATCATGTTCAGCAGGTGCCAGATGAAGGTCATCGGCTGGTAGGCGGCGAGGTGCGAGAACGTCCGGGTGATGCCGGACGGGGTCGGCGGGTGCGTGATGCCCACGCCCATCTCGATGTGCACCGCCACCGGCAGCCCGGCGTCGGCCGCCGCCCGCCAGAGCGGCTTGAACTGGGGCCGGCCGTACGGCACCTCGGTCTGCATCGGCAGGCCGATCTGGACCACCCGCGGGTGGTCCTTCCAGCGCTCGATCTCCCGGACGGCGCTGTCGATGTCGCGCGGGTTCACCCGGATCGTGCCGCGGAACCGCTCGGCGTAGGTCCCGGAGTCGAGCCACCGCTCGACGAGCATCTGGTTGGTCGCGGCGAGGATGGCCGAGCCCAGGTGCCAGTCGGGCAGGATCGAGGCGGCGGTCATCGGGTGCAGGACCGCGTAGTCGAAGCCACGCTCCTCGAGGATCACCCGGCCGACCGCCTCCGGGTCGGACCCGGGGTGGGAGCGGTCCGGGTTCGCGGAGCCTTCGACGTAGCGCGGGCCGGGCGGGGCGAACCAGGCCACGTCGACGTGCGGGTAGCCGCGGCTCTTGAACGGCTCCCGCAGGTACGTCCGAAGGTCGTTGTCGGATGCGAAGAAGACGTGGACACCGGCGTCGATCAGCGGCCCACCAGGATCGTTCATGGTTCGCTCTCTTCCATCAGGTTCGATCGACGAAGCAAATTATTGCTCCGCCTCCATGCTAGACGACAGGCCTGGCCGATACCAGGTCGACGGCCCGTTTGTGCTGGCCGGGGCTCATGCGTCCACCTCGTCGACGAAGTGGAGCAACGGCTCGGCCGCGTGGATCCAGAAGTCGAAACCACGTCGCCCGGGCCGCTCCCACGCGTTCTCGGGCCACGGCGGCTCCACCAGCCGGGAACCCTTGATCAACGCGTGCACCTCCAGCGACGTCCGCTTCGGGTGGTCGTAGTCCTTCTCCCCGCCCCGGATGATCAGCGTCGGCACCGCGATCTGCGCGAACTCGAAGTCCGGCACACCCGGAATCGCCTCATTCGGCTTCGGGATGAACGCGTCCAGCCAACGCGTCATCACCCGCTCGAACTCCTCGTCACCGATCGCCCGCAGCCGGTCGGCGTTGCGCGGGTTCACCGCGCACAGGTCGGACCACGAACCGGCCGGACCGGACAGCCGGATCACCGCCTCGACGCCGCCGGCCCGGACCGCACGCAGCTCGGGCATGACGTAGACGCCGGCGAGGCTCATCGTGCTGAAGGTGCCGCCGACGATGCACCAGACCGCGAGCCGGCGGACCCTCCCGGGGTACAGCATCGTGAAGACGACCATGTCCCGGGCGCCGCCGGAGCCGCCCACCGCGACGACCCGGTCGATGCCCAGCGCATCCAGCAGCAGGCCCAGCGTCTCGGCCCGCATGTGCGACTCCGACCGCCCGAACAGCTGGATGTCCGAGCGGCCGCAGTTGGGCCGGTCCCACAGCAGCACCCGCTTGCCACCCTCGGCCAGCGCCTGCGCGAGCGGGCGCACGCCGGGGTAGTCCTTGCCGAACCGGCCGCCCGGGGTCAGCACGAGCACCTCCCCGTCCGGCGGACCGATCAGCTCGTACACGACGATCCCGCCGTTGACCTCGACCTCCGCCACCGTCCCGCTCCTCGCCCGTGCGCTACTCGTCGATGAATTCCAGCAGCGTGGGCACCGCCTGCGCCCACGGGTCGAAGAGGCTGCCGCGCCCCTCGGTCGTCGCCCGGACCGCCTGCTCCCACGCGTCCTCGGGCCACGGCGGCTCCACCAGCCGCGAACCCTTGATCAACGCGTGCACCTCCAGCGACGTCCGCTTCGGGTGGTCGTAGTCCTTCTCCCCGCCCCGGATGATCAGCGTCGGCACCGCGATCTGCGCGAACTCGAAGTCCGGCACACCCGGAATCGCCTCGTTCGGCTTCGGGATGAACGCGTCCAGCCAACGCGTCATCACCCGCTCGAACTCCTCGTCACCGATCGCCCGCAGCCGGTCGGCGTTGCGCGGGTTGGCTTCGCACAGCCCGGCCCAGCCGAAGCCGGAGGCGCCGCCGAGCTTGATGATGCCCTCGACGCCCTGCGACCGGATGACCCGCAGCTCGTTGAGGATGTAGACGCCGGCGAGGCTCATCGTGCTGTACGTGCCGCCGACGATCGACCAGGTCGCGAGCTTGCGGACCTTCTCGGGGTACAGCATCGTGAAGACGATCATGTCGCGGGCGCCGCCCGAGCCGCCGGCGGCGACGACGCGGTCGATGCCCAGCTCGTCCAGCAGCAGGCCCAGCGTCTCGGCGCGCATGTGTGACTCCGACCGCCCGAACAGCTGGATGTCGGAGCGGCCGCAGTTGGGCCGGTCCCACAGCAGCACCCGCTTGCCACCCGCGGCCAGCCCGTCGGCCAGCTCGTGCACACCGCCGTAGTCCTTGCCGAACCGGCCACCCGGCGTGATCACCACGACCTCGCCGTCCGATGGGCCGATCAGCTCGTACACGACGACCCCGCCGTTCACTTCGACCTCGGCATCAGCCATGTCGTCCGTCCTCCTCGTCTCGTGCTGGTTTCGCTGGAAACATCTCGGGTCCGACGCGTCAGACCGCCGCGGCGTCGGCGTCGAGTGGGAAGTGGCAGGCGGCGAAGCGGCCCGGGCGCACCTGCCGGATCTCGGGCTCCTCGTGGGCGCAGATGTCCTGCGCCAGCGGGCACCGGGTCCGGAAGCGGCAGCCGCTCGGTGGGTTCAGCGGCGACGGCAGGTCACCCGACAGCGCCGCCGCCTGGACGGGCACCTCCGGGTCAGGCTCCGGGATCGACTGGGCCAGCGCGCGGGTGTAGGGGTGCGCCGGCGACGCGAAGAGCTCGTCCGAGGTGCCCACCTCGCAGATCTTGCCGAGGTACATGACGACGATGCGGTCGCTGAGGTTCTTCACCACCGCCAGGTCGTGGGCAATGAAGACCATCGTGAGCTGGTACCGCTCCTTCATCTCCTCGAGCAGGTTCATGATCTGCGCCTGCACGGAGACGTCGAGGGCGGAGACCGGCTCGTCGCAGATCAGCACCGCCGGGTCGAGGATCATCGCGCGGGCGATCGAGATGCGCTGGCACTGCCCGCCCGAGAACTCGTGCGGGCGGCGTTCCGACGCGGTGGTGGGGTCGAGTCCGACCCGCTCGATCATGTCCTGGGTCCGGGCCGCGATGTCGGTCTTGCTCACGCCACCGTGCACCCGCAGGCCTTCGGCGATGATGTCCTTGACCTTGCGCAGCGGATTGAGCGACGAGATCGGGTCCTGAAAGATCATCTGAAGCTTGCGCCGCTGCCGCCGCAGTGCGTCGCCCTTGAGCCCGGCGAGCTCCACGCCGTCCATCCGCACCGAGCCCGAGGTCGGCTCGGGCAGCTGCATGATGGCGCGGGCCACGCTCGACTTGCCGCAGCCGGACTCCCCGACCAGGCCGACGGTCTCGCCGCGGCGGGCGTCGAGGCTCACGTCCGACACCGCGAAGACCCGCTCGCCGCGCCGCCCGCTGTACTCCACGACGAGGTTGCGGACGCTGAGGACCACGTCGTCCGCGTCGCGCAGGTGCGCCGTTCCGCTGCCGGCCATCAGAGCACCACCTCGGCCGCCACCGGCGTGCCGGCCGCGGTGACGCCCGCGGCGATGTTGCGCTTGCGGGCCGCGTCCCCGTCCGGAGTACCGAGGGGGAAGAAGCAGGCCGAGGTGTGCCCCGGCTCCTGCGGGTCCGGTTGCAGGGCGGGTGTCTCGGCCAGGCACCGCTCCTGCGCCGACGGGCAGCGCGGGGCGAAGCTGCACCCCGGCGGCGGGTCGACGATGACCGGGGGCCGGCCGGGGATCGAGGCGAGCCGGGTGTGGCTGGGCAGCGCCACCTTCGGGATCGCGTCGATCAGCGCGCGGGTGTACGGGTGGCGCATGTTCGCGAAGAGCCGCTTCGTCGGCGCGTACTCCACGACGCGGCCCGCGTACATCACCGCGATGGCGTCCGTCCGCCCGGCCACGACGCCGAGATCGTGCGTGATGAGGACCATCGACATGTGCGACCTCTCCTGCAGGTCCCGCATGAGGTTGAGGATCTGGTGCTGGACGGTCACGTCCAGCGCGGTCGTCGGCTCGTCGGCGATGAGCAGCTTCGGTGAGCACGAGATCGCCAGGGCGATGGTGACCCGCTGGCGCATCCCGCCGGAGAGGTTGTGCGGGTACTGGTGGAACCGTTGCTCCGGCTCGGGGATGCCGACGAGCCGCAGCAGCCGCACCGCCTCGTCGTGCGCCGCCTTGCGGTCGAGGTTCAGGTGGTAGCGCAGGGTCTCGGTCAGCTGCTTGCCGACCGTCAGCACCGGCGTCAGCGAGGTCATCGGGTCCTGGAACACCATCGCCAGGTCCACGCCCCACAGGTGCTTGTTCTGCTTGCGGCTGACGGTCGCCAGGTCCACGTCGTTGAGCCGGATGTGGCTGCCGGGCAGGACGCGGGCGTTCGGTGCGAGGATCTTCATGATCGCCCGGGACAGCACCGACTTGCCCGACCCCGACTCGCCGACGACGCCGAGCGTCTCGCCGCGCCGCAGGCGCAGGTCGACCCCGTCGACCGCGCGCACGAGCCCGCGGGGTGTGTCGAACCAGACCCGCAGGTTCTGTACCTCCAGCAGCGGGCCCGGCGACGTGGCGGAGCTGTCCGCGACGATCTCCCTTGGCTGCGCGCCGATGCTCATAGCGAGGACTCCCTGCCGACGCGGCCCCGCGCCCAGTCGCCGAGCCTGTTGAAAGCGAAGACGGTGAGGAAGAAGAACAGCGCGGGGACCAGCACGAGCTGCGGGTTGTCGCTCAGCGACTCCCGGCCCGCCGCCAGCATCCCGCCCCAGCTCGGTGCCGGCGGCGGGACCCCGACACCGAGGAAGCTCAGCGTGCCCTCGGCCACCACCAGCGTCGCCATCACGACCAGCGCGAGCGACATGATCGGCAGCATGACGTTGACGAGCAACTCCCGCGTGAGGATGCGCAGCGGCCGCGCGCCGAGCGCCTTGGCCGCCATGACGAACTCGCGGTCGGCGAACGCGATCGTGTTGGCCCGCGCCACCCGGGCGAAGTTGGGCACGCCCAGCAACGCCAGCGCGACGACGAGTGTCACCAGGCCGGGCTGCAGCGCCGTCACCATCGCGATGAGGAAGATCAGCGGCGGGAACGCCAGCGTGAAGTTGACGAACAGCCCGATCGCCGAGTCGGTGGCGCCCCGGAAGTATCCGGCCAGCATGCCCAGCGCGACCCCGATGACCAGCGCGATGCCGGTGGCGCCGATGGCCACCGCCATGGAGATCCGGGCCCCGTGGACGATCCGCGACAGCACGTCGCGGCCGATCGCGTCGGTGCCGAGCAGGTGCCCGGCGGAGCCGGGCATCGCGCTGAAGGCGTTGGTGACCTCGTTCGGGTCGGGCAGCGGCAGCAGGTCGGCGGTGATCGCGGCCAGGACCACCACGGCGATCCAGGCCGCTCCGAAGGCGGCGCCGAAGTCGCGGCGCCGGCGGCGGCGCGGCGTGGTCGCGGCCGGGGCGGCGGTGGGGGCCGGCGGCTGCGCGGTGCCCGGCGAACCGCCGGAACTGCCGGAGCCGGGGCGTTGCTGGATGAGATCGGTCATGCGGTCCTCACCTTCCTCACCCGCGGGTCGAGCAGCGGGTAGGTCAGATCGACGAGGGTGTTCATGAGCAGGTAGATCAGGGCGGTCAGCAGGACCACGGCCTGCACGACGATGTAGTCGCGGGACAGGATGGCGTTGATGACCAGCGTCCCCATGCCGGGCAGCGAGAAGATCGCCTCCACCAGCACGGTCCCGCCGATGAGCCGGCCGATGACCACGCCCGACACGGTCACCAGTGAGAACGAGGACTGCCGCAGGGCGTGCCGCACGAGGATGCGCCAGGTGGGCAGGCCGCGCGCCCGGGCGGACAGGACGTGGTCCTGCTGCAGCGTGGCCATCATGTCGCCCTTGAGCAGCCGGGTGAACAGCACGCACTCGCCGGCGGCCAGGGTCAGCACCGGTAGCACGAGCCGCTCGAAGTGCTCCGCGGGACTCTCAGAGAACGGCGTCCAGCCCAGGATCGGCAGCAGGTCGAGCTGGACACCGAACACGTACACCAGCACGATCCCCAGCACGAACGCGGGCGTGGCCAGCGTGGCCGAGATGACGAACGTCGACACCCGGTCCAGCAGCCGGCCCGGGCGGTAGGCCGACCACACGCCGACCGGCACGCTGACGGCCAGCGCGACGAGCATCGACAGCAGTGCGATCTCCAGGGACACCGGGGCGCGTTCGGCGATCGTCTCCGAGACGCTGAGCCCGGTCTGGAACGAACGGCCGAAGTCGCCCTGCAGCACGCCGCCGATCCAGGTGAGGTACCGCTGCCAGACCGGGTCGTCCAGCCCGTAGCGCTCGCGGGCCTCGGCGATCTGCTCGGCGGTGGCGTCCTGCGGCAGGATCGCGTCGACCGGGCTGCCCGGAATCATCTCGAGCAGCAGGAAGACTGCCACGGTGACCATGAACAACAGCAGGAAGAACCGGCCAACCGAAGCGGCCCGGCCCCGCAACGCGCGTGCGTTCATCTTGCTTCCGTCCCTCGGCTTCGGATTGGCCCTCGGGCGGGGCCGCGGACACCGTCACGGGCGTCCGCGGCCGGCCGCCGATCGTCAGCTAGTGCGCCACGCGTACTGCCAGTAGACGCCGGCCCCCGAGTTCGTACCGGCGACCGTGATGCCCTTGATCTTCTTGTTCACGTACAGGTGGCCGGTCTGGTAGCGCCAGGTGCGCAGCGGCCCGTCCTTGGACAGCTCGCCGACGACCTCCTTGTAGGCCGCGGCGACCTCCTCCGGCTTGCCCGAGGACCGGGACAGTTCGAGTGCCGTGTCCACCTTGGCGTTGGAGTAGCCCATGACGTTCAGCGCGCCGTCGGTGTGGAAGACGTCGTAGAGCCGGTCCAGCTCCTGCGACAGGGTGGCTCCCATGATCGTCTGGAACTCCCGCTTCGTGGACAGCGAGCTGAGCGTCGCCCCGTCGACCGGGTTGAGCTTGAACGTCAGGCCCTTGATCTGCTGCATCTGCGACTGGATGAGCTGCGCGACCTGCTCCAGGGCCGGCAGGCCCGCGTAGCAGGTGAAGGTGACCGTCTCGGCCGTCTTGCCGGTTCGGCTCAGGTAGTCGTCGAAGAGCCGCTGGGCCTCGGCGAGGTTCTTGTCCGGGAACTTGCCCTGCGCGTCGTCGCGCTCCGTGGTGCCCGGCCGCAGCAGCTGGTCGACCGGCTGGTCGCCCGGGTACACCGCGTTGTTGATCTGGGCGCTGTCGAAGGCCATCAGCATGGCCTTGCGCAGCCCCTCGTCCTTGACGACCGGGTCCTTCAGGTTGAACTGCAGCCCGGTGCCGCCCACCAGCGGCACCCGGTAGATCTGGTAGCCGCCCGAGGACTCGATCGTTCGGGCGTCCTTGGTCAGCAGCGACCAGTCCACGTCGATCTCGCCGCCGCGCAGGGCGTTGAGCCGCTGGTCGTCGGCGCCGATCACCTTGATGGTGAGCGCGTCGAGGTAGGGCAGGCCGGGCTCGAAGTACGTCGGGTTGCGGGTGTACTCGATCTGCGAGTTGCGCGTCCACTTCTTGAGCACGAACGGGCCCGCGCCGACCGGCGAGTTGGCGACGTCCGCGCCGGCCTTCTGGATGGCCGTCGGCGAGCCGATGGCGCTGAGGCCGCGCACCAGCGTCCACGGCAGCTGGTAGTTGACCTTGTCCAGGGTCACGGCGACGGTCTGCGGGTCGACGACCTTCCACGTCATGCCCTGGGTGCTGCGCGCGGCCGGGGACAGCGTCTTGGGGTCCTTGACGCGGTCCCAGTTGAAGGCCACCGCGGCGGCGTCGAACGGGGTCCCGTCGCTGAAGGTGACCCCGCTGCGCAGCTTGAGGGTCCAGTTCTTGCCGTCCGTGGTGTCGAAGGACTCCGCCATCTGACCGACGAACGCCTTCTTGTCCAGGTCGTAGCGCAGCAGCGTGCCGAAGATCGGCGCGCACCGGTCGAACGACTGGACCGCGCAGACCGCCGGGTCCAGGGAGGTGACCTCGACATTCACCGCGTAGGTCGCCTTGCCGCCCTTCGTCGGCGTGCCCGACTCCGCGCCGGCCTCGGAGCCGGAGCCGCCGCAGCCGGCCGACGCCACGGCCAGGCAGGCGGCGACCATCGCGGCGGCGGACCGCGATGCCACTTGTAAACCCGTCATCCTCGCTTGCTCCTGTCTTCTCGCGACAGCGACGTGGTCGCCAGTGCGGCCTGGGGTGCGGCCGGCTCGTCCTGACTACCTGGTAACCACGGGCGGATACTCAGCGGAGCTAACCTTTGGTCGGCTCGGCGAATCGTGCGTCTACTGGCTCATCGGCGCCGCGTGTGACCGGTGCCACAGGCGGTTGACGATCAGCATCGGCAAGACGGGTCCGGCTGGGTAGGCCCACGGTGTCAAGGTGGGCCGGGCGCGTTTCTGACAGACTGTCAACGCCAGGTGTGCGGGTGACCCGGCGCGGAGTCCGGGTCGGCCGCCGTGGCCTCGACGACCATGATGGCGGCATAGAGCGACGTGCTGCGCTCCGGATCGTCCAGGTCGACGCTCAGCAGCCGCTGGATGCGGGCGAGCCGGTCGTAGAGCGTCGGCCGGGAGACGCCCAGGGCCTGCGCGGTCAGCGACTTGTTGCGCTGGAACCGCAGGTAGGCAC
Organism: Dactylosporangium sp. AC04546; assembly: GCF_022095675.1. Taxonomy (GTDB): domain Bacteria; phylum Actinomycetota; class Actinomycetes; order Mycobacteriales; family Micromonosporaceae; genus Dactylosporangium. The sequence continues at coordinate 282,096 of NZ_JAHYSG010000001.1, read as the reverse complement.
CGAGGGTGCGGACCCGGTCGCCACCGTCCACCGCGTCGCGGAGGAAGAGCGGGCCCAGGGTGCGTTCGGCGAACGACTGGAGCCGGGGATCCTTGCGCAGGATGTAGAGCAGTCCGCGCAGGTGGACGTCGTCGACGCAGTAGATGACGCGGCGCTCGCCCGGCGGCCCGGCCGCACGTGAGGCCAGCGCGACATCGGTCGCCTCGGCCAACGAGTGCCGGACGTCGGCGAGCTCGGACACCAGGCCGCCGCGCGCCACCACGGGCCGGTCGGCCCCGGTCTCCTGCCAGAGCTCGTGCACCCGCGCCGCGAACGCCTGTGCCGGCGGGTCGAACTTGTCCGTCTTGAGCAGGAGCAGCACGCCCCAGCGATCCGGCGCGAGCTGTGCCGTGAGCCCGTCGAGCTGCGCGCCGTCGAGCGCGGCGGCCACGATCCGGCCCACGTCGCGCTGAGCGCCGCGCTGGTCGGTCAGCAGCACGATCGGCAGGTACTGCCGATGTCGGGTCGGATGGCCGAGCACGGCGGCTCTCGCGTGCATCGCCTCGACGCTGCCACCCCGGCCCGACATGATCGCTTCGAGCATCGTGCGCTGCGTGCCGGCGACCACGACGTCGTCGTCCTCCAGCAGCAGCCGCATCCCGATCGCCGCCGCCGCACGCTCGGCGACCATGACCTGGCCGCGGTCGGGCGGCCGGTCGGTGAACAGCACGAGCCGTCCGCGCTGCTGGCCCCGGACCTCGACCGGGGTGACCACGCACTGGTCCGCGTCGTCGACCTGGGTGCCGAACACCTGGTTCAGCGTGAACGCCTTGCGGCTCCAGCGATTCAGCAGGACCTCGGCGGCGCCGTCCGGGGCGTGCATCGCCAGGACCTGGTGCATGAGGTTGGCGTAGACGACCTCGCCCTCGCCGAGCTCGCCGGCCGCGGCGGCGAGCTGCTCCACCGAGGCGTCGGCGGAGCTGAGCAGGGTGAACCGCTCGTGGGCGGCGGCGGTGACCTGCAGCAGGCGGCGCTGCCCGATCAGGATGACCGAGTGCGCGGCCTCGGTCATCTTGACGAACGACACCTCGCGCCGCAGCGCGATGAGCGGCAGGTCCCGGCGGTTGCAGGCGCGGACCATCGCGGACGGCACGGCGGCGAACCGGCGTCCGAGCTCGATCACCAGGCCGGCGACGCCCTGGTCGGCGAGCGCGTCGACGTAGCGGCCGATCTCCGCCGGCGACTGGGCGAGGGCGATGCCCGTAGCAAGTATTAGCTCCCCGCCTTGGAGCAGACCCCTGCTGTCGGCGAGCTCGATGACGTGCAGCCAGCGGATGCGGCGGCCGAGGTGCTGCTGGCCGGCGACCACGACCGGCGAGCCCTGCACGGTGCTGGGCATCGCCAGGAAGTCCGCGATCGTGAAGGCGCTCAGGCCCGCCGGCTCCGTGCTCCCGGCGCGCGCGACGTGCAGGTGCGGGGTTGCTCGGTCGGCGGTCAGATGGACTACTTCGGACACCCTGGTTCCTCCCTGTCGCCCACCGACGGCGGGTCCGGGCTGTACCGGCGTTCCATTCGTGTGAATCACGTAACCGGGAAGTATTCCACGTCACCCGCCCGCCGGGGAGGGCAGCGGAACGAATATTTGACCCGCGCGCGCGGCACTTGCGGCGGGCCCCCGGCCGTCATACTGGTGTTATGACGGCTTCCCTCCCGAGAGCTTCCGACGCCGCGAGCGCGAACAGCACCCGCACCGAGGCTGTTCGACAGACCGCGGCGCGGCTGTTCGAGGTCGCGGGCTACTCCGCCACGACGATGAACGACATCGCCGAGGCCGTCGGCGTCCTGCCCGGCAGCCTCTACCACCACTTCCGGTCAAAAGAGGACATAGCCGTCGAACTCCTCCAAGAGCTGAACCAAGCCCTCGACGAATGCGGCACCGCCGCAAACCGCCGGACCGACCTCACCGCCACCGACCCGGAAGCCGCCGTCCGGCAACTGACGACCGAGCTCACCGAGCTCAGCTTCCGGCACGCCGCCGCCATCCGGCTCCGCGCCCACGAAGCACCCCCCAGCGTGGCGACCGCACGCTTCGCCGAGGCCATGCAGGCCCAGACACCCACCCTCGACCGCGCCTGGCGCAACACGGTGGGAGCGCTGGCGACGATCCGGCCGGCCCCGCCCGTCGACCTCGCGATCGTCCGGTTCGCACTGCGGCGGCTCGCCTTCCACGCACCGGTCTACTACCCCGGCGCCGTGCCACCCCGAGCGCTCGGCAGCCACCTGTGCGACATCGTGCTGCACGGCCTCGCCCCCGACTGCCCCACAGACGACGACCTCGACAACTCGGCAGCGCTGGCGGCCGCGACCGACACCATCGCCGGCTGGCGCAGCCCGGAGCGGCCGGCCACACAGGGCGACCGGGCGGAGATCGTCGCGGCGGCCCGGGCCGAGTTCGCACGACGGGGCTACGAGGCGACCACGATCCGTGACATCGCGAATGCCGCCGACGTGCGCATGGGCACCCTGTACCGCCGGGTCGAGTCGAAAGAAGCACTGCTGCGGGAGATCATCGACGACCACGGTGCCCACTTCGAGCAGGCGTTCCAGGCGGTCATGTCCGCGGGCTCGACCCCGCCCGAGACCCTCGACGGCCTGGCCCGCGTCTTCGTCCACATGAGCCGGCGCTACCACGAAGAGGCACGCATCGTGCTCTACGGCTGGGCGCAGCGCGAGGCGACGACCAGCCCCCTGCACGAGTATTACGTCGCGACCCAGCGGCGGCTCGCCCGGCTGGAGCGGGTCATGCAGCGCGGCTTCACCACCGGACACATCCGCCGGATCACCGACCCCACCGAACTGTCGCTGCACTTCCGGTCCCTGCTGTGGCTGCCCTTCCACGAGCACGCGCGCACCAGCGAAGCGCGGGCGCATGCCGCCCTGCGCTGGATCCTCCTGCGGGGGGTGCTGTCAGCGGGGTGACCCGCCCGCGACGATGCGCACCTCGCAGTTGAGGGCCGCCTCGAGCGCGGTGTGCAGCCGGCTCTCCGGCACCCGCCGCAGGTCGCCCGGCACCAGCGTCACCGTGACGAGCTCCTCGTCGCCGTCCACCAGCCGCCGCACCGTGCCGTCGACCCCGAACGCGGCGAGCACCCCGCGCGCGTCGTCGTCGGTGCCCCGGCTGACGTAGGTGACCACACCGGCCGTGGCCGGGGCGCCGAACGCGTCGGCGCACAGGGCCACGTGCTTGTCCACGTGATTGTCCACGTCGGCCGGGTCGAGACCGGCGACGATCAGCTCGACCTCCCGATTGCGGGCCGGCAACCGCTCCGCCGGCGAGGCCACGACCTCGAGCCCGAGCTCGCGCAGCCGGCGCAGGCCCGCCTCGTAGGCGGTGGCCGGAATGGTCCCGTCGCGGTCGAAGACCACGCGCACAACGGCTGTCCGCATACCACGACGCTAGCATCGGCGGGCGGCCAGCCCTAGACTCCTGCCCACGATCGGAGCAAATTGTTGGTCCGAACACGCGGACCCCCGTCGCGAGTGGAGCGTGTGCCAAGTGCTGAGAGTCCGTCCACGCCGGGGGCTGGTCCTGCTCGGCCCCGCATTCATCGCCGCGGTCGCCTACGTCGACCCGGGCAACGTCGCCACCAACGTCACCGCCGGCGCGACGTACGGCTACACCCTGGTCTGGGTGGTCGTGCTCGCCAACGTCATGGCCGTGCTGGTGCAGTACCTGTCGGCCAAGCTCGGCATCGTCACCCGCCGCTCGCTCGCCGGCCAGCTCGGCACCCGCCTGCCCGCGCCGGCCCGCATCGCCTACTGGCTGCAGGCCGAGGCGATCGCCGTCGCCACCGACCTGGCTGAGGTGGTCGGCGGCGCCATCGCGCTGGCGATCCTCTTCGACGTCCCGCTCGTCGTCGGCGCGGTGTGCACGTCCGCGGTGTCGCTGCTCATCCTGAGGGTGGGCGACCGGCGCGGGCAGTTCGCGCTCGAACGCGTGATCATCGGCTTCCTCGCGCTGATCCTCGTCGGGTTCGTGGCCGGGCTGGTGGTGGACCCACCGTCCGGGTCGGCGTTCGCGGGCGGCCTCGTGCCGTCGTTCGCCGGCAGCGAGAGCGTGCTGCTCGCCTCCGGCATCATCGGGGCGACCGTCATGCCGCACGTCATCTACCTGCACTCCAGCCTGACCACGTCCCGGCTCGACCACCGCGGCGAGGGGCTTTCGGTGTCCCGGCTGCTGGCCGCGACCAAGCTCGACGTGGGCTCGGCGCTGCTCGTCGCCGGCGTGCTCAACCTGTCGCTGCTGCTGCTCGCCGCGTCGAGCCTGAACGGGCTGCCCGGCACGGACACCCTGCAGGGCGTCCACGCCCTGATCTCGTCCGAGGTCGGCACCGGCGTCGCCATGCTCTTCGCGGTGGCACTGCTCGGATCCGGGCTCGCCTCCACCGCGGTCGGCAGCGCCGCCGGTGCCGAGGTCATGCGCGGGCTGCTGCACCGGCAGATCCCGCTGCTGCTGCGGCGCGTCCTCACCGTCATCCCGGCGGTCGTGATCCTGGCGATCGGCGCCGAGCCCAGCGCCGCCCTCGTCATCTCGCAGGTCGTGCTCTCGATGGGCATCCCGTTCGCGCTCGTCCCCCTGGTCGTGCTCACCGCGCGGCGGGGCGTCATGGGCGAGCACGTCAACCACCCGCTGACCACGATCGCCGCGACGGCCGTCGCCGGGTGCGTCGTGTCGCTCAACCTGGCCCTGCTGTACCTGACGTTCTTCACCTGACCGCGTCGCGATTGACAAGCTGTCGGCGATCTCCGCGCCCTGACTGACACTGTGTCCATTGTCGGCGCGTCAGGGGTACCAGACGATGAGCGCATGACTGAGGCACTCGTCGAACACTGGGTGGACAACGCGAGATACCCGGGCACGTCCGCGCGTCGCGGCGCGGTGACCAACCCCGCCACGGGCAAGGTGACCGCGTCGGTCTGCTTCGCCGACGAGGCCGACGCCCGGCACGTCATCGCCGCGGCGGCGCGGGCCGCGCGGTCCTGGGGCCGTGCCTCGCTGAGCACCCGGGTGCGGATCATGTTCCGGTTCCGGGAGCTGCTCAACGCGCGCAAGGAGGAGCTGGCCGCCATCATCACCGCCGAGCACGGCAAGGCGCTCGACGACGCGCTCGGCGAGGTGACCCGGGGGCTGGAGGTGGTCGAGTTCGCGTGCGGCATGCCGCACCTGCTCAAGGGCGCCTTCTCCGAAAGCGTCTCGACCGGGATCAACGTGCACTCGAAGCGCCAGCCGCTCGGCGTCGTCGGCATCATCAGCCCGTTCAACTTCCCGGCCATGGTGCCGATGTGGTTCTACCCGATCGCGATCGGCGCCGGGAACACGGTCGTCGTCAAGCCCAGCGAGAAGGACCCGTCGGCGCTGCTGTGGACGGCCGAGCTCTGGAAGGAGGCCGGGCTGCCCGACGGCGTCTTCAACGTGCTGCAGGGCGACAAGGTCGCCGTCGACGCGTTGCTGGACTCCCCCGACGTCGCGGCCGTCAGCTTCGTGGGCTCCACCCCGATCGCGCAGTACGTGTACGAGCGCGCGACCGCGAACGGCAAGCGGGTCCAGGCCCTCGGCGGGGCGAAGAACCACATGCTCGTCATGCCGGACGCCGATCTGGACGTCGTGGCCGACGCCGCCGTCAACGCCGGCTTCGGCTCGGCCGGCGAACGGTGCATGGCGATCAGCGTCCTCGTCGCCGTGGGCCCGGTCGCCGACGACGTCATCGCCCGGATCACCAGCCGGATGGCCAAGCTGCGCGTCGGCGACGGCACGCTCGGCTGCGACATGGGCCCGCTGGTCACCGCGGCGCACCGGGACCGGGTCGCGTCCTTCGTCGACGCCGGCGTGCAGGCGGGCGCCAAGCTCGTCGTCGACGGCCGCGACATCGTGGTGGACGACCGGCCCGACGGCTTCTGGCTCGGTCCGACGCTGTTCGACCACGTGACGCCCGACATGACCGTCTACACCGAGGAGATCTTCGGGCCGGTGCTCAGCGTCGTGCGGGTCGGTACCTACCGCGACGCGGTGGACCTGGTGAACGCGAACCCCTACGGCAACGGGGTCGCGCTGTTCACCCGCGACGGCGGGGTCGCCCGGGACTTCGAACAGGACGTGCAGGTCGGCATGATCGGCGTCAACGTCCCGATCCCCGTGCCGATGGCGTACTACTCGTTCGGCGGGTGGAAGTCGTCGCTGTTCGGCGACAGCCACGCGCACGGCGTCGAGGGTGTCCACTTCTTCACCCGTGGCAAGGTCGTCACGAGCCGCTGGGTCGACCCGGCGACGTCACCGTCGAGCGGCCTGGCCCTCGCGTTCCCGACCCACGACTGAACCGCCCGACCGGTCCACGTCATGCCTTCCCGGCATCGCCTCATCCTGTTCGTGCTGTGCTCCGGCGTCCTCGCCCAGCCGCTGCTGCAGGCGCTGGCGGTGCCCACGCTGCCGCGGATCCAGCAGCGGTTCGACACCGACCAGTCCACGGCCGCCTGGGTGCTCACCGCGTTCCTGCTCACCGCGTCCGTCGCCGCCCCGGTCGGCGGACGCGCCGGCGACGCGTTCGGCAAGACCCGGGTGCTCGCGATCTCTCTGGGGCTGCTCGCGGTGGGCTCGCTGGCCGCGGCCGCGGCGGGTTCGATCGGGCTGCTGATCGCGGCCCGGGCCGTGCAGGGCCTCGGTGGTGGCGCGGTGCCGCTGTCCTTCGCCATCCTGCGGGACCACCTGCCCCGGCACCGGCTGCGCGGCGCCGTCGCGCTCACGTCGTCGCTGTTGTCGGTCGGCTTCGCCGCCGGCATCGTCGTCGCCGGCCCGATCCTCGACGGGTTGGGGTACCGCTGGCTGTTCCTCCTGCCGGCCATCGCGGCGGTGGCCGGCGCGGTGGCCGTGCTGTGGCTGATCCCCGAGTCGCCGGTGCGCTCGGGCGCGCGCATCACGCTCACGCCGGCGCTCCTGCTGGCCGGCTGGCTGGTCACCCTGCTGCTCGGCGTCAGCCGCGGGCCGCATGACGGCTGGTCGTCGCCGTGGGTGCTCGGCCTGCTGACGTCGTCCGTGGCGCTGGCCGCCGCGTGGCTGTACTCGGAGTCGAAGGTCCGGACGCCGCTCATCGACCTGCGGATGATGGCGACACGGGGTGTGTGGTCGGCGAACCTGGTCGCGCTCACGATCGGGATCGCGATGTACGGCTCGTTCGTCTTCCTGCCGCAGTTCACCCAGACGCCGAGCGACAACGGGTACGGCTTCGGGGCTTCGGTGACGGCGGCCGGGCAGCTGATGCTGCCGTCGTCGGTCGTCGGGTTCCTGTGCGGTCTGTCCGCCGCCCGGCTGGCCGCCTGGCTGGGTGTGCGCCTCACGCTCGTCTACGGCTCGCTCGCCACGGCGGTATCGCTGGCGATGGTGACCGTCCTGCACGCCGAGGTGTGGCAGGTGGTCGTCGCCAGCTGCGTGTGCAGCGCGGGCACCGGCGTCGTGTTCGCCAACCTGGCCAACGCGACCGTGGACGCCGTTCCGGCGCACCAGACCGGCACCGCGATCGGCATGAACGCCAACATCAGGATCGTCGGCGGCGCGATCGGTTCGGCGCTGGGCGTGACCATCCTGACCGCGGACCTGCTTCCGTCGGGGTATCCGACGGAGCGGGGCTACGTGCTCGGCTTCGCCTTCATGGCCGGCGCGTCGCTGGTCGCCGGCCTCGCGGCGCTGCTCATCCCCCCGTCCGTCGTCGACGAGCAACCGGACCCGCAGCAGGACGCTGACGCCACGTCGGTGCCGGCGGCGACGCAGCGCTGAGCGGATCCGCGGGCCGGCAGCTGCGGTCAGGCGGACGCCGAGAGGCGGAGCACCTCGACCTGGCCGTCCAGGAGGAGCGGACCGGCGGCGTACGGCACCAGCAGCGTGTCCCCCCGCCGGAGCGCCAGCTCGTCCTGCTCGCCGATCAGCCTGCCCGCTCCGGCCACCACGACCAGCACGCTGTAGCCACGCTCGACACGGTCGCCGCCGTGCAGGCGGCGGGCGGCGAAGAACTCGTCCGCGGCCTCGGGCAGCAGCCGCGGCGCGGGGCCACGGAGCTCGTCGAGGCGCGACGGCGTCCAGGCGCCACGGTCGACGCACTGCAGGGCCAGGTCGTAGCCGAGGCCCAGATGGCCGTCGGCGAGGCCGAAGCCCTCGTACTCCAGCAGCACGGAGTAGTCGGTCGGCTCCTGGACCTCGACCAGCAGGATGCCGTCGCCGATCGCGTGCGGCAGGCCGGCCGGGCAGAGGATCGCGTCGCCCGCCCTGACCGGGATCCTGTTGGTGGCGGCGAGCATCGCCCCGGTCTGCTGCCCCTTCACCCAGCCGGCCAGCTCGGCGGCCTCCACGTCGCGGGCAAAACCCAGATGGACGTACGCGTCGGGCCGCGCGGAGACGATCACCCAGGCCTCGGTCTTCCCGTACGGCGAGGCGAGGTGCGCGGTGGCGAAGCGGCGGTCCGGGTGGACGTGCAACGGTAGCCGCTGACCGGCGTCGAGCAGCTTCACCAGCACGCCGGTGTCGGCGCGGTCCGGGCCGAGCCACCAGCGCGGGTCCGCGGCGATCGCATCGGCCAGCACGCGGCCGTCGGCCAGGGTGGTGAGCCCGGACGGGGCGAGCCCGAAGCGGCTGGTCACCGAGCCCACCCAGTCCTCGGGGCGGTCGGGCAGCGCCGGCACATTGCGGAACTCGGCGATCCGGCCGGCGCCGCGATAGAACGTCTCGGGCTGGTTGGCGGGCAGTGTCTCGACGGTCATCGGTGTCCCTTCAGAGCCAGCTCGGCGAGGAATCCGCCGACGAACGTGTCGCCGAGCCCGACGGTGGTGGGGTTCTGGACGTCGAGCGCGAAGCCGGGCACGCAGTCGACAGTCTCGCCCATGCGCGAGTGCAGCGCCGCGGCGAAGGCGACAGACTCGGGCCGCCGCGGCAGCCGGCGCAGGCGCTCGACGTCCTCGTCGGTGAAGTCGTCGCCGTGGCAGTAGCGGGTGGCGGCCATGACGGTGCCGGTGTCGAGGGCGCCGGCGTAATCGCCGGAGCCGAACGCCAGGGCCCAGTACTTCGTGTGCAGCACCAGCGTCGGCACCGGGATGAGCGCGTGCACCGCCGTGAGCGCCGCCGCGACGTCCTCGGCGGAGAGTAGGTCGACCGGGCGCCCGAGATACGACTGCAGCTCGTCCTCGTTCAGCCCGAACACGTCGATCTCGTCGAGCAGGGTATCCCGGACCCGGCGGCTGAAGGCGGGCTCGTGGTACGCCGCGTCCTCGAAGTAGGTCACCGCCCCGGCTGGCAGCCGCCGCATGTGCGCTTTCAGGGAGGCGAGCCGCTCGTCGAGCTCGGCCTCGTCGCGCATGGCGTTGAACCCGGAGATCAGGAAGACCTCCGCCCGGCCCAAGCGGTCGCCGAGATCGTCGGTGAGCCGCATGTCGCCGTTCGCCGGGTCGTTGACGTAGATCAGGCGGTTTGGGAACGGCGCGACGATGTCGATGTCGCCCGCCCGGACCCGCAGGCCCTTGTCGTACTGAACGATCAGGTGTGGGTAGAAGGTGTCCCCGGCACCGCTGTTCGTGTACTCGCTGTCCGCCGGCAGCAGCCGGCGGAAGGTGTCGTTGACGCTGACCAGGTGCAGCGTCGACGGCACGCCGAGCCGGCTCATCAGGATCCCGGCCCGCACCGAGGTGCCACCCAGGGTCTCACGATGCGGGAACCGGTTCGCGAAGGTCGACAGCGCCGGGGCGGAGGCGACGAAGTGCTCGCCGCCTCCGCCCCGGGCCACGTATCCGAGGATCGACACCACGAGGTCCCGCTCACTGGTCACCGTGGCCGGCGACGTCAGTTCCGCGGCGACGATGCCGTACTCGGCGACAAGCTGCTCCAGCACGCCGGCGGTCAGCTTCAACTCGTAGTCGACACAGCCGCCGAGGCCCAGGAGTACACGGGACGCGTCGGCCATGTCAGTAGAGCGAGCCCTTGCCGGCTGCGCCGAAGAGCTCGATCTTCTGGGCGGCGACCACCTTCATGGCCGCGATGCAGGCGGGCTGGATGGCGTTCGGCTCGCGCACCTTCGCGTCGTTGCCCAGCACCTCGCGCATCTTGTCGTGGTAGGCGACCTTGATGTCGGTGGAGATGTTGATCTTGTTGATGCCGATCCGCGCGGCCTCGCGGATCTCGTCGTCCGGGTTGCCGGAGCCGCCGTGCAGCACCAGCGGGATCTGCACCCGGCTCTTGATCTCCTTGAGCAGGTCGAGCTTCAGCTCCGGCTTGAGGTGGGCCGGGTAGAGGCCGTGGAACGTGCCGATCGCCACGGCGAGGCTGTCCACACCGGTCTGCTCGACGAACGTGACCGCGTCGTCGGGGTCGGTGTAGATGATCTCGGCGGCACCCGCCTCGGCGTAGCTGTCGTTCCCGCCGATCGTGCCGAGCTCGCCCTCCACCGACACGCCGAGAACGTGCGCGGAGTCGGTGACCCTCTTGGTGATCGCGACGTTCTCCTCGAACGGCTTCAGCGAGCCGTCGATCATCACGGAGGTGAAGCCGTACTGGATCGCCTGCAGGATCTGCTCGTAGGTGGCGCCGTGGTCCCAGTGGATCGCGATCGGGACGCTCGAGTTGTGCGACCGCTCGATGATGCCGGTGATCATCTCCCGGCCGATGTGCCGGACCTCGTCCGGGTGGATCCCGACGATCAGGGGGGCGTTGGTCTCCTCGCTGATCTCCACGATTCCCTTGAACATCGCCCAGTCGCTGATGTTGAAGGCGGGCACGGCGAAGCTGTGCTCGTTGGCGACGTCCAGGATCGCCTTGCCGGTCGTCAGCATTGTTGTGTTTCTCCTTTTGCGTTGCTGGGTGTGTCAGGCCTTGACGGCGCCGGCGGTGAGCCCGCCGATGAACCGCCGCTGGAAGACGAGGAAGAGCAGGAGGACCGGAATGGACCCGAGGATGCTCATCGCCATCATCTGGTTCCACTCGTAGGAGTGCTGGCCCATGAGCAGCTGGATGCCGATCGGCACGGTGCGCATGTCGTCGGTACGGGTCAGCGTGAGCGCGAACAGGTACTCGTTCCACGAGATCATGAACGTGTAGACCCCGACCGCGATCAGGCCGGGCGTCGAGATCGGCACCAGGATCCGCCACAGCGCGGTCCAGCTGGTGCCGCCGTCGACCTTGACGGACTCGTCGAGCTCCCGCGGCAGCGTGTTCAGGTACGCGGTGGTCATGATGATCGCGTACGGAAGCGTGAACACCATGTGCGTGAGGATCAGGCCGGGATAGGTGTTGTACAGGCCGAGCGCGACGACGAGCCCGAAGTACGGAATGACGAGCGTGATCGGCGGCACGGCCTGGACGCTGACGATCACGGCGTTGATGGTCTTCTGGAACGGAAACGTGAAGCGGCTGAAGGCGAACCCGGCCAGGACGGCCACCAGCAGCGTCAGGATGGTCACCGCGAAGGCGACGATGTAGCTGTTGAGGAAGAACCGCAGCTGGGCACCGTTGCCCAGGATCTCCCGGTAGGCGTCGAACGAGAAGCTCTCGGTGATCAGCTTCGGCGGGTTCTGGAAGACCTCCCCGTTGCTCTTGAACGAGGTGGACAGCATCCACAGGACCGGCAGGCCGGCGAACAGCCCGCCGATGACGAGCCCGGTGATGACGCCGGCCTTGGCGAGGGTGCGACGGGTCTTGACGCTGGTGGCCATGTGTCTCACCGCTCCCTTTGCTGGCGTACGTAGAAGAAGGCCAGCACCATCGTCAGCAGCAGCACGATCACGGCGGCGGCGGACGCGGTGGCGAACTCGTACTCGCTGAAGGCCTGCTTGTAGGTGTAGGTGCTGAGCATCTCGGTGGTGTTCAGCGGCCCGCCACCGGTCGTCATCCAGATCAGCGCGAACTGCTGGGACGTCCAGATCAGGTCGAGCACCCCCATGCTGATGATCACCGGCCGCAGCTGGGGCAGCGTCACGTGCAGGAACCGCTGGAACCAGTTCGTGCCGTCCACGGCGGCCGCTTCGTAGAGGTCGTTGGGGATGCCCTGCAGCACGGCGAGCAGGCTGATCATGAAGAACGGGTAGCCCGACCAGATGTTGACGAACGTGACCGCCCAGAGCGCCACGCCCGGGTCACCGAGCCAGTTCACGCCCTCTTGGATGAGGCCCAGCGTGCGCAGCACGTAGTTGACCACGCCGGACGGGTCGAGCAGCAGCCGCCAGATGACGGCGATCACCGCGATCGTGAACAGCCAGGGCAAGATGTAGACGATCCGGAAGATGGCTTTGGTGACCCCGCCCAGCAACTGTGTGTTGAGCATCATCGCGAAGGCCAGGCCGAGGACCAGGTGGGCCACGGTGCTGACGGAGATGAAGATGGCGGTGTTCTTCAGCGCGGCCAGGAAGTCCGGGTCGGTGAGCACCTTGGTGTAGTTGGCGAACCCGGCGAACACCGAGTTCTCCTGGACGATCACGTTGTCCCGGAACGAGTAGCTGATCACCATGACGATGGGGACCAGCATCAGGACCACGATCAAAAGCACCGTGGGGGACAGATAGCCATACGGGATCAGGCGCCGGGCCACAGTGGAGCGGCGCCGGCCGGGGGTGACCTGCTCCTCGGGGGGCGCCGCGGTTTTCGGTGCCGTCATGGATGTCATCGCTGTCTCCTAGATCGGGCGCCGCGCCGGCGGACCGGCACGGCGCCCGGGCGGGCTACTCGATCACCGAGGACCAGGACTGCTGCGACTTGGCGAGGGCGTCGTCGACAGTCGTCTTGCCGGTCAGCACGAGCTGGAGCTGCTCGTCGAAGCTGCGCATCAGGTCCTCGGACTTGGGCAGGCCGACGAACTCGTTGGCCGGGTAGCCCTGCTGGTAGATGTCGAAAGCGGTCTTGAACATCGGGTCGCTGTTGCTGAAGTCGGGCTTGGCGTTCTTGTTGCCCGGGAAGCCGTTCGCGATCGTGCTGAGCTTCGCGTTGGTCTCCTGGCTCATCAGGTAGGAGACGAACTTGAACGCCTCGGCCTTGTGCTTGGTGGAGTTCGAGATGCCGATGCCCCACGACGCGTACGGGATGCCGCGCTTGCCGGTGTAGCCGTCCTCGGACGGCAGGGCCGCCACCTCGAACTTCAGGTCCGGCTTGTTCTTCTTGATCAGGTTGATGTGCGCGAGCGAGTCGATCATCATGCCGACCTGGCCGTTGGTGAACTTCTCGACCTTGTCCTGCTCTTTCATGGTGAGCGAACCGGGGGCGATGACGCCGGCGTCGTTCAGGCTCTTCACGTACTCGACCGTGCTCTTGACCTGCGCGCTGGTCAGGTTGGGCTTGCCGTCGGCGGTCAGCATGCTGCCGCCGGAGGCCCAGAGCCAGGACATGACGTCGTTCTGGATGCCATTGGGGACGGCGGTGTCGAGCGGGAGCGCCCAGCCCTTCACGTCACTGCCGGTCGCGGTCATCTTCTTGGCCGCGTCGAGGAACTGGGTGCGCGTGGTGGGCACCTCGGCGACGCCGGCCTTGGTGAGCAGGTCCTTGTTGACGAAGAGCGGGTAGACGAAGTTGACCACCGGGATCATGTAGGTCTTGCCCTTGATCTGCACCTGGCTGGCGAGCTGGCTGCCGTCGTAGTTCGCGTCGGTCATCAGCTTGGACAGGTCGGTGATCGCGCCCTGCTTGGCGAAGTCATTGACCCAGGCGCCGTCGAGGCCCACCACGTCGGGCAGGGTCTTCGACGCGGCGCCGGTGAGCAGCTGCTGCTTGGTGGAAGCGTACGGCGCGCTCAGCAGCTTGATCTTGATGTTCGGGTTCTGCGCCGTGAAGTCGTTGACGATCTTGTCGAACTCCCCGGCCGGAAGCTCAGCCCCCCACCACTGGGCGAACTCCAGCGTCACGCTGCCGTCCGCGGCGGTGTCGCCCGAGTCGCCCGAGCCACACGCCGCCACGACCGCGACCATCGCGGCCGCCGCCACTGCCCCTATCACTCGCTTCAGCCGGGTTGCACGAACCGCCATGACGGGCTCCTTCTATATCGAGGTCCTTCGGTTCTCTGCTGCGTTGGCGCCACGTTAGCAGCGTGTTACAGATTTGGACAAGAGAAGAACGGCAGAAAACTGCGGAGTACGGCATACTGTTGCGTCATGAGGCAGAGCCTGGCACCCCGTCACCACCCTCCGAGCTGTACGTTGCCCTGCAGGTGGCGGTTTTCGGACGATGCTGCCCGTCCTTGCAGCTCTACGCCGCTCTACGCGGCGATTTGCTCAATGGGCACGGATTTGTGGCATACTGCCGCCCTGACAAGGGGGGATCAGTGAGCGTTGGCAGGGACGAACGGCAGCGCCACCTGCCTGCCGGACGCAAGGCCCAGCTGGCCGCGTACGTTGCCGACACCGGCCAGGTCACGGTGGGCGAGCTGGCCGAGCGCTTCGGCGTCTCCATCGACACCGTGCGACGCGACCTCGATCAGCTGGCCGCCGAGGGCATCCTCGTGCGCACCTACGGCGGCGCCGTCAGCCTGTCCACGGTCTCCCGCACCGACCGCGCCGTCGACCAGCGGCTCGCCGTGCAGGAGCAGGAGAAGGAGCGGATCGCGGCGCTGGCCGCGGCACTGGTCCAGGACGGCTCGACCATCATGATCAACGGCGGGACGACCACCCTCGCGCTCGCCCGCAATCTCGGCCAGCACCGGGACCTCACGGTGGCGACGAACAATCTGCTGGTCCCGAGCGCCCTGCCGCCCACGGCCATCCGCGACATCTACGTCTTCGGCGGCGCGGTGCGCGCGCTCACCCTCGCCACGATCGGTCCGGTCAGCTTCCGCGCCAACACCGGCGCCGAGCTCGACATCAGCTGCGATCTGGCACTGATCGGCGTCGGCGCGGTCGCCGCCGACGCCGGCTACACGACGAGCAACCTCGCCGAGGCCGCGATGATGCAGGAGATGATCTCCCGTGCGGCCCGCGTGGCGATCCTCGCCGACTCGTCCAAGTTCGGCCGCCGCCTGTTCGCCCAGGTATCGGAGCTCGGCGCCGCCGACTACCTGATCACCGACACCGCGCCACCACTCGACCTGCGCAACGCCCTCAAGGCCAGCGGCGTGGAGCTGCTCATCCCCACGGCCAAGGTCCTGGATCCACGGCAGGCATGACTACCGGATCTCTGCCAGGGCGTTCCCGATCTGCTCACGGATCAGCGGAGTGTCCAGGCCTCGAACGGTGAGGGTCGTACGCCGCCGTACGACGTCCTCGACGGTGACCGCCCACTCCCGGTCCCGGGCGAAGGCCACCTGGGCCCAGATGTCGGGACCGTCGGGATGGACACGTTCGGCGAGTGCCGGGTCGTCACGAATCAGCTGCGCGAGATCGAACGCGACGGATCCATAGTGCGAGGCGAGATGCCTCGCGACGTCGTGGGCGAGGGTGACGCCCGGCTCGCGCTCCAGTTGGAGGCGGCGCGCGACCGCATCGGCGTTGGCGATTCCGGGCAGGGGGACCGTCCGTGGCCCGCGGGCGATCGTGGCCCCGAGCGGACGGCCGGGCAGCCTGGTGAGCGCGTCGAAGACGACCTTGCCGATGTGGCGGTACGTGGTCCACTTGCCACCGGCGACCGACAGCATGCCGCCGCGCCCCCGGGTGAGCACGGTCTCCCGTTTGGCTTCGCTGACGTCGCCCGGACCGCCGGGCAGCACCCGCAGCCCGGCGAACGCGTAGGTGATGTCCTCGCGCCGGAGCTGGTAGTCGGCGACCGCGTGGCCGGCCTCGTCGAGGATCTGGCTGATGTCGGCGTCGGTGACCGCGACAGCGCCCGGGTCGTTGTCGTACGGCTCGTCGGTGGTGCCCAGCAGCAGGTGGTCCTCCCACGGGATCGCGAACGAGACGCGGTACTTGTCGATCGGAATCGTCAGGGCCGCCTGCCAGGCCTCTGTCCGGCGAAGCACCAGGTGCGCGCCCTTGGAGAGCCGGACGCTCGGGGCTGCGGCCGGGTCTTCCAGCCGTCGCAGGTGGTCGACCCATGGACCGGTCGCGTTCAGCACGAGCCGGGCGTTGACACCGAACTCGACGCCGTCGATCTGGTCACGCACATCCGCGCCGGTGACCCGGCCCTGCGTGGTGCGCAGACCGACGACGCGCGCGTGGTTGAGGACGTCGGCGCCGGCGGCGACCGCTGCCCGCACGGTCATGACGGCCACCCGGCTGTCGTTCATCTGGTGGTCGCCGTAGACAGCGGCCGCCTTGAGGCCGGCGGTCCGTAACGCCGGCACCCGGTCGGCTGCCTGCCGAGGGGTGATGACCCGGCCGAGGCCGTCGCCGAACGCCGAGAGTGCCGAGTACAGGAACACGCCGGCGCCGAGCTTCGCCGCTCCGTGCGGGCTTCCGCGATAGATCGGCACCACGAACGTCAGTGGCTTGACGAGGTGCGGTGCGATGTCCGACGCGAGGGCGCGGCGTTCGCGATGGTTCTCGGCGACCAGTTTGAAGTTCCCGGTCTGCAGGTACCGCAGCCCGCCATGGACGAGCTTGCTCGAGGCGCTCGACGTCGCTCCCGCGAAGTCGCTGGCGTCGACCATCGCCACCCGCAGCCCGGATTGCGCCGCCATCCAGGTGACGGCGGTACCGAGGATGCCGCCTCCGATGACGAGCAGGTCGTAGGTGTTCTGGGACAGTTCGGCGCGTGTCTGTACTCGTCCGGCGAGCGCGGCGACGGGCATCGTGATCTCCTGCGGCTATTTTTCTGGCCGACGGCGCGGCCGGTGGGCGTTGCGGACTCGGTCGTAGCTAGGCATCGGTCCATTCGAGGGTTCGTCGCACCGCTTTGTGCCAGTTGTGCAGTTCCCGGCGGCGCGCGTCCTCGGTGATCTCCGGCAGCCACTGGCCGGCCTTGTGCCAGTTGGCGCGCAGGCTGTCGAGGTCCGGCCAGTAGCCGACCGCCAGGCCGGCGGCGTACGCCGCGCCGAGGCACGTCGTCTCGGCGACCATCGGTCGCACGACCGGCACCGCGAGGATGTCGGCGAGGTTCTGCATGAGCAGGTTGTTGCTGGTCATCCCGCCGTCGGCCCGCAGGGTCGTGATCGCCGCGCCGGAGTCGGCGTTCATCGCCTCGACGACGTCGTACGTCTGGAACGCCGTCGCCTCCAGCACCGCCCGGGCGAGGTGCCCCTTCGTGACGAAGGCCGTCAGCCCGGCGATGACTCCGCGCGCGTCGCTGCGCCAGTGCGGAGCGAACAGTCCGGAGAACGCCGGAACGAAGTAGCAGCCGCCGTTGTCAGCAACGCTGCGGGCCAGGGTCTCGACCTCCGAGGCGGTGGAGATCAGGCCGAAGTTGTCCCGGAGCCACTGCACCAGCGACCCGGTGACCGCGATCGCCCCCTCGAGCGCATAGGTCACGGGTTCGTCGCCGATCTGGTAGCCGACGGTCGTGAGGAGGCCGTGCTTCGACCACACCGGCTCCGTACCGGTGTTCATCAGCAGGAAGCTGCCCGAGCCGTACGTGCTCTTGGTCGCACCCGGTTCGAAGCATGTCTGGCCGAACAGCGCGGCCTGCTGGTCTCCGAGTGCGGAGGCCACCGGCACGCCGTCGGCGGTGTGCCCGTAGACCTCGGCCGACGGGCGGATCTCTGGAAGCATCGCGCGCGGAACCCCGATCACATCGAGCATCTCGTCGTCCCACTGCAGGGTGTGCAGGTTCATCAGCATGGTGCGGCTGGCGTTGGTGACGTCGGTGACGTGCCGTCCCGTGAGGTTCCAGATCAGCCAGCTGTCGACGGTGCCGAACAGCACGTCGCCCCGCTCGGCCCGCTCGCGCAGGCCGGGCGTCTCGTCCAGCAGCCAACGGATCTTCGGGCCCGAGAAGTACGTCGCCGGCGGAAGGCCGGCGCGTTCGCGGAACAGTTCGGCATGGTCGGCCAGTTCGTGCAGGAGCGTGTCGGTGCGGGTGTCCTGCCAGACGATCGCGGGCGCCACCGGGCGCCCCGTCCGGCGGTCCCACAGCACCGTCGTCTCCCGCTGGTTGGTGATCCCGAGCGCGACGATCTCGCCCGGACGCAGACCTGCCCCGCTGACCGCGTCGGCCAGCACGGCGCGCACCGCCTGCCAGATCTCCTCCGCGTCGTGCTCGACCCAGCCCGGTCGGGGATAGATCTGCCGGTGTTCGCGCTGTGCGACGGAGATGATGTTCCCTCGGTGGTCGAACACGATGCACCGGCTCGACGTCGTTCCCTGATCGATCGCCGCGATGAACTTCTCAGCTGGCAAGAGCGACCCCTCACAGTCATCGCCGTTCGGCATTGTCGAACGACGTGTGGATCGTATGCGGTTATCTCCGGGCGCCACAAGGACGCGGGAGCGCGAATTCGTCAGCGGGCGAAGTCACGCGAGATGGCTCGCGCGGCGTCACGGACGTACGACAACGCCGTCAGCTGGAGGTCGCCGCCGCTGGTCAGCCGCTCGACCGCGCCGCGGATGCCGATGGCACCGACGATCACGCCGCGCTGGTCCTTGATCGGGGCCGCGATGCCGACCTCACCCTCCTCGAACTCCTCGATCTCCGCGGCCCAGCCACGGCTCTGGATCTGTTCGAGCTCGGCGTCGAAGACGTCGACGTCGACGATGGTGGCCTTGGTGTACCCGGCCAGGGGTGTGGTGAGCTCCCGGTACGGGTCGAAGGCGAGCAGCACCTTGCCGACCGCCGTGGCGTGGACGGGCAGCAACGTGCCGATCTGCAGCGTCTGCAGGGAATCGTCCGGCCGGAAGACGTGATGGATGACCAGCACCTGCCCCTCGTGCAGCGCGCCGATCCAGACGCTCTCACCGCTTCGGCCCGCCAGTGCGTCCGCCCAGTTCGTCGAGCGCGAACGGAGCTCGTTGACGTCCAGATAGCTGCTGCCCAGGTGCAGCAGCGTGGCGCCGAGCCGGTACTTGCCGGTGGTGGCGTCCTGCTCGACGAAGCCGACGTGCACGAGCGTCCGCAGGATGCCGTGCAGGGTGCCCTTCGGCAGATCCATCGCGCGAGCCAGCTCCACGACGCCCAGTTGGCGCCCGCCCGACGCGAGCAGCCGCAGGATCGCCGCGGCACGCTCCACCGACTGAATCGTCTCGCCCACGCCGTTAGCGTACCCGCAGTTCGACATTGCCGAACTACCGGCACGGGTGCCCCCACGCGGCTACCGCGCCGGGCCGGTCGACTCACGAACGAGCAGGCGCGGCTCGTTCGGGATGGTCAGGTCACGCGGAGGCGCCCCGTCGAGCTGGGCGACGAGCGCGTCGACGGCCGCGGCGCCCAGCTCCAGCAGCGGCAGGGCGATCGTGGTGATCGTGGGCACGGTGAAGCCGGCCGACGGGAAGTCGCCGTACGCGATCACCGACACCTCGTCGGGGACGCGGATGCCCGCGCTGGTCAGGAACCGGATGACACCGATCGCCTGGCCCGGCGAGCTGGTGAAGATCGCGGTCGGAGCCGCGTCGAGCAGCGCCCTCGCGGAGACGAAGCCCGTGGCCTCCGTGAAGTCGCCGAACTGCGGTGGCAGCAGCGGGAGGTCCCGTGCGGCGATCGCGCGCTCGAAGGCGGCGACCCGGTCGGCGGCGCCCTCCACCTCGGCCGGCCCGGCGAGGTGGGCGATGCGCCGGTGCCCGAGGTCGACCAGGTGCTCCACCGCCAGTTCGCCGGCCCGGCCGACGTTCATGGTGACGTTGCGACCGGAGCCGGCCACCGCGCGGTTGACGAACACGTGCGGGAACGACGACTCCCGCAGGCCGTCGACGAGCGGATGGCCCGGGACGGCGGAGCCCATGAGCAGCCCGTCGACCCGGCCACCGTCGAGGAGCGAACGCCCGGCGGGCTGCTCGTCGAAGTCCTCGGCGAGCAGCGCCAGGTAGCCGTGCTCGGCGGCGCGGCGGTAGGCGCCCCGGGCGATCGTGATGTACGGCGGGTTGTCGATGGAGGGCGCGATCAGCGCCAGCGCCATGGTCCGCGACCGCGCCAGCGCCCGGGCACCGGCGTGCGGCTCGTAGCCGAGCTCCCGTGCCACCTCGACGATGCGTCGACGGGTCTCCGGACGCACCGCCACCGTCGGGTCGCCGTTGAGCACTCTCGATACGATGCTCTTGGTGACATCCGCAGCTGTCGCCACATCGATGAGGCGCACCCGGTCAGGCTGGGCCCCCTTCACCTGCCGTCTCCTCCACACGCCGGCGTTCTGATCAGTCTGAGAGATTAGCGTAGCTACGGCGGAACCTGCAGGGCGTTCAGGCCGCCGTCGATGACGATCCGAGCGCCTGTGAGGGTCGGGGCCCGGCCCGATGCGAGGAAGCTGACCAGCTGCGCGATCTCCTCCTGTGCCGTCGGCTCGCCGGCCGGGATTCGCGCCCGGCGCCCGGCCGCTTCCTCATCGCTGATCAGATGCCAGCGGTTGCTCCAGATGTAGCCCGGTGCGATGGCGTTGACCCGGATGCCCCGCGGTGCGAGGTCGACCGCCAGGCTGCGGGTGAGGCCGTCGACCGCGGCCTTGCTGGCGTTGTACGCCGTCCTGCCGAGGATGGCCCGCTCGCCGGCGAGCGAGGAGATGTTCACGATGACGCCGCCGCCGGCGCGGGCCATCTCCCGCGCGGCGAGCACCGAGCACAGGTGCGTGGCGAAGAAGTTGACCTCGAACACGTCGCGGAGGAAGCGCGGCCGCTCCCGGAGCACGTCGTCGTCGCCGACGCCCAGGTGGGCAGCGTTGTTGACCAGGATCCCCGGCGAGAGCCCGCGCGCGACCAGTCCGGCGAAGCCGGCCTCGATCGCCTCGGGATCGGCGAGATCGAACCCGACCGAATACACCTCGGCATCCGGGACATCGGCGGCGATCCGGGCGGCGGCCTCCGCCGCGACCGCTTCGTCGATCCCGTGGACGATCACGGCCGCTCCGTCGGACGCGAGTTGCCTGGCGATCGTGTGTCCGAGGTTGCGGGTGGCACCCGTGACGAGGGCGAGCCGGGTCACCGTTCCTCCTTCGCGTGCAGCGCCATCTCGTCGTCCGGACGGATGTCGGTGAGGGCGCCGCTGTAGTGCCGCAGGTCGTGGCGGACGTACGGGTACCGGGCGATCGCCTCGGGGTCGATCCGCACGCCGAGCCCGGGCGAGTCGGGGATCTCGGCCATGCCGCCCGCCACCACCGAGCCTTCGGCGGCGATCTCGGCCCGCCACGGCACGTCGGTCGCCATCGTCTCCAGGTAGGTGAAGTTGGGGGTACAGGCGGCGAGCTGCAGCGTCGCCGCGTTCGCCACCGGGCCCGAGGGGTTGTGCGGTGCGAAGCCCACCTGCCACAGCTCGGCCAGTGCCCCGATCGTGCGGGTCTCCCAGATGCCACCGGCGTGGGAGACGTCGGGTTGCACGACGTCGGCGCAGCCGCGTTCGAAGACCTCGCGGAAGTCCCATCGGGTGTAGAGCCGCTCGCCGAGCGAGATCGGGGTCGAGGTGTGCTCCCGCAGCCAGGCGTAGTTCGCCAGGTTTCCGGGGATGAGCGGCTCCTCGAGCCACAGGACGCCGAGCGGCTCCAGGGCCCGGGCGACCTGCCGGGCCGCCGGCAGGTCGAAGCGGCCGTGCGCTTCGATGATGATGTCGGCCCTGCCGTCGACGGCCTCGGCCACCGCCTCGATCACCGCCATCGCGGTCCGCAGCTCAGCGGGCGTCAGGACGCGGAAGGCCGACCCGAAGGGGTCCCATTTGAGCGCCCGGTAGCCCCACTCGACCGCCTCGTACGCCTTCGCGGCGAACTCCTCCGGGCGCCGGGCACCGGCGAACCAGCCGTTGGCGTAGCACTGGACCGAGTCGCGGAGCCTGCCGCCGAGCAGTTCGTGGACGGGCACCCCGAGCGCTTTGCCCTTGATGTCCCACAGCGCCATCTCGACGGCGGAGAGCGCGCTGGTCAGCACTGGGCCGCCGCGCCAGTACGCGTCGCGGTAGGCGTCCTGCCACCAGCCCTGGATGTTGCCGAGGTCGCGCCCAGCCAGCCCGTGCCGCAGTGCCAGGACCGCCGCCTCGACGGTGTGCTCGCGGTACTCGAGCGTCGCCTCGCCCCAGCCCTCGATCCCGTCGTCGGTATCGAGCTTCACCAGGACCCAGTTCGTGCGGTAGGCGTCGCAGATGTACGTCGTCAGGGAGCGGAGCTTCATCGGTACCGCCACGACCCGTCGAGCTCGGCGACGACCGACGCGTCGGTGAGAACGACCGGGTAGTCCGTCAGTGGCAGCCGGTACCTGATGCCGCGGGTGCGCCAGTCGGTACGGTCCGGCACGCCGGTGCGGTCGGTCGGCTGGTCGACCGCATAGACCTCGCCGGTGAGCAGGTCCAGCAGCACCGGCCGGTCCAGGGCGAGCCGGTCGTCCCACCACAGCTCCACGTCGATCGTGGCCTGCCGCGCCCGCTGCTGCGGATCCTCGGCCAACCAGTAGGCGAACACCGGCGCGCCGGCGCGCTCGAACGTGGCGACATACGGCGCCGCCATCAGCGTCGACCGCTGCGGCGCGGCGGGATCGCGCTCGGTGAACAGGCACATGAGCTCGGTGCGGCGGGTTCGCTCGTCGAAGAGGTGGCACACGCGGCGGGCGACCTCGAACGAGTACTTCGGCTCGTAGCTCCCGCCGTGGATCAGGCCCATCATCACCGGCGAGTTGACCTTGTCACCGGCCTGACGGTACGGGCGCTCCATGAGGTCGGCCGCGTGGAAGTAGAAGATCTTGTCGAAGCCCACCTTGAGGTCGACCAGGAACCTGCGGGCGATCCACTTGGCCTGCACGACCTGGTCCATCGTGTACATCCCGAGCCAGTCGTCGTGATGGCCGGACAGCTGCGACGGGCAGCCGTTCTCTCCCTGGTACAGCGCGATGCGGCGATCCGGCGAGTGCTCGTCGAGGAGGCGGCGCAGCACGTCGTGCATGTTCTGCAGGTTGTGCTCCGGGACCATCTGGTACGGATGGAACGAGAACGCGTCGATCGAGTCGGCGAGCCCCGCACGCAGCGCGTCGACGACGAAGGCGGGATCGGCCAGCGAGGTCGCACCGCCGATGATCGTGGCGTCGGGGATCTCGTCCCGCACGGCGCGGGCGGTGATGCGCGTGAGCTCCGCGTAGTCGCGCCCGCTGACCGGTGCGGGCTGCCAGAACTGGGGGATGTTGGGTTCGTTCCACACCTCCCAGTGGCTCACCCGGCCCCGGTAGCGCGCGGCCAGGGCTTGAACGAAGGCCGTCCAGGCCGGGATCGCCTCGTCGTAGTAGACGGGCACGTAACCGACCGCGGACTCGTGCGGCACGTCCGGCATGTACAGCTCGTTGCCGAACGTGACGCTGAACATCGTCGCGACCCCGGCCGCTGCGAGGCTGTCGACGATCTCGTCGAGCCAGGCGAAGTCGTACCTGCCCCGCTCGATCTCGCAGCGGCCCCACCCGGTCTGCACGCGGGCCCACTTCGCCCCGAGCCGCGACAGGTGCGGATACACCGACTCGGCGGTGAACATCTTCCGGTCGAGGGTTTCGAAGCCGATCCCCAGTCTGGAGGAGGCGATCGCCGTCGTGGGCCGCGAGAGCTCGACACGGCCCACGGGCCGGACCCCGTCGAGCGGCGGGAGTTGGTCACGCACGAGTGCGCCGACGTCCTGGTCCTCGATCCGGGCGGCTGGTGTCGTCATGAATCTTCGGTGTCCTTCGTTGTGCGGTGCAGCGGCTACTTGCCGATGCCGGCGGTGAGGCCCTGGATGATCTGCCGGGTCGCGAGGATGAACAGCACCAGCAGCGGAATCGTCGTGATGACCAGGCCGGCGAACAGCGACGCCCAGTCGTTCTGGTACTCCCCGAAGAAGGTCGTGAGGCCGACGCCGAGGGTGTAGTTGTCGCGGGAGCGGAGCATGACCAGCGGCATCAGGAAGTCGTTCCAGATCGGCACGAACCGGAACACCACCACCGTCGCGATCGCGGGCCGGACGAGCGGCACCATGACCCTCAGGAAGACGGTGAAGTGCCCGCCGCCGTCGAGCAGCGCCGCCTCCTCCAGTTCGCCGGGCAACTGCCGGAAGAACGAGACGAGGACGAAAGTGGTGAACGGGATGCCGTTGGCCGAGTAGATCAGGATGAGGCTCAGCGGCGAGTCGATCAGCCGCAGCCCGTCCATCAGGTAGAACATCGGCAGGATCGCCAGCATGAAGGGGATGAGCAGCCCCGACATGAACAGCCCCTCCAGCGCGTTGCGGCCGAAGAAGCGCCATCTGGCGATCGCGTACGCCGCGGGCAGTGACACGACCGTGGAGATGGCGACGGAGCAGATCGTGATCAGTACCGAGTTCAGGGCGTACCGCCCGAAGGAGGCCTCCGTCCACGCGCCCACGTAGTTGGCCACGGTCGGATCACTCGGGATCGGCCACGGGTCGGTCGCGATCTCCAGGTGCGTGCGGAAGGAGTTGAGCACCATCGTGAGCAGCGGCAGGACGCAGACGGCGGCGTACAGCCAGAGCACGATGCCCACGGCGACCGCCTGCGGAGTCCAACGCTTGCGCCGCGTGCGCGCCGGCGACGGTGTGCCCGTCGGCGCGGGTTCGACGGCATCGGATGCGAGTGCCATGTCGGTCACGACAGCCGCTCCTCCTGTGCGCGGATCAGGCGCCGGCCGAGGACCGCGCCGCCCAGGATGAACAGGAACAGCAGCGTCGCGAGCGCCGAGGAGACGCCGAGCGCGTTGCTCGCGCCCGACTCGAACGAGACGCGGAAGAACAGCAGGCTCAGCACGTCGGTGGCTCCCGCCGGCGAGCCCGTCGCGCCGCCGAAGGCGTAGGGCAACGTGAACGTCTCCATCGCACCGATGAACGTCAGGATCGACACGGTGCCGATCACCGGGGTGAGCAGCGGCAGCGTGACGTGGCGGAAGCGGCGCCAGCCACCGGCACCGTCGACGCTCGCGGCGTCGCCGAGCTCGGGCGGGATGGCCCCGAGCGCCGCGCCGTAGAGCAGGACGGGAAACCCGATCCACTGCCACACGCTGACGAGGATGAGCACCGGCAGGGCCGTGGACGGCTCCCCGAGCCACGACACCGCGAGCGAGTCGAGCCCGGCCGCCTTGAGCGTGGCGTTGACCGGGCCGAAGCTGGGGGAAAGCAGCAGGGTCCAGAGGTAGCCGACGACGAGCGGGCTCACGAGGTACGGGGTGGTGTAGAGGACCTGGAACACCCGCCGGAAGGGGCCGAGCTTGTGCAGCTGCACCGCCAGGAACAGCCCGATCGAGTTCTGCAGGACGAGCGTCCCGGCGAAGATGGCGAGGTTGTGCAGGAAGGCGCGGGGCATCTGCTCGACGAACGGCTGCTCGGTGAAGAGCACCACGAAGTTGTGGAACCAGTTGAAGCGCACCAGGTTGGTGCCGCCCCGCCATTCGAACAGCGAGTAGCCCAGCGCGCTCGCCATCGGGTAGAGCAGGACGACCCCGAACAGTGCCAGCGCGGGAAGGACGAAGAGCACCACGACGAACGTCGGTGGCCGCCGCACGCTTCTGCTTGTCTTTGCCATGGAGGGCTTCTCCTGTGGTGGGCGGAGCCCGGCCCGGCGTGAGGTCACGCCGGACCGGGGTGCGGGGTTCTACTCGCTCTTGAAGTCGCCCGGCTTGAACCAGGCGTCGATGCCGGTCTGGATGCTCTGTGCCGCGGCGGCGGGTGTCGCCTTGCCGAGCCAGATCTTCTGGACCTGCTCGCCCATGAGGTCGGTGCCCGACGGCGAGCCGTAGCGCAGGTAGGCCGCGCCGAGATACGCGGACGGCGTGGCCTGGTACCGCTGGTACATCTCGGCCAGCACCGGGTTCTTGAGCGACACCCCGTCGCGGGCCGGGATGGTGCCCATGGCGTTGGCGTACAGGTTGGCGAACTCGGTGCCGGCGAGCCAGTTCAGCAGCTCCGCCGCCTCGGTCGGGTGCGCGCTGCGCTTGGCGAGCGCCCAGCCGCCGTCGGCGTAGCTGACGGTGACCGTCTTCGCCGGCCAACCGGCGTCGGCCGGCACGTCGAACGTGCCGTAGTCGACCTTCGCCCCGAGGTTGGCGAACGTGGTGACCTGCCAGGTGCCCGACGGGAACATGGCGGCCTTGCCGGTCGCGAAGAGGGTGACCGCCTCGTCGAGGGTGACCGACGTGACGTTGTCGACGAGATACGGCTTGACCTGCTCCATCAAGCCGATGGCGGCCACGTTGTCCGGGTCGGTGAGGTTCTTCTGGCCCGCGAGGAAGGCCTGCTGGAAGTTGCCGGCGCCGCGGCGGGCGTTGCCGATGACCTCCGCCGCCAGCGAGATCTGCGCGGCGACGGCGCCCGGGATGACGATGGGCGCGACGCCGGAACCCTTGATCTTCTGGGCCGCCGCGACGAACTCGTCCCAGCTCGCCGGCACGCCGAGACCCAGATCGGCGAAGATCTTCTTGTTGTAGTACACCTGGGCGGTCTGGATGCCTTGCGGCACCGCGTAGAGCTTGCCGTCCGACTTCCGCTTGGCGCCGGTGAGCGCCGCCTTGCTGAACCCGCTCCAGTCCTTCACGACATCGTCGAGCGGCACGATGTTGCCGCTGTCGGCGAAGTTGGACAGGACGCCGTATGAGCGCAGTGCCACGATGTCCGGGCTTCCGGAGCCGGCGAGCCCGGTGGTGAGCAGCGTTTCGTAGTTCTTGTCGAGCTGGGCGACCACCTCGACGTCGACGCCTGGGTGGGCCTTCTCGAACGCATCGATGATGCCGCCCTTCTTGAAGGCGGTCGCGGCCTCGTTGCTCCAGGTCCACACCGTGAGGCGCACGGTGCTGCTCGATGCTCCGCTCCCGCCACCGCAGGCGCTCATGAGCATCGTCAAACTCATCGCAAGTGCCAACCCCGCGATGACCCTGCTGCGCCGGGTCGCCCGCGGCATGGATCGCTGTGCCGTCACGTTAACCCCCTATCGGGTGATGACCGCTGAAGTTCCTTAGAAAACCGGTTTTTCTAACGGGATGCGCACACGCTAGTGCGTCCGCAAAACTTGGTCAACCCGTAACGCGCGAGAAACAGGGCCGGGCGACCTCGGACACGGTCGGCGGCAGTCCGGATGGCGCACCGGCTCGACCGGCTCGAACTCAGCGCATCAGCAGGACGGCCTTGCCGGGCGGGCCCGAGACCTTGTCGCCGCCAGCAACGGCTCGCAGCCTCTCCTCGAAGGCAGGCGTCGCGCCGATGACGGGGCGGACGGCACCCACGCCCCCTGTCGCGCCGATCACCAGCAGTGTGCCGCCTGTGGGCACCTGCATGTGGTCGATCGCGCCGTCGACGTCACCTGACTCGAACGCGCGGGAGCGCACCGCTCACACATCGCGCTCGGAGTGCTGCGGGAACTTGGCGTCGAAGGCCGGGCGTTCGGAGCGGATTCGCCACAGGTTCGCACCGACACCGGGTGGGTTCGCGGCGCTGGTCAGCGCACGAGCCGGGCGAGCAGGGAGCCGCGGGGTGCCTGGCGTACCGGCCAGGGGCGGGTGACGATCGGCTTCGGCGTCAGGGCGGTCACGCGACGCCGCCGGCGGCCTGGTCAGCGGCGTGTGCGTCGGTGTCGATGCGGCTGGCCCGGATCGAGTGTCCGGCGGTGGTCAGGCAGCGGCCGGTGGGCAGGTCGAAGCGCCAGCCGTGCATCTGGCAGGTCAGGACGGTGCCGTCGAGCCGGGCGAAGCGGGCCAGGTTCGCCTTCAGGTGGGGGCAGTGCTCCTGCACGAGCCAGTCGCCGAGGGTGATGTCCGCGTCGTCGCTGTCCTGTCCGGCGTACCAGGCCTCGGCGTAGTGCAGCCGTTCGCGCGTGAGGCACTTGAAGAAGGTGTAGAGGTACTCGTTGTACTGCCCGATGCGGGCCGCCGTGAAGCGGCACGACAGGAACAGGCTGTTGACCCAGTCCGCCTCACCGGTGAACAGCAGATGCTCGACCAGGCGCCGGGCGGTACGGAACCGGTAGCGCACCTTCTCGTCACCGGCGTGCCGGATCTCCCGGGCGGGGAAGTCGAACAGGATCTGTTCGGCGACCTGGCCGGCGTCGTCGGTCAGCTCGAGGCGGACCGGGCCGCCGATGCCGCCGACGATGTGTTCGCTCTCGGCGAGCAGCGGGTGCAGCCGCCGGCGCAGCTCCGCGAGGACGTCGAGCTCCGGATGCCGCCACGACGCCTTGGCCGCCTCGATCGCCGGGCGCTGCCGCTGCTGGTACTCACGCAGGTACGTCTCCTTGCCGGCGAAGAACGCGGGCACGTCCGGGACCGGCTGGGTGACGTCGCAGGTGTCGCTGGTGACCGTGGCCGCCGTGCCGGGGAGCAGGATGACGCCGTTGCGGCGGCCGAGACCCTCGTAGTGGTCGATGAACACCTGCTGGTCGGGGAAGATGTTGCCCTTGTCGGTACCGAGGTCGTTGTTCGGCCACAGCTCGTCGTCGAGAAAGCACGGCGGCCCGGCGATCGGGAAGACCCAGTCGGCCGCCAGCTCGTCGATGTAGCGCAGGGTCCGGTCGAACTGCCGGTCCCGCTTCTGCACGCCGAACGCCCGCTTGGCGGCCTCGGGCAGCTCGTACACCATCGGGTACCAGATCGCGCCGGAGAACTGCAGCATGTGCGCGTGGACGTGGCCCAGCGCCGCGAACGCTGACAGGTCACGCGGCCGGGCATCGTTCTGGTTGAGCAGCCGTACGCCGTTGTGCTCGACCCACAGCGACGAGTCGCCGATCGGCCCGTCGGTGGGTGAGACCAGCGCCTGGATCATGACGGTCAGCTCGCCGTCGAGCGTGACGGGCTCGTTGTCGCGGGTCCGCAGGAACGAGGTGAAGCCCAGCTCGCGCAGCTCGTCCTCGAGATCGCGGGTGGGGTACTCGGGCAGCAGCACGGTCGCCCGCTTCGACACGTGCCGGCGCAGGTGCTCCGCGTCGAAGTGGTCGCGGTGCAGGTGCGAGACGTACAGGTAGTCGCAGCGGCCCAGCCTGTCCCAGTCCAGCCCGGAGTTGTCCGGGAACGGGAACCAGGAGGCGAAGAACGCCGGGTTGACCCACGGGTCGCACAGGATGCTGCCGGCCGCGGTCTCGATCAGCATGCCGGCGTGGCCGGTTCCGGTGACCCGCATCAAAACACCCGCCTCGCCACGCGAACCCTCCAGATCCGCCGCACCGACGGCGACGACAGGCCATAGCCGACCACCTGGCCGATGGCCTCCAGCAGGGCCACATGACCCGATCCGGGAGGGCCGACAGTCCCGCCGCCGCGGCGGAGCGTCAGGAGGCCAGTGCCGTCGCGGCAGCGGACACCTCGAACCGGTGAGTGCCGGCGTCGAGCTCGCGTGGTTCGCAACCGGCCAGGTCGAGGGTCGCGACCGTTCCGGACGGCACCTCGACCGCCACCGTGAACGCACCGTCCGGGCTCAGCTCCCACCGGATCGAGGCCCGGCCGTACGGCGTGTCATGCGCCGCCGACGCGGATGTCAGGCCGCCGCCCGGCCGCGGGCGGAACAGGATCCTGCGGTATCCGGGTGCGGCCGGGGCGATGCCGGCGACCGTGCGGTGCAACCAGTCGGCGACGGCGCCGAAGGCGTAGTGGTTGAACGAGGTCATCTGGCCGGGGTTCACCGTGCCGTCCGGCAACTGGCTGTCCCAGCGCTCCCAGATGGTCGTGGCACCCTGCGTCACCGGGTAGAGCCAGGACGGACACTCGCGCTGCATCAGCAGGTCGTACGCGGTGTCGAGGTGGCCGGTGCGCTCCAGCGCGTCGAGGACCACCGGGGTACCGAGGAAACCGGTGCCGATCCGGTTCCCGCCGGCCGCCACCAGCTCCGCGAGTCGCCCGCCGGCGAGTACGGCCTCGTCCGGTGGCAGCAGCTCGAACACGATGGCCAACGCGTACGCCGTCTGGCTGTCGCTGGTCAGGCGGCCGGAGGCGGTGCGGTAGCGGCGGCGGAACGCGGCGCGGACCTGGTCGGCCAGCTCCGTGTACCGGCCGGCCTCGGCGGTCCTGCCGAGCACCCGGGCGCTGTCCGCCAGGCACCGGGCGGACCAGGCGAAGTACGCGGTGGCCACCAGGTGGCGGTCCGTGGTGGCGGCGGCCGGGTCGTCGGCCGGGGCGAGCGGGTCCAGCCAGTCGCCGAGCTGGAACCCGCGGTCCCAGACGTGCCCGGGGCCGGCGAGCCGGTCGACCAGGTCCACCCAGGCCTTGGCGCTCGGGTACTGCCGGGCCAGCAGGCCGGCGTCGCCGTGGCTCTGCAGCAGGGTCCAGGGCACCAGCACGGCGGCGTCGCCCCAGCCGGCGCCGGGCCGGATCGGGGTCCACATGTGCTTGGCCGGGATCACCGGGACGTACCACGGCACCGTGCCGTCCGGCAGCTGCTCGGCCGCGACGTCGCGCAGCCACGAGCCCAGCACGCCGCCGCAGTCGTAGAGGAACGTCGCGGTCGGGCCGAACACCTGGATGTCGCCGGTCCAGCCGACCCGTTCGTCGCGCTGCGGGCAGTCGGTCGGCACGTCGATGAAGTTCCCGCGCATGCTCCACACGACGTTGTCGTGCAGCCGGTTCAGCAGCGGGTCGGAGCTTTCGAACCAGCCGGTCCGGGCCATGTCGGAGTGGTAGACGCGGGCGGTGACGTCCCCGGCGGCGACCGCGTCGTCGAGACTGCCGGGCCAGCCCTCCACCTCGATGTACCGGAAGCCGTGGAAGGTGAACCGCGGCTCCCACTCCTCGCGGTCGCGGCCGGCCAGGATGTAGACGTCGGTGGACTGCGCACCGCGCAGCGGGCGGCGGCACAGCTCCCCGTCCTCCAGCACCTCGGCGGTGCGCAGGGTGACGGTGTGACCGCGCTCGCCGTCGACCCGGATCCACGGCCGGCCCACCAGGTTCTGCCCGAAGTCGAGCACCTGGCGTCCGGACGGGGTCCGCAGCACGCCGACCGGCCGGACCTCCTGGGTCAGGCGCACCGGGGGGCCGTCCGGGGCCACCAGGGTCGCGGGATCCCGTTCGGCCAGCTGCACCGGCGTCCAGCCGCTGTCGTCGTACTCCGGGGTCGACCAGCCGGGCCGCTCGTCCCGCGCGTCGTAGATCTCACCGTCGTAGTTGCCGGTCCGCACGATGGGGCCGGTCGCCGCCAGCCAGTCCGCGCCGGTGGCGACGACCTGGGTCCGACCGCCGGCGTAGCGGATCTCCAGCTGCGCGATGAGCGACAGGTCGCTGCCGAAGAGGTTGCGGAAACCGCCGCGCCAGCCCAGCCGCCCGCGGTACCAGCCGTCGCCGAGCCACGCGC
This sequence comes from Dactylosporangium sp. AC04546, assembly GCF_022095675.1. Classification (GTDB taxonomy): domain Bacteria; phylum Actinomycetota; class Actinomycetes; order Mycobacteriales; family Micromonosporaceae; genus Dactylosporangium. The sequence goes on along the minus strand of NZ_JAHYSG010000001.1, from coordinate 250,840 downwards.
CGATGGCGTTGGCGCCGGGCCGCAGCAGCGCCGTGACGTCGTAGGTGTGGTACCGCAGCCGCTTGCCGTACACGGTCCACCCCGGCGCCATCGCGTCCCGGCCGACGCGGTGCCCGTTGAGCTCGGGCTCGAAGAGGCCGTGCGCGGTGATGTACAGCCGGGCCGAGGCCACCGCGCCGTCCACCTCGAAGGCGTGGCGGACCACGGCGGGACGGCGGTCGTCGGAGTCCGGGCCCTCCGGCCAGCCGGCACCGACGGGCCTGGCGTGCCAGTCGGCCGGGTCGAGCAGCCCGGCCTCGGCGGTGGTGACCGGGCTCCACGCGGACCATGCGCCGTCCCCGCCGCGCACCCGTACCCGGATCGTCACGCGCTCGCGGGACCGCAGCGGCGCGCCGGGCCACGGCACCAGTACCTGGTCTGCGCTCTCCACGCGGGTCGTCGCCGCCGCGGCGCCGGGGCGCACGAGCTCGATCTCGTAGCCGGCCTGCCGCCATCCGGGCCCGGCGTCGGTGCGCCAGGACAGGCGGGGGTGCCGCTCACCGATGCCGAACGGCTCACGGTGGTGCTCCACGGTCGGGGCTTGCACAGCCACGCGGCCGCCGTCGGGGCCCGGCTCTCCGAGACTGGTCATCGCCGCAAACTTCCTTCCGCCGCGCTCTGACACGTTTCAAGTAGTGTCCGGCGTGCACACTACCTGATCGGTTGACACGTTTCAGGATGCGATTCAGGATGGGCTCGTGACCCTACTCATACCGCCAGCACCCCCGGCTTCGCGATGACCGTGCCCGCCGCCAAGCCGACCGTCGCCCTGGTCGGCACACTCGACACCAAGGGCACCGAATACCGATGGGTGGCCGACCAGCTCGAGGCGCACGGCGTCGCGGTGCTCGTGCTGGACGCCGGCATCCACCCACCCGCCGGCTTCACCGGCCCGACGATCGGCCAGGACGACGTGGCGGCCGCCGCAGGCACCAGCGTCGAAACGCTGCGCGACGGCAACGACCGCGGCGTCGCCGTCACCGCGATGGGCGAGGGAGCGGCCGCCGTCCTCGGCCCGCTCGCCGCCCGGGGCGCGGTGCACGGCGTGCTCGCGCTCGGCGGCAGCGGCGGTTCCTCCATCGCCGCGCGCGCCGTCCGGGACCTGCCGGTGGGGCTGCCCAAGCTCCTCGTCTCCACGATGGCGGCGGGCGACGTGTCGCCGTACGTGGGCGCCGCCGACGTGACGATGATGTACAGCGTGGTGGACATTTCGGGCATCAACCAGCTCTCCCGCGCGATCCTCGGCAACGCCGCCGCGGGCATCGCCGCGATGGCGGCCGCCTACCGTGAGCGGGCCGCGGCACCCGCCCCGCCAGACCGGCCACTCGTCGCCGCGTCGATGTTCGGCGTCACCACGCCCGCGGTCGACGCCGGCCGCGCCCGCCTCGAGGGCCTCGGGTACGAGGTGCTGGTGTTCCACGCGACCGGCTCGGGCGGTCGCGCGCTGGAAGGGCTCGCCCGGTCCGAGCTGCTCGCCGGCGTGCTCGACCTGACCACCACCGAGCTGGCCGACGATCTGGTCGGCGGTGTGCTCAGCGCGGGCCCCGACCGGCTCACCGCCGCGGGCGCCGCGGGCGTGCCGCAGGTGGTCAGCCTGGGCGCGCTGGACATGGTGAACTTCGGGCCCCGCGACACGGTGCCGCTCGCCTTCGCCGACCGACTGTTCTTCGAGCACAACCCGACCGTCACGCTGATGCGGACCACCGCGGCGGAGAACGCGGAGCTGGGCCTGCGGCTCGGCCGGAAACTCGCGTCGGCCACCGGCCCGACCGTGCTCGTGCTCCCCCGCGGCGGGGTTTCCGCGCTGGATGCCGAGGGCATGGCGTTCCACGATCCGGCCGCCGACGCGGCCCTGTTCGACGCGGTGCTCGGCGCCGTCGCGGGCAGCGCCGTGACGGTCGTCGACGCCGACCGGCACATCAACGACCCGGAGCTGGCCGTCGCGGCCGCCGACCGGCTGCACGAGCTGATCGGCGCGCGGCGGCACACGACGGTGGGGAGCTGACCATGGACCGTACGACCGCACTCGCCAGGCTGCGGGCGACCGTCGCCGCCGGCCGGCCGGTGATCGGCGCCGGCGCCGGCACCGGCATCTCGGCCAAGGCCGCCGAGGCCGGTGGCGCCGACCTGATCATCATCTACAACTCGGGCCGGTACCGGATGGCCGGCCGGGGCTCACTCAGCGGGCTGCTGGCATACGGCGACGCGAACCAGATCGTCGTCGACATGAGCCGCGAGGTGCTGCCGATCGTCCGGGACACGCCGGTGCTGGCCGGCGTGAACGGCACGGACCCGTTCCGGGTGATGGGCCGCTTCCTCGACGAACTGGCGGCCATCGGCTTCGCCGGCGTCCAGAACTTCCCCACCGTCGGGCTGATCGACGGCGTGTTCCGGCAGAACCTCGAAGAGACGGGCATGGGCTTCCAGCACGAGATCGACATGATCCGGCTCGCCCGCGAACGGGACCTGCTCACCGCGCCGTACGTGTTCGACGTCGAGCAGGCCGCCGCCATGGCGGCGGCGGGCGCGGACATCCTGGTGCCCCACATGGGGCTGACCACCAGCGGCACGATCGGCGCCCGGACCGCGCTGACGCTCGAGGAGTCCGCCGAGCGGGTGCAGGCCATGCGCGACGCCGCCGTCGCGGTCAACCCGGACATCATCGTGCTCTGCCACGGCGGGCCGATCGCCGAGCCGGAGGACGCCCGGTACATCCTCACGCACACCGAGGGCGTCGTCGGGTTCTTCGGCGCGTCCTCCGTGGAGCGGCTGCCCACCGAACGGGCCATCGAGGCACAGCTCGTCGCGTTCAAGTCCATCCCGTCCACCGGTCAGGAGTAACCGATGTCCATCGACGTCACCGCCCGCCGCCCCGACGACGTCCCCACCCGCGTGTTCGACTGGGGCACCATCAAGTGGCTGGTCACCCCGCACCTGGACGAAGGCGCTGACCTGACCACCGGAGAGGTGATCATCAACCCGTCGCAGGGCCACGCGCCGCATCTGCACCCGAACGAGCAGGAGGTCATCTACGTGATCTCCGGCGAGGGTGTGCAGACCGTCGGCGACGGTCCGGCGTTCCCGATCCGGGAGGGTGACGCCGTCTACATCCCGGCGAACACGCTGCACTCCACGTACAACACCACCTGGCGGCCGTTGCGGCTGGTGGTCGTCTACACCCCCGGCGGCGCCGAGACGCAGCTCGACGCGCTGCCGGACGCGCGGATCCTGCCGGCCGGCACGGCACCGGCGTGGAGCCAGGAACGCTGATGCCGGTGTTTCCACCCGGTCGCTGGCTCAACCCGGCGGACCGCCCGGACTGGTGCGCCGTCGCCGGTGCCGGGCGGTTCGCCGTGCCCGCCGACGGCGGCCGCTTCGAGCGCCACCACCACGACGACGACGAGCTGTGGTTCATCTCGGCGGGCAAGGCGCGGATCCTCGTCGACGGCGGCCACCGCTACGTGCAGGAGGGCGACATCGTGCTCACCCGGGCCGGCGACACCCACGACGTCGTGGAGGTCTACGAGTCGCTGCGCGGCTTCTTCGTGCAGACCGGCCACCCGGCCGGCGGCCGCCCCGGCCACCTGTACCACGACCCGGCCGACGCCGGCGGCCATCCGGTTCCCGCCCGGCCCGTGCCGGCGGACTTCCCGGTGCGGTGAGGCTGGTGCGGGGCACAGGACTGCGCATCGCCGTCACCGGCAGCACCGGCAAGCTCGGCGCGGCGACCGTCGACCGGCTCCGCGCCGGCGGCCACGACGTGCTCGGGCTGGACCTCACCGGTCCGCCGGGGCCGGGCTTCACCCGGGTGGACCTGGTCGACTACGGCCAGGCGCTGGACACGTTGCTCGGGGTCACCGCCCGGCACGACGGGCTGGACGCCCTCGTGCATCTGGCGGCGATCCCGGTCAACGGCCTGGTGCCGGACGCCACCACGTTCCACACGAACATGACGGTCACGTTCAACGTGTTCCACGCCGCGCTCCGGGCCGGGATCCGGACCGTCGTGTACGCCTCCAGCATCACGGCGCTGGGCTTCCCGTTCGACGCCCCGCCCGCCTACCTGCCGCTCGACGAGGCCGCCCCGCCGGTGGCGACCAACACGTACGGGCTGGTGAAGGTCCTGGAGGAGGCGATGGCCGGGCAGCTGGTCCGGTGGCGGCCGGACCTGTCGATCACCGCGCTGCGCTTCACCAACGTGACCGGGCCGGGCGAGTACGGCCCGTTCGCGGAGCGCGGCCACGATCCGGCGTACCGGCGGAGCCTCCTGTGGAGCTACGTGGACGTGCGCGACGGGGCGGAGGCGGTGGCGCTGGCACTGGCCGCGGCCCGGCCCGGGTTCGAGGTCTACCACGTCGCGGCCGCCGACACCGGCCTCACGGTGCCGAGCGCGGACCTGGTCGCCGGTGCGTTTCCGGGTGTCGCCGTCCGCAAGGCCCTGGGGACGTACGAGACGCTGTGGTCGATCGACAAGGCCCGCGCGGAGCTGGGCTTCGAGCCCAGGCACCTGTGGCGCACCGAGCTGGCCGGCGGACCGGGCTGAGCGGCCGGGCTGAGCCGGGCTGACGGCTCAGCCCGCGGTGAGCCGGACCGCGAACCGGTAGGGACGCACCGGCAGCCGGTACCGGTCCGGCAGCGCCGGGCCGCAGGAGGCGCTGCCCAGCCCCTGCTGGGCGTGGTCGACGTTCAGCCAGACCCGGCCGTCGGGGCGCAGCTGCCCGGGCCGGGTCGCCCGGTCCAGCGCCTCGGTGCTCCACCGGCGGACGGTGAAGTCGAAGTGCGGCACACCCTCGACCCGCAGCGCCGGCAGGCCGGCACCGGTCAGCTCCAGCCACCGGGTGTCCACGTGGTTGCCGTTCTCCTGCGGCACCGGGTACGGCGTCTGCAGCGCGTCGACGGCCGCGCCGAACCGGCCGACGCGGGCCGCCGCCCGGCTGTCGGCGTACGACTCGCCGGGGCCGTGCCCGAACCATTCGGTCCGGTCGAACCCGCCGGGCAGGGCGAGGCGCAGCCCGAGCCGGGGCAGCGTGACGCTGTGCCCGCCGACCGGCGTGTCCGTCCAGATGCCCTCCGGCGTCACACCGACCTCGAGCAGCACCGAGTCCGGGCCGTCCGGCAGCCAGCGCAGGACGGTCCGCAGTGCCAGGGTCTGGCCGGCGGGCGCACTGCGGCCGGCGACGACGACCGCCCCGCCTTCGTCCACCGTCACCCCGTCGGTGCGGTGCGCCAGCCGGTCGAGACCGACCGCGCGCCATCCCCGGACGAGGTCGTTGAGGCCGCCCTGGCCGTGGTCGTTCTCGATCGGCGCTCGCCAGACGTCCAGCACCGGGCCGTCGACGACCAGGTCGCCGAGGCGGACGAGCCGGCCGGTCGCCGGGTCGAACCGCGCCGGGCCGAGCGTCAGCCAGCCGTCGCGCGGCCGGGCCCCGGCCGGTGACGCGGCCGGTGACGCGGGCCGGGCCGGCGCGGCGGCGAGGCGGTGCTGACCCCAGGCCACCTCGTGCCCGGCCGGGGCCCACGGCGTGCCGGCGGCCAGCACGGCGCGCACGGTGAGCCACCGCTCGCCACCCGGCGCCGCGGCGGGCACCTCGGGCGCCGGCACGGCCGCCGAACCGCGCGCCGGGACGGCCGGCACGGCGAGCTCGCCGCCGGCGATCGGCGCGCCGTCGTCCTCGACGCTCCAGAGGAACCGGAGATGGCCCAGGTCCCGGGTGTCGTACCTGTTGCGCAGGGTCACCGAGTCGCCGGCGAAGCCGATCGCCACCGGCTCGACAGCCTTCGTGTACTCCACGAGCCCGGGCGACGGCGTCCGGTCGGGGAACAGCAGGCCGTCGAGGCAGAACCTGCCGCCGGTCGGCCGGAAGTCGACGTCACCGCCGTGCATGAAGCCGCCGTCGGCGGCGCGGAGCCCGTGGTCGATCCACTCCCACACGAACGCGCCGCAGAAGCGGTCGTGCTCCTCCAGGATGCGCTGGTAGTCCACCAGCGAGCCGGGGCCGTTGCCCATCGCGTGGGCGTACTCGCAGAGCAGGAACGGCAGGCCGCGGCGGCGCACGTCGTCCGCCGAGCCCGGCTCGACACCCTCCGGCGTGGGCTCCTCCCGGCGGCCGACGGCGGCGAGCTCGTCCAGCGACGGGTACATGAGGCTGTACACGTCGGAGTGCCGATAGCTGCGGTCCCGCTCGTAGTGGATCGGCCGGTCCGGGTCGCGGGTGCGGACGAACCGCTCCAGGTCGGCGAACGTGGCGCCGTCCGCGCTCTCGTTCGCCAGTGACCACAGCACCACCGAGGGGTGGTTCTTGTCCCGCTCGACCATCCGCTCGACGCGGTCGAGCAGCGCGGGGCGCCACGCCGGGTCGTCCGGCGGGTTGTCCCGCCAGCCGGCGTAGATGAAGCCGTGGGTCTCGATGTCGCACTCGTCGACCACCCACAGCCCGTACTCGTCGCACAGCCGCAGGAACTCCGGATGCGGCGGGTAGTGGCTGGTCCGGACGGCGTTGATGTTGTGCCGCTTCATCAGCACCACGTCGCGCCGCATCGTCTCGACGTCCAGCGCCCGGCCGCGGTCCGGGTCGTGCTCGTGCCGGTTCACCCCGCGGAACAGCACCGGCGCGCCGTTGACCAGCAGGCGGCCGTCCTCGATCGTGACGGTTCGGAACCCGACGGCCAGCTCGGCGCGCTCGGCGCCGGTGTGCAGCGTCCCGCGGTACAGGCGTGGGACCTCGGCGCTCCACGGCTGCACCGCAAGGATCCGGACGGTCCGGCCCGTCGGCACCCGCAGGCTCAGCTCCGGCAGCTCGACCAGCCCCGGCACGGCGGCGTCGACCCGCAGCGTGCCGGAGCCGTCCCGGTGGTCGTAGGAGGCGTGGACGAAGAAGTCGTCGGCCGCGCCGTCCGGGCGCGCGAGCAGCTCGACGTCGCGGAAGATGCCGGGCAGCCACCACATGTCCTGGTCCTCCAGGTAGCTGCCGGAGGACCAGCGGTGCACCCGGACCGCGAGCAGGTTCCCGGCCGGCCGCAGCAGCCCGGTCACGTCGAACTCGAACGGCAGGCGGCTGCCCTTGGCGTGCCCGAGCTCGGTGCCGTTGAGCCAGACCCGGGCGCACGAGTCGACGCCCTGGAAGCGCAGCACGGTGCGGCCGGCGGGCCAGTCCGCCGGCAGGTCGAACCGCCGCCGGTGGTCGCCGGTGGGGTTGTCCGCCGGCACCCGGGGCGGGTCGAGCGGGAACGGGTAGGCGGCGCTGGTGTACAGCGGCCCGCCGTAGGTGCCGATGCCCTCCGGTGTCGTGTGCTCCTGGAGCACCCAGTGCGACGGGACGGTGAGCACGTCCCAGTCGCTGTCGTCCAGGTCGGGCCGGGGGAACTGCGGCCCGGTGCCGGTCGCGGCCGGGCACAGCCGGAACCGCCAGTCGCCGTTGAGTGACAGGCGTGGCGCGTCGGAGCGGAAGTCGGCCCTGGGAGCGAGGCGGCCGGTGCCGGGGCCGGGGTCCTCCAGGTACGGCAGCGGTGTCACGGCGGGTCGCCCAGCTCGGCGACGGCCGCGAAGAACCCGTCGGGCACCGGGTGGTCGACCAGCGCCTGCAGGGCGGTGAGCTGGGCGGTGCTGGAGATGCCGACGACGGTGGAGTCGACGTCCGGGGCGCGCAGCGAGAAGTGCACCGCGGCGGCGGGCAGCGGGACCGCCCACTCCCGGCACAGCGCGTCGAGCCGGTCGACGTATGCGAGCAGTTCGGGTGCGGCCGGGCGGTAGGCGTACCGGCCGGCCGCCCGGGGGGATCCGGCCAGCAGCCCGCCGCCGAACGGCGCGGCGTTGAACACGGCGATGCCCCGCTGCCGGGCGGCCGCGATCAGCGGTGCGGCGCCGCGGTCCACCAGCGTGTACCGGTTGTGGGTGAGGACCGCGTCGAACGCGCCGGTGTCGAGGTACGCCTCGAGCAGGTCGAGCGGTCCGGCGGCGATGCCGATGGCGTCGACCAGTCCCTGTTCGCGCAGGGCGACCAGCGCGCCGATCGCGCCGCCGGGCCCGGCGGCCTCGCGCAGCGTGACGGTGTACGGGTCGTGCAGGTGGTAGACGGGCAGCCTGGCGACACCCAGCCGGGTGACGGTCTCCTCGAAGGAACGCAGCACCCGGTCGCCGTCGAACGCGCCGGTGACCGGGTCGGCGTCCGCCTTGGAGAAGATCACCGCCGGGTCGGACCCGCGCCGGGCCCGGCCGAGCGCGGCCTCGCTGCGCCCCTGCGCGTAGTTGTTCGAGGTGTCGATCTGCCCGAACGGGGAGCGCAGCATCGCCTCGGCCAGCTCGTCGGTCTCGAGCCGGGACGCGCCGATCGTCACCGGCCCGAGCCTGGGCGGGGCCATCAGCCCTTCACCGATCCGGCCGCCAGCCCGGCCATGATCTGCTTGCTGAGGAAGAGGTACAGCACGAGGATGCCGATCACGTTGATGCTGATCGCGGCGAACAGCGGCCCGTACTGCGTGGAGCCGTACTCGTCGCTGAACTGCAGCAGGCCGACCTGGACGGTGGCCAGCTCGTCGTGGGTGGTGAAGGTGAGCGCGATGAGCAGGTCGTTCCAGATGCTGAAGAACTCCACCAGCGCGATCGTGATGATCGCGTTGCGCATGATCGGGACGGCGACCTGCACAAATGTGCGCAGCGCTCCGGCGCCGTCGACGGTCGCCGATTCCAGGATCTCCCGCGGCACGGCGCGGAAGTACGCCGCCATGAGGAAGACCGTCAATGGCAGGCCCATCACCGTGTACGTGATGATGAGCGGGAAGAGCGTGTTGGTGAGGCCGAGGTCGAAGTACACCTGGAACAGCGGGACGAGGATCATCTGCCCGGGAATCATGATGCCGGCGACGAACGCCAGCAGCACCGTCCCGCGGCCCTTCCAGACCAGCACCTCCAGCGCGTAGGCGGCGGCGACGCCGAGCACGAGCATGAGGACCAGGGCCGGCACGGTGACCAGCAGGCTGTTGAGGATGTTCCGGCCGAGCCCGCCGTCGGACAGCGCCTGCGAGTAGTTGCCGAACTCCAGGCCGGACGGCAGCGACCAGGTGGGCTTGGAGAAGAACTCGTCCTGCGTCTTGAACGAGCCGAGCACCAGCCACACGAGCGGGTAGGCCTCGACCACCACGAGCAGTGTGATCAGGATGTGCAGCGGCAGGCGGCGCAGGACCCGGCCGGTCCGGCGCCGGGCGGGCGGCGGATCGGCCGGCGTCGCGGCGGTGGCGGCGCCGAGCACGTGCTGTGCGGTAGCCATCAGGTCCTCGTGATGTCGCGTCGGGCCGCCCGGAAGACGAACACCGTGACCAGCAGGCACATCACGGTGAGCACCGAGGCGATGGTGCTGCCGTAGCCGTAGTCGGCGTAGTCGAACACCGTGCGGTACATGTAGAGCGTGAGCGGGGTGGTCTCGCTGCCCGGCCCGCCGTTGTTCAGGGCGAGCAGGGTGTCGAAGACCTTCAGGGTGTTGTTCACGCTGAAGATGAGCGAGGAGAGCAGGATGGGCAGGGACAGCGGCAGCACGATGTGCCGCACCAGCCGCCATCCCGTGGCACCCTCGAGCCGGGCCGACTCCAGCGTCTCCTCGGGGATGTCGAGGAGCCCGGCGTAGAGCAGGACGGCGAAGAAGCCCATCGACCGCCACAGCTCCATGATGATCGCGACGGCGAACGTGCCGGTGCCGGTGGCGAACCAGTCCACCGGCCCCACGCCCACCGTCCCGAGGACGGCGTTGACCGGACCCTCCTGCTGCCCGACCGCGAACATGCTGCTGAACAGCAGGGCCACGGCCACCGTCGGGAGCACGGCCGGGAAGAACACGACCGTGCGCACGAAGGTCGACGCGCGCCGCAGCACGAACACGTACAGCAGCGCCAGGGCGTACCCGAGGGCGACCTGGCCGACGGTGAGCACCAGCGAGTACCGCACCGTGAACCACAGCGCCTGGCGGGCCTGCGGGTCGTCGAAGAACCGCTGGAAGTTGTCGAACCCGACGTACTCGAATCCGCGCAGCGGGTTGCCGGTGTAGAAGGTCAGTCCCAGTGACCAGAACACCGGCACCAGCTTGACGAGGGTGTAGACGAGCAGCGCGGGTCCGAGCAGGATCAGGACCGCTTTCTTGTCCCCGAGGACGGTGTGCACGTGGGCCGTCCTCCGCTCAGCGGGCCTGGTCGAGGTCCGCCTGCAGCATCTCCATGTACTTCTGCGGCGTGAGCTTGCCGGTCAGGAGCAGGGCGACGTTGGTCTGGGCGTCCTTGGTGGTCTTCGCGTCGAACAGGGCCTCGAACCACAGCACGCTCTGGGACGACTCACTGGCCATCTTCTGCAGCTGCGCGGTGAGCGGGGGGACGTTGCTGACCGGCTGGTTGAGCCGGAAACCGGAGATCACGCCCTGATTCTGCATGACGCTGCTGCCGTAGTTCTCGGCGATGCAGCTGAGCCAGTCGCCGACCTTCGGCCCGTACGACTTCTTCGACATCGCGGTGGGGGCGCCGGCGTTCGCCGGCCACTGGCTGATGTCGCCCTTGCCGCCGGCCACCGCGGGGAAGGGGATGAAGCCGACGTTCTCCGCGCCGATCTTGTTCTGCTTCGGGTCGTTGAGGTTCGCCAGGAACCACGAGCCGTTGTACATCATGGCCGCCTGGCCGTTGAGGAACTGGGCGTTGGCGGCGTCGGTGGTCCGGGAGGTGATGCCCTCGCCGAAGAGCCCGGCGGCGCCCAGCTGGGCGATGGCGTCGGCGGCCTTCACGTACTCCGGGTCGGTGAGCTTGGCCTTGCCGTCGCGGATGGCGACCATGGCGTCCGGCCCGAGGTTGCGGAAGATGTGGTTGCCGATGAGCCGGGTCACCGGCCAGCCCTCGCTGCCGGCCTCGGTGATCGGCACGACCCCGGCGGTCTTGAGCTTCTGCGCCGCGGCGACCAGGTCGGTCCAGGTGGCGGGCGGGGTCACGCCGTTGTCGGCGAACAGCTTCTTGTTGTAGAAGACGCCTTCGATGTTGAACTGGAAGGGCAGCGACGCCATCGAGCCGTACACCGCCTTCACTGTCGACGCGGCGGCCGGCAGGACGTCGTCCCAGGCCCCCAGGTCCTTGAGGGTCTGCTCGTAGTCGACGATCAGCCCGCCCTTGCCGAGGTCGCCGGTCGGGCGCACCTGGGCCGTCCCGGCGACGAACATGACCGGCAGGGCGTCCTGGCCGGCCAGCAGCGTGATCTTCTGGACCACCTCGGACTGCGCGACCGTGTCACTCTTGAACGGCAGCGCCGCGTTCGCCGTCGAGCACTCCTTCTGCGAGAGCGTGGTGAGCGCATTGCGGATGATCGCGTTCTCGGCGGGGGTGAGCAGGGTGAGCGAGTCCGGGCCGCCCGCGCCGCTCGACCCGCCACTGTCCGAGGCGCATCCGGCGAGCGTGAGTGCGAGCGCCGTCGCCGTCGTGGCCGCCGCCCGGATGACCCACCCGCGGCGCCCAGCCTTTGCAACCGACACGTTTCCTCCTGGTAAACCGCAGCGGGAGTTTGAAGCGTTTCAAAGCGCGAGGCTAGCCCTGTGCGTCATGGCTGTCAAGGAAATGAGCATGCACAGGTGCCAGCCGGTCACATGACGGCGACGAAACAATTCCAACCGTTTGACAGGTTTCAAGTCCCGGTCCAAGAATGGCGCCGTGATCAGTCATCCGGGCGGCGTCAGGCGCCGCGCATCATGAACCTCGCAGGCAAACGGGCGATCGTCACGGGCGCGGCCGGCGCCCTCGGCAGGGTCATCGCCGATCACCTGGCCGCCGCCGGCGCGGACGTCGCCGGTCTCGACCTCAACGCGGACGGCCTGGCCACGGTGGCCGACCAGGTCCGCAAGCACGGCGTCGAGGCGCTCGCCGTGCCGGCCGACCTCACCGACTTCGCCGCCGTCGACGCCGCCGCCGGCCGGGTGGTGGACGCGTGGGGCGGCGTGGACATCCTCGTCAACGGCGCCGGTGGCGGCGCGGTGGCCCCGTTCCACGAGATGACCGCGCAGGTCTGGGCGACCCAGATCGACCGCAACCTCACCACGGTCTTCAACGTGACCCGGGCCGTGCTGCCGTCGATGCTGGCCCAGCGGCACGGGCGGATCGTCAACATCGCCTCGATCGCCGCGGTGTCGGGTGGCCGGCTGGTGCGCAACGCCACGGCGTACGCGGCGGCGAAGGCCGGCGTGATCGGCCTGACCAAGGCCCTCGCCATCGAGGTCGCCGAGGCGGGCGTGACGGTGAACTGCCTGGCACCGGGGGCACAGGCGACCCCCGGCCGGGACCGCGACACGCCGCAACGGCGGGAGGAGCTGCTGGCGCAGATCCCCACCCGGCTGCTCGGCGAGCCCGACCACCTGGCCGAGACCGTGGTCTTCCTGGCCTCGCCCGCCGCGGTCAACATCACCGGCGTCATCCTGCCGCTCGACGGCGGCCACTCGATCTAGGCTCGATTGCGGGAAGGAACCATGAGCGACAGGCTGGACAAGGGCAAGCGCAAGTTCGAGGAGCTGTACGGCGAGGGCAAGGCGGACGGGCTCGTCGCCATGCAGACCGGGCTGGCACAGGATCTCGCCCGTTACGGCATCGAGTTCAACTTCGGCGACATCTACTCGCGGCCGGGACTGACCCTGGCCCAGCGAGAGATGATCTCGCTCGGCGTGCTCGTGGCGATGGGCGGGCTGGAGCCGCAGGTCCGCGGGCATACGCGGGGCGCGCTCAACGCCGGGCTCACCCCCACCGAGATCCTCGAGACGGTGATCCACACGGTGCAGTACGCCGGCTTTCCGCGCGCGCTCAACGCGATCCGGATCGTCACCGACACCCTGATCGAGAACGGCGCGACGATTCCCGAGCCGCTCGGCCCGGACGCGTAGCCGCCGGGCCTACCGGATCCGGGTCGTCACCCACGCGCCGCGGCGCGGGTGGCCGTCCGGATCCGGTACAGGCTCGTCGCACCCGTGATGTACAGGTCGCGGCCGTCGTCCCCGCCGAAGCAGACGTTGGACACCGCCTCCGCCACCGCCACCGCGCCGACGACCGAGCCGTCCGGGGCGAGCACCCGCACGCCGTCACCGCTGGACGTCCAGATCCGGCCCCGCTCGTCGACGCGGAAGCCGTCCGGACAGCCGGGCCGGATCTCCGCCAGCACCCGGCCGTTGCCGCACCTGCCGCCGACGACGTCGTACGCGCGGATGTGCCGGTGCCCGTCCGGCAGGTGCAGCACCGAGGTGTCCGACACGTAGAGCACCCGCCCGTCCGGCGAGAACGCCAGCCCGTTCGGGTGGATCATGTCGGTGACCACGGCGTCGAGCCGGCCGGTGTGCTCGTCGAACCGGAACACGTGACAACCGCCGTACTCGGGTGGCGCCACGTGCCCCTGCTTGTCGGAAAGGATCCCGTACGGCGGGTCGGTGAACCAGATCGCGCCGTCGGCGGCCACCACCACGTCGTTCGGTGAGTTGAGCCGCCGCCCCTGCCACGAGTCCACCACCGTCACCGGACCGGCGCCGTCGTCCCGCTCGACCGCCCGGCGCCCGTGCGAACACTCGACGACAGCGCCGTCGAGGTCCAGCGTCCGGCCGTTGGCGAAGCCGGCGTCCTCGCGGTACGCCGTGGTCCGTCCGGTGCCCGCGTCGTACTCCAGGATCCGGTCGTTCGGGATGTCGCTCCAGCGCAGCCGGCGCACCGCCGGAAGCCAGACCGGCCCCTCCCCCCAGCGCGTTCCCACGTACAACGTTTCAAGTTGAGCGCCGTCTGCGAGCAGTTCCGCCATGCGAACCAGCATCTCAGACCTCGCAACTCTTCCGCTAACCGACTGGGCTGGGCTACGGTTGACACGTTTCATTTTGAGGAGGTGAGCGGTGACGCACCTGGCCGACGACGGTCTCGTGGACTTCGCCGACGCGGCGGTGGCCGGCTTCGCGCGGGCCTTCGCCCCATGGGTACGCCCCGCACCGGGCGGCGTGGTGCGCCGGACCGACGACCCGTCGCCACGGGTCGCGATCGTCGTCGGCGGCGGCTCCGGGCACTACCCGGCCTTCTGCGGCCTTGTCGGCCCCGGGCTCGCCCACGGCGCCGCCATGGGCAACGTGTTCGCCTCGCCGTCGGCCCAGCAGGTCTACGCGATCGCCCGCGCCGCCGACCGCGGCCGGGGGGTCCTGCTCGCCTACGGCAACTACGCCGGCGACGTGCTCAACTTCAACGAGGCACAGCGGAGGCTGCGCGAGGAGGGCGTGTCCTGCGAGACCGTCCGCGTGACCGACGACGTCTCCAGCGCTCCACCGGACAGCCGGCATCTGCGCCGGGGCATCGCCGGCGGCCTCGCCGTGTTCAAGATCGCAGGCGCGGCGGCCGCGGAGGGCCTTCCCCTCACCGACGTCCTGCGCCTCGCCGGCCGGGCCAACGACCGCACCCGGACGCTCGGCGTGGCCTTCGGCGGCTGCACGCTGCCGGGCGCCGCGGCGCCGCTGTTCACCGTCCCGGGCGGGCGGATGGCGGTCGGCATGGGCATCCACGGCGAGCCGGGCATCGAGGAGACGGCCGTGCCCTCGGCGGGTCAGCTCGCCGACCGGCTGGTCGGCACCCTGCTCGGCGAGCTGCCCGCCGACGTGCCGCAGGCCCGGGGCGCCCGGGCGGTGGCGATCCTCAACGGGCTCGGCGGCGTGAAGTACGAGGAGCTGTTCGGGCTCTACGACGCGGTCGGGCAGCGGCTGGAACGGGCCGGGGTGCGGATCGTCGAGCCCGAGGTCGGCGAGCTCGTCACCAGTCTCGAGATGGCCGGGGTGTCGCTCACCCTGTGCTGGCTGGACGACGAGCTGGAACGGCTCTGGGGCGCTCCCGCCAGCACACCGGCGTTCCGCAAGGGCACGGTCGCACCGCTCGCGGACGGCGCGGTGGTCACGCACGCCGACCCGGCCGCGACACCGGCCACGACACCGGGCGGTGTGACACCTGCCGGCGCCGCCGGGCGGCGAGGGGCCGCCGCGGTGCGCGACGCGCTCGCCGCCGCCGCACGGGCCGTGGACACCCATGTCGACGAACTGGGCCGGCTGGACGCGGTGGCCGGCGACGGTGACCACGGCATCGGCATGCGCCGCGGCGTGCACGCCGCGCTGGACGCGGCCGGCCGGGTGGTCGACGCCGGCGGCGGGACGGCCACGGCACTGCGGCACGCCGGCGACGCATGGGCCGAACGGGCCGGCGGCACGTCCGGCATGCTCTGGGGCGTGGCGCTGCGCGCCGCCGGTGATGCGGTCGGCGACGAGACGGCGCCCGATGCGCAGACGCTCGCCGCGGCGATCGACGCGGCGACCGCCGCCGTGCTGGGCGCCGGCGGCGCCGCGGTCGGCGACAAGACGATGGCGGACGCGCTGGTGCCGTTCCGGGACGCGTTCCGCGCCGCCGCACCGGACGGCCTGACGGCCGCACTCGCGGCGGCCGTGCCGGTCGCCGAGGCGTCGGCCCGCGCCACCGCCGGCATGACCGCCCGGCTCGGCCGGGCCCGCACCCACGGCGACCGGAGCCTGGGAACGCCGGACCCGGGTGCCGTGTCGGCGGCGCTCGTACTGCGCGCGGTGCTCGACACCGCAACCGCGCCCGCAACCCTCTCGGAGGCCAGATGACCATGCGGAAATGGCGGATCGCCGTCGGCTGCGACGACGCCGGATACGAGTACAAGGAACTGCTCAAGGGCGACCTGGAAGCCAGCGAGCTGGTCGACACCGTGATCGACGTCGGCGTCGGCGCGGACGGCCACGCGGCGTACCCGCACATCGCCGTCGCCGCCGCCCAGCTCGTCGCGGACGGCCGGGCCGACCGGGCGCTGCTGATCTGCGGCACCGGCCTCGGCGTGGCGATCGCGGCCAACAAGGTCCGCGGCGTCCGGGCGGTCACCGCGCACGACTCGTACTCGGTGGAGCGCTCCGTGTTGAGCAACAACGCCCAGGTTCTCGCGCTCGGCCAGCGGGTGGTCGGGCGTGAGCTGGCCCGCCGCCTGGTCCGGGAGTGGCTGACCCACCGGTTCGACGAGACCTCGGCGTCCGCGGCGAAGGTCCGGGCGCTCGACAGCTACGACTCCGGCGGTTCCGCCGGTGCCCTGGCCGGCGACCCCGCCGATGCGGAGGCCAGGTGCTGACCGTCGGCGTGAGCCTCAAGCTCTACCTCGATCTCCCCACCACGCTCGCCTGGTGCGACCGGGTGCTCGACCTGCTGCGCGACCGGCCGGGGGTCGCCGCCGGCCGGATCAGCCTGTGGGTGCTGCCCAGCCTGCCGGCGGTGCCGGCCGTGCTGAAGCGGGCCCGAGGCACCGCGCTCGGTGTCGGCGCGCAGGACCTGTTCTGGGCCGACCGCGGGCCGTACACCGGGGCCGTCAGCGGCACCGACCTGGCCGCGCTGGGCTGCCGCTACGTCACCGTCGGGCACGCCGAGCGGCGCCGGTACTTCGGCGAGGACGACGCCGCGGTGGCCGCGAAGACGGCCGCCGCGCTGCGCGCCGGGCTCACCCCGGTGGTCTGTGTCGGCGAGGCCGAACCCGGATCCGCCGCAGTGGCGGCCGCCGAGTGCGTGCGCCAGCTCGACCACGCGCTCACCGGCGCGGACGCCACGCCGGGCGTGATCGTGGCGTACGAGCCGCACTGGGCCATCGGGGCGCCGCAGCCGGCGACCGCCGGCCACATCACGGCGGTCTGCGCGGCCCTGCGCGAGCACGTCGCCGGCCGGTCCGGGCTCGGCGCCAGCCCGGTCATCTACGGCGGCAGCGCCGGGCCGGGACTGCTGAGCCGGCTCGACGGCGCCGTCGACGGGCTGTTCCTCGGGCGCTTCGCACACGACCCGGCCGCGCTGGCCGGCGTGCTCGACGAGGCGGACCGGCTGGTGCCGGCATGAGCGTGCGCACCGGCGGCCGGATCGGGGTGGGCACCTACGCGTACTTCTGGCGGCACTCGTCCCGGGTGGCCCGGCCACTGACGATCGAGGAGATGATCGACGACGCGGTCGGGTTGGGCGCCGAGGTGTTCCAGATCTGCGACTATCCCGCCGTCGCCGACCTGGCACCCGAGCGGCTCGACGCCCTCGCCGCCCGGGCCCGGGGCGCCGGCATCGAACTGGAGCTCGGCACCCGCGGTGTCGAGCCCGCGCACCTCGACCGGTACCTGGAGCTGGCCGTCCGGCTCGGCGCCACGCTGGTGCGCACGATGCTGACCGGCGGGACCGCGGAGGCCACGGAGCAGCTGGCCGGGGTGCTGCCCCGCTACTCGGCGGCCGGGGTGACGATCGCGCTCGAGACGTACGAGCGGGTCGCCACGCACGACCTGGTCGGGCTGGTCGAGCGGATCGGGCACCCGAACCTCGGCATCTGCCTCGACCCGGCGAACTGCGTCGCCGGCCTCGAACATCCCGACCGCGTGATCGACGCCGCCGCCGCGCACGTCGTCAACCTGCACGTCAAGGACTTCGCGTTCAGCCGCGACGAGGGCTGGGTGGGTTTCCGGCTCGCCGGCAGCCCGCTCGGCGAAGGCCGGCTCGACCTGGACCGGCTGCTCGACCGGGTCCGCCCCGCCGAACGCGGGATCAACCAGATCATCGAACACTGGCTGCCCTGGCAGGGCGACGAGGCCCGCACCGTGGCACTGGAGGACCGATGGACCCGAGACAACCTGGCGTACCTGAGGAGACGACAATGACCGAGCGACACACCGTCGCGGTGATCGGCGCGGGCGGCAAGATGGGCATGCGCATCTCGGACAACCTGCAGCGCAGCGACCACGACGTGCGGTACACGGAGACGGCTCCCGCGGCCCGCGAGCGGGTGCTGGCCGCCGGGCGGTCGCTGAGCGGCCCCGGCGCCGCGGTGGACGGTGCCGGCGTGGTGATCCTCGCGGTGCCCGACGTGGCGCTCGCCGCGGTGTCCGCCGAGATCGTCCCGCTCCTGCGGCCGGGTGCCGTCCTCCTCACGCTGGATCCGGCGGCCGCGTACGCCGGGGTGCTGCACCGCCGCGACGACATCGCCTACGCCGTCGCGCACCCGTGCCACCCGTCGGTGTTCCTGCACCGGACCACCGCCGAGGAGCACGCCGACAGCTTCGGCGGCATCGCCGCGCCGCAGGAGGTGGTGGCCGCGTTCGAGCCGGGTGCCGCCGACGAGCGCCGGGCCGTCACCGAGGAGATCATCCGGGTGATGTACGGCCCGGTGCTGGACGTTCACTGGGTGACCGTCAAGCAACTCGCCGTGCTGGAGCCGACGCTGGTCGAGACGGTCGCCTGCATGGTCGGCGACCTGCTCCGTGAGGCGTTGCACGAGACGGTGCACACCGTCGGGGTGCCGGAGGCCGCCGCCCGCGCGATGCTGCACGGGCACATCCAGGTCGCGCTGAGCAACACGCTGCGCGGGGCGAACCCGTTCTCGGACGGTTGCCGGATCGCGATGGACTACGGACGCGAGAGCATCGTGCGGCCGGACTGGAAGCGCATCTTCGAGGACGCGGAGCTGGACCGCGTCATCGCCCGGATGCTCCGCCTGGAGACCATCGACGTATAGCTCACACCGCCCGGTCGGGTCGCTGTACGGTCGTACGAACACAACAGATTGCCGCGAGGGACGAATTGGCGAGGATCGGAATCCGGGACGTGGCGCACCAGGCGGGCGTCTCGATGGGCACGGTGTCGCACTATCTCAACCACCCCTCCCGGGTATCGGCTGAGAAGGCGAAACGCATCCAGGACGCCATCGACCGGCTCGGCTTCGTGCGCAACAACGCCGGCCGGCAGCTCCGGCTCGGCCACAGCACCACCATCGCGTACATCGTTCCGGACGTGAGCAACCCGTTCTTCGCCACCATCGCGGAGGGGGCGGAGCAGCGCGCGGCACAGGCCGGGCTGTCCATGTTCATCGCCAACTCCGCCGGTGACCCCGCACGCGAGGAGTCCTACCTGGACCTGTTCGAGGAGTACGGGGTGCGGGGCATGCTGGTCGCCTCCCCCCGCTCGATCGAGGCCCGGCTCGCCGCGATCCGCGAGCGCGGAACACCGTCCGTGCTGGTGGGCCGCAAGGCCGGCAGCGCGGCCCAGCCGTCGGTCTCGATCGACGACGTGTCCGGTGGTTACCTGGCCGCCCGGCACCTCATCGAGATCGGCTGCGGGCACATCGCGTTCGTCGGCGGGCCGCTCGGCGTCCGCCAGGTCGCCGACCGGCTCCAGGGCGCGAGCAACGCCGTCCGCGAAGCCGGCTCGGTGACCCTGGAGGTCATCGATGTCGAGCCGCGGGTCATCACCACCGGCCACAAGATCGCCGCCCAGCTCATCGACCGCCCCGCCCAGCGCCGGCCCGACGGCGTCTTCGCCGTCAACGACCTGCTCGGCATCGGTCTCATCCAGACACTGGTGACCGGAGGGCTCCGCGTCCCGGAGGACATCGCCGTGGTCGGCTACGACGACATCGAGTACGCGGAGAACTCGCTGGTCCCGCTGACGTCGGTACGGGCGCCCCACGAGGAGTTCGGCATCGCCGCGCTCGACCTGCTGCTCGCGGTCCTCGACGAGGCGCCCGCACCGGCGGAGACCCACCGCGTCTTCGCACCCGACCTCGTGGTCCGCCAGAGCACCCGCCGCGGTCAGGTCGGCACCACCTGATTCGCCCTGAACGCGTGCCCACGGCGGGCCCTCAGACCGGATCGACCGGAAAGTCCGCGCCGCGGGCCAAGCCCTCGCTCGACCGGATGTCGGTCATGGCCGCCTCCAGCTCCGCGGTGACCGCCTCGAAGGCGTCGCCGCCGAGGACCAGGCGGCGCGGTGGGGGATCCTGGCGCATGGCCTGCAGGACGGCGCGGGCGCCGCGGCCCGGGTCGCCGGGCTGGCGGCCGTCCTGGTCGACCATCGTGGCGCGGACCCGCTCCAGCAGCGGCGCGTAGGCGGCGATGGGCTCCCGGAGCGGCGCCGTCCGGACCGCGGGGGCGTCGGTCACGTCGAGGGGCAGCACGAGGACCCGATCCCCGTGAGCCTTCGCCCAGCTGTCGAGCGGCTCGGCCCGCCGGGCGGTCAGGACCACCCGGTCCCCGGCCTCGAGCGCCGCCTCGGCGTAGGCCATCCCGCCGGCGGTACCTCCGGTGATGAACCAGGTCCTCACGGCTCGATCACCAGTCCGGCGATCCGCGCGTCCCGCAGCGCGAACCGGAAATGCAGGTCGACCACGCCACCCGGGAAGTCACCCTCCAGGTGATGTACCACGTCGAAGTTCTGGTCACCCGTCCGGTACGCCCCGACGACCTCCGACGTGTACGTGTACTCGCTCGCCGCGCGGGACAGCCAGGCGCGGATCTCGTCGGGGCCGCGGTAGGTGTGCCCCTCGTCGGTGACGGCCGCGTCGGGCGTGTAGTGGGCGACGGCCGCGTCGAGGTCGCGTGCCTGGTGCGCGGTGAGGTAATCGGTAATGACGGTGGGCAGTGCGTCTCGTGTGATTGCGTGCATAGCCCCACCGTGGGCCCTCTCGCCGGGAGAGGGTCAAGGGTGTTGACCCTCTCCCGGCGGGAAGGTGCAGAGTGCGTCGTATGCGTGCGGGCCTGACGATCGGCGAGTTCGCCACGGTGACCCACCTGAGCGTGCGGACCCTCCGGCGGTACCACGAGGCCGGCCTGCTCGAACCGGCGGCCGTCGACCCCCACTCCGGCTACCGCTACTACTCCCCCGACCAGATCCCACACGCGCAGGTGATCCACCGGCTGCGCGAGCTCGACGTACCGCTGGCCGAGGTCAAGGCGATCATCGCCACCGACGACCCGCGGACGCGCACCGAGCTGATCACCGGCCACCTGCGCCGCCTGGAAGACGCGCTGGACCGCACCCGCGGCGCCGTCGTCGCGCTGCGGCACCTGCTGCGCCCCGACGATCCCGGGCTGCGCGTCGAGCTCCGCTCGGTCCCCGCGCGTACGGTGGCGGCCGTCACCGCCGACGTCGAGCTGGCCGGCTCCGTGCAGTGGTACGACGGGGCGATGGCCGAACTCGACGCCGCGTACCCGCCGGCCGAGCGCACCGGCCCGCCGGGCGGCCGCTATGCCAACGAGCTGTTCACCGAGGGCATGGGCGCCATGACGGTGTACCGCCCGGTCCGCGCCCCGCACGCGTCCGGCCGCATCGAGGTCCTCGAGCTGCCGGCGGCCGAGCTCGCCGTCGCCGTGCACCCGGGCCCGCACGACGACATCGACGTCACCTACGGCCGGCTCGGCGCCTGGGTGGTCGACCATGCGCTGGCCGTCGACGGCCCGATCCACGAGACGTACCTCGCGGGCCCACGCGACACCGACGATCCGGCCCGCTGGCGCACCGAGATCGGCTGGCCGATCTTCCGCCTCACCGCAGGCTGACGGCCTACGTGAGTGGGAGCTCCGCGCACAGGCTGGTCCCCGTGCCGCGCGGGCTGTGCAGCACGATCCGGCCGCCGAGCGCCTCGACGCGGTCCTTGAGGCCGACCAGTCCGGTACCGAGGGCGAAGTCGGCGCCACCGACACCGTCGTCCTGGACCGCGACGCGCAGCAGGGTGCGCGCGGTGTCGACCTCGACGGTGACCGTGGCGCTCGAGGCGCAGGCGTGTTTGGCGGCGTTGGTCAGTGCCTCGGCGACGATGTAGTAGGCGCTGACCTCGACCTGCTCGGGCAGCCGCCCGACAGCTCGCAGGTCGAGGTCGACCGCGATCGGTGAGCGGCGGGCGAGCGAGCGCAGTGCCGGTCCGAGGCCGCCCTCGGTCAGGATGGCGGGGTGGATGCCGTGGGAGATCTCGCGCAGCTCCTCCACCGCGCTTCTCGCTCCGGCGACGGCACGGTCGAGTTGCGCGGCGAGCGTGTCGAGTTCGGGTGGCAGTGCCGCCTGCGCCGCGCGCAGTTGCAGCGCCAGGGCGACCAGTCGCTGCTGGGCGCCATCGTGCAGGTCGCGCTCGATACGCCGGCGTGCCTGGTCGGCGGCGGCGACGACCCGGGCGCGTGACGTGGTCACCTCGGCGCGGCTTTCGGCGTTGGCGATGGCGGTCGCGACGAGTTCGGTGAAGTCGGCCAGCCGTTGCTCGCTGTCCTCGGGCAGCCGTTCGCGCCGGGACCCGACGCCGATGGCGCCCCACACCCGGCCCTCGACCACGATCGGGCTGGCGACGGCCCAGCGGGCTCCCTCGGGGAGGCCTGCCCAGTTCGGGACGTCCACGTCGTGGCGCGCGCCGCGGCCGGTGGCCCGGACCGACGCCAAGGCCGAGCGGGGGTCGGGCCTGCTCCGCGAACCGGGTTTGGTGTGCTCGTATCCGTAGCCGCCCATCAGCGTCGCGTCTCCGTCCGCCTCGAACCGGATGACCGCCGAACCGTCGGCGCCGAAGAGTGCGCCGACCTCGTCGGCCACCGTGGCGAACACGAGCTCGGGTCCCGCGTCGCGGGCGACGAGCGTCGCCACCCGCCGCAGCGCGGCCTGTTCGTCGGCGATGCGGCGGAACTGGGCGTACAGGCGGGTGTTGTCGAGGGAGACGGCGAGCTGGCCCGCGATGAGTTTGACGGCGTCGAGTCGTTCCGTGCTGAAGGCGCCGCGGATGAGGCGGTTCTCCAGCAGCAGTACCGCTCGCAGCGTGCCGCGGCTGAGGATGGGCACGGCCAGCAGCGAGCAGCAGGTGAGGTCGGCGAAGTAGGGGTCACGGGTGAAGCGGTCGTCGCGGGTGGCGTCAGCCACGACCAGTGGCTCGCCCGTGCGCTGGGCGTAGCGCAGCACGGACATCGGGACCGCGCGTTCGTAGCCGGTTCCGCTGACCGAGGCGGTACCGCCTCCCGGGGTCAGCAGCAGCCAGCCCTGCCGATCCTCACTGCACAGCGGCAGGTGTACGCCGGTGGCACCGGTCATGGTGCTGAGCACCTGGACCACGCGGGCGTGCAGCCGTTCGAAGCTGGTCTCGGAGCTCAGCGCCTGTGACGCGGACAAGATGCCGAGCAGGTCGAGTGTTCCGGTCGTGACGCTGACCCGGTCATGGAAGTCGTCGCCGGGTGCCTCGCCGCGCTGCCCGGTGGTCGCGACGGGTTGCGGCCGCAGGGTCGGGTAGGCCCAGTCCAGCTGGTGGACCTTTGCGGTCGCACCCCAGGCGAGGTACTCCCGGCGCGCTTCGACGAGGAGGTGGTAGCCGTGGTCGTCGAGGCCGTTGGCGAGGTAGAAGCGTGCCGCGTGTTCGGTGATCAGGGCTCGATGCCATGGGCGCTGACGATGGGCGACCGCGCGCCGGGCGGCGTCGAACGCGAGGGCGGCGGCACGGAAGTCGCCGAGGGCCCAGGCCTGCTCGGCCTCGACCAGCCGCAGCAGGTGCAGGAAGTTCGCCGGCGCGTCGGCGGCGCGGGCGGCCAGCCACCGGCTCACCTCGTCCAGTTCGCGCAGCAGGGGGCCGCGCTCGTCGCCGAGGCTCTCCCGGGCCTGCCCGGCCAGGGACAGCCCGCGCAGCATGTGTGCCAGGGCCGTCGGGTAGTTCCTCCCGAAGATCGGCAGCAGCGGCATCGCCGCCGCCGTGTGCCGCGCCAGCCCGGCCGAGTCGCCGAAGACGGCGGCGGCGAGCGCATGGTTGACGTGTGCGTGGAACAGGGCCATCGGGCTGTTGGCGTACCTGTCGGGCGCCGTGTCGCCGGCCACGTCCGCGCCGCGCAGCACGTCGGCCAGCCACCGGTATCCGTCGAGCCACTGGGTGAACTGTTCGTTGCCGATGCGCCGGCCGAAGGCCACCCCCGCATCCACCTCCGCGACGAAGCTGTCCAGCGAGGGCGCGCTGTCCAGCAGGCTCACCACGGTCGGGTAGTAGGTGTACTGGGCGTTGGCCAGGTCGCCTCCCGCGATCAGCCCCTCACGGGCCCGCAGAGCGTCGTGGACGCTGTTCTCGATCGGCTCGAACCACCCGCCGACGACCGCGAGCATGAAGCGCGCCTGCGACGTGTCGGGCTCGTAGCCGCGGGCGTCGCCGAGCGCGACGAGGCGCCGCGTCACCTGGTATGCGGCGGCATAGTCGCCTCGCAGCTGTACAGCGGTCGCGGCGGCGATGCCGGCCGGGCCGAGCAGGGCCCGGGCCGGGCCGTGCTCGAGCCAGATCCGCAGCGCCTCCAGGGTCAGCCACGCCTCGGCGGGGTCGGCGGCGAAGTAGGCCGCCGGCACGACGGCGTTGATCAGACGGGCCGTGGCCAGCAGCACCGGATCGGTGATGTCGGGGCGGGTCAGCTCGTCGGGGTCGTCGGTATGGTCCAGCCATCGGTACAGCAGATCGGCCTGGCGGTCGGCCTCGGCGGGGAGCCGGTCCGCCGCCGGAACGGGCAGGCCGAGCTCACGCAGCGACTCGATACCCAGCCCGATCGCCTCCGCGAAGCGGTTCTGGTGGGTCAGGCTGCGCAACTGCACGCACGTCGCGTCGACCAGCTGCATGGCGGTGCCGCCGAGCCCCTCGATCGTGTGGTACTCCTCATCCGCCTCGTCCAGGCGCCCGATGCTGTACAGGGCGGCGTGGCGGCCGGTGTGCACCTCGGCGAGCGTGGCGGTCTCACCCGGGTCGATCAGCCGCAGCGCGGCGGTCAGCAGCGCGTTCACCAGTGCGTAGTCTCCGACCAGCGCCGCCTGGCCGGCGGCGCGGCGCAACAGCCCCACCACCACCCGCCGCTCCGCGGGATCGTCGACCTCGTCGACCACCGGCAGGTACTGCTCCGCCGCGACCGCGAACAACTCCGGCACCCCGGCCAGCCGCCGCGCCATCGCCAGCTGCAGCGTGTGCCGCCGCCGCGGATGCACCCCGCGCAGGATCACCTCACGGACCCGGTCGTGGCGGAACCGCACCGCCTCCCGAGCCCCGGGCTCCACCACCAGCAGCCCTTCATGGAAGGCAGGCGCCAGTTCCTCCTGCACCACGCCGGCCGGCGCCTCGATCGCGGTCTGCAGCAGGCGCACCTCGGCTCGCCCGCCGAGACACGCCATCGCCTCCACCACCTGCCGCGACGGCCCCGGCATGGCCTCGACCCGCGCCTCCAGTACCCCGGCCAGGTCCGACCGGCCCAGGTGGGCGCGGACCTGCGCCGGGTCCCACCGCCACTCGCCGGCCGTCGCGGACAGCACGCCGTCGCGGCGCAACGCGTTGAGCAACTCCACCGTCTCGTACGGATTGCCGGACGTGTAGCGACCGACCACCTCGGCCAGGCCCGCCGCCTCGGCCTCGTCCGTACGCAGCATCCCGGCAACCAGGGTGACGAGACTGGCAGCGGACAGGTTCCCCAGCCGCAGATGCCGCACCCAGGGCTGGTCCCGCCACCGCGACAGCGGCACCGACAACGGATGCGCCGCGTCCACGTCCCCCTCGCGATACGCGCCCACCAGCAAGAGGCCGTCGACCGGCTCCTCGCACAGCACGAGGTCGGCGAATCCGAGCGGCGTACGCCCCGCCCACTGCAGGTCGTCGAGGAAGAGCACGACCGGCCGCTTCGGCGAGGCGACCGCGCACAACACGTCCACCGGCAGCCGCTGCGAGCGAACCTGCGTGGTCAACGGATCTCCCGGATTCGGCGGCACGGCCAGCAGCGCCGAGAACTCCGGCACCAGCGCGGTCAGCAGACCCGCGTTCGGCCCGACCGCCTCCAGGATCCGCCCGCGCACGCTGTCCAGCGCCGCCTCCGGCTCGGCCAGCAGGAGCCGGCCCAACGTGCGGAACGCCTGATGGACCGCGTCGAACTCCAGATCCCGCCGGTACTCGTCGAACTTGCCCGCCAGGAACCAGCCGTCACTGTTCGCCGCCACCGGCCGCAGCTCGTCGACCAACGCCGTCTTGCCCACCCCCGGCGCCCCGCCGACCAGCACCCCACGACACCGGCCCGCCAACGCCTCCGCGAACGCCGCCTCCAGCGCCGCCACCTCAGCATCGCGACCCACCAGCCGCGTCGGCGGCAGCAACCGCAGGGGGACGTCCCGCTCGCCGACCCGCAGCCCGGCCGCCGGTGCCGGGCCGGCCTCCCGCAGCCGCTCCAGGTCGTAGAGCATGCCGTCGGCGGTCTGGTACCGGTTGTCGGGCTCCTTCTCCAGCAGCTGCATGATGATCTCGGACAGCGGCGCCGGCACGGCCGGGTTCACCCGCGACGGCGGCACCGCCACCCGAGCCAGATGATCATGCGTGAGGCGCAGCGGGTCGCCGCTGCCGAACGGCGGCGCACCCGTCGCCAGCTCATACAGCGTCGCCCCCAGCGCGTACAGGTCGGCCCGCTGGTCCACCGACCGGCCGGTACGCCCGGTCTGCTCCGGCGCCAGGTACGCCAAGGTGCCGACGATGTCGTGGTGATGCGTGAACCCGGGCCGGATCTCGGCCGGCGAGGACGCCAGCGCGAAGTCCACCAGACAGGGTGCGCCGCCGCGGGAGATCACGATGTTCGCCGGTGTGATGTCCCGGTGCAGCACACCCCGCCGGTGCATCCCCGCCACCGCCCGGGCCAGTCCCGTTGCCAGCTCGATCAGGTCATCGACCGCCATCGGCTTCGCCAGCCCGGCCAGGCTCATGCCGCCGGCATCCGCCAACACGATCGACCCTGGCCACCGATGCGCCTCCACCAGCTGCGCGACTCCCCCGACTCCGCGCAGTCGCTCAAGCATCGCCACCTCGTGCGCGAGCCGCCGCCGAGCATCCGGCCCCAGCGGCTCCTTACGCACAACAGTGCCCCCGGCAAACACGAGGCGCGTGACACGCGTCTGTTCGCTCTCGTGCACGACTTCCGTCCGAACGGGCGGTTCCAGCCCCGCCAACACCCGGCTGCCTCCGACATCCGAACGTGTGCCCGGCACACCGTTCGCCGCCACCGATGGACCCGATGGCGACCTCGCCGTCCGCGTCAACCCGACCGGCCGGCTCCTACCGCAGGAGCCGCCCAGTCGTCACTGAGCCATATGTATCAACCGTACGGCGGGGCCGGTTGGACCTGCCAGCAACCGATCCGGGACCTGCCCGGCCGGGCTCCTACACCGCGCGGGCCACGCAGATCCGGGCGTCGAGGCGGGGCCCGGCCTCGTAGAGCATGTACTCCACGCCGCCGTCGGTGCCGAACGCCGGCGACGCCACCCGGCCGTTGTCCGACGCGATCGGCCGGTGGAACACGCCCAGGTGGACCTCGCGGTCGAAGTTGTTGCCGATCTCGGTCAGGTACATGTTGCCGCTGTTGCCGTGGTACGCGAGGTACGCGGTGCCGTTGCGCTTCAGCAGGTGCGGCGCGGAGATGTCGGTGAGCCCGTCGCCGGACGGTGACACCAGCGGGTTCGGGGCGAACTGCCAACCGCTCCAGCCGTTCGGCGACCAGCCCCAGAAGATCTTGCGGGTCCCCGGCCCGATCGTGTGGACGCCCATGAACACCATCACGTAGCGGTTGCCCTTGCCGGCCACCGAGTGCTCGAAGACCCGCGCGTACGAGGTCTCGGTCGTGTTGGGCACCAGGTTCGTCGACAGGATCGGCGTCTCGTCGGTGAAGTGGATGCCGTCGGTCGAGCGGGCGACCCGGGTCGTGTAGTTCTCGCCGTGGAAGTACAGGTAGAACTGGCGGGTCGGCGCGTCCCACACGACGTGCGGCGACGACACGTGGCTCACCGTCGTGGTCGGCAGTACCCGGTCGATGACGGGGTTGTTGGCGTACTCGGTGTAGGGGCCCTCGAGCCGGTCGGCGTAGGCGAGGCAGATCCCGCCGGGCGCGTCGTGCGGCGCGTAGTACAGGTAGTAGCGGCCGAGATAGCCGCTGATCTTGTCGTAGACACCGCGCACGCACGGGAAGATGAACTCGCCCGTCGGGTTGTACCGCAGCGGTCCGGCGAACGCGTCACGCACGTATCGATAGCTGGGGAAGCCGGCCGGGCCGGCGAGCGCAGGCGTGGACGTCGCGACGAGGCCGGCACCGGTGGTCGCGGTCGCGACACCAGCGGCCGCCGCGCCACGCAGCAGCGCGCGTCGGGAGAAGGAGCTTTCAGGGGCACGGGTCATCGCGTTCCCTCCGTTCGTGGGCGGGCGACGAGGGCAGGGGGAGCATCAGGCGAGAGGATTCGACGCGCGTCGGACCTCGATGAGCGGCGCTCGGGGTGTGGCCGCTCATCGCGGATCGGTTCGTTGATCGATGAGTCTGCGCGCGCCGTTACAGCGGCGTCAAGACGCTAATACGAATTACTACGGCCACGGCCGCGGCCACCCACACCGGGCGGGTGCACCGCGGCTGCGCTCGCGGTCGATCACGCAGGGCCGCTGCCGTACGGGCGCGTGAGGATCTCGAGGTTGTGCCCGTTCGGGTCGTCGAAGTACACACCACGACCGCCGTCGCGGTGGTTGATCTGCTGCGGCTGACCGTGGCGCGGATCGGCGTAGTAGGCCACCCCGGCGTCCCTGATACGACCGAAGATCGCGTCGAACTCGTTCTCCGAAACCAGAAACGCGTAGTGCTGGGCCGTGATGGCTTCGCCGCCGGTATCGGCGAAGTCCAGGGTGACGCCGTTGCTCACCTCGACCGGAACGAACGGGCCGAAGCGAGGACCCACCGGCACCCCCAACATCCCTGCCAGGAACTTGGCGGATGTCTCCTTGTCGCGGGCCGCGACAATCGTGTGATTGAGCTGTACGGACATCGCGTGCCTCCAGACTCATGGCTGGTTCATCCTTCGACTACCCCGGTGCGCCCGGAAATGCCGGTGCGGCCTTCAAGATCTCGTTCGCCGGATGCCGCGACCTCAGGCCAGCCCGCGCACCATCGCCTGGAGGGCGCCGTCCCAGTGGCGGCGCGCCGCGTCGGGGTCGCCGAGTGCGCCCCGCAGTTCGAGGCTGCACAGCCCGTGGGCGAGGCCATTGAGCCGGACGGCGAGGTCGTGGGGCTCGGCGGGCGCGAAGGCGCCCTCCTGCACGCAGCGGGCGACGGCGGTTTCCAGCGCGTCGAACGTGGGCTGGATCAGCACGGCGGTCTCGGCGTCGGGCCGGAACTCGGGGACCGGCCGCCCGAACATCAGCTCGTACAGGTGGGGGTTCGCGAGGGCGTTCGCGCGGTAGGCGTGACCGAGCGCGAGCAGGTCGGCGACGGCGTCATCGGTGTGGGGCACGGCGGCGAACGCCTCGGCGAGGCGCTCGAACCCGGCCAGGAACATCTCGCGGACCAGCCCGGCCTTGTCGCCGAAGAGGTTGTAGACGGCCGTGGTCGACACGCCCGCCTGCTGCGCGACGAGGCGGGTGCTCAACGCCGACGGCCCCTCGGCGGCCAGGAGCCGGCCGCCGGCGTCGACGAGGTCGCGGCGGAGCTCGGCGTAGTCGCGGTTTCTGGGTCTTGCCATGGTGAGGATCGTATCGTAACGTCGTTACGTAACAACGTTATTAAACACGATCCGGGAGAAGCTCCATGTCTGACCTGCACGTAGTCCTGGGCGCCACCGGTGCGATCGGCTCCGCCGTCGTCGCCGAGCTCACCGCCGGCGGGCACCGGGTCCGTGCCGTCAGCCGAGGCGCGGGCTCGGGTCCGGGCGACTTCCGCGCCGACGTCACGACCACCGAGGGCGCCATCGCCGCCTGCGCCGGCGCCGCGGTCGTCTACCAGTGCGCGCAGCCGGAGTACGGGCGCTGGGCCGAGGAGTTCCCCGGTCTCACCCGCACGATCCTGACCGGTGTCGAGGCCGCCGGGGCGAAGCTGGTCATGGCCGACAACCTCTACGTCTACGGGCCCGTCGACGGCCCGATGACCGAGGACCGGCCGCACGCCGCCACCAACCCCAAGGGCCGGGCCCGCGCCGAGGTGGACAGGCTGATCCTCGACGCCCACCGGTCCGGGCGGATCCGCGCGACCCTGGGGCGGGCCTCCGACTACTACGGCCCCGGCGGCGTCAACACCGTCATCGGCCCGACCGTCTTCGCCGCCGCCCTGGCCGGCAAGACCGCCCGCTGGATCGGCGACCTCGATCAGCCGCACACCGTGGCCTACCTTCCCGACATCGCCGCCGGACTGGTCACCCTCGGCGAGCGTGCCGAGGCCGATGGGCGCGCCTGGCACCTGCCGACCGCCGAAGCGGTCACCGGCCGCGAGTTCCTCGGCCTGGTGTGGGCCGCGGCCGGAGGCGAGCCCAGGATCGCCGGGCTCAGCCGCGGAGCGCAGCGCCTCATCGGACTGTTCAACCCGACCGTGCGCGAACTCGGGGAGACCTGGTATCAGCGCGACCGCCCGTTCGTCGCCGACGACTCTGACTTCCGCAGGACGTTCGAGTCGGTCAAGGTCACCCCGCACACCGAAGGCGTGGCCGCGACCCTCGAGTGGTATCGGCGCAACCCGGCCTGAGGGTCGCTGCCAGCTTCCCCGCCGCCTGGAGTCGATCGAGCATTTCGGACGTTAGCCGGTGGTCGCACTGGGTAGCGGCGGATCGCCGTGCTCATGCCGCGGCATGAGCTTCGAGCGATCAGCCGTGGGGGTTCGGGTTGACCAGTACCAGTGTGGAGCCGGCGGTTGCGCCGTCGCCGGTTCGTCGTCGGAGGCTGTGGCTGTGGGTGTCCGTGGCCGCAGCGGTCGTGGTGCTCGCGGCCGGCGGGTTCGTCACGTTCAGACTCACCCGTGCGGTGCCGGCGCCGCAGATCAAGCAGACGCTGCCGCAGACGTACACGATTCCGGGCGTCGCGCCGGTGTTGCCGTGGCCGCAGGCCGGGCAGGCGACGGTCGAGATCGACGGACTGGGCCGGCTGGGCAGCTCCGGCGGGTCGAAACCCGTGCCGATCGCCAGCGTCGCCAAGGTGATGACCGCCTACCTCATCCTGCGGGATCATCCCCTGCGCCTCGACGAGAACGGCCCGACGATGATCGTCACGCCGGAGGAGGCCGCCGCCTACCCGGCCCAGCTCGCCTCCGGCGAGTCGCTGGTCCAGGTGGTCGCCGGCGAGGTACTCACCGAACGACAGGCCCTCCAGGCCCTGCTCCTGCCCTCGGCCAACAACATCGCCCACATCCTCGCCCGGTGGGACGCCGGCAGCAGCGCCGCGTTCGTCACGAAGATGAACCAGGCCGCGGCCCAGCTCGGGATGGCCGACACGAGGTACACCGACCCGTCCGGGCTCTCACCGACCACCGTCAGCACCGCCGCCGACCAGGTCACCCTGGGCCGGGTGGCGATGCAGGAACCCGTGCTGGCACAGATCGTGGCGATGCCGAAGGCCACCCTGCCCGTGGTCGGGCAGGTCGACAACGTCAACACACAGCTCGGCAAGGACGGGATCATCGGCATCAAGACCGGCTTCACCGACGAGGCCGGCGGGTGCCTGCTCTTCGCGGCCGAGATCACCTCGGAGGGGCAGCGGCTCAGGGTCATCGGTGCCGTCCTCGCTCCCGGCCCGAGCACGGCGGACGCCTTCGAGGCCAGCCGTCGCCTCATCCAGGCCAGCAGCGGCCTGGTGCACAAGTACAAGGTCGTGCACGCCGACGAGGTCGTGGCGACCCTGCGGGGACCGACGGGCAGGAGCACGCCCCTCGCCGCGACCGGCGACGTGAACGTGCTCGGCTGGCCCGGCCTGACGTACCGGATCGACACGGTCGCCGCCCTGCCGGGCCGCATCGCCGCGGGCAGCGATGCCGGCACGCTCAAGCTCACCGCCTCGGCGATCGCCGCGACCACCGCCGTGCGGGCCACCGACGCGCTCGCACCACCGGGCTGGTGGGAGCGCATCACGCACGGGTGAGTACCGAGCGTGGGCCCGGCTCACGCCTCACCCGCGCGGAGGATTCGGCTGCTCTCATCCGCTCCGGATGAGAGCAGCTTGCGAAAAGCGGGACAGCCTGGCCGTAAGGCGACATCGTGTTGGGCGCGTTGGGAAGGACCATCAATGATGGATGAGTCCGAACTGCTGTACACCGCGGTGGCCGACCTGGCCCTGGTGCAGGACGTGGAGCAGGCTCAACAGATCATCCGTAGCACCGCCAGGCGGTTGGCGAACGCTCACGGGTCCACCGTGGTGCTGCTCGACGACGGATGCTGTTTCTACGCCGACGAGGACGCGGTGAGCCCACTGTGGAAGGGCCAGCGATTCCCTGTACAGCACTGCATCAGTGGATGGTCGATCCTCAACCGCAAGCCGGCCATCGTGCCGGACATCCAGCTCGACGAACGGGTGCCGCAAGAGGCGTACCGACCGACGTTCGTGAAGAGCCTCGTCATCGTCCCGATGCGCGTCGAGAATCCGCTCGGGGCGATCGGCGCCTACTGGATCCAGCCACACCAGGCCACCGATGAGGAACTGACCCGGCTCCAGTCTCTGGCTGCGGCGGCAGGCGCGGCGCTGGCACGCCTCATGCCGTCGGCGGACACCACGCAGGGGGCGACCAGGCTGGTGAGCTCGGGGGCGACCGGCGCACCCGCGTAGCGTGACCCACCAAGGCCGGCAGCCGAACTGCATACTGCGGCCGCAGGGCCGCCACCTCCGGCAGACCGTTCCTTTTGCGGTAAAATGCCCATGCAGGAAGGTGCGTCAGCACGCCCAGCGACTCATTCAGGTGTCGCGTGTTGACGGCGAGGTGAAAGACGGTCGCCGGTGTCCCCAAACCTGGTTCCGTTGCTGCTGAGGCCGAAGCCGCCACCGCCCTGGCTCGGGCTGGTCGTCGCCGTGGCGTTCATCGCGGCCGAGACCCTCGTGCTGATTCCTCTCCGGGGAGACTCTCCGACGGCCGCCACCGGCGTGATCTATCTCTGCGGCATCCTGGCCGTCTCGATGGTGTGGAGGCCCTGGCTCAGCGTCCTGACGGCCGTCACCAGCGTCCTGGCCTTCAACTACTTTCACGTCGCGCCCTGGACATTCGCATTCACCCCGCGCTGGGACCTGCTGACCGTCGCGATCTTCATCGCGGCCGGACTGGCGACCGGCCGCGTCGCCGACCTGGCCCGCTCCCGCGCCGCCGAGGCGTCCGAACGCCGTCAGGAAGCCGCCCTCGCCAACGAGCTGGCCAACCGCATGCTGTGCGCGGACGATCTGCGCACGGCGCTCGGCCCGGCGTCACAGCGGCTCGCGCAAGTCCTCGAGCTGCCCTCCGCGGCGATCGAACTCGACGTGGTTCCCGGGGACGGGCAGCGGGCCGCGTTCCCGCTGCGTGACGGTACGACGCGCCTGGGCACCCTGCTGGTTCCGGCGGACCTCCCCGAACCGACGCGCGAACGCCTGCGGCAACGGGTGGTGCCGACGCTGGAGTCGCTGCTGTGCGCGGCACGTGACCATGAGACGATCGTCAACTCGCTGAAGGCGAGCCGCGAAGAGTCCACCATGCTCACGGAGGAACAGGCCGCATGGCGGCGCGTGGCCACGCTGGTCGCACGTGGGGCCCCACTCACCGACGTGTTCGACACGATGACGAATGAGCTCTGCCAGACCCTCGGCCGGGTCCGCACCGCGCTGATGCGCTACGAGCCGGACGGCACCGTCACCCGCCTCGCGGGTCTCAGCGAGCTGAATGTCCCGACGTCCGTGCCGCTCGAAGGGGACAACGTCGTCGGGACGGTACTGCGCACCAGGCGTCCGTACCGGATCGACAGCTACGACAACGCCACGGGCCCGGCCGCGGCGACCGCACGCCGGCTGGGCATCCGCTCAGCGGTGGGCGTTCCCGTCATGGTTCAGGGCCGTTTCTGGGGCGTGCTCGCGGTGATGTCGTTCACCGCCGAGGCCATACCGCCCGTCGCCGAAGCATGCCTGGCCGACTTCAGCGACCTCATCGCCACCGCGATCGCCAACGTCGAGCATCGCGCGCAGCTCGCCGCTTCTCGCGCCCGCATCGTCGCCGCCGCCGACAACGCTCGACGACAGTTCGAACGAGATCTGCACGATGATGTCCTGCAACGGGTCGTCGCGCTGGGGCTCGAACTGAGCATGACCGAGGCGTCGATGCCGTCCGAGCTGAACCGGTACAAGGCCCAGCTGTCACACACCGCGCAGGGCCTCAACGGCGTGTTCAAGAGTCTGCAGGACGTCTCGCGGGGCATCCATCCGGCGATCATGTCCAAGGGCGGGCTCGGCGCCTCGATCAAGTCGCTCGCCCGCCGGAGCGCGATTCCGGTGGAGCTGAACCTGAACGTCAGCCGCCGGCTGCCCGAACATACCGAGATGGCCGTGTACTACATCGTGTCCGAAGCGCTCGTCAACGCCGCCAAGCACGCCCGGGCGACCATGGTGAACGTCAACGCCGAGGCGGAGAACGCGGTGCTGCGGCTCTCGATACAGGATGACGGTATCGGCGGGGCCTGCCTCGGCAAGGGATCCGGACTGATCGGCCTGCAGGACCGCATCGAGGCCCTCGGCGGCCACATGGAAGTCGTGAGCCCGGCCAGCCACGGCACAGCACTGGTGGTCAAGATCCCAATCGACGAGGCATGAACGCCGGCCGCCCTCAGGGGTACTCAGGGAGGGTGGGAACCGCGGCGAGCAGCTCGCGGGTGTAGTGGTCGGCGGGGCGGTCGAAGACGTCTTCGGCCGGGCCGCGTTCCACGACGGCGCCGTCCTTCATGACCAGGACCTCGTCGCTGAGCTGCCGGATGACGGCCAGGTCGTGCGAGATGAACAGCATCGCCAGGCCGCGCCGCGCCCGCAGTCCCGCCAGCAGCTCGAGGATCTGGGCCTGGATGGAGACGTCCAGGGCGGACACCGGCTCGTCGCACACCAGCAGCTCGGGGCCGGTGGCCAGGGCCCGCGCGATCGCGACGCGCTGCCGCTGGCCGCCGGACATCTCGGCCGGGCGGCGTTCGGCCAGCGACGCGGCCAGGCCGACGGTCTCCAGAAGTTCGGCGACGCGCCGGCGCCGGGCTGCCCGGTCGCGCTCCGTCCGCAGCGCCTCGGCGATGACCTGGCCGGCGGTGAAGCGGGGGTCGAACGCGCCGAGCGGGTCCTGCTGGATGAGCTGGATGCGGCCGCGCTGCGGGCGGCGGCGCCGCTCCGGCACCGAGCTCCAGGGGGCTCCGGCGAACCGGACGTCGCCCTCGTCGGGGCGCAGCAGGCCGAGGGCGATGCGAGCCACGGTGCTCTTGCCGGAGCCGGACTCACCGACGACGCCGAGGGTGCGGCCGGCGGTCACGGTGAACGAGACGTCGCGCACGGCGGCGTGGTCGGTGCCGTCGGGGCGGCGGTACCGCTTGCTGACCCCCCGCACCTCGAGCAGCGCCGGTCCGGCGGACCCGCCCGGGTCGCGGCGGGGCCGGCCGGTGGGAACGGCGGCGAGGAGCCGGCGGGTGTACGGATGGCGAGCCGCGCCGAGCACCGATGCCGGGGGGCCCGACTCGACGACGACGCCCTCCCGCATCACCAGGATCTGGTCGGCCATCCGGGCCACCACAGCAAGGTCGTGGCTGATCATGAGCAGCGCGGTGCCGCCGGCCTTGCGCTCCTCCAGGAGCGCCAGCACCTGGGCCTGCACGGTGACGTCGAGGGCGGTGGTCGGTTCGTCGACGATGAGGACAGGCGGGTTCGCGATGGTGGCGGAGGCGATGAGGGCCCGCTGGCGCAGGCCGCCGGAGAGCTGGTGGGGGTACTGCTGCGCGCGCACCGCGGCCTCCGGCACCCCGGCGCCGGTGAGCGCCTCGACCACCCGGCCGGGGCGGAGCGCCTGCGGGACCAGGCGGTGCCGGCGCAGCGGCTCGCCGACGTCGCGGCGGACCCGGTGCAGCGGGTTGAGCGAGCCGAGCGCGTCCTGAGCCACGAACCCGATGTCTCGGCCGCGCAGCCGCCGCCACTGGGGTTCGGTCAGCGTGGTCAGGTCCTGGCCGGAGAGCCGCAGCGCGGCGGCGGTGACGGTGGCGGCCGGCCCGGCCAGGCCGAGCAGCGCGCGGGCGGTGGCGCTCTTGCCCGAGCCGGACTCGCCGACGATGGCCAGGCACTGTCCCTTGTGGAGGGTGAAGGAGATGCCCCGGACCGCTTCGACGGTACCGCGAGCGGTGCGGAACGTGACATGCAGGTCGTCGGCGGCCAGGACGGGGTCGGGGCTCACCGCGGTACCGCCGTGGAGTCCCGGCGCAGGTCGGCGATCCAGCGCGCGTCCCGCCGCGACCGGCGCCGGTGTTTGCGGTCCGCCAGGATGTCGGCGGCCCGGGCGGCGCCCCCGCTACGGGCCAGCGCGTCGCACAGCGTGTCCACGACGATGTCCTGCTGCAGGCGGCTGCCGCCGACGAGCGCCACCGCCGCGACCACGCCGCCGAGGTGCTCGGCGGCCACGTCGTAGCGGCCGTCGGCGTGCGCGGCGATGCCGTCGAGGACGGCGAGGACGACGTCGCGGTTGGGCCGGGTGGTCTCGGCCGCCCAGGCGGCGCGGAGGGTGCCGAGGCCCTCCCGGTCGGCGGCGGCCAGGGCGAGGGCGGCGTGCACGTCGAACAGCGCGCCGCGCGCGGCGGCGAGCTGGGCGCGGGCGAGCCCGGCGACCGGCCCCCACGGCAGGCCGGTGTGGCCGTCGATCCGCAGCCGCCACAGCACGGCGGCGGCGTCGACGAGCGTGGTGCGACGGGTGGAGACGCGGGGGTCGACGGCGGCGTGGTAGCGCCGCAGTCCGAGTTCGGCGTCGTCGTTCTCCAGCGCCACGAGCGCGTGATGCCAGCGCAGGTGCGTCTGCAGCGGCGAGCGCGGGTGCCGGGTGTCGAACCAGCCGTTGAGGAACGACTCCACGGCGGCGATGCGCCCAGTCTCGTGCAGGACGTGGACGTACCCGTGACAGGCGGCGCGGTTGTCGGGCCGGTCCAGCAGCGAGCGCTCGGCCGCCGCCTCGGCCGCCGCGAACTGCCAGGCCTCCTCCAGCTCCAGCGCACAGATCCCGGCCAGGGCCCAGTCGTCCGGGAACGCGGCCGTCGAGGGCGCGGCCAGCGCGAGCACGCCGGCGCGGCCGGTGCCCGCGGCGATGCGCCGGCCGCTGAGCAGCCCGGCGGCGAACCCGAGCACGAGGAGGTCGCCGGGGTGCGCCTCCAGATGCTCGGCGTAGGCGGCGAGGTTGGCGGGCGGCGCGGTGACGAGGTCGATCTGGCGGGCCTCGCGCGGGCCCAGCCGGTCGGGGTGGTCGTGGCGCAGCCGGACGGCGGCCGTAAACGCCTCCCGGGCCTCGGTGTCGCGCCCGGCCGAGGCCAGGCTCAGCCCGAGCCCGAGGTGCGCGACGGCGAGGCCGGGGTCGAGCGCGATCGCCTGGGCGAAGCCGTCGACGGCGGTGTCGTCGAGGGCCAGGTATGCGTCGACGGCGTCGAAGTAGGCCGCGGCGGCCTCCGCGTCCACTGTGGACACGCATTGCCCGTAGCGGTCGGTCTGCACAGGGGTACCTCCAGGTTCGCTCATGGCCGGACCGAGCCGACGCCGAAGCGGTTGCGCAGGTCGCGGCCGAGGACGGTGACGGCGACCGCGGTGACGGTGATGAGCAGGCCCGGGAAGACCCCGGCCCACCAGGCGACGGCGAGCGTCGAGCGGCCCTCGGCGAGCATCGCGCCCCACTCCGGGGTCGGCGGCTGGGTGCCGAGGCCGAGGAAGCTCAGCCCGGAGGCGAAGATGACGGCGACGCCCAGCCCGAGCGTGGCGGTCACCAGCAGCGGCCCGATCGCGTTGGGCAGGATGTGCCGCCACAGCGAGGTCCACGGGCCGACGCCGAGGCCGGTGGCCGCCTCGACGTAGCCGGCGGTGCGGACCACGAGCAGCCGGGAGCGCAGCAGACGGGCGTAGCCGGGCATGTCGGCCAGGCCGATGGCCAGCAGCAGGCTGAGCTCGCCCCGGCCGGCGATGGTGACCACGACGAGGGCCAGCAGCAGCGCCGGAAACGACAGCAGCACGTCGAGGACCCGGCTGATGACGCTGTCGGCGAACCGGCCGCCGAGCGCGGCCAGGACACTCACCGGCACGGCCACGAGCAGCGCGACGAGCGTCGCGCCGGCGGCGATGCGCAGCGAGTGCCGGGCGCCGTAGATCGCCCGGGCGAACAGGTCCCGGCCGAGCTGGTCGGTGCCGAACCAGTGCCCGGCGCCCGGCGGGCGGAACGACGCGAGCGGGTCGGTCGCGTTCGGGTCGTGGCCGGTGAGCAGCTGCGGCCACAGCGCGGCGACGACGACGGCGAGGATGACCAGCGTCGCGGCCGAGACGGCGAGCCTACGTCCCATCGCGGCGCACCCTCGGGTCGATGACGAGGTAGGAGGCCTCGACGAGCAGGTTCACCGCGACGAACACGGCGGCGGCCAGCATGACCACGCCGGTCACCATCGGCAGGTCCTTGTTCGTCACGGCGGTCAGCGCGACCTGGCCGAGCCCCGGCCGGCCGAAGACCTGCTCGATGAGGACCGAGCCGCCGAGCAGGCTGCCGACGAACCAGCCGGTGAGCGTGGTCGCCGGGACCAGGCAGTGCCGCAGCGCGTGCCCGGTCCGCACGGCCAGCGCGCCGGCGCCGCGGGCCCGGGCCGCGGTGACGAACGGCTGGGCGAGCGCGGTGTCCAGCTCCTCGCGGAGCACCTGGGCGAGAGTGCCGGCGATCGGCAGGGCGACCGCGACGGCCGGCAGCACGAGGCTGCGCCAGGTGCCGGCCTCGATGACCGGGAACAGGTGCCAGCGCAGCGACAGGAACGTGATGAGCAGGATGCCCAGCCAGTACTGCGGCAGCGACACGGCGACCATCTCCAGCCCGGAGAACAGCGCCCGGGCGACGCGGCTGCGCTCGGGGACCAGCACCGCCGCGCCCACCGCCAGCAGGACCGCGAGCAGCAGCGCCGCCCCCGCGAGCTGGACGGTGGGCAGCACCTGCTCGGCCAGGGCGCCCCACACCGGCCGCTGCAGCTGGTAGGAGGTGCCGAGGTCGCCGCGGGCGAGGTGGGCCACCAGCCGCAGGTACTGCACCGCGACCGGGTCGTCGAGCCCGTACTCGGCGCGGACCTGGGCCTTGAGCTCCGGCGAGACCAGCGCCTGGTTGCCCATGATGATGTCGACCGGGTCGCCTGGGATCAGGTGCAGCGTCGCGAAGCACAGCGTGGCGGCGCCCCACAGCTGCACGATCGCGATCGCCGCCCGGCGGGCGAGGCGGCCGGCGTCACGCCGCGTGGGCACGGCCCAGCACCGACCGCTCGCCTGCCTCGACCGCGGCCGTCAGCCTGTTCTCCCGGGGTGGGAGCGGGCAGTTGTACCAGTCCGAGAACGCGCACGGGGGCAGGTACGCGCGGTTGAAGTCCACGACATAGCCCTCCGGTGTCCTGGGGGCCTCGACGAAGCGGCCCGGTCGGTACGTGCTCACACCGGTCGTCGCGTCGGCGAA
Source organism: Dactylosporangium sp. AC04546 (assembly GCF_022095675.1). GTDB lineage: Bacteria > Actinomycetota > Actinomycetes > Mycobacteriales > Micromonosporaceae > Dactylosporangium. Next base: position 211,568 of record NZ_JAHYSG010000001.1, on the reverse strand, counting down.
CACGAACCACAGGCCGCCGTGGCCCTCGAACGCCCGGACGCGGTGCTCGGCGCCGCCGAGGGTGAACGCCAGCTCGCCCGGCACGACGTGCGCGCGCCGGACGTCGTCGCGCTGGTACGGGATCGGGGTGGCCTCGGGCACGGCGAACGGCTCGAACGTCGCCGGGACGCGGAAGCGCTCGTCGTACGGGTAGCGGTCGATGCCGGCGAACCCCGTCCGGCCGGGTGCGGCGTGTTCGTACGTGCGCACCACCGGCCCGTCCTCGCGCACGAACGTCCGGATCGTCACGCCGGGCGCCTCGAGGTCGCCCTCGACGAACGCGGTGCCGGTCACCGGCGCGCCGTCCTTGGTCAGCGGCGCGCCGGGCTCGACGGCGACGGTGAGCCGGCCGTCCTGGGCGCTCCAGGTGCCGGGCACGCCGTCGATGACGAGCGGCCCGGCGACCGGGTACGTGCCGGTCAGGGCGGTGTGGCCGGCCGGGCCGGCCACCTCCTCGGCGCGCGCGGCCAGCCAGGCCTCGAAGTCGTCGGTGCTCACTTGGTCCGCCACACGGTGTAGAAGGAGTCCGGGTACCCGGAGACGGTGAACTGCACGCCCTGCACGGCGTTGGAGACGCCGAGGAGGTACTGCGGGACGTAGATCGGCACCGCCGCGGCATTGTCGATGACCCACTGTTGCAGCGGCTTGTAGGCCGCCGGCCGGTCCTGCTGCTGCAGCGCCGTGGTGCCCTGGCTGAGCCACTGGTCGACCTGCGCGTCGTCGACGTTGGCGTAGTTGGCGCCGCCCTTGGTGGCCACGAACTTCGACGACCACACGTTGTAGAGCATGTCCGGGTCGGCCCGCTGGTTGCTCTGGTCGGTGATGTCGTAGTCGCCGGCCTTGGCCCGGGCCGAGAACGTGCCGGCGTCGAGGCCTTGCACGGTCACCTCGAAGCCGAGCTTCTTGGCGTTGTCGGCGACGGCCTGGGCGACGACGTCGCGCTGCTCGCGCATGACGGTGCTGTTCTGGACCCAGACGACGGTCAGGCGCTTGCCGTTCTTGACGCGGTACCCCTGCGCGTCCTTCTGGTTCCAACCGGCCTCGTCGAGCAGCTTGTTGGCCAGCGTCAGGTCCTGCGGCCAGCTGTTCTCCAGCGCGCTGTCGTACGAGTACGGCGTGCTCGGCGTGAGCGGGCTCCAGGCGCGCGGGAAGCGGCCCGCGTAGACCGACTTGACGATGTTCTCGATGTCGATGCCGCGCTGGAACGCCTGGCGCACCTTGACGTCGTCGAACGGGGCCCGCTTGGTGTTGAGGTACGCGGTGAACGGCGTGCCGGCCGCGGCCGCGCTGAGCACCCGTACTCCGCCGCCGGCCTCGAACGCGGCCGCGGTCACCGGCGGCACGTTCGCGGCGAGCTGGGCCTGGCCGCTGCTGACCGCGCCGACCCGGATCGCGTTCTCCGGCAGGAAGCGGACCTCGACCTTGTCCAGGTACGCGGCGCCCTGGTGCGGCGAGCCCTCCGGCGGCCAGTTGTAGGCGTCGTACCGCGCGAAGGTGAGGCTCTGGCCCTTGGTGTACGAGGCCGTGGTGAACGGCCCGGTGCCCACGGCCGCGCCCGGCCCGCCGGCGCACAGGGCGGCCTGGCCCTTCGCGAGTGCCGCCGGGGACTGGATGCCGAGCACGGAGAACGACACCAGCTGCAGGAACGGGGCGAACGGCGACTTGAGCTTGACCACCAGCGTGCTCGGGTCGGTCGCGGTCGCCGAGCCGAACGGCAGCGAGCCCGCCAGCGGCGCCTTGGTCGCGGGGTCGGTGAAGTGGTCGAAGGTCGCCTTGGCCGCGGTCGCGTCGAACTTCGTGCCGTCATGGAACGTCACGCCGTCGCGCAGGTGGAAGGTGTACATCGTGCCGTCGGCCGAGACGTCCCAGGAGCTGGCCAGCCAGGGGTGGAAGGCGCCCTTCGCGTCCTGGTGGATCAGCGAGTCGTACACGTTGCGCTGCAGGATCTGCGTGGCGATCTGGCTCGGGGCCGCGGGGTCGAGGCAGGTGGGCTCGACGTCGGTGGCGAACACGACCGTGCCGCCGCGCACGGGGTCGCCGGACGCCGCGCCGTCGCCGGGCGAGCTGGTGCTGCTGCATGCGGCCAGCAGCGTCACCGACGCCGCCGCCACGACCAGCCTGCGGACCATGATTACTCCAATATTCAGACGTGGTTGCTAGGAATTCAGCCGCGAGCGTATACACGCGTCGACGCTCGGACAAGAGGCTTTGACCTGTGACGTTTCTTGCTTGGGGGTTACGAGCCTTGCTTGGGGACTACGAGCCGGCGGCGAGCTTCGCCAGGCGGGTCTCGCGGGAACGGTCCAGGTGGGCGACGAGTGCCCGCCGCGCCTCCTCGGCGTCGCCGGCCTCGATCGCGTCGACGATCCGCCCGTGCTCGGCCGCGGCGACCTCCCGGTCGGCGAGGGTCGGCTCGTCGGCGTCGTACACGGCCAGCAGCGTGTCGAGCCGCTCCAGCAGGTCGATGATCGTGGCGTTGCCGGCCGCGGCGCGCAGGACCTTGTGCCAGGCCGCGTGCAGCTCGCGCAACCGCACCGGGTCGCCGGCCGCCGCCGCCTCGCCGGTCAGGTGCCGCAGCCGGGCCAGGTCGAACGGCGAACGCCGGCGGGCCGCTCCGGCCGCGCACGTCGACTCGAGCGCGATGCGGGCCTCGTAGATCTCCAGCAGCTCCTCGGGGCTGCGCGTGCGCACCCGGTACCCGCGCCGGTCCCGCTCCAGCAGCGCGTCGCGCTCCAGCATCGCGAGGGCCTCGCGCACCGGCGTCCGCGACACCCCGAGCCGCTCCGCGAGCACCGTCTCGAGCAGCACCGTACCCGGCGCGATCCGACCGGCGATGATCTCGCCGCGCAGCCGCTCGTACTGGGTTGAGGCCGAGTCGCGGTTCACCGGATCTCCTTCGGGGCAGTGTTGGCAAACGGATACTGTCCCATCCGCCATCTTGATGGTCCTCGGGCGGTCGCGACCCGCGACGACGCCGGCAATTGTCCCGCCCGCCGCCGTACCGTAACGTCGGCTGGTTCTTCGCCTCGGCCGCCGCCTCCTACCGCAGGCATTCAGGCGGCGTAGCCGGTTCGGCAGCGGGTAGCCCACTCGCATGAGGTTCGGGTATGTCTTGCGCCGACGGGTACATCGGCCTCGCGGCGGAGCGCGACCTGGTGCGACGGTTCCGTACGGCGGAGGCGGATCCAAGCCCACCCAGGCCGGTGCCTGACGCGGGTCGTCGGCTTATACACAACCAACGATGAAGGGGTCCGCGACATGAAGGCGATGATGTATGACACGTTCGGCGGCCCCGAGGTGCTGCACGTGGCCGACGTTCCGGTGCCCGATCCAGGGCCGCGGCAGGTGCGCATCAGGGTGCATGCGAGCGGGGTCAACCCGGTGGACTCCACCATCCGGTCCGGTGCGATGCAGGCCATCATCCCGACCACGTTGCCGGCGATCCCCGGCATCGACGTCGCCGGCGTCGTCGACGCGGTCGGAGCAGACGTGACGGATGTCGCGGTAGGTGAGCCGGTGGTCGGTTGGGCCGACGCCCCGGCCGGTTCGTACGCCGAATATGCCCTGGCCAGCCACGTTGCTCGCATACCGACCGGGCTGTCGTTCGCCGATGCGGCCACGTTGCCCACAGCTGGTGAGACCGCCAGACGCGGCTTGGACCTCCTGGGAGTACGAGCCGGAGAAACCGTGGTCATCCACGGGGCCAGCGGGTCGGTGGGGACCATCGCCGTTCAGCTGGCTGTCGCCCGCGGCGCGACGGTCATCGGCACCGCGAGCGAGGACAATCTGGACTACGTCCGGTCGTTGGGCGCCATCCCGGTGCCCTACGGTGAGGGCCTCGTCGACCGGATTCGTGCGTCGTCCCGGCAGGTCGACGCCGTGTTCGACGTGGCCGGCAAGGGTGCGCTCCCCGACTCCATCGTGTTGCGTGGAGGAACCGACCGGATCGTCACCATCGCCGACCCGGCCGCCAGGGAGCTGGGCGTCACCTTCAGTGCCGGCACGCCGAAGGACTGGTCCGCGGGCGATCTGGCCGGGTTGGCGGAGCTGGCCGCGCACGGCGCCCTGACCACCGCGGTAGCCGGCACGTATCCACTCGAACGCGCCGCCGAGGTACAACGCCTCAGCCAGGGCGGCCATGTGCACGGCAAACTCGTGCTCATCCCCTGACCTGCCGCGGGGCCGCCCCGGGCCGTTGCGCACGGCCCGGGGCGGCCCGGTGGCCGAAGCGGTCAGGCCTGCGCCGCGAGCGTGAGCGAGCCGAGCAGCGCGGCGTCCTGCGCGAAGTCGGACAGCACCACCTCGGGCGGATACGGCAGTGCCCGGGAGAGCCGCTCGACCAGCAGCTCACGGACCAGGTCGTCGCGGGCGACACCGCCGACGAGCACGAGTCGCTGCGGGTCGAACAGCAGGCAGCACGTGACGACATGGCGGGCCAGCTCGTCGACCCGGGCGACGAGCGCGTCGCGTACCGGCCCGGGCGGCACCGCGGCCGCACAGAGCCCGGCCGCACCGCCGGGCAGGGCGAGCCGATCGGCCAGCTCGTCGAGGGCCCGCCCGGAGAAATCGGCCTCCAGCAGCGGCTCCGGCGACGCCGGCCAGTCGGGGCCGGTGACGGCGTACGCGATCTCACCGGCCGCGCCGCGATACCCGGGCACGACGGCGCCGTTGACCGTCATGGCCGTGGCGACACCGGTGCCCAGCCCGATCACCAGGCCCGGGTCGGCGTCCCGCAACGCCCCCCGGTGCAGTTCGGCGAGGGCGGCGGCGTTGAGGTCGTTGGCGACCAGCACCCGGGAGACGCCCAGGTGGTCGCGGACGGCCTCGGCCAGGCGCAGGTTCTCCCAGCCCGGCACGTTCGGCGCGAGGTCGATGCCGTCCTCGCGGATCACGCCCGGCGAGGCGACCCCGACCGCGTGCAGGGTGCCGCCGGTGTCGGTGACGAGCTTCTGCGCCAGGTCGAGGGCGCGGTCGAGCGCCTGCCGCGCGCCGCGGGCGGCGAGGGTCGGCAGGCGTTCCGAGACGAGCAGGCGTCCGTCGGCGTCGCCGATCCCGATCGCCATCTTCGTGCCGCCGAAGTCGATGCCCAACAACCGCCGGTCGGTGGGGACCTCGAGGTTCACTGTGCGACCCTTTCCGCGACCGCGGTCTCGAGCTCCGCGTCGGCATCGTGCAACCGCTGCCGCAGCGCGGCGACACCGGCCAGCGTCGCGTCCAGCGACGAGCGGAGCCGGGCCACCTGTGCCCGCACGGCGGCCTCGCCCGGGCCGTCCGGCTGGGCGCGGCGCAGGACCAGTTCGGGGCGCAACGCGGCGGCGAGCAGGTCGCGCACGGCGGCGTCATCGAGCGAGTCGACCCCGGCGACGGTGCGGGCCGCCTCCCGGACGTCGGTGTCGGTCCAGGTCGCGGGCGGACCGGAACGGACGAGGTGGCCGACGACCGAGTGGGCGGCCCGGAACGGCAGGCCGTGGCGGGTCAGCGCGTCGGCCGCGGCGGTCGTGGTCGCGCCGGTCGCGACGATCGCCTCGCTGGTCGGCGGCCGCAGCGGCTCCAGCCGCTCGAACAGGCCGCCGAGCAGGGCGAAGAACCGGTACGCGCGGTCGTTGCTCTCCCACAGCCGCACCTGCACGTCGGTGGTGGCGTTGTTGGAGTCCTCCCACCACGCCGCGCCGACGTTGTTGTACACGGACGCGGCGTCGGCGGCCGTCGCACCCGCCATCGAGACCAGGTGCTCCAGCACGACCGGGTTGCGCTTCTGCGGCATGATGCTGCTGCCCTGCGTGAACTCCTCGGGGGTGCGCACCCATTCCCAGGTCAGCCAGTCCATGAGGGTGCGGGCCATGCGCGCCCCGGTCGCGAGCGCCTGGGCGTTGAGCGCGGCCGTCCGCATGAGGTGGTCGGCGCCGACGGTCGCCTCGTACGAGTTGACGACCACCTCGTCGAAGCCGAGCAGGGCGGCCACGCGCTGGGAGTCGATCGCCAGGTCCGTGCCCGCGAAGGCGCAGGAGCCGAGCGGCGACCGGTTCATCTCGGCGAGCAGGCTCGCGTAGGCGGCGGCCTGGCCGGCCAGCGCCTCGGCGTACCCCGCGAGCACGTGCCCGATGCTGGTCGGCTGGGCGGGGCGGCGGTGGGTGTACCCGACCACGACCACGTCGGCGTACCGGTCGGCGCGGTCCAGCAGCACCGCGCCCGCGTCGCCGACCGCGGCGAGCACGCCGAGCAGCTGCTCGCGCAGCACCATCCGGAACACGCCCGCGTCCAGGTCGTTGCGGCTACGGGCGAGCTGAACGCTGAGCTGCCCGGTCGGGATGCCGCATGCCTCGGCGAGCCGCTTCTCCAGCGTGAAGTACACGTCCTCGACCGAGCCGTCGTAGTCGAACGTCTCGGGCTGGTCCTTGCGGAGCGTGACCAGTCCGCCCAGCATCCGCGCCGCCGCGTCGGCGGGCACGAGCTGCTGTTCGGCGAGCATCACCACGTGCGCCTCGCTGGCCTTGACCATCGGCCCGTACAGGTGGGCGGCATGGTGTTCGAACACGACGCGGAGGTGGTGCTGCTGGTATGTGGTCAACGGCGGGTGCGTCATGCGTTCCCCTCGTGTGGTTGTGGTGCCGGATCCGCGCCGGGCGGGCCGGGCAGCGGTGCCGCGACCCACGCTCGTGCGACTTCACCGAGCCGGGCGGCGGCCAGCTCGCGCACCCGCCGGCCGACCGGCTCGGTGGCCAGCGAGACGTGGCCGGACCAGCCCTGCCACGGCTCGGGTCGCGACTCGACCAGGACGTACGGATGGGTTGTCGGCAGCTTCGGCCGGGGCGGCAGGTCCGGTGCGACGCCCAGGTGCACCGCCTCCGCGTCGAAACCGAGCACCGCCGACGTCTCGTAGGCGCCGCCGTGGCCGCGCGAGGGCAGCTCGCCGAACAGCTCGGTCGTCTCGCGGGCGTCGACGAGCTGGAACCAGTTGACCAGCATCAGGCTCGCCCGCTGCCGGCCGGACACCCACTCCATCGCCGCCCGTACCGTGGACATGTTGGCGTCGTGCCCGTTGACCACGAGCACCCGCGGGAAGCCCGCGGCGACGATGCCGTCGAGCACGTCGCACAGGTACCCGACGGCGACCTCGGGCCGCACGGCGACGGTTCCGGGCCAGGGCCGCGTCTGTCCCGGGCACGCCGCGTACGGGACGGCCGGGAACGACACGGCCCGCAGCCCGGCGCCGTCCACCTCGCGCGCGAACCCCTCGGCCAGGATCAGGTCGGTACCGAACGGCAGGTGCGGGCCGTGCCACTCGACCGCGCCGACGGGCAGGACCGCGAAGTCGGCCGCCGCGGCGACGCGCGCCAGTTCGTGCCCGGGCAGCCGGCTCACCGGGAGGAGCCCGCCGTCCGCCTGCCAGGCCTCGATCAGTTCGTCCATTGCTCCGCCTGTCGTGACGCGCCCCGGCCGCCGTTCTCCAGCCGCCCCGAGAACCACATCACCACGAAGATCAGAACGACCTGCAGCATGCCGTACGCGGCGGCCGTGCCGATCTCGAAGGAGTACATCCGGTTGTTGATGGCCACCGAGATCGGGACGGTCGAGGAGGTGTAGATGAGCACCGACGCGACGAACTCGCCCACGCCGTGCACGAACGCCAGCAGCGCGCCGACGATGACGCCCGGCAGCATGAGCCGGACCGTGATGCTGAGGAAGGCCCGCCACCACGACGCGCCGAGGTTGCGCGCGGCCTCCTCGAGCGACGGGTCGATCAGCGCCAGGGACGCGGAGCTGGCCCGGAACACCAGCGGCAGGAACCGCACGAAGTACGCCAGCGGCAGGATCCAGAACGTGCCGATCAGCGCCTGCCCGAGGCTGAACGCGTTGCCGGTGCTGAACGCCGAGATCAGGTTGATCGCCACGACGGTGCCGGGCAGCGCCCATGCGATCATGACGCCGACGTCGAGCAGGCTCCTGCCGACGAACCGCAGCCGCCGTACCGCGTAGGCGATCAGGACGCCGATCGCGACACACCCGGCGGTGGCGAGCAGGCTCATCTGCAGCGAGTTCAGGATCGGCTGGAACGCTCTCGGCTCGGACACGATGGTGACGAAGTTCTCGACGGTGTATGCGGACGGGATGATCTCCGTCGTCCAGGAGCCGTCCTCGGAGAACGCCACCAGCGCGATCGTCGCGACCGGGGCCAGCAGCACGATCGTCGCCAGCACCGAGGCCACCGGCGCGAGCCAGCGCCCGATCGGGTTGGCGATCTCCCTGCGGCGCGCCGAGATGCCCTTGGACTGCGACAGGTAGCTGCGCCGCCCCTCGTACCAGCGCATCAGGAGCAGGAAGGCGATCGACACCAGGCCGAGCGCCGAGGCGTACGTCGACGCCATCGGCAGGTCGCCGTTGGTGCGGTTGATGTAGATCTGCATCGTCATGGTCTGGTCGACGCCGAACAGCAGCGGCGCCGTGTAGGACGCCAGCGACGTCATGAAGACCAGCAGCGACGCGGACACCAGCGCGGGGGTCAGCATCGGCAGCAGCACCGTGCGCCACACCCGGACGCGTCCGGCGCCCAGGTTGTAGGCGGCCTCCTCGACCGACGGGTCCAGCCCCGCCAGGGCGGCGGATGCGGCCAGGTAGAAGAACGGGTACATGGTGAAGGTGTGCACGACGAGCACCCCGGCGATGCCGTCGAACGGGAGCACCGGCTTCTCGGTCCCGAACAGGTGCTGCAGGCCACGCGGCAGGATGCCGATCTCGCTGTACAGGAGCTGGAACGAGATCGCACCGATCAGCGGTGGCAGCGCGGCGGGCACCAGGATGAACGCCTCGATGAGGCGGCGGCCGGTGAACGAGAACCGCTTGAGCAGGAACGCCATCGCGACGCCCACGACGCCGCACAGCAGCACGCTGGCCGCCGAGATGACCAGCGACGTGACCAGTGAGGTCCGCGCGACGCCGGACGAGGTGAAGAACTGCGTGTAGTTGCTGACGCCGTCCTCGCTGACGCTCTCCACGAACGTGGCGAGCATCGGCTGCACCACGTAACCCCAGAGAATCAGGGCCAGGGGAGCCACCAGCAGGTACGGGAACCAGGTCGAGTTGGCGCCACCGGCCAGCCGCCGGGCCAGCGCGGCCCGGCGGGACAGCACCGTGGACGACGCCGTGGTCACGGCCGGACCACCCACAGCCGGTCGGCGGAGAGCCGGAGGCCGACCCGGTCGCCGACATCGACGCGGTCGGGCACCTCGACTGCCGCGACGGTCACCTCACCGCCCTCCTCGGTGCCGATGTCGACCGTCAGGTGCGTGGCCATGCCGGTGAACTCGAGCGCGGTCACGCGTCCGCGGATCACGTCGGGGTCGTCCGCGCCGGCCAGCGCGATGTGCTCGGGCCGGGCGGAGACCAGTGCGGTGTCGCCTGCGCGCAGCCCGTGCCCTTCCGGTGCGCCGGCCGCGACGTGACCGCCGCCGGGCAGCGCCACCTCGACGCGGGTGGCGTCGGCGGTGGTGACCGGCAGCGACAGCACGTTGCTGCGGCCGATGAAGCGCGCGACGAACGCGTTGGCCGGCTGGTGGTACACCTCGCGCGGCGTGCCGATCTGCTGCACACGGCCGGCCTGCATCACGGCGATGCGGTCCGACATGGCCATCGCCTCGGCCTGGTCGTGGGTCACGTAGATGGACGTGGTGCCGGCCTCGCGCTGGATGCGCCGGATCTCGGTGCGGGTCTCCTCACGCAGCTTCGCGTCCAGATTGGACAGCGGCTCGTCGAGCAGGAGCATCCGGGGGCGGATCACCAGGGCGCGGGCCAGCGCGACGCGCTGCTGCTGGCCGCCGGAGAGCTCGTCGATGCGCCGCGACCCGTAGCCGTCGAGGTGCACCTGGGCCAGCGCCTCGGTCACCCGCCGGCTCGCCTCGGCCCGGGACACCCTGCGCACCTTGAGCCCGTAGGCGACGTTCTGCGCCACGGTCATGTGCGGGAAGAGCGCGTAGTTCTGGAACACCATGCCGGTGTCGCGCTTGTTGGGGGCGAGCCGGGTGACGTCCTGCCCGCCGAAGCGGATGTGCCCCACGGTGGGGAAGTAGAACCCGGCCACCATGCGGAGCGTGGTCGTCTTGCCGCACCCGCTCGGGCCGAGGAGCGTGAAGAACTCCCCCGCGCCGATGGTGAGGGTCACGTCGTCGACCGCGGCGGCCTCAACCGATCTGGCGAAGCGTTTGCTCACCGACTCCAACTCGACGTCGATCATCATTGCCTTTCTGCACTGCCATCGGCGCCTGGACGGTCAGCCGGCACGGAGCATCCGGTGGGCCGGGCCGTCGCGGCGCGACGGCCCGGCCCGGTGGGCGGTCAGCCCTTGTTCTTGATCTCGGCGTTCCAGTGGGTGATCCACTGGGTCTCGTTCTTGGCGATGACGTCCCAGTCGACGTCCATCGGCTTGAGGTTGAGGTTGGCCAGCCACTGCGGCTGCTCGGAGATGGGCACGGCGGGGATCTGGAAGAAGTCCTTGGCCAGCTTGGAACGCAGCCCGCTGTCGAACAGGAACTCGATGAAGGTCTTGGCGCCCTCGGTGTTGCCGCCCTTGAGCGCGGCCACGCCGTCGACGAGCACCGGCGCGCCGGAGGCCGGCATCACGTATCCGAACGGCATCTTCGACTGCTCGGACTGCAGCAGGATGTCCTGCAGGTTCCAGGCGCTGAGCACACCCTGCTCGCGGGACATCTTGACGTACAGGTCCGTCGGGTTGGCGGCGTAGTCGACGGTGTTGGCGTCGAGCTTGCGCAGCCAGTCGTAGCCGGGCTGCGGGTTGCTGCCGTCCTTCGACAGGCGCTGGATCATCGAGGCGTAGATGGACCGCATGGTGCCCGACGCGGCCACGTCCCGGATGATGATCTTGTCTTTCCACTTCGGGTCGATCAGGTCGTCCCAGTCCTTCGGCGCCTGGTCGGCCGGGATCGCCTTGTTGTTGTACATGATGACCTCGGGCAGCAGGATCTCGCCGAACCAGCGGCCCTGCGCGTCCTTGTACCGCGCGTCCATCTGCGCCGCGAAGGACGGCTGCAACGCCTCGAGGAGGCCCTCGGTGGCACCGGCCGACAGGCCCTGCTGCGTGCCGCCCCACCAGACCGAGCCCTGCGGGTTGGCCTTCTCGGCACGGGTGCGCTCGAGCACCTCCTGGGCGCCCATGTTGAGCACCTCGACCTTGCCCTTGTACTCGGGGTACTTGGCGACGAACTGGTCGACGACGAAGTCGGTGACCTTCTTGTCGCGGGCGCTGTAGACGACGATCTTCTCGGCCGGCTTCGCCGTGGAGCCCGGCGAGGCGGCCTCGTCGTCGCCGCTACCGCAGCCGGCCAGGCCGGCCACTAACGAGCCGAGCGCGAGGGTGAGGGCAACGCGACGTCTCATGACTTCCTCCGCTTGCGAAATGGGGGTGTTATCGGTGGTTGGTGGTCGGGGATGGGCCTGGTAGGCGTACCGCGGCCGACAATGCGTAACTGATCGCGCCGTGCAGCACCGCCTGGTCTCCGAGCACGGCGCGGCGTACCTCGGTGGGGGCGGGAACCCTGGCGGAGACCAGGTCCTGGATGTGCGCCAGCGCCGCGTCGTCGAGCTGGGCCGCCGCGCCGCTGAGCAGCACCCGGCCCGGGTCGACGACGCAGGCGCAGGAGATGACGAGCCGGGCCCACGCATCCAGCACCTCGTCGAGGTAGGCGCGGGCCGCGGCGGAGGTGGCCGCGAGCTCGATCAGCTCGCTGACCGGCGCCTCGGGGCGCCGGCCAGGATGCAGTGCGACGACCCGCTCCGCGATCGCGTTGGCCGACCAACGCGCCTCGAAGGGGCCGACCCCGCTGTAGGCGCGGTCCGCTTCCGGGTCGAGCGGGAGGAAGCCGATCTCCCCCGCCGCGCCGCTCGCCCCCCGCCGCACCCGGCCGTCGAGGATGAGGCCGGCGCCGATGCCGTCGGCGACGTGCAGCAGCAACAGATCGTCGACGTCCTTCCCGGCGCCGGCCATCCGCTCCCCCGCCGCCATCAGGTTGACGTCGTTGTCGACGACCACCGGCACGCCGAGCTCCTGCTGCACCGACTGGCCGATCGGCCGCGCCTCGACGAGGCCGACCGAAGGCGCCAGCCGGACCGCGCCGCCGGACGACACCCCGGGCACGGCGATCGCGACCCCGCACAGCGACGGCCGGTTCTCGGCGACCAGCTCCGCCACGAACTGGCAGACGGTCTCGACGACGTCGGGGCCGAGGCGGGACGTGCGGTGGGCGATCACCGTGCCGTTGCTGTCCGCGATCTCGCACGTGATGCGGGGTGGCTCCAGCGAAACCGCGGCCACCAGCTCGGCGCGCGGGTTGAACTCGAGCATCGCCCGCGGCCGCCCGGTCGTGTTGGCGCCCGGGCCGCGCTCGATCAGGTATCCCTCGGCGATCAGGTCACGCACGAGGGCAGTGAGCGTCGCCGCAGGTAGTCCGGTGAGCTCGGCCAGATCGACCCGGGACAGCACGCGCGCCTCCCGGGCAGCCGAGATCACCGACTGGCGTTTGATCTCACGCGACCGTTCCCGGCTGACCGGGCTGGTCGGTGCTCTCTCCACGGCGATCACCCTTTCTTACTAGTGCGAAGAAAATCTGTGGTCAAGTCACGGAACGATCTCGAAGGGCCGCTGCGGCCACGTGAGCCCTGGCCTGCCAGCCATGGCCGGAAGCCCGGTCAGCGGCACAAATGACAGTAATGTGGACAGATCACGAAAACAAATATGGACATACATGGTCGCATCGGCACCATGGCCAGGTGCCTCCAAGCATCGATTCTTTCTAGAGCGAAGAAAATGCCCGCGTGGGGTGTTGACAGCCCTTTCAGGCGGTCCCTAGCGTTACGCCACAACGCCCCACCAGTGCTGACGGGTTCGCCGGGCGTTGCTACACCCTGTGATCGTCTACTGTGGACGATCACCGTCCGTGCGGGTCGCCGCCGCGCTCACCGCACTAATTTCGCAGGCCGAATTAACCCGGCAAGTCGCCAGCGGTCCCAGGAGTACGCCCGTATCCACCACACGAAGAGGTATGCCCCTATGAGATGGCGCGCCAAAGCCGTGACCGCCACGTGCGGTCTGTTACTGCTGGGCATGGCAAGCCCGGTACAAGCCAAGCCGACCGCACCGATCGACCTGGACATCATGTTCATCGGTGCGCACCCGGACGACGAGGCCGGGCAGCTCGGCATGTTCGGGTACTGGAACGAGTACCACAACATCAATGCCGGGGTCATCACGATGACCCGGGGCGAGGGCGGCGGCAACGCGGTCGGCCTCGAGGAAGGACCGGCGCTCGGCATCCTGCGTGAGGCCGAGGAGCGCCGCGCCGTCGGCCGGGCCGGCGTCATGAACGTCTACAACCTCGACGCGCTCGACTTCTACTACACCGCGAGCGCGCCGCTGTCCGAGCAGATCTGGGGCTACGAGCGTGCGTTGTCGCGCATCGTGCGGACGATCCGGACCACCAAGCCGGAGGTCATCGTCACGATGAACCCGTCGGCGACGCAGGGCAACCACGGCAACCACCAGGAAGCCGCGATGCTCGCCGTCGAGGCGTTCTACGCGGCGGCGGACCCCAACGCCTTCCCCGAGCAGATCACGAAGGAAGGGCTCCAGCCGTTCCGGCCCGCCCGCCTCTTCCAGGGCGGCGGCAGCGGCACCAGCTCGAACGGCCAGGCCTGCGAGACCACCTTCACCCCGGCCCAGCCGACCAACGTCATCTTCGGCACCTGGCAGGGCTACGAGTCGGCCCGCAACGGCGGCACCCGGTGGAACCAGGTCGCCGTACTGGCCCGGCGCGAGTACGCCTCCCAGGGCTGGGCCGACACGGCCGACGCGCAGACCAACCCGGCGAGCATCGGCTGCAACCGGATCTGGATGATCGACAGCCGGACACCGTACCCGGACCCGAACGTCGGCGGCACCGCCGCGCTGCAGGGCACCAGCATCCGCGCCGAGGGTGGGCTGCCGCTCGGCACCGAGCTGCACGTCCGCTCCGCGCAGTGGGAGGTGCTGTCCGGCCAGCCGTTCGAGGTCAAGACCCACGTGCGGGCCACCCAGGCGATCCCGGGCGCGAAGGTGGCCCTGGAGGCCCCGGCGGGCTGGACCGTCACGGGCAACGGCAACATCGGCACCATCACGCCCAACAACAAGGAGTCCATCGCCACGTTCACCGTCACCCCGCCGGCCAACCTGGTCGCCGGTGAGCGGTTCCGGCTCAAGGCGACCATGACCTCCAAGCAGGACGGCAGCGGCAGCAACACCACGCTGGTGCAGGCCACCGCCCCGGTCCGCGGCACGCTCGAGCCGCTGCCGGAGGTGGGTGACTTCCGCGAGTGGACGCAGCGCAACGAGGTCCAGTCCCTCGACGCGCTGATCGAGTCGATGCTGAGCATCCCCAGCGGCGGCACCCGGCCGATCCGGGTCGACCTCACCAACCACAGCAACCAGGTGCAGTCCGGCACGGTCAAGCTCAACGTGCCGACTGGCTTCGCCGTGGCCGAGGCGCAGCAGAGCTACAGCGCCCTGCAGCCCGGCGCGCGCGGCTCGGTCACGTTCACGGTGACCAACACCGACGCGTCGCTGCCGACCGCCAACCGGGCGCCCAACGACGGGCGCTACGCGGTGCAGATCGAGACCAGCTTCGCCGGCGGCAGCGCGGTCGAGCCAGGTGTCCTCAACCTCGTGCCGGTCACTTCCATCCCCAAGGCGGCGACGGCTCCCGTCGTCGACGGCACGGCGAGCCCGGGTGAGTACGGCGGCCAGGTCATCGACATCTCCACCCGGTGGGAGGGCAGCGCGGCCACGGCGGCGGACATCTCCGGCAAGGCCCGGCTGACCTACACCGACGACGCGATCTACGCGCTGTTCGAGATCACCGACGACGTGCTCGGCACGGTGCTGCCGCCGGAGGACTGCAAGCGTCCCCGCCGCAACGACAACATCGAGTTCGGCATCGACCCGCGCGGCGGCTCGCCGAACACCTCCACCGTGTTCAACGTGGCGCTGTTCCCGACCACGAAGGACCCGGCCAACGGCAACCCGCCGTGCTACGCCCGGGAGCGGGACAACCACCAGGGCCCGGGCCCGCAGACCGCGCCCGGCATGCAGGTCGCGTCCGTCGTCACCAGCAGCCCCTACACCGGCTACCGGATCGAGGTGAAGGTGCCGTTCAGCGTCCTGCCCGACAACGTGGACGCGGCGAAGATGGGCATGAACATCCTCGTGAACGACTCCGACACGCAGGACCTGGCGGCGCAGACCCGCGTCGGCTGGTCCACCTGGAGCGGTGTCCGGGCCGACCCGTGGCGCTGGGGCGTCGCCAAGCTCGAGGGCTACCAGACCCAGCCGTCGTCGCCCAAGGCGCCGATCATCCCGGACACGGCCGCGATGAGCGTGAACTCGCCGCAGACGATCCTGCAGTCGAGCGCGGACAAGGTCGCCCCGGGCGGCTGGACGGCGCTGTCTGAGGGCACGATCCAGGTCAAGGACGTGACCAAGAAGCAGACCGGCGTCGAGGTCGAGCTCAAGACCCGCCAGGCGGGCACCGCCCGGGTGTTCGTCTGGGACGGCAACGCGATCCTGGCGCAGGCCACGGTCGATTTCGACCGCAGCGGTTCGCGTGACGTGTGGCTGCCGACGGCGGGCGCACTGCCGGCCGGCACCACGCTGCTGGTGTCGTACCAGTCCGGTGACGCCACCACGGGTACCGCCCAGCCGCTGAGCTAGCCGACAGCACCGCGGAGGGAGGGGCCGGCACACGCCGCCCCTCCCTTCTTGGTGTTCGCCGGCTCAGCGGACCGTAGGTGCCGGCCTTGGCGCCGCGCATGAGTAACACCAGACCGGACGGCGACAGGCCGGTGCCACTCGGCGTGGCACCGGCCTCCCGTTGGCGGCCACCCGCGCCTCGTTCGGCTACGGCCCGCTCGTCCCCGACCCGGCCGGCATCCTCGCGCTGCCGAAGGGCTTCTCGTACAAGATCGTCGCGCAGGCCGGCGTGACCGTGCTGGAGTCGGGGCAGCCGACTCCCGATGACACCGACGGGACCGGCACGTTCGCCAGCCCGACCGGCGCCACGCTGGTCAACAACCACGAGATCGGCGGCAGCGAGGCGTTCGGCGTGCCGCCGCTGCCCGGCCTGACCTACGACCCGGGTGCCCGCGGCGGCACGACCAACATCGACGTCGACGCCGAGGGAAACCGGATCCGCGAGTACGTCAGCCTCGCCGGTACACACAACAACTGCGCCGGCGGCATCACGCCCTGGGGCACCTGGCTGACGTGTGAGGAGACCGAGGCGCGGGCGGGCGGCAAGCTGCAGAAGAACCACGGCTACGTCTTCGAGGTCGACCCGTTCGACCGGCAGGCCAACCAGAGCCCCGTGCCGTTGAAGTTCCTCGGCCGTTACGCCCATGAGGCGGTCGCCGTCGATCCGCAGACCTTCGCCATCTACGAGACCGAGGACGCCTCGGGCCCGAACGGCCTGTACTTCCGGTGGACCCCGCCGGCGGGCTTCTCCGGCGGCCGGGGCAGCCTGCGCACGCTGGCGAACAGCCCCGGCGGCGACACGGCCGGAACGCTGCAGGCGATGTCCGCCTACCTCGGGTCCAAGCACATCCCGGACCTGTCGATGGCGACGGAACCCGGCACCCGCTACAAGGTCCAGTGGGTCGACGTGCCGGACCGCGACGCGGCCGCCACCTCCGTCCGCAAGCAACTGGCCGACGACCAGGTCACCCGCAGCCGCAAGCTGGAGGGCGCCTGGTGGGCCGACGGCGGCGCGTACTTCGTCGCCAGCTACGCGCGGGAGAGCGACGGCAGCGTCAACGAGCACGACGGCCAGGTCTGGTTCTACGACCCGGCCACCGAGTCGATCACCCTCAAGACGATCTTCGGTGTCAACCCCGACCCGGACGTCGACGCCGACAACTACGACGGACCGGACAACATCACGGTCTCGCCGTACGGCGGCGTCATCCTCGCCGAGGACGGCGACGGCGTCTCGCACCTCGTCGGGATCACCGCCCAGGGCAAGGCCTACGGGCTGGCCCGCAACGAACTCAACGACAGCGAGTTCGCCGGGCCGACGTTCAGCGCCGACGGCAAGATCCTGTACGTGGGCATCCAGAGCCCGGGCCACGTCCTCGCGATCACGGGACCGTGGGGCCGCCCGAGCAACGCCGACATCTAGCAGCAGGCGAGGGGCCCGTGCCTGCGCGGGCCCCTCTCACTCCTGCCGAACAATGTCGACCGAGATCGTAGTGCCGGTACGTGCAGCTTCCGGCGTCAACCCTTGACGGCGACGATGCGCCGGCGTTGATCGTTCCAGCCGGGCAGATACTCGATGTCGCGGAATCCTGCCTGCCGGATCGCACCGTGGTACTGCTTGTCGGTGAACAACGTCATGACGTGCTCCTCGACCCAGTGCCGGGCGCCGACACCGGGTTCGCCGAGGACGTAGTGCATGGTCATCGTGGAGACCGTGCCGGACCGGCTTGAGCAGCACATCCTGATGAGGTGCCGGTGATCGTCGCGGGCGACGCCCGAGTGCACCGTTCCCGGTGTCCACTGTTCCGGTGTGAACCATGGTTCGAGGAGCAGGACGCCGCCCGGCTCGAGGTGCGCGGCCAGGCAGTTGAGGGTCAGCGCGAGCTCACCGACCGACTGCGCGTAGCCGATGGCGGAGAACAGGCAGGTGACCGCGCTGAACGTCCGGCCGAGCTGGAAGTCGCGCATGTCCCCGGCGTGCACCGTGATGCCGGGGAGCCGCTCGACGGCCGCCTGCCGCATCGCGTCGGAGATTTCGAGCCCTTCGACATGGGCGAACGCGTGCCGCAGGTGCGACAGGTGCAGTCCAGTACCGCAGGCCACGTCGAGCACGCTGTCCGCGGTGGGGTTGCGCCGCCGGATCAGCTCGGCGATGTCCCGGGCCTCGCTCCGGTAGTCCTTGCCGGCCGCGGTCGCGTAGATGAGGTCGTAGGCGGCGGCGAGGTCGTGGCCGTCGGGCGCGGTCATCTCTCCGGTCGCGCCGGCGAAATCGAGCCGGAACCCCTGGGACCGGTCGGCTGAGCGCGCGTCGCGAGCCAACCGTCGCCGTTCGAGGAACCCCACAGGCATCACCTTCGGTAACCGCGGCGTCCGGGCCGGTCGCCGTTCGGGCCGCATGATCATGCCAGCCGCGTCCGCCCGCGCCAACTGCCCTTCCAGACGGGGTCGGCGGGGACGGGTCGAACGGCCCCGGCGTCACTGCCGACGCTGCCCGGGAATGTGAAAGACTTACCGGCGTGGGTCAGCCAACCTTGCCCCGGTGCGCTTGTTGTGGCTATCGAACGGGATGCACTACTTGTCCGATCTGTTATTGGACCGATGACGGCCGGGACGATCCGTCGGTCAGTGTGGTGACCGGCAGCCGTAACGGTGAGTTGAGCCTCGCGGATGCCCGGCTCAACTACAGCATCTACGGGGCCAGCGCGCCGCGCTACCAGGAACTGGTGCGCCCGCCCCGCGACGACGAACGACCCTAGGACCCGGGCGGCGCTGGCCTCAGCGCCGACGGGACTGGTTGCGCCTCACCGTTACCCTGACGCCGTGTCGGACGACGAGCCACGATCCGTGCATCTCTCGTCGCGAGTTGTCGACGCGCTCACGGCCGCCGTGCTCACGGCATGGCGGGCCGAGGAGGACGTCGTCGGGCTGCCGCGGCTCATCGAGGCGCTCGATCGGCGCACCGCGCGATGGCAGGACCGTCCCCGGGACGAACCATTGCGGCCGGCCGATGACATCCACGCACCGGCCGTCGGTGAACGCTGGCGCTTCGAGACGAGCGGGGCGCTGCGAGAGGCGGTCTGGCAGGCCGGGCTGAAGCTGCGCGCGCCCTCGCTGCAGGCGGCGCCGCGCTGGAGCCCCGAGGTGCAGCCGATCCTGCGGCAGGCGCTCGCCACGGCCTACGAGCAGACGTCGGTGCGGTTTCTCGGCGAACTCTGGCTCCTGCAGTACATCGTCGGCCCGACACTGCCGCTGGTGCGGCCCGAGCACGAGTTCCGGCTGTTCGTCGATGGCTCCCCGGCGTGCGAGGCGGTCGACACGCTGGAGGTCGCGGGCCTGCTGGCGCAGCGGTCACTGCTGGACTGGCCGGGGAGGGTGGTGACCCGGGTGGGGCGCCTCACCGTGCCTGGCTGGGGCGGGCCGATGCCGTTCATCTTCCGGCGGGAGACGATCCGCCAGGCGGTCCGGTTCGGTGCGACGGCGACGAGTCAGGTCCATCTCATCATGGCGATCTGCGCGGTCGAGTGGGCGCTGGAGCAGACGCACAACACGTTCGAGAGCAGGGTCGCCGCGACCAACCGCGCCGGAGCGCTCCTGAACGAGTACGGCGTCTGGCATCTCAGCATCCTGCACGATGCGATGACCGACCTTCCGGAGTACCCGGTGCTCGGCAAGGACCTCGCCTGCACTCGTGCCGCGGCCGCCCGCACCGCCCGCCAGGAGTACGGCCACCGGTTCATCGGGACGTCACACCTCCTGCACGCGATCGTCTCCGACGTCGGCGGCCGGGGCAGCGGGCGTTGGAGGCGATCCGACGTCGGTGGCCCGGGCAGCCGCGCGCTGCGCACGCTCGGCGCCGACCCCGGCGAACTCCGCGATCGCCTGGACCGCGAGCTACGGCAGGCCAAACAGGTGTGGTGAGGTCAGGCGACTGAGCGCTCGCTCAGCACGGGGTATGCTCCGCACGGAGCGCCGCTCGATGATCTGACAAAAGTCGGTTCGATGCTGGCCGACCAGGCGCGAGGCAGGAGGACAGGTGACCCGGACCGGCCGGTCGGCCGCCCGCCCGCGCGGGGCCTGGCGCAGGCCCGGTGGCCCTCAACTCAGCCACATCCTCAACGGCGCCCTCGACGCCTTCTACGAGGTGGGCTTCCACGGCACCACGGTGCGCGACATCGCCGAGCGTGTCGGCCTGACCGTGCCGGCGCTGTACTACCACCACCGCAACAAGGAGGCGATCCTCGCGGCGCTGCTCGACCATTCGATCAGCGAGGTGATCTGCCGGTGTGAGCAGGCGCTGGACGAGGCCGGCCCGGACCCGCGGAGCCGGTTTGAGAACCTCATCGCGTGCCTGGTGCTCTACATGTCGCAGCACCGCAAGAGCGCGGCGATGGATGCCGAGATCCGGGCGCTCGGGCCGGAGAACCGCAAGGCCTACAGTGCCAAGCGGATGGTCGTGGAGCGCAAGCTCATCGACGCGATCGAGGCGGGCGTGGCCGCGGGCGACTTCGAGGTGGACTTCCCCAAGGAGACCGCTCGGGCGCTGCTGGGCATGTGCCAGGCGATCACGGTCTGGTATGACCCGGCCGGCCGGGTGAAGCCGGAGGCACTCGCCCGCCGCTACCAGGTCATCGCCTTGCGCACGGTGGTCGCGGCGACGGCGGAACCCAGCCGATAGGCGCCCGCCGCTCGCGGGATCAGCATCGCAGCTGTGTCGCGTGCCGCAGGCCGGCCGCCAGGAACTCCGGCACCGACTCGCGAGTTCGGTGCTCACGGCGTGGCGATCTCCCGGACGGCCCGCTTGGCGAGCGATGCACCGCACCGCCCGTCACGACGGCCGCCGCACCCTCTACCAGTGAATCGGTCCCGCTCATCAGAGCCGCTCGATGATGGTCGCGTTGGCCATGCCGCCGCCCTCGCACATGGTCTGGAGGCCGTAGCGGCCGCCGGTGGTTTCGAGGTAGTTGACCAGGGTGCCGAGCAGCCGCGTGCCGGACGAACCGAGGGCGTGGCCGAGGGCGATGGCGCCGCCGCGGGGGTTCAGCCGCTCCGGATCCGCCCCGCACTCGGCCAGCCACGCCAGGGGCACTGACGCGAACGCCTCGTTGACCTCGTAGGCGTCGATCTGGTCGATCGTCAGCTTGCCCCTGTCCAGGACCTTGGCGGTGGCCGGGATGGGTGCGGTCAGCATGAGGAACGGGTCGTCGGCGGCCAGGGCGAAGGCGTGGAAGCGGGCCCGCGGCCGCAGGCCGAGCCGGTTCGCGGTCTCCTCTTCCATGATGAGCGCGGCCGAGGCGCCGTCGGTGAGGGGCGAGGAGTTGCCGGCGGTGACCCGCCAGTCGATGTCGGGGAAGCGTGCCACCATCTCGTCGGTGTTGAACGACGTCCTCAGGCCGGCCAGGCCGTCCGCCGTGGTAGCGGAGCGCACCGTCTCGTCCACGGTGTGCACCGCGTCGCCGTTCCCGGTGGTCACGGCGACGGGTGTGATCTCATCCGCGAACGCGCCCGCGGCCGCGGCCTGGGCTGCCAGGCGGTGCGACCGGGCGGAGAACTCGTCCAGCGCCTCGCGGGTGATGCCCCACTTCTGGGCGATGAGCTCCGCCGAAACGCCCTGCGGAATGAGTCCTTCCGGATAGCGGGCGTGGACCCCCCTGCCGAACGGGTCCTGGCCCATGCCGGCGGTACCCATCGGGATCCGGCTCATCGACTCCACGCCGCAGGCGACAACGACGTCATAGGCCCCGGCGATCACGCCCTGGGCGCCGAACGCGGCCGCCTGCTGGCTGGAGCCGCACTGCCGGTCGATCGTGGTGGCCGGCACCGAGATCGGCCAGCCCGCCCCCAGTACCGCCTGGCGGCCGATGTTGAGGGACTGCTCGCCGGCCTGGGAGACGCATCCGGTGATGACATCCTCGATGAGGGCGGGGTCGAGGTCGTTGCGGACGACCAGTGCCCTGAGCACCTTGGACAGCAGGTCGACAGGGTGCACCGACGACAGCGCACCTCCGGGTTTGCCCCTGCCCGAGGCGGTTCGGACGACGTCGACGATGACGGCTGTACGCACGCTCTCCTCCTTGACTTAGCGCTCGCTCAGTTCCCATCATCGGGACGCGCGCATGCCACCGTCAACAGAAGTTGCGCCACATCACGACGAGACCGCCGTGCAGGACGTCATGAAGCGCGTGCAACCCAGTTGCACGAAGGCACACCCGGCCGGTCCTCGGCGTACCGTGATCACGCTCGGTCGCCACGAGCGGTGGTGCTGTCGCTGCTGCTGGCGGCCGGCCGACCGGGTTGGCGCTGCACCCGCTCACCAACAGCGCCTTCGATGCAACCGAAATGCACGCCGGCGTTGAGCGAGGCCTCCGACACTTCCCGGTATGCCGGGATCGTTGTCCCTTCCTGCCCGGGACGGCGTCTCGAAAAGCTGCGGGCGGTCGTCGATGCGGCGGCAGCCGATACCCGCGCCGTACGGCGGCGTGGAAAGGAGAGCGCATGTTCGGGCTGAGACGGTGGCGACAGATGGTAGTGACCGCGACCGAGGCCCGCGCGCTCTGGCCGGCCGAAGCATGAACGAGACGCGCATCGCCGCACCCCATAGATTGCAGACGACCAGTTGGGTGACCGTCGCCGCCCTGGCGATCGCCGGCCTGGCCCATGCGTTCTTCATCGCCCGAAACCTTCTGGGCCCCGAGGACGTCGCCGGCGAGGTCGTCGCGCGACGGGAAGAGTTCGGCCTCGGCTGGTCCATCGAGGGCGAACCCGGTCTGCAGGCCGTCACCGTCGCCCGGGTGCTCACCCTGGTCGTGTTCATCGTCTGGCTCTACCTGGCCCACGACAACTTCGGCCGGCGCGACAACCCCCTCGAGTGGCGCAAAGGATGGGTGATCGCCGGCTGGTTCGTCCCCGTGGCGAACCTGGTCATCCCCGGCCAGGTGGTCAAGGAGGTCTACCGGCGCAGCTACCCGGAGAAGGCGTGGTCCTCGGTCCAACTCGTCAGCGCGTGGTGGATGGCGCTGCTGGTGACCTTCCTCAGCTACACCAACACCACCGTCTACGCCACCCCGGGGACCGATGCGACGGTGACCACCGTCTACACCCCGGCGTTCCTCGCGGTGATCACCGGTGGCGCCGGCATCCTCGCCGCGGTCCTCGGCATCATCATCGTGCGGCGCGTCTCGGTATGGCAGGACAGCCCGGCCGCTGGGTGACCCCTCGACGACGGCAGGGCCGTGTCCCCGGCCCTGCCGTTCCCTTCGCTCTGTCCGTCGCAGGCCTGTCCGCGGTCCTTCGCGGGTCGGTTGGGAGAAGCTAGCCCTGGGCCAGCCATGTTCGGGCTGCCTGCTGAACAGCCTGCGAGTAGTAAGGGTCGCGCGTCATACTCTCGGCGTAGTCCCGGATGATGGAGACGGTTGCCGGCGATGGGACGACGAGAGAACTGACGGTTCCGTCGCCCCACAAGGTGGTTCGCATGAGCACCTGTCCATCGACGGACAGCGCGGTGAACTCCGGAGCATACGTTCCGAGTGCGGCGACTCCGCTGCCGGCAACGTCCCACGGCTCGAGAAGTT
The DNA here is from genome assembly GCF_022095675.1 of Dactylosporangium sp. AC04546. Lineage (GTDB taxonomy): Bacteria > Actinomycetota > Actinomycetes > Mycobacteriales > Micromonosporaceae > Dactylosporangium. The sequence continues at coordinate 188,174 of NZ_JAHYSG010000001.1, read as the reverse complement.
GGACGCGTACCCAGGCCAGCTCGGGCTCCTGGACGGTGTCGGAGTAGTGGACGCTGAGCAGGAACTCACGGTCCTCGGTAAGAAGGCCGGACTCGACGGCAAGGCGAAACCATCCGGCATTGATCTTGCTGGCCATGTCCGGGTCGTCGGCATGGACGATCTCGTGAGGCAGCGCGTCGATTCGTCCGTCCTCGTGCCGGCAGCTCGGGGCAAGACTCGCGGCCTGGACCGGAAGTCGGACCGTGGCGCGGTCGCGTTCGACGAAACGAAGTCCCGCGGGCGCGAGTTCGGCTGCTATCTCGATGTCAGTCAGGGGCATGCAGAACTCACTGTTGCTCAAGACCCCTCGCTGTGGACGCGGGCTGGGAGGTTGCACCCGAAAGGTACGCCTCGGTCCGGCCGGTACTGCACTCTGGTGCGGTGGACGACGTGGCGGAACTGTTGGACCGGATCTGGCGGACGGACGCGGCCGGCATGCTCGGCGCGCTCAGCCGGCGGCTCGGCGACTTCGACCGGGCCGAAGAGGCGCTGTCGGACGCGTTGACCGAGGCGCTCAAGCGCTGGCCCGACGAGGGTGTGCCGGACAGTCCCACCGGCTGGCTGGTCACGACGGGGTGGCGCAAGGCGCTGGACCGGCTGCGCCGCGACGCCGTCGGCCGTACGAAGGTGGCACAGGTGGCTGCGGAACCGCCGCCGGAGCCGGGCGTCGACGATCGGTTGGCCACGATTTTCGCTTGCTGCCACCCGGACCTCGCCGAGCCGGCCCGGGTAGCGCTGACGCTGTATGCCGCCAGCGGTCTGAGCACGGCCGAGATCGCCGCCGCGTTCCTGGTGCCGGTGCCGACGATGGCGCAGCGGCTCTCCCGGGCCAAGCGCCAGCTGCGGGAGCGCGGCATCCGGTTCGAGGCGCCGCAACCGGATGAGTACGCCGACCGGCTGCCGGCCGTGCTCGCGGTGATCTACCTGGTGTTCAACGAGGGGTACCTGTCCAGTGGCCGGTCCGCCCAGCGGCGCGAACTGGCCCGCGAGGGGGCCGAGCTGGCGTGGCAGCTTGCCGCGCTGCTGCCACGTGAGCCGGAGGCCGCCGGCCTGGCCGCGTTGCTGGAGCTGCACCAGGCCCGCGCCGCCGCGCGGTTCGACTCGTGGGGCCGCATCGTGCTGCTCGAGCAGCAGGACCGGCGGCTGTGGGACAGGGCGGCGATCGAGCGGGCGGCGCTGCGGCTGCGCGAGGCGGTGCGCCAGGGCCGGCCCGGACCGTACCAGCTGCAGGCCGGAATCGCCGCGCTGCACGCCCTGGCCGCCTCGTACGAGGCCACCGACTGGGCCGACGTGCGCGCGCTGTACGACCGGCTGTACACGCTGGACCCGTCGCCCGTGGTACTGCTGAGCCGGGCGGTGGCGACCCGGTTCGCGGTGGGCCCGGCCCCGGCCCTGGGCGAGGTTGACGCGCTCGGGGAGCGGCTTGCCGGGTACCACCTGTGGCACGCCGCCAGGGCTGACCTGCTGGCCACGCTCGACCGTCCGGCCGAGGCGCTGACGGCGGCGCAGCGGGCTCTGGAACTGGCCACGAACCCGGCCGAGCGGGAGCTGATGTCGCGTCGGGTGGGTGAGCTTCGGCGCCGGCTGTGAGACCGGCGCCGAAGGTCACCGCTACTCGTGGATCATCACCGGACGGACCTCCACCGCGCTCATGCCGGCGGCGAGTGGCCAGGTCGCGGCGATACGCGCGGCCTCGTCGAGGTCGTCGCACTCCAGCATGACGATCGCGCCGATGACCTCCTTGAGCTCCAGGTACGGCCCGTCGGTGATCGCCGGCTGGCCGTTCACGCCGGTGCGCACCGTCCTGGCCGTGTCCCGGGGCTGCAGCTCGGCACCGCCGTCGGCGATCTTGCCGGTCGGCTGCCACCGCTCGAACCACTCGGAGACCTGCTGCATCAGGTCCTGCTCGTCGGCCGGGGACAGCGCGGTCCACTCGCGGTCGTCACCGAAGATCAGCATCGCGTACTGCATCGTTGCTCCTCATGGCTGCATGGGCTGCGTCGTCCGGGTGACGAACGGCCGGCATCGGTCCTCGACAGGTTCCGCCGAACTTTTTCTTGCCGAATGTTCCGGCGGCCAACCGCCCGCCCGACGCAGCGTCCGAGCGTCACGGGTACAGGAGCAGGTCCTGAGCGTAGCTGAGTTCGAGGAGCTGGTCTGTCGTCAGGATCGGGGTCGGTCGCGTTCGTTCCGGTAGCCCGCCCCGGGCCTTACGGTCCGTATCCGTCGCGCCGATCCAGATCGTGGAGTTGCCCCGGTACACCTGGACCCAGTTTTGGGAGAAGGGCACCGCATTGGGTTGGGCGGACACGATCAGGGCGGTCGCGCCGTTCGGCCCGCTCTGCACGGTGCACGTTGACCCGGCCCGGCACCGCTCGATCTCCCGGTCCTTCTCACCTGGCGAGGTGACGCCGATCGTCAGCCACAGGTCGCCCGCGCCCTGCGAGTCCCTGATGATCGACACTGCATCGACCCGGTCGTTGAGGGGACGCCCGTCACGTGACGGCCCCGTCTGCCCGAGCGGGAGGATGAAACCGATCAGCGGTCCGGCCGGCGCTCCCTGTACCTGTTCGAACGTCGCGCCGGGTACCAGGGATGGCAGCGCCGCCTTGAGGTAGCAGGTTACGGTGTTCTTGCCCCAGGTGGCCAGGTCGTCAGGGATGGGCTGGTCCGGTTGTACGGGCGTGTCAGGCCGCTGCCCGGCGCACGAAGTGATCACGATCGGGCTGGGTTTGGCCGCCGGCGTGCCCGGCCGGCCCGGTGTGACGGCAATACCCGTCGCCACGGCGGTGAGCGCGGCGAAGACGCCGATCCCCGCGGTCAGTACGGTCCGGTTGCGACGCGCGCGCCGGGCGACGGCGAGCATGACGGCGCTGTCGGGCAAGGCGGTGGGTGGATCGTCGGTGTAGCTGTCCAGTGCCGCGTGGAGCTGCGACTCGTTCACGGCCGTCCTTTCCGTTCGACGTTGGTGATCAAGGTGGTGCCGTTGAGGGCGGCGCGCAGCGCCTGCACGGCGCGGGCGGTCTGGCTCTTCACCGTTCCCTCAGAGACGCCGAGCAGCGTGGCGACGTCGGCGACCGGGAGATCTTCGAGGTAGCGCAGGACGACCGCCGCCCGCTGGCGGGGACCGAGCATGGCCAGGGCCTGGTGCAGGGCCATCCGTTCCGGCACCCGATCGATGTCGTCGGTCGGGTGGGCGGTGTCGGGCGGGTCCGCCGTGACCGACTCCCGCCACCTCCTGCGCTGGCTGAGGAACTGGTTGACCAGGGCCCGCCGGGCGTACGCGTCGATGGTTTCGGCGCGGATTCGTCCCCAACCGCGGTACAACCGGATGCAGGTCGTCTGGACCAGGTCGTCAGCGGTATGCCAGTCTCCGCACAGCCCAAACGCGAGGCGCCGCAATGCCGGCGCGCGCACGGCGTAGTACTCGACGAACTCTGCGTCGCGATCTGTGCCACCCAAACCGCACCTCCCGTGTTTTCGGCTAGCCGCCCTATGTACTCGACGACTCGCACCGGAGGTTGCATGGTGCCGCGGAACTCGCACGCGACCGCCTGAGGCAGGTCGGAGTTCGCAATCCGTGGGCCAGTGACGCCCGAGCCCGCGGTCGCGGGGTCAGACGGTGCCGCGGTACGGGGACATGAAGCGCAGCCTGGGCATCTGGTCGGCGAGGACTCCGCCGTCCACGACGAGGTGGGTGCCGGTGATGTACCGCCCGGCGTCGGAGGCCAGCAGCAGCAGCGCGCCGACGCAGTCGGCCGGCGTCCCGTAGCCCCCGCGCAGCGGTATCCGCTCCGCCCAGGCGGCCTCGAACGCCTCCCGGTCGAAGGGGAACTCCCCGTCGATCGGGGTGGCGATCATGCCGGGGGCGATCGTGTTGGCGGTGATGCCGTGCGGCCCCAGCTCGGCGGCGAGCGAGCGGGTGAGCAGCTCGACGGCGCCCTTCGAGGCGTTGTAGTGCGCCAGCCCGGCCTCGGCGACCAGCCCGTTCTTGGAGGAGATGTTCACGATCCGGCCCTCGACCCGGTCGGCGATCATGTGCTCGGCGACGCGCTGGGCGAGGAAGAAAACGGCGTCGACGTTGACCCGCATGAGCTCACGCCAGCCGGCGACGGTGATCTCGTTGAAGTGCTCCAGCCGGGCCACGCCGGCGTTGTTGACCAGGATGTGCAGCGGGCCGTGGGCCTGGCGCACGCCATCGGCCCACGGCGCGATCGCCTCGGTGTCGGCCAGGTCGAACGCGTACGGGTGGCAGGCCCGGCCCTCGCCGGTGACCGCGGCGACAACGGGGCCGAGGTCGACGCCCGGCCGGTCCACGACGATCAGGTCGGCGCCGGCCGCGGCCAGCCCGGCGGCGAACGCGGCGCCGAGGCCCCGGGCGGCGCCGGTCACGACGGCCGTGCGGCCGGACAGGTCGAACGAGGTCACGACAGCCCCAGCAGGTCCAGGGACGAGCGGTGGATGAGCCGCTCGATCTGTTCGGTGTCGAGCGGGTCGAGGCCGGGGATGCCGGGCACGCGGCCGACCGCGCGCAGTCCGTCGACGGAGGCGTCGACGGTGGTGAACGGGTAGTCGCTGCCGAACAGCAGCTTGTGCCACACGCCGTAGTCCTGGACGAGCCGGAGGCTGTGCCAGAGCTGGAACGGGCGGTAGTGCAGCGCGGAGACGTCGGCGTAGACGTGCCGGTGCTTGCGGATCACCGCGATGCACTCCCCCTCGTAGGGATGGCCGAGGTGGGCCAGGACCATCCGCAACTCGGGGTGGCGGATCGCGACCTCGTCGAGGTGCACCGGCAGCGCGTAGCGTAGTGGCGCCGTGGAGACGAACGTGGTGCCGGTGTGCACGAGCAGCGGCAGGCCGTGGCGGGCGGCGTAGGCGTACAGGTCGTCGTAGGCCGGGTCGGCCGGGTCGAACCCGGCGTACATCGGCATCAGCTTGATCCCGCGCAGGCCGAGGCCGGCGTGCCCGTGCTCCAGTTCGTCGCGCCAGCCCGGCTGGGTCGGGTCCAGCGCGAGGTAGCCGATCAGCCGGTCGGGCCGCTCGGCGACGTAGGCGGCCACCGCGGCGTCGTCGACCCACAGCCCGGACCGGCGCGCCTTGCCGCCGACCACGATGGTCCGGGTGTCCTCCGGCGCGGTGGCGGCGTAGTCGGCCCACCGCACCGTCAGGTCCACGTCGCCGCCGTGGGCCCGGGCCGCCTCGGCCGCGAACGGGTCGCCGACGTGGTCCGGGCAGTCGAACAGGTGCGAGTGGACGTCGACGATCATCGGCGGTCCCGCTTCTCCCAGCCCTCCGCGAACATGTTCCAGAATCCGTGGCTCGGCGGGTGCTCGGCGAACACCTCGTCGGCGAGCTCGATGCCGAGACCGGGCGCGGTCGGCAGGTCGATGTGCCCGCCGGTCACCGGCAGCGCGCCACGCACCGCGTCGAACACGTAGTCCTCCAGCATGCCGTCGAACGTCTCCAGGATCTTGAAGTTTGGCATCCCGAGGACGGCGTGCACGGAGGCGGTGGTGCACAGCGGCGAGTTGGAGTTGTGTGGCGCGACGACCATCGCGTGCTGGTCGGCGATGGCGGCGAGCTTGCGGACCTCGGTGAAGCCGCCGGCCATCGACAGGTCGGGCTGGATGATGTCGACCGCCTCGGTGGCGAACAGCCGGGCGTACTCGTAGCGGTTGTGGAAGTGCTCGCCGCCGGAGATCGGCATCGTCGCCCGGGCCCGCAGCTCGGCGTAGCGCTCGATGTGGGTCCACGGCAGCGGCTCCTCGAACCAGCCGAGGTCGAACGGCGCCAGCTCGTGGACCAGCCGCATGGCGGTGTGCATCGCGAAGCGGGCGTGTCCCTCGACGAACAGCTCCACGTCCGGGCCGACCGCCTCGCGGACCGCCGCGACGATCGCCACCGACCGGTGCAGCTCCGTGCGGGACAGCTCGCCGAGCCCGGCACCGAACGGGTCGAACTTGAGGGCCGTGTAGCCGCGGGCCACGGTGGCGACGGCCCGTTCGGCGAAGGCGGCGGGCTCTCGGTCGCCGGTGTACCAGCCGTTGGCGTACACCCGGATCCGGTTGCGGCAGGCGCCTCCGGTCAGCCGGTACGCCGGGACGCCGAGCGCCTTGCCCATCAGGTCGTACAGCGCCTGGTCGACGCCGGAGAGCACGATCCCGCCGATGTCCCCGCCGCGCAGGAAGTCGCCCTGGTACAGCCGGAGCCAGATCTCCTCGACGTCGAACGGGTCGGCGCCGATGAGATGGCGGGCGGCCATCGCCTCGGTGAGCTGGCAGGTCTCGCGTCCCCGGTACGGATGGGTGATCTCGCCGACACCGCTGAGCCCGGCGTCGGTGTGCACGCGCACGTAGGAGAAGTCGCGCCAGGCGGTGCCGAGGCTGAGCGTCTCGACGCGGGTGATCCGGCCGGCCGGCCCGACCGGGCGAGTGGTGTCGACGGTCAGCATCGGCTCACCCGTTCCCCACGGCGCCACCCATGGTGGCGGTGCCGGCCAGCTCGGTGATGCCGCCCGCGGCGAGCGTGTCGCGCACCGCCGACCGGGTGGCCTCCAGGAGGTGGTCGACGTCGGCGTCGGTGTGCGCGTAGGAGACGTGGTTGCGCTTGAGGTTGAGCGGCAGCTCGAAGACGCCGTGCTCGGGCATCCGGCGCCGGTAGCCGATGAACATGCCCGCATCGTTGCGCAACAGGTCGTCGTACGTCCGGGGAACCGGCCCGTCCATGAAGTAGCTGACAAAGACCGACCCGTGGCCGGTGACCACGGCGGGCACACCGAGGTCGGCGAAGACCTCGGCGAGGCCGGTGCGGATCCGCTCGCCGAGCCGGTAGACGTGCTCGTGGACCGGCTCGGTGCGCAGCTTGCCCAGGGTGGCGAGCGCGGCGGCGACCACGGCCGGGTGGCCGTTGTAGGTGCCGGCGAAGAACGCCGGCGCGCCGGGGCGGGTGCTGAACAGGTCCATCAGGTCGGCCCGGCCGCCCAGCGCGCCGATCGGGTAGCCGTTGCCGAGGGCCTTGCCGAGCGTGGTCAGGTCGGGGGTGACGCCGCTGATGCGCTGCCAGCCGCCGAGGTCGTGCCGGAAGCCGGTGATCACCTCGTCGAAGACCAGGACGCTGCCGGCGCGCGTGCACTCGTCGCGCAGCGCCTGCAGGAACTCCCGGTCGGGCAGCAGGCAGCCGACGTTGTGGGGCACCGGCTCGACGATGACCGCGGCGATCTGCTCGCCGTGCTCGGCGAAGGCCGCGCGCACCGCCGGCACGTCGTTGAAGCGCAGGACGAGGGTGGCGTCGAGGACCTCGGGCAGGATGCCGGTCGAGATCGGGTCCTGGACACCGACCCGGTCCGGGGCGGAGATGACGTTGAGGCTGACCGCGTCGTGCCAGCCGTGGTAGCAGCCCTGGAACTTCACCACGAGGCGCCGGCCGGTGGCGGCCCGGGCGACCCGCAGGGCGTGGAACGTCGCCTCGCTGCCGGTGCTGGTCAGCAGCACCTGCTCGATGCTGGGCACCAGCTCGGCGAGGGTCTCGGCGAGCTGGACCTCGCCCTCGGTGACGGCCACGCCGCACAGGTCGAGGCGCTGGCCGGCCTCGGCGACGGCGGCGTTGACGTCGGGGTCGTTGTGGCCGAGCAGTGGTGGCCCGAAGGCCGCGTGGTAGTCGGTGTACTCGCGGCCGTCGGCGTCCCAGAAACGCGCACCCGCGGCCCGGGTGATCACCAGCTCGGTGAGCCCGGGGATGCTGCGCTGCCCGCTGTTGACACCGCCGGGGATGACCCGGCGGGCGCGCTCGGCGAGCGTGGTGCCGGAGGGGGCCGATCGTGGCTTCACACCTAACTCCTCATCGGTGCGGCGCCATGGCCCAGCCCGGTCATGGCACCGCGGTGTCTTCCGCCGCAGAAGCAATTTCAGAACGCTGTTCGGTACTGCCAAACAGTGTTCAGCATCCTAAGCACGCCTGATCGACGCGGTCAACACGACGGGGGGCGCGGTTTTCGAACAGCTTTGTTACGCTGTTCGGCCTGGGCGAACAGCAGCGCACGAAATGAGGACCATGAGCACCGACGAATCCGACAACGCCCGATACCTCGTCCGCAGCGTCAGCCGCGCGGCCGAGGTGCTGGAGGCGCTCTCCGCCGCCGCCCCCGGTCGCGGGCTGAGCGTCACCGAGGTGGCCCAGGCGTGCGGCCTGTCCAAGAGCACCGTCTTCGCCACCCTGTACACGCTGGGCCGGCACGGGCTCGCGGCGGCCGACGGCGAGGGGCTGAACCGGCGCTACCGGCTCGGCATGGCCCTCGCCCGGCTCGGCGTGCGGGCCCAGGAACAGCTCTCGCTGCGCGACATCGCCCGCCCGGTGCTCACCGCGCTGACCGTGCAGACCGGGCTCAGTTCCCGGCTCGCCGTGCCCGAGGGCGCCCACGCGGTCGTCATCGACCAGGTCAGCAACGGCGAGCGGATCCAGCTCGACCTGCGGATGGGCACCCGCGAGCTGCCGCACTGCACCGGCCTGGGCAAGGCGCTGCTGGCCGAGATGAGCCCCCCGCAGGTCAGCGAGCTCATCGGCCGGGTCGGGCTGCCGAAGCGCACCGATCACACGATCACCGACCTCGACTCGCTCCAGGCGCACCTGGACGAGGTCCGGACCGCCGGCTACGCCCTGGACGACGAGGAGGACGCCGACGGCGTGTTCTGCATCGGCAGCGCGCTGCGTGACCACACCGGCGGCTGCTGCGGCGCGATCAGCGTGACCGGCCTCAAGCTCGGCCTGCCCACCTGGCGCTACCAGGAAGTGGGCCGGCAGGTGCGGCAGGCCGCCGACGAGATCTCGGCCCGCCTCGGCCACGCCGATCACCGCGAGAACGCTTGACACCGAGTTCACGGGCTGTTTAAAGTCCCCGCCAACGTCACGGCCCAGGTCGTGACCTCTCTCGGGCGAATTAGCTGACGCCCGCCGCACCGCAGCCCCGGTGCCGGGACGTTCCGGTCAGCAGCTCCGCCGCCTGCGCGCCTCGCGCGTTTGCCCGACCTTCACCCCCAAGAACCGCACCGCTGTGCGGCGGCGTCGCCGCACGGCTGGACCGCGAAGGTTGAGGCTATTCATGGGTCAACCAGGCTCGTCCCCACCTGACCACGTCACGCCCGAGGACCGGATCCTCGCGGTGGACACGGTCGCCGCCCTCAACACCGTCCACCCGGCCGCCCTGACCGCGCGCACCATGGTCCGCGTCGCCGGCTACCACACTCCCGGCGACGGCGGCGGCGCGCTGCTGCGCTGGGACCCGGCCAGCACGGCCGCCGCCAACGGCGGCACTGTCCACAACCCCTACCGCCGCCCGGCCGGCCGCTGGCTGGCCGTGCACGCCGGCGTCGGCGACTTCCGGATGTTCGGCGTCTTCGGCCGCGACACGCCGGCCGACGACGCCCTCGACGCCATGGTCGGCGACCCCGCGATCCAGCGTGTCGAGGCCCACACCGACCTGCGGTTCGTCAAGCGGCACACGTTCGGCCGCAGCGACATCGAGCTCGACTTCGGCGGCCACACCGTCCACACCGACGGCATCGAGCGCAACACCCACGACAACCCGTTCGGCGCCGTGCTGTACTTCCGCGGCACCCCGACCGGCACTCCCGTCGTCCACACGCTCACCGAGACCGTGCCGGAGCTGTCCGACGTGTTCCAGGTGCCCGACGCGAAGCAGTTCGCGGTCGGCCAGTGGTGGACCGCGACCAGCAACCCGCTCACCGGCGCCGACGAGCGCGAGCTGCAGAAGATGGTGCAGGTCACCCAGATCGTCGACGCCACCCACATCCGGGTCGGCTACCTCAACGGCTGGCAGCTCGACCCCGGGCGCACCGTCACCTGGCAGCGGGTCGAGCCGGTCCGCCGGGCGCACGTGCGCAACATGGTCTTCCTCGGGTTCGTCGCGTTCACCGGCGAGTACCCGGGATCCGGACCGGACGACCGCGAGTACAGCGGCTCCCACCCGGTCGCCTACGAGTACGCCGTGCGCTGCGACGTCGAGGGCATCCACGCGACCGGCACCTGGTGGCCGGTCATCATGCGCCGCTGGTGCACCCACTTCACCACCGCGAACTGCACCCTGAAGAACCCACCGACGGTCATGTACGGCGGGGCCGGCTACCTCACGCAGCAGATCTACTGCCTCTACGGCCACATCGTCGACTGCCGCAGCTCCAACGCCCGGCACCTCAACGACCTCACCGCCTCGGCGTACTGCACCGTGGAGAACTGCCACGGCGACGGCGACGACGCCGGCGGCAACCCGTTCACCACGCACGGGCAGTACGAGCACGACCTCGTCTTCACCGGCAACTCCGGCCTCATGGACATCGCCAACAGCGGCGGTCAGTGGGGCATCAGCGCCAAGCGGATCACGATCCGCCGGCACGTCTGCTCCTGGTTCGTCGCCGGCACCAAGATCACCGACCTGACGCTGGAGGACGTACGGGTCATCGCCCGCTCCACGTTCGACCCGGCCGGCACGCTCCAGGTCAACGCCGACGGCATCCAGATGCGCGGCTGCTCGGCCCGCACGCTGAGCATCGCCCAGCGCTCGGCCCGCTCCCGCCGGCCCAACATCATCGCCGACTGCGAGTTCGACCAGCCCGCCGGCACCGTCGTCCACCAGACGCCGGTCAGCAACCCGGTGCACTTCGTCCGGACCACGTTCCGCGGCCTGGACGGCGCGATCCTGCGCGGCGCCGGCCCGGTGCACTTCACCGACTGCGTGCTGACCGGCTCGCCCGGCGCGGCGCCGCTGCAGATCGGCGCCGCCGAGGTCGTCGTGCACGGGGGACGCCTGACCGACACCGGCATCGAGCTGTCGGCCGTGCGGGACCAGCGCCTGGTCGTCGGCGGCGGCGCGACCGTCACCGGCACCAACGCCCGCGGCGCGCTGCTGTCGCGGGCCGCCGGCACCGGACAGGTCCGCATCGAGCTCGGCGACTACCGCAGCACCGCCACGGGCGCGGCCACCGCGCACGTCCGCGTCGACACCGGCGTCAACCGGTACCGGGCCGTCGGCGCCCGCTTCGCCGGTGGCCGCCTCGTGCTCGCCGAGGCGGGCTTCGGCGGTACCTCCACGCTGCTGCACACCGGATGCGTCGAGGACGGGGTCGGCCGCGAGCTGCCCGCCGACTCCGCCCGGATCGTCACCACCGACAACCTCACCGTCTGACCGGCAGGAGACCCTCCCCCATGGACCGCTCCGAATCGACGACCCGCCGCGCGCTGCTGCGCGCCACCGGGCTCGGCGGCCTGGCCCTGGCCGGCACCGCCCTCGCCCCCGCGGCGGCCGCCCACGCCACCCCGAACTCCCCCGCCGACGACGCCGACCGGCTCAGCCCGATGCGCGACGCCGTCTTCCACGTCGGCTCCGTCGCGGCGCTGCTCGCCCTGCAGTACCGCGCCCTCGTCCCCGGCCAGCTCGTGCACGTCGACGGCCACCTCGCCGCCGGCGACGGCGGCGCCCGGCTGATGCGCTGGGACCCGGTGAGCAGCGCGCCGGCCAACGGCGGCACCGTGCTCGACCCGCAGCGCGACCGGCCCGGCCCGGGCCGCTGGCTGCAGGTCCATGACGGCGTCGTCGAGTTCCGGCACTTCGGCGTCTTCGACCCGAAGACACCGGCCGACGCCGCGCTCGACGCGATGGTCGGCGACCCCACGATCCACCGCATCGAGGCGCACACCGACCTGCACTTCGTGAAGCGCCACCGGTTCACCCGCAGCGACCTGGTGCTCGACTTCGGCGGGCACACCATGTCGACCGACGGGATCGAGAACGCCGGCCGCGACGACCCGTTCGCCGCCGTGCTGTTCTTCCGCGGCACGGTCACCGACCAGGTCCACACCCACACCCTCACCGAGGCCGTGCTGGAGGGCTGGGACTCGTTCCAGGTCGGCGACTCGGCCGCGTTCGCGGTCGGTCAGTGGTACGCGGTCGAGGTCAACAAGCTCGCCGGCGCCTGGGAACGCGAGCTGCAGAAGCTCGTGGAGGTCACCCAGATCATCGACGGCACGCACATCCGGATCGGCTACAAGAACGGCTGGGAGCTCGCCGCCGGCCGCACGCTGAAATGGACGCGGGTCGAGCCGGTCAGCCGGGTCCACGTGCGCAACCTGGTCTTCACCGGCAACGGCGCCGACGAGTACACCGGCTCGCACCCGATCGCCTACGAGTACGCGGTGCACTGCGACGTCGCCGACGTCGACGCCACCGGCTCGTTCTGGCCGGTCATCATGCGCCGCTGGTGCACCCACTTCCACACCGCCCGGTGCACGCTGAAGAACCCGACGTCGGTCACCTGGGGCGGTGCCGGCTACCTCACCCAGCAGATCTACTGCCTCTACGGGCACGTCGAGGACTGCCGGACCTCCAACGCCCGGCACCTCAACGACTGGACCGCGTCCGCCTACGGCTACGTCACCAACTGCCACGGCGACGGCGACGACCAGGGCCCGTTCGTCACCCACGGCCAGTACGAGCACGACCTGGTCTACACCGGCAACTCCGGGCTGATGACGTTCGCCAACTCCGGCGCCGCGTGGGGCTCGGCGGCCAAGCGGATCACCGTGCGCAAGCACGTCTGCTCGTGGTTCGTGGCCCGGGTGAAGGTCACCGACCTGACCCTCGAGGACGTCCAGGTGATCCGCAAGGCCGGCCTCGCCGGCTCCGGCATGCTGTGGGTCAACGCCGACGGCGTCCAGCTGCGCGGCTGCTCGGCCGACGACACGCTGATCATCTCGCAGCAGTCGAGCCGCTCCGGGCGGCCCAACGTCATCGAGGGCTGCTCGTTCCGGCTCGCCACTCCCGGCACGGAGGTGATCCAGGCCAGCGTCACCGCGCCGGTGCACCTGGTCCGAACGACCGTCACCGGCCTCGACGGGCACGCGTTCAACGGACCGGGCCCGCTGCACCTGACCGGCACGACGCTGACCGGCGCGGCCACCGCCGCCCCGATCGCCGTCAAGTCGGCCGACGTCCGCATCGAGGGCGGCACGCTCACCGACACCGGAATCCGGCTCGCCGGCGCGGCCGACCAGCGCATCAGCGTCGGCGGCGGCGCGGTACTCAGCGGTACCAACGCGGCCAAGGCCTTCCTGTCCCGCGCCGCGGCGACCGGCACCGTCACCTGGGACCTCGGCGCCTACGTGAGCACCGCCGCCGACGGCGACACCGCCCACGTCGCCGTCGAGTCCGGCCGCAACCGGTACTCGGCCGTCGGCGCCATGTTCACCCGTGGCCGGCTGCGGCTGGCCGACGCGGGCTTCGGCGACGGCTCCTCCCTGCTGCACACGGCGTGCGTCGAGGAGGGCGTCGCCCGGTCGCTGCCGCCGGCCGGGCCGCGGGTCCGCGACACGGGCAACCTCAGCGTCTGACCACATACCGGCAAGGAGAAGACGACGTGGAGCAGCAGGTGACGGTGGCGCTGGTGGGCGCCGGGAACCGGGGCCAGACGTACGCGCGCTGGGTGGCCGACCACCCGGAGCGGGCGCGGCTGGTCGCGGTCGCCGACCCGCGCCCGCACCAGCGCGGCCTCGTCGTGGCCGACAACCCCGGCGCCGCCCAGTTCACCGGCTGGGAGGAGCTGCTCGGCGCCGGGGTCGAGGCCGACGCGGTGATGATCGCCACCCAGGACCGGATGCACGTGGCGCCGGCCGTCGCGTTCGCGCGGGCCGGCCACCACCTGCTGGTGGAGAAGCCGCTCGCGCCGACCGAGGCGGAGTGCCGCGAGATCGTCGACGCGGTCCGCGCCACCGGCGTGCTTTTCGCGGTCTGCCACGTGCTGCGGTACACCCCGTACACCGACCTGGTGAAGCGGGTTGTCGACAGCGGCGTGCTCGGCGAGATCGTCAGCGTCCAGCACCTGGAGCCGGTCGGCTGGTGGCACTTCGCCCACTCGTACGTGCGGGGACCGTGGCGGCGGGAGGACCTCGCGGCGCCGGTACTGCTGGCGAAGTCCAGCCACGACCTCGACTGGATCAGCTACGTCACCGGCCGGCGCATCGAGCAGGTCGCCAGCTTCGGCGGCCTGCGCCACTTCCGGCCCGACCAGCGCCCGGCCGGGGCCGCCGAGCGGTGCCTCGACTGCCCGGTCGAGACCGACTGTCCCTACTCGGCGCCGAAGCTGTACCTGCCGCGGCTGCGCGAACGGGGAGCGGTGTGGCCGGTCAGCGTCGTCACCGACGGCACCGACGAGGCCGCGCTCCTCGACGCGCTGCGGACCGGCCCCTACGGGCGCTGCGTGTACAGCGGCGACAACGACGTCGTCGACCACCAGGTCGTGGCCATGGAGCTGACCGGCGGCGTCACCGCCACGTTCACCATGACCGCGTTCACCGAGCAGACCCACCGTCAGACCCAGCTGTTCGGCACCCACGGCATGCTCTCCGGCGACGGCGAGCGGGTCCGGGTGCACGACTTCCGCACCGACCGGATCGAGGTCCTGGAGACCGGCCCGGTCGGCGGGTCCACCGCCGCCGACGACCACGGCGGCGGCGACACCGGGCTGATGGACGCCTTCATCCGCGCCGTCGCCACCGGCGACGGCGGCCACATCCGGTCCGGACTGGACCAGTCGCTCGCCAGTCACCTCGCGGTCTTCGCCGCCGAGGCGGCCCGGCACACCGGCACGGTCGTGACCGTGCCCGCGCAGTGAACCATCACTCACGAGAGGAAATACTGATGCGAGTTCGCAGGTTCGCGCCGGTCGCGGTCGCCGCGCTGGTGGCCGGGCTGCTCGCCGCGTGCGGCGGCGGGTCCGGCGACAGCGGCGGCGGGTCCGACGAGAAGGCGTCGGTCACGATGTGGATCTACCCGGTCATCCCCGACCAGGCAGCCCACACCGCCTTCTGGAACGAGCAGGTCACCGCGTTCAAGACCAGCCACCCGAACATCGACGTGAAGGTCGAGATCTTCCCGTGGGCGAAGCGGGAGGAGTCCCTGACCACCGCGATCGCCGGCGGCAAGGGCCCCGATGTCGTCTACCTGATCCCCGACCAGCTCGGCAAGTTCAACAAGATGATCGAGCCGCTGGACAGCTACCTGCCGGCCGACGCCAAGGCCGACTACCTCGACAACGTCAAGGCCGCCGTCACCCTCGACGGCAAGATGCTCGGCGCGCCGATCCTGACCAGCAGCAACCCGCTGATGTGCAACGCCAAGGTGTTCGCCGAGGCCGGCATCACCGACTACCCGGAGACCTGGGACGACCTGCTCGCCCTGGCCCCGCAGTTCAAGGCCAAGGGCTTCGACGTCACCAACTACTACGCCGACCCGGCCGCCACCCTGAACCAGTCGTTCTACCCGCTGCTGTGGCAGGCCGGCGGCGACGTGTTCAGCAAGGACGGCAAGAAGGTCGCGTTCGACGGCCCCGAGGGCGTCAAGGCCCTCACCTTCCTCAAGCAGCTCGCCGACGGCGGCTACGTGCAGAAGGACCTGCTCACCAGCATCCCGGCCTTCGAGCAGACCAACGTGGCCAAGAACAAGGTCGCCTGCACCTGGCAGCACGTCCCGGCCGACGTGAAGACGTTCTGGGGCGCGGACAACATCAAGATCTTCCCGCCGCTGAAGGACGCCAAGAGCGTCGGCTACGGCACCGTCGGCAGCCTCGCCATGCTCAAGGGCAGCTCGGCGAAGAAGGCCGCCGGTGAGTGGATCACGTTCGCCAGCCAGCCGTCGGTCACCTCGGCCTACGAGACGAAGAGCGGCTACTTCCCGGCGAAGAAGTCGGCCGGCACGCTCTACGCGTCGGACCCGATCAACAGCGCGATGGAGAAGACCCTCGCCAGCACCACGGTCGGCGCGTTGAACGAGAAGAGCCGCGAGGTGATGGGCGTGCTCGCGCCCGAGATCCAGGCGGTCCTGATCGGCAAGAAGACCCCCGAGCAGGCGCTCGCCGACGCGGCCAAGGCCGCCAACGCGCTGCTCTGACCCTCCGGTCGGCCCGCCGCGGCACCCTCGCGGCGGGCCGGCTCCCTTGTTCACGGAAAGGACGGCGGATGGCCGAAACAGCACAGGTGGCCGAAATAGCACAGGTGCCGGCGCGGCGGACCCGGCGGGTGATGGCCCGACGCGAGGCCCGGTGGGGCCTGCTCTTCGTCCTTCCCGCGTTCCTGCTGTTCCTCGTGTTCCGGTTCGGCCCGGCGATCGCGGGGCTGGTGCTCGGGTTCATGGAGTACTCCATCGGCGCCGACGCCGAGTGGACCGGGCTGGACAACGCCCGCCGCCTCGCCGAGGACCCGGTCTTCTGGCAGGCGCTGCGGGTCACCGTCGTCTACACCCTGCTGTACGTGCCGCTGACCGTCGCCGTCTCGGTCGGGCTGGCGCTGCTGGTCCGGCGCGGCTTCCGGGGCGTCGGCTTCTTCCGCTCGGTGTTCTTCCTGCCGGTCGTCACCAGCCTCGTGCTCGTGGCCACGGTCTTCGCGTGGGTCTTCTCCAGCGACGGCCCGTGGTCGCGGATCCTCGGCTGGTTCGGGCTGCCCGACGACTCGTGGCTCGCCTCCACCACGCTGGTCCTGCCGGCGCTCGCCCTCGTCGGCGTCTGGTCGCACTTCGGCTACGGCATGCTCATCGTCCTGGCCCGCCTGCAGGACCTGCCGCGCGAGCTGGAGGAGGCGGCGCTCACCGACGGGGCCGGACCGTGGCAGCGCTTCCGCTGGATCGTCCTGCCGCAGCTGCGGCCGGTGCTGTTCTTCCTGCTGGTGATCGAGACGACCGCCTCGTTCCAGGTATTCGACCTCGTCTACGCGATGACCGGCGGCGGCCCGGCCCGGGCCAGCTACACGCTCGTCATGGCCCTGTACGAGCAGGGCTTCAAGTACTTCGACCTCGGCTACGCGAGTGCCATCGGCGTCGCGCTGTTCGTGCTCACGCTCTTCGTCGCGCTGATCCAGCGGCTGGCCCTCGGGAGGGACAAGTGACCGTCACGACCGGGCCCCGCCGGCCCCGCGCATACCGCGCCCTGCAACCCGGCCGTGCCGGCAAGGTGCTGCGCACCGTCCTGCTGGCCGTGGCGAGCGTCGTCACGCTGTTCCCCTTCTACGCGATGGTGGTCCTGAGCCTCAAACCGGCGGCGGCCGTCGAGTTCCCGGGCAGCCTGCTGCCGTGGCCGATCGACACCGGCGCCTACGGCAAGGTCCTGGAGGCCCAGAGCATCCTGCGCTGGCTGCTGAACACCGCGATCTACTCGGTCGTCAGCGTCGTGCTGGTGCTGCTGCTCGCCGCGATGGCCGGCTACGCGTTCGCGAAGAAACGCTTCCCCGGCCGGGAGACGATGTTCTGGTCCTTCCTGGCGATGGTGATGGTGCCGTACCACGTGACGCTCATCCCGACGTTCATCCTCATCGCGAAGGCCGGCGGCGTCGACACCTACTGGGGCCTGATCCTGCCCACCCTCGCCAACGCCCAGGCCGTGTTCCTGATGCGCCAGTTCATCCAGGGCCTTCCCGACGAGCTGTTCGAGGCGGCCCGCATCGACGGCGCGTCGGAGTGGCGGATGTTCACCCGGATCGTGCTGCCGCTGTGCAAGCCGATCCTCGCCACGCTGGGCGTGTTCGTCTTCCTGTGGCACTGGAACGACCTGCTCTGGCCACTGATCATCGGGCAGAGCGGGGACATGCGCACGCTCACTGTCGGCATCGCCTCGCTCCAGCAGGAGCAGGTGCCGCTCAACGTCATGCTCGCCGGCTCGGTGATCGCGTTCGTGCCCATCTTCGCCGCCTATCTCGTCGGCCAGCGGTACTTCACCGAGGGCGTCACGATGTCCGGAATCAAAGGTTGACATCCTTCCCCTCCCTAAGGGAGGGGATTCCCTGGGTCGCCCCAGGGGGTTCCTGCTTCACCGCCGGCCGCCCCGTCCGGGAGGACTCCCGTTGAGGTCTTACACCAGCTCCACAGGCAGACACCGCCAGCCCGGCGGCCAGAATGTTGCGTGCTGCGTTCACGTCACGGTCGTGGGTGGCGCCGCACCGGCACGTCCACGACCGCACGTTGAGCGGCATCTTCTCGTTCAGTGCGCCGCAGGCCGAGCACAGCTTGGAGGACGGGTACCAGCGGTCGACCGCGATCACCTCGCGGCCGTACCAGGTGGCCTTGTACTCCAGCATGGTGCGGAACTGCCGCCATGCCGCGTCCGAGATGGCTCGGGCCAGCGTGTGGTTGCGGACCATGTTGCGGACGGTCAGGTCCTCGATCACGATCGTTTGGTTGTCACGAACGAGTCGAGTGCTCACCTTGTGCAGATGATCGCGGCGCCGGTCGGTGATCCGAGCGTAGGCGCAGGCGACTTTGACCCGGGCCTTCGCCCGGTTGTTCGAGCCCTGCTCCTTGCGGGCCAGGTTCCGCTGCGCGCGGGCCAGCCGCGCCCGGTCGGCACGCTCGTACCGCGGATTCACAACCTTCTCCCCGGTGGAGAGGGTGAGCAGGCTGTCCAGGCCGGCGTCGATCCCGACAGCAGCGTTCACCGCCGCAGCGTCGGGGATCACATCGTCGCAGAGCAGGGACACGAACCAGTGCCCGGCCGCGTCCTGCGACACGGTCACCGTCGACGGGGACACCCCCTCGGGCAGCGGCCGGGACCACACGATGTCCAGCGGCTCGGCCATCTTCGCCAGGGTGAGCTTGTCGTCGCGGAATCGGAACGCGCTGGTGGTGTACTCCGCCGATTTCCGGGACTTCTTCTTGCTCTTGAAGCTGGGGTAGCGGGCGCGTCCAGCGAAGAAGTTCGCGAACCCGGCTTGCAGGTGTCGCAGGGCCTGTTGCAGCGGCACGGACGAGACGTCGTTGAGGAACGCGAGTTCCTCGGTCTTCTTCCACGCGGTCAGCATCGCCGAGGTGGCGTTGTAGTTGACCCGCTCCTGCCGCAGCGTCCACGCCTCGGTGCGGGCGGACAACGCCAGGTTGTAGACCTTCCGGACACACCCGAACGTCCGCGCCAGCTCAGCGGCCTGCGCGCCGGTCGGGTAGAAGCGGTATTTGAACGCCCGCTTCACAGTCCTGGACATGCCTCACACGTTAGCCAGGTATTTGTGAGCCTCGCGGTGACACCCGGGTAGACGCCGATCCGCCTTGGTGGCGAATCAGCTTTTCCTGTCCTGCTCCGCAGAATTCCGTTTCCTCCCCCGCCTGAAGGCGGGGGTTTCCACAGAAGGAATCCGATGGGACCCGTGTTCAGCAGCGAATCCGAACTGGAGGACCGGCTCGCCCAGCCGTCGCCGGCGCTCGTCGCCGACCTCGCCAAGGGCGCCGGCGACCTCGTCGTCCTCGGCGCCGGCGGGAAGATGGGACCGTCGCTGTGCCGGCTGGCCCGCCGCGGCCTCGACGCCGCCGGGCGCACCGGCGACCGGGTGTACGCCGTGTCGCGCTGGTCCGACGAGAAGGCGGCCGCGGCGCTGGCCGCCGATGGCGTCGAGCCGGTGCCGTTCGACCTGCTCGGCGACCGCGACCTGCGGGAGCTGCCCGACGCCAGTGACGTGGTGTTCATGGTCGGCGCGAAGTTCGGCACCTCGGCCGCCCCCTACCTGGCCTGGGTCGTCAACGCGGTGCTGCCCGCCGCCGTCGCCCGCCGCTACGCCGGCGCCCGGATCGCGGCGTTCTCCACCGGCAACGTCTACCCGCTCGTGCCGGTCGCCTCCGGCGGCTGCGTCGAGGACGACCCGACCGGCCCGGTCGGCGACTACGCGATGAGCTGCCTCGGCCGGGAGCAGGTGTTCGCCCACGCCGCCGCCACGAGGGGCACCCCGGTGACGGTGCTGCGGCTCAACTACGCCGTCGACCTGCGCTACGGGGTGCTCGCCGACATCGGCCAGGCCGTCCTCGCCGGCACCCCGATCGACGTCACCACCGGTCACGTCAACGTGGTCTGGCAGGGCTACGCCAACGAGGTCGCCCTGCGCTCCCTGCGCCACGCCAGCACCGGCGTGTTCACCCTCAACCTGACCGGCCCGGAGACCGCCCCGGTGCGCCGCCTCGCCGCCAGGTTCGGCGAACGGCTCGGCCGGCCGGTGACCATCACCGGCGCCGAGGCCCCCGCCGCGCTGCTCAACGACGCCACCCGCTGCCACGCGCTGTTCGGCTACCCGGACGTGCCGCTCGGCACCCTCGTCGACTGGCAGGCGGACTGGCTCGCCGCCGGTCTGCCCACCTCGGGCAAGCCGACCAAGTTCGCCGTCCGCGACGGGAGGTTCTGACCGTGGGCCTCAATCTGCTCCGGTCGGGCACCGTCATCCCGGCGCACCCGCTGGCGCTCACCGCGGCCCGCGGCCTCGACGAGCGGCGGCAGCGCGCGCTCACCCGCTACTACCTGGCCGCGGGCGCGGGCGGCGTCGCCGTCGGCGTCCACACCACCCAGTTCGAGATCCGCCAGGCCGGGCTGTTCGAGCCGGTGCTCGCCCTCGCCGCCGAGGTGCTCGACACCGAGGCCGGCCGGCCGGTGGTCAAGATCGCCGGCGCGTGCGGCGGCACCGCCCAGGCGGTCACCGAGGCCGAGCTCGCCGCCGGACTCGGCTACGACGCCGTCCTGCTCTCCCCCGTCGTGCCGGGCGCGGACGAGTCCGCCCTGCTGGACCGGGCCCGGGCCGTCGGCACGGTACTGCCGGTGATCGGCTTCTACCTCCAGCCGGCCATCGGCGGCCCGCGGCTGTCGACGGCGTTCTGGCGGGCGTTCGCCGACCTGCCATCGGTCGTGGCGGTCAAGCTCGCGCCGTTCGACCGGTACCGCACCCTGGAAGCGGTCCGCGGCATCGTGTCCGCCGACCGGGGCGCCGAGGTCGCCCTCTACACCGGCAACGACGACCACATCCTCGGCGACCTGCTCGGCCGGTTCGCCGGTCGCCGCTTCGCCGGCGGGTTGCTCGGCCAGTGGGCGGTCTGGACCCGCGCGGCGGTGGCCATGTTCGACCGGGTCCGGGACGCCCGGGCCGGCGACGCGGCCGCGCTCGCGGAGCTGACCGCCCGCGCGGCCGCGGTCACCGACGCGAACGCCGCGGTCTTCGACGCCGCCAACGACTTCAAGGGCTGCATCGCCGGCGTCCACGAGGTGCTGCGCCGGCAGGGCCTGCTCGACGGGGTGTGGTGCCTCGACCCGGCCGAGGGGCTCTCCCCCGGCCAGGCCGACGAGCTGACCCGGGTCAGTGCCGCATACCCGTGGCTGACCGACGACGACTTCGTTCAGGAGCACCGCGATGACTGGCTCCGGTGACGCCCGTCGCCGTCCGGTGACCGTGGTGTCGGTACCGCCCGCGCTGCGCGAGCAGTTCTTCCCGGACGAGATCGGCGCACGGCTGGCCGCGATCGCCGACTGCACGCTGGTCGACGACCACGCCGATGCGGCGCTCGGCCAGGCCGAGGTTCTCGTCACCGCGTGGGGATTCCCGCGGCTCGACGCCCGGCTGCTGGACCGTGCCCCGCGGCTGCGGCTCGTCGCGCACACCGGCGCGTCGGTCAAACCGTTCGTCACCGACGAGCTGTTCGAGCGGGGCATCGCGGTCACCCAGGCCGGGCAGGGCATGGCCCGGTCGGTGGCCGAGGTCGCACTCGCCTTCACGCTGGCCCTGCTGCACCGGCTGCCGCGCTTCGACCACGCGCTGCACGCCGGCGCCGAGTGGAGCGCGGCCGAGCAGGCGCCACCCCGGCAGGAGATCCTTGGATGCCCGGTGGGCGTCGTCGGCGCTTCCCGCACGGGCCGCGCCTACCTGGAACTGCTGCGCGCCCTGGGCGCCGACGTCTCCGTCGCCGACCCCACCCTGACTCCGGCCGACGCCGCCGGCCTGGGCGCCCGGCTGGCCGGACTCGACGAGCTGCTCGCCGGCAGCCGGATCGTCGCCCTGCACGCGCCGGTCCTGCCGGAGACCCGGCACCTGCTCGGCGCGCGGGAACTGGCGCTGCTCCCCGACGGCGCCGGGCTGGTGAACACCGCCCGGTCCTGGCTCATCGACGAGGCGGCGCTGGTCGCGGAGCTGTCGACCGGCCGCATCGACGCGGCCCTGGACGTCTTCGACGACGAGCCGCTACCGGTCGGGCACCCCCTGCGCGCGCTGCCCAACGTCCTGCTCACCCCGCACCAGGCCGCCGGCACGGTGCAGGGGCGCCGCCGGCAGGGCGGGATCGTCGTGGACGAGATCGCCCGGTACGCCGCCGGGCAGCCGCTCGCCCACGCGGTGACCCGGCAACTGCTCGCCCGCATGGGCTGATCTTCATGAGCGCCGAGGTCACCTACCGTCCGGCCACAGGCGCCGACGTGCCGTCGCTGTACGCCGTCTGGGCCGAGTCGTTCGAGGCCCCCCACGTCATCGACCTGTGGGCGGGCGATCCGGGCCGCCTCCCACGCACCTTCGTCGCCGTGGAGGCCGCGACGGTCGTCGCCGCCGTCTACTACCTCCCGCGCCGGCTGCGCGACGCCACCGGCGCCGCCGACCTCGTCGGCGGCCTCGCCAACGTCGCCACCCTGCCCAGGGCCCGCGGCCGGGGGCACGTCCGGCGGCTGCTCGACCTGGCTCTCGCGGCGATGACCGCGGACGGCTGCGCCTGGTCGCTGCTGTTCACCGGTACACCCGGCGTGTACCGCGGCAGCGGCTTCCACACCTTCACCCTGCGCTACCGCAGCGGCCGGCCCGCTCCGAGGACGGCACCGCCGGCGGGCTGGACCGTCGACGCGGGTTCGCCGGCGGACTGGTCCGGGCTCGCGCCGATCCACCATGCGTTCAACGCCCACCGTCCACTCAGCACGGTCCGTGACGCCGACGACTGGGCCCGCCGGGTGCCGGTCTGGTATGCCCCGCCCGCCGAGCTGCTCCTCGCCCGCCGGCACGGCCACGTGGACGGATACCTGGTCCTGCGGCACACCGGCGACGAGGTCCGCGTGGCCGAGGCCGCGGTGCTGCCCGGCCGGCAGGAAGCGTTGCGTGCGCTGTTCACCGCCGTCGCGGACCGCGCCCGCGCAGCCGGCGCACGGCGCGTCGCGGCCCGGCTCCCCGCCGACCCGGCGATCGACGCGGCGCTGCCCTGGCTGCTCCACGACCCGGTGACCGAGATCGACGACACCGGGATGCTCCGGCCGGTACACGCCTCCCCGGACCACCTGGCCGCGATGACGGCCGCACCCGGGG
This sequence comes from Dactylosporangium sp. AC04546, assembly GCF_022095675.1. Lineage (GTDB taxonomy): Bacteria > Actinomycetota > Actinomycetes > Mycobacteriales > Micromonosporaceae > Dactylosporangium. The sequence continues at coordinate 165,014 of NZ_JAHYSG010000001.1, read as the reverse complement.
CGTTCCACTGGCCGGGTGACTACCTCTGAACCAGGACCGCCGCGACGCGGTCATCCTCGGCGAGCCGGCAGCGTCCGGGCCGAAGTGAACCTCGGCCCGGACGCCGTTCGTTGCCGGGTGGTAGGTCAGGCGGTGTCGTCGTCGAGCACGGTCAGCCAGGCGAAGCCGTCCCCGATCGCGACGCCGACGGGTGCCGAAATCGTGATCTTGTACCGCAGGGACGCCGTGTTGACGGTGGTGTTGCCGGTGAGCGGTATCGCGATCGTCACGCTGCTCGCCCCCTTCGGGATGGTGACGGGGAACGACAGCGCCGGCACCTGCCCGGCGGTCGCGGATCCGCTCGCCGCCGTCTGCACCTGGACCGTGGCCGGGTCCTTCAGCGCCTTGCTCAGCGTGAGCTGCATCGTCGCGGTGCCCGGTCCGTTGCCCTCGGCGACGGTGACGTCGGCGATGCTGGCCAGTTCCGCCCGCGTCGCCACACCGCCGCCGACCGCCGGCGTGTCGAAGGCGAAGTCCGACAGGTACACCCCGCCGGCCGGGGTCGCCGGCCGTACCGAGATGGACCGGACGTTGCCCAGGTCGACGTTCGGCAGCGCGTCGAGCGGCACCCGGACCGTGCGCAGCCAGGTCTTGCCCAGCCGGCTGATCCCGTTCGCCGTGTTCGTCGAGGACGGGAACGGGGTCAGGGCCGGGCTGACGTCGCCGACCCGCACGGTCGCGGAACGGCCCTTGCCGTCGACGAGCGTGACGTCGAGGTCGACGTCGCCGGTCGCGGACTCGTCCCGCGCCGCCCGGAAGGTCAGCGCGTCGTACCGGTTGACGTCGAACTGCCCCGGTGCCAGCGCGATCTGCAACGCCGGCGAGACCGACGCGGCGCCCCACTGCAGCCGCAGGACCGGGCTGAGCGGTACCGCCGGCGCGAACGTCGCCGGCGTCCAGTGCGGGACCTTCGACGTCGCCGTGGTCGACGAGCACGGGGTGTCGCCGGGGAGCACCCGCGCGGCCACGCTGTAGCAGTACGCCCCGAGGTCGAAGCCGGACATCGTGACGTTCGGGGCCGGACGCTCCAGCGGCGCCACGTCCGTCCGGGACGAGCGGGGCTGCTGGGCCTCCGCGTAGACGACGGCGCGTCCGGTCGACGCGACGGTCCCGTTGGTGCCGTCGAACAGCGGCAGGAACGCCTGCTCCTTGCCCTGCACGAGCCGGAAGAACCCGGCCATGTAGGCGGTGCCGACGGCCCGCTGCTCGGCCGCGGTCAGCCGGCTCGGGCTGGCGCTGCCGCACACCTCGTCGTTGGCCGGCGACCAGTCGTCGCTGGACGGCGCGACCGACACGCCGGGCGTCCACTCGGTGTTGAAGAAGTTGTGGTCGGCGCCCATGACCATCAGCGACGAGCGCAGGACGTCGTCGCGGTACGAGTAGCGGGTGTCGTCGTAGAAGTGCTGACCCTGCTGGTTGGAGACGTCGCCGTCGCAGTAGGGCAGGATCACCGCCATCGGCACGCCCGGCAGCGTCGCCCGGCCGAAGTCGACCGGCGCGAGCGGCAGCACGGCCTGGATGCCGTACGGGTGTTTCCGCTCGGCGTTGAGCAGCGCGGCCTCGACGACGCCCTCGCCGCCGCGGGAGTGCCCCATCAGCCCGACGTTGTCCAGGTCCAGCCGCCCCGACAACGGGTGGCGCTTCGGCCCGTTGGAGTTGGTCCACGACGCCAGCAGGTCCAGGTGCGCCATCACGAGCTGCCCGCGGGCCATGGCCCCGTTGTCGTCGGTGAAGCTGGCGTCTTTGGCGTTGATGCCGTTGGCGCTGATCGACACGACGATGTAGCCGTGTGTGGCGAGCGCCTCGGCGGTCTCGGTGTACCCCAGATAGCTGTCGATGGGGATGAACCCGGCCGCGCACGGCCAGTTGGTGTTGTTGGTCTGCCGGGTGCTCGGGTTGTAGCAGGCCGAGTGCCGCCCGTGCTGGAATATCACGACCGGCCGCTTGCCCTTCGCCCCGGCCGGCGCGTAGACCGCCGCCCGCAACTCGACGGGCAGGTCGCTGAGGCCGGACAGCGTCGTCGCGGTGTCCCCGAGGTCGTAGTCGAGGCGCTCGACCGTGTAGGGCCCGGGCTGCGCGGGATCGGTGTAGACCGGCTTCTTCCCGTGGTTCTTCACGGTCGCGGGCGGGGTGGCGGACTTCGCCGCCGCCTGGGTGCCGGGCACCACGCCGTTCCAGGCGACCTCGACGCTCTTCGCTGTGGTGACGGTGGTGTCGGTCGTCTCGACGGTGAGGGTGAGCCCGTCCGGGGACTCGCTGGCCGGGCCGATGATCCGGCCGTCGACGGCGAGTTCCGGGACGGCGTCGCGGACGGGCAGCGGCTCGTTGAGCCGCAGCGTCACCCGGGCACCGCCGTCGGGAAGGGTATCGACGGCGAAGCCGTTGGAGTTCGCGGACTCGTCGATCGGATCGGCTGCGGCGGGAACGGCGACGAGGGTGGACGCCGCCAGGCAGCCCGCGAGGATCGCGACCGGCAGTGTCACCGCCGATCGGCGCCGGTGGCGGAGAGGTAGCAATCGGAACATGTGGAACTTCTTCCTTTCGCGCCGTGATCTTCGGCGCGAGAGAAAGCTAGGGACGACGTGTTCCAGAAGATCACTTCCCGGGAGGCGGCCCGGTTACGAGCTGGGACGAAGCCGTTTCGGATCGCTGCCCATCACCGTCCAAATGCCGCCCATCGGGCATCCGCGGTCCGGATCCCGGGAAGGCCCGCGCTGCTCGGGGTTTATGAGCGGAGCCCGTCGAGCAGGCTGGTGAGGGCATCCATCGCGGCGTCGACGGAGGCCGCCGGGTCGGGCGTGCCGGCGATCCACAGCGCCGCCTCGTTCATGGCCCCGCTGAGCAGGCGGGCCAGCGGCTCGACCGGCTGTGGCGCTATCACCCCGGCCGCCATGACGGCCGACAGCGCCTCGCCGAGGTGCCGGGCCGACGATGCCTCGTCCATGGCGCGCCATTCGTTCCACCCCAACACGGTCGGCGCGTCGAGGAGCACGATCCGCTGGAACTCGGCATCGGACCCGGCCGCCAGGAAGGCTCGGCAGCCGGCGAGCAGCTGGTCCCAGGGGTCGTCGTACTCCTCGGCCGCCGCCGCGACGCCGGCACCGATCCGCTCCTGCGCCTCGGCCACTACGGCCCGGAACAGGCCGGCCTTGCTGCCGAAGTGGTGGTAGGCCGCCCCCTTGGTGGCGCCGATCCCCCGGGCCAACTCCTCCAGCACCACCGCGTGGTAGCCGTCGCGGGCGAACCGCTGCCAGCCCTCGGCGAGCAGCGCGCGCCGGGTCTCCTCACGCTGTTCGGCCCTCGTCGTCACGGATCGAGTTTGACATACCCGCGGTATGCCAGCTAGCGTCGTTCACATACCCAAAGTATGCGAATGTGGAGGGCGGCATGCTGACCAGCTTCTACCCGGTGATCGCCTCGAACGACGTCGCGGCGGCTGCGGCCTTCTACACCGAGCACCTCGGCTTCGAGGTGACGTTCGCGGCGGACTGGTACGTGAGCCTGCGCCATTCCGGCGCGCCGCAGTTCGAACTGGCCCTGCTCGACCACCGCCATCCGACGATGCCGGCCGCCTACCGCAAGCCGGTGCAGGGCCTGCTGCTGAACCTCGAGGTGTCCGACGTGGACGCCGAGCACCGCCGCCTGGTCGGCGAGGCCGGCCTCACCGAGGTGCTCGGGCTGCGCAGCGAGGACTTCGGCCAGCGGCACTTCATCGTCGCCGCCCCGGACGGCGTCCTGATCGACGTGATCACCAACATCGCGCCCAGCGACGAGTACGCCGACGCGTTCGCGCCCGGAGTGGCGCCCGAGTAGGACATGCCCTGCACCGGTCGGCCTGGCGCCGAACCCGCCAATCACGGGGCCGCCGGACCGCGGCCCCGTGGATCAGAACGCGTACGGCCCGAACCGGCCCCATGCCACCACCGCGGCCAGGATCAGCAGCACCCCGCTCGGCACCAGCGCCGGGAACTCGCCGCGCCGCAGGTGCATCACCACGGCGCCGGCCATCACCAGGGCCAGCCCGGTCGCGGCGAGCGGGACCAGCATCGGCGCGACCTTGACCAGGGCGGGCAGGATCACGCCGATCGCACCCAGCACCTCCAGCACACCGATCGCGTTGGGCGCCCAGTGCGGTGCGTCCGCGGCCCAGGGCTGAGCGGCGATGTACTTCTCGCGCGGCAGGGCGAGCTTGAACACACCGGAGAACAGAAAGCCGGCCGCGACCAGCCCAGCAGCGACCCAGAGAACGATGCTCATGATTCCCCATCGGGAGAGATGACTTAAACAGTGAAGTCAAAAGTAGCCACGATGAGTTCAACATGCAAGTCATCGCTATGCTTGCGACGTGACCGACGAACCCCGCTGGCTGGACCAGGACGAGCTGAAGACCTGGCTGACCTTGTTCTCCGTGCTGTTGCGTCTCCCGGCCGCGCTCGACACCCAGCTCCAGCGCGACGCCGGGATCAACCACTTCGAGTACATGGTCCTCGCCGGGCTCTCCGAGGCGCCGGAGCGCCGGCTGCGGATGAGCCTGCTCGCGGCCATATCCGAGGGCTCACTCCCGCGCCTCTCCCAGGCCGTCGGCCGCCTGGAGAAGCGCGGCTGGGTGCGCCGCTGCCCCGACCCGGACGACGGCCGCTACACGCTCGCCATTCTCACGGACGAGGGCCTGGCGAAGGTCGTCGAGACCGCGCCCGGCCACGTCGCCGAGGTCCGCCGCCTGGTCCTCGATCCACTGACCAAGGCGCAACCCCGGCAGCTGCACGACATCTGCGGGCGCATCATGCGCACCATCGACCCGGACGGCCCGTACCCCGGCGCCCGTCCCTACTAGACGCCCGCCGTAGCGATCGTTGGCGTCATCGCCGCAAGCCGGCCGCCCTTGACACCGGCGGATGACGCCGACGTCAAGGCTGTGGCACATGCACGGGAGGAAGACCCCGCCTGAGACCCGTGGATCGCATGACTAGAAGTGGTCGAGCCAGATCACGATGCCGGTCCAGTTGTTGAGCACGGCCGCCACACCCGCCCGGATGGCGGCCGAGCAGCGCTCGGGGGTGAACGAGGCGGGGTCGTAGGTCGAGGACATGCCGAGCCCCTCACCGCGGAACGACGCGCCGGACCAGTCGACCGCCGTGACGTTGTGCGTCGGCTCGGCCACCTCCGCGCCCACCACGAGGAACTGCTGCGACAGGTGGCTCGCGGTGACCGTCGCCATCGGGTCGATGAGGTCGTTGCCCGCGCTGACGATGAGGTCCGGGCCCATGTCCATGGCCCTGGTGATGGTGGGAATGAGGTCGTGGGGGTCCTTGGCGACGATCGTCCTGAGGTCGACGTCCTCGGCCTTCGCCCATTCCTTGACCGCCGTCACGAGCTCCTGCGTCGGGCGATCGTCACCCGCGCTGATCAGTACCACCCGGTAGCCCTTCGACGGGTGGACCCCGGTCCAGGAACCGGCCGCCGGCGTGACCGTCCCCTCGGGGGTGGGCGGAGCGGACGGGTCGACGAACCCCGGACCGAGTGCGCCGACGGGGGCGGGACTGGGGTGCGGCCGGGACCAGTCGTCGCCGCCGGAGCCGCAGCCGGCGATGAGCGCGGCGGCGGCGGCCAGCGTGGCAACGGCCCGAATCGGGCGGCGCAAGGCGATCGTCCTCCCCGGTAGTGACGGGATGTGCGCGTAATTCCTATCGCAGTTCCGGCCGCCTTCAATCCGCCGGGCGCCGTTCCGAGCGTTTGTTTTCCAGCGGTTCGTCGGCGGTCCGGCTTGTGTTCGCCAATGACGTGCAACGTGCACTGGCCACGGAAAGGAGCCGCATGTTGCAACGCGCCCGCCCTGTCATTTTCGTCACTGTCGTCGGGATCGTCGCGGCGGTGCTGACGTTTCTGAGCGCCGGACCGGCGCTCGCCCACGGTTTCACCTCGACCGTGTACGTTCACATCACCGCCGGTGACGAGGGCCATGTTCGGACGGCGGTGGAACTCGAGTACGACCTCCTCGTCGTGTCCGCCGCCGATTTCGAGCACAACGATCCGCTGTATCGGGCGGGCACCGCCGCATTCGACGACGGTGACACCGAAGGGCAGGCCGCGGCACTCAACACCCATACGGCGTCGATCGTGCGGTACGTCACCGAGCGCTTCTCGGTCACCGCTGACGGCAAGGTCTGCGCGCCGACCCCGGTGGGCGGCTTCACGATGGGCCAGCAGGAGGGCGTGCCGTACGCCGACCTGCTGCTCGACTGGGCCTGCCCGCAGGAGCGCGCCGAGCACGAGGTGCGCAGCGCGCTGTTCCCCGACACCGAGGGCTACGTCAAGGGCACCAAGACGATCGTCACCTACGAGATCGACGGCCGCTCGGGCAGCGCGGCCCTCGACGCGGCGCACCCGTCCTTCTCGACCGGCCAGTCGTGGTACGAGCGGTTCTGGGAGTTCTTCCGCCTGGGCGCCGAGCACCTGCTGACCGGGATCGACCACATCCTGTTCCTGCTGGCGCTCATCGCCGGGTCGCGCCGCCTACGGGAGATCGTGCTCGCCGCCACGAGCTTCACCCTGGCGCACTCGGTGACGTTCATGCTCGCCGCCCTCGGCCTGGTCGACGTGCCGGCGAGGGTCGTGGAGCCCGTCATCGCGCTGTCGATCGCCGTGGTGGCCGGCTGGTACCTGTGGCGGATCTGGCGGCGCGGCGGCCACGCCACCGACCTGGAGACGGCCGGACACGGCCACCTCAGCCTGGACCGGGCGGGCTGGACCCGCCTCGGTGTCGTGTTCGGCTTCGGCCTCGTGCACGGCCTGGGTTTCGCGGGAGCCCTGGGCATCAATGCGGCGTGGTCGTGGACGCTGCTGTGGTCGTTGCTCGTATTCAACGTCGGTATCGAAGTCGTGCAGCTCACCATTATCGCCGTCGTCTTTCCAGTCCTCATCGTGCTGCGTCGCCGCGCCCCGAAAGCCGGCCTCTGGACGACCGGCACAATTGCTGCCGCCGTGTCCGTTATGGGCCTGATCTGGCTTGTGCAACGTGTGATCTGGCCCTGAAAACAGCACGGAGGCTGCGACTGGCCGCAAGATCAAGTTCATGGCCGGTTCATCGGGCGGCGAAACGTTGAGTCCGCTTTTCCTGTACCTCCATCGGAAAAGGGAAGAAACCCGTGAAAGCACGAACCTCCAAGCGGGCCTCCGGGCTTGCACGGCGCCGCATGGCCGCAGGGGCCACCGCGGCTGCACTGGGCTTGACGATGGCCCTCAGCGGTCTGGCGACTCCCGCCAGCGCTGCGGACCCCGCCACGCTCAGCGGCATCATCCTCGGTGTCGGCGCCAACGAGACCCAGCGCATCGTGACCTGGTACTCGTCGGCCGACACCGTCCAGAAGGTCCAGGTCGCCCCGACCGCCTCGCTCGTCAACGGCGAGTTCCCGGCCGGCGCGGCTACCTTCGACGCCATCGGCGGAGCGAACATCGCGACCAGTGGCGGCTTCAACCGCCACGCGACGCTCTCCGGCCTGCAGGAGAAGATCCAGTACTCGTACCGGGTCGGCTCCGAGGGCAACTGGTCCCCGACCTACTCGTTCAAGACGCAGGACTTCGAAGGCGACTACGACTTCCTGTTCTACGGCGACCCCCAGATCGGGTCGTCCGGCAACGTGGCGAAGGACCAGGCCGGTTGGCAGGACACCCTCGACGTCTCGCTCGCGGCCAACCCGGACGCCGAGCTGCTGGTGTCGGGTGGTGACCAGGTCGAGACGGCGAACACGGAGTCCCAGTGGACCGCGTTCCTCGCTCCCGACAAGCTGCGTCAGTACCCCTGGGCCGCCACCATCGGCAACCACGATGTCGGTGGCAAGGCGTACGAGCAGCACCTGTTCACCCCGAACACGGACCGGTCGGGCGCGTTGTACGGCAACGGGAACCCGGCTGGCACCCAGTCCGGCGGTGACTACTGGTACATCTACAAGGATGTGCTGTTCATCGACCTGAACAGCAACAGCTACACCACCACCTCCGGTGGCGGCGGCGACGCTGCGCACATCGCGTACGTCACCGACGTCATCAACCAGCACGGCGCTGAGGCCAAGTGGACGGTGCTCGTCTACCACCACGCGATCTACTCGCCGGCTGACCACGCCAAGGACGGCGACAACAAGGTGCGCCGGGTCGACTTCCCGACCGCCTTCTCCAACCTTGGTGTCGACCTCGTGCTGCAGGGTCACGACCACAGCTACTCCCGCAGCTACGAGATCAAGAACGGCCAGAAGGCGAACCCGGCCGAGCAGCCGGGTGCGGCCGACGTGTTCCCCGGTCCGGGCGGCGTCATCTACGTGACGGGCAACTCCGCCTCGGGCTCGAAGTACTACGACATCACCGCTCCTGACAACAGCGGCACCAGCGGTGCCGGTAACGGTGCTGACCCGTTGAACCCGAACAACTACTGGTACAACTCGGTGCAGAACCAGGAGCACGTTCGTAGCTACGTCAAGGTTCAGGTGCGCAACGACAAGCTCGTCGTCGAGAACATCCGCAGCGGCACCTGTGCGGCGCCGAACGCCGCGGTCGAGCTGGGCAAGGTCTCGTGGTGCAACAACACCACGGCCGGCCAGCCGGTCGGCTCGATCGTCGACAAGGTCACCGTCCACCCGTACCAGGGCGATGGTCAGTCCATCCAGGTGAGCGTGCCCAACGCTCCTCCGGGCGAGTTCGGCTGGACGATCGACGGCTACAACGGCCTCGTGGACCTCGGTACCGCCGTGGACAACAACGGCGACTACTTCGCGGCGACGGGCCAGATCAACCCGATCCTCGTGTCGGACAACCGGCGCTCGCTCGCGCCCTGGTCGATCTCGGCCAGCACGAGCGACTTCCGGGACGCCGACAAGACGTTCTCGGGTGCGTACCTCGGCTGGACGCCGAAGGTGCTCGTGGCAGGTGCCGGTGCTCAGGCCAGCGGGGCGGTTCCGTCCGCCTACGACGACCACGGCCAGGGCCTCTCGGTTTCGCGCGGCCTCGGCTGGGCGGAGCAGGGTCACCCGAAGGGCACCGCCCGGCTCGGCGCCGACCTGGACCTGAAGGTCCCGGACAGCGTCGACAAGGGTAACTACCGCTCGACCCTCACGATCACTGCGCTGAGCAGCTGACCGTTCCCGTCACACCTGGCGGGGTCGGCACCTTCGGGTGCCTGCCCCGCCAGTCTTCCAGTCCGACCCGAGACCGCCCGAGGACTTCGAGATGCACGCGTCCACAACGCACCGGAAGACCATCGTCACCGCCCTGGCCCGGACCGCCGCCGCGGCACTGCTCGCCACGTTCGCGGTCACCGGCCTGGGCGCCACTCCAGCCCTGGCGGAGGGCGAGGTCGCCTGGACCGTCAGGACGGCCTCGAACAGCTACGGCGCCGACCGGTCCAGCTTCAGCTACGCCGTCAACCCCGGCGGGCAGGCCAAGGACGCGATGGTCGTCGCCAACCGCGGCAACGTCCCGCTCGACCTGGCGGTCTACACCGCCGACGGCTACACGACCGGTACGGGTCAGCTCGACCTGCTCACCAGGGACAAGAAGTCCGTCGGCATCGGCGCCTGGATCCATGCCGACGGCGAGCGTGTCGCGATCCAGCCCGGGCAGACGGCCGAGATTCCGTTCACGGTCGCCGTTCCGGCCAACGCCACACCCGGCGACTACGCGGGCGGCATCGTCACCTCGCTGACGCAGCCCGACGCCGCTCAGGGCGTCAACGTCGAGCGGCGCCTCGGGATCCGGATCAAGCTGCGGGTCAGCGGCGCGCTCAAGCCGGGCCTCGCGATCGAGGACCTGCACGTCGACTACTCCGGCTCGTCCTGGAACCCGTTCGCCAAGCACGACGCCACCGTCACGTACCGGATCCACAACACCGGCAACGCCATCCTGACGGCCAAGCAGGCGGTGTCGGTCTCCGGCCCGTTCGGGTGGCTGCGCGCCGACGCGGGCGAGGTCAAGTCGCCGCCGGACCTGCTTCCGGGCGAGAGCTGGAAGATGACGGTGCCCGTCCACGGCGTGGCGACGTCGGGCCGGCTCGCCGCCACCGCGACCCTCACGCCGCTGCTCACCGACGCGTCGGGTTCCACCACGTCGCTCAAGCAGGTCCAGGCCTCGGCGCACAGCTGGGCGATCCCGTGGGCGCTGCTGCTGCTGATCCTCGTCCTGGTCGCGGCCGTCGTCGGTGCGTCCTTCCTGATCCGTCGCGGCCGGGCGCAGCGCAAGCTGCGTGAGGACGCCCGCGTGCGCAAGGCCGTCGAGCAGGCACTCCGCGACAAGGAGACCCAGAGCGCCTGACCGCCCTCCAGGTTCCATCGCGCGGGCCCGGTGTCGCTGCGACACCGGGCCCGGCGCCTGCGATCAGGGAACCCAGTAGTTGCCGCTGGCGACGATCATCGTCTGGAGCTGGATGCTCGTCGAGTAGTAGTCGGTGCTGGTGAAGGAGCTGTTGATCATCTTGGTCCACAGCGCGTCGAGCCAGGCCTGGCTGGCCGGGTCGGTGAGCGCGGCCACCGTGAACGGTGCGAAGAACGCCGGTTCGCTGCCCGAGGAGATTGCCGTGCCGCCCAGTGAGTAGCCGACGGCGATGCTGTTCGGGTTGCCGCCGGTCTTGGTCCTGATCCAGGTGTTCATCTTGCGGGCCGACGCGAGCGAGGCGGCGTTGCCGCTGGTGATCGCGTCGGTGCCGATGCGCCAGGGGGTGCGGCAGGCGTTCCAGAAGTACTTGCCGTCGTTCGGGTCCTCGAGCACCTGGCCGGGCGCGGGTTTCGGCGTGGTATTCGTGTTGACCACGAAGTCCGGCAGGAGCCCGGTGCTCGACGCGTACTGGTTCTGCAGGTTGGTGATGAGGTTCTGGTGCGCGGTGCGGATCGTGTCCCAGGCGGTGTCGCCCGTCGCCGCCTTGAACGCGCGGAAGTGGTCGATCATGAAGTCGGACGGTCGGGTCGTCCAGTAGAGGCTGTCACCCGGGGTGCTCCAGTCGCCGAGGAGCAGCAGGTGCGTGGTCGGGTTGACCTCGCTGGCCTTGATGGCGTTGATGTGTTTGACGGCCAGCTGCTTGTAGTTGTACGTCCCGGTGCTGCCCCACTGCTTGTCCGCCAGGAGCAGCCCGAACGCGACGTCGAGGTCGCCGTCGGTCGCGGAGTCGGAGCCGTTGACGCTGCGGCAGGAGACGTCCTGCTCGGCCGCGAGCAGGTCCGGATTGTTCACCGACGGGTGGGCCAGCATGTACTTGACCATCCCGTCGAAGATGGTCTTCGCGTTCGGGTCGGCGCCGGCCATGGTCGCCACGACGACCATGCCGTAGCCCTGCGCCTCGGCCACGTAGGGATGGTCGGCGTCCGGTGAGATGACCTGGTACCAGCCGTTGCCGCAGTTCTGTTTGACGAACGCCGCCTTCCACCTGTTGTAGTACGTGACGACCGCCTGGTCCACGGCGGCCTGCGTGCCGCTCGGGCGGAGTGTGCCGGCCGCGTACGGGAAGCGGTGGCTGCCGAAGGGTACCGCCGGGCCGCCGCCCGTCGCCTGATCCACCTCGAGCCAGTCGACGTTCGGTCCGCCGTTGGCGGTCGTCGCCGTGGCCCGGATCGTGTTGGTCCCGGCGTTGAGCGTGGCCGTGATCGTCTTGCTCTGCCAGGTGTCCCAGTTGCCGGTGCTGTTGAACGCCGAGGCGGCGGCGAGCACGGTACCGTTCACGGCGATGTCCATCGGCCGGTTGGTGGTCGTGCCGTTGGAGAACCTGATAGTGAGAGACGCGCTGCCGGCGGCCGCAGCGGTCACCGACCACTGCACCGACGAGCCGGCGACGTTGTCGTAGTTGACGAATCCGGTACCGCTGTATCCGACGTGGTTGGACTCGGCCACGCCCTGCGTGATCGTGGCCGCCTCGGCTTCGTACCGCGTGGTGGCGGCAGCCGCCGCGGTGGCGAACGGTGTCATGGCCGCCGTGACGGCGAGCGCGACGAGCGGGACCAGCAAGTGCTTCGGTTTCATCGACATCCCTTCTCAGCCGGTGTACTGGACGAAAACCTTGGTGTACGCGTATGGCGCCTGCGAGACGCCGCTGCACGAATCGGCGTCGGAACCGGCCCCGCAGGCCCGGTCGCGGTTGATCGACCAGAACGTCAGTCGCGCGATGTGATGCTGCTGCGCGTAGGCCAGGATCGTTTGAAAGTCGGCGAGGGTGACGGTCTCGTCCGCCTCGTCGGTCTTGCCGTTCATCGACGAGATGCCGATCTTCGTGTAGGCGGTGGCATCGCTGTAGCCGTAGGCGCTCTTGACCGCGTTCTTCAGCCCGTCGGCGGCGCTGACCGACGCCGCGCCCATCGTTCCGGTGTGTCCGCCGAAGTCGAACGGCATGATGGTCCAGCCGTCGTTGTCGAGGCCGGCCGCGGCGCCCTTCTTGATGAGGTCGACGCCGTCGGCGTCCGGCCCGGTCGGTGTCGTGCCGAAGGTGATGAACGTCTTGATACCCGGGTTGTTCGTCTTGATGATCTTCAACGCGCTGATGACCCGCTGCCGCACGGTGGCGTTGGAGAACTCGGTCGCCTCGATGTCGACGTCGATCGCCCTGAGCCGGTACGCGTTGATGACCTTCTGGTAGGCGCCGGCGAGCGCCGATGCCGATGAGCACTTCTCGCCGAGCTTGTTGCCGCTCCAGCCGCTGAAGGAGACGATGACGTCGCCGCCGGCGGCGCGGATGGCGTTGATCTTCGACTGGTCGTCGCCGCCGGCGAGCGGCCGGGAGCCATCCCAGAGCGGGTTGCAACCGCCGTCGGAGAGCATGAAGGCGAGCGTGAAGAACTTGATCCCCGTCGCCGACATCACCGACGTCGGGCTCTGCGGGTTGCCCCAGCCGAAGTACTCGTACGGCGCGACGGCCATGCTCGGCCCACCGGTGGCGTTCTCGACGACGGTGACCCGGTCGACGTTGGGTCCGCCGTTCGCCGTGGTGGCGGTGGCCCGCACGGTGTTTGCGCCGGCGTTCAGCGCCACGGTGACGCTGACGTCCTGCCAGGTGTCCCAGTTGCCGGTGCCGTTGAACGCGACGCCGGACGCGACGGTCGTACCGTTGACGGCGATGTTCATCGGCCGGTTGGTGGTCGTGCCGTTGGAGAACCTGATGGTGAGCGTCGCGCTGCCGGCGGCCGCGGCGGTCACCGACCACTGCACGTACGAGCCGGCGACGTTGTCGTAGTTGACGAATCCGGTACCGCTGTATCCGACGTGGTTGGACTCGACCACGCCCTGCGAGACGGTGGCGTTCTCCGCCTGGTAGACCGTCGTCGTTGCGGCCTGGGCGGGCCCGATCGGCAGCGCGATCGGGGTCAGCGCCGCCGTGACGCCGACCGCGAGCGCGGTCAGGCCGGTGCGCCATCTGCTGCGTCGCATCGTTCCTCCAGTAACGGGCTGGGGCTAGGCGATGGTGATGCGGAAGATCTGGTCGGAGCCGGCGGCTGCGCCGCCGTTGTTGTCGCAGTTGGTGGTCGACAGCCAGAGTTGGTCGGCGCCGGGCACCTTGACCACCGTGCGCAGCCGCCCGTAGGTGCCGACGTAGTACGCCGTCGGCGAGCCGGTGTTCTCGCCGTCGAGCAGCGGGATCCGCCACAACCGCTCTCCGCGCAGCGCCGCCATGTACACGACGTCGCGGACGATCGCGATGGCGCTGGGCGAGGCGGTGCTCACCGACCACTGCCGCTTCGGGTTCTCCATGCCGGCGACGCTGCAGGTGCCCTCACACGTCGGCCAGCCGTAGTTGCGGCCGGGTTTGATGAGGTTGAGCTCGTCGTACTGGCTGTTGCCGAACTCGGCCTCCCAGAGCCGGCCCTGCGAGTCCCAGGCGATGCCCTGCGGGTTGCGATGGCCGTAGCTGTACACGAGCGTGCCGAAGGGGTTTCCGGGCGCCGGCGTACCGTCGGTCCTCATCCGCAGGATCTTGCCGTTGAGCGAGTTCTTGTCCTGCGCGAGACTCGGTGTCTGCGCCTCACCGGTGGTCGCGTAGAGGTAGCCGTCGGGACCGAACGCCAGCCGGCCGCCGTTGTGGTAGCGGTTCTTCATGATGCCTGTGACGAGTGAGGTGTACGCCGTGAGCGTCGTGCCGTTGTAGGTCATCCGGGCGATGCGGTTGCCCTCGGCGGCGGTGTGCATGAAGTACACGTAGTGGTTGCTGTTCCAGTTCGGGTCGACGGCGACGCCGAGCAGGCCGCCCTCGCCGTTGGTGGTGACCGTGTTCGGCACGGTGCCGACCTGGGTCCGCGCGCCGCCCAGGGTGACCTTGAAGACCTTGAACGAGTCGCGTTCGGTCGCGATCGCCGTCTGGCCGTCCGGCAGCCACGCGACTCCCCACGGGATGGTCCAGCCGGTCGAGACGGTGGTGATGCCCGAGGGCACGCCCCCGCTGCACGCGGTGGTGGTGATGGTTCTCGCGTTGCTCGGCGGAGAGATGTTGCCGGCGGCGTCCTTCGCGACCACGGTCAGCGTGTACGTGGTGTTGCACGCCAGCCCGGCGACCGTCGTCGAGGTGACGTTGCCGACCGACTTGAGCACCGAGCCGCCGGCGCCCAGCACGTCGTACCCCGTCACGCCGACGTTGTCGGTCGACGCGGTCCACGACGTGCCGACCGAGTTGCCGGCGACGTTCGCGGTGGCGAAGTTGGCCGGTGTGGTCGGCGCCTGGGTGTCGGAGCTCGCGAGAGTCCGGCAGATCGCCTGTGGACTGCTGGTCGACACGTTGCCCGCCGCGTCGCGACCGAAGACCGACAGACGGTACTCGAAGTTGGGCTGCAGGCCGGTCAGGGACTTCGACGTGGCGGTGCCGGCGGCCTCACCGATCTTGTTGCCGTCGTGGTAGATGTCGTACGCGACGACGCCGACGTTGTCGGTCGAGGCGCCCCACGACAGCAGCAGGCTGTTCTCGGTGATGCTGGCGCAGGCCGGTTGCCCCGGGGCGGTGGGGGCGGAGGTGTCTCCCGGCACGCCTGCGCTGAGCTTGTCGACGTTGGGTCCGCCGTTGGCGGTGGTCGCGGCGGCCCGGATCAGGTTCGTACCGGCGGCGAGGCCGACGGTGAACGTCACCACCTGCCAGGTGTCCCAGGTACCGGTGCTCGGGAACGACAGCGCGCCGCGCACGAGAGTGCCGTTGACGGTGATGTCCATGGGCCGGTCGGTCGTGGTGCCGTTCGCGTAGCGGACGGCGACGCTGACGTTGCCCGCGGCGGCGGACGGGACCGACCACTGGACGTAGCTGCCGGCGATGTTGTCGTAGTTGACGAAGCCGGTGCCGGTGTACCCGTTGTGGTTCGACTCGACCACACCCTGGGCGATGGTCGCGTTCTCCGCCTGGTAGTCCGACGTCGGCGGTGCGACGTCGAAATCGATCCAGTCGACGTTGGGTCCGCCGTTGGCGGTGGTCGCGGTGGCCCGGATCCGGTTGGCGCCGGCGGTCACCGCGGCGGTGATCGTCCTGGTCTGCCAGGTGTCCCAGGTGCCGGTGCCCGGGAACGAGAGTGCGGGGCTGACCACGGTGCCGTTGACGCTGACGTCCATCGGCCGGTCGATCGTGGTGCCGTTGGCGAAGCGCAGCCCGATCGTGGCCGTTCCGGCTGTCGCCGCGTTGACGGTCCACTCGACGGAGCTGCCCGTGACGTTGTCGTAGTTGACGAAGCCCCTGCCGGAGTGGCCGGCGTGGTTGGACTCCACGACGCCGCCCGAGATCGTGGCGTCCTCCGCCTCGTACCTGATGGCGGCCGCCTCGGCAGCCAGCGACGGCGGAAGGACGGTGGCCGCCACCCCGGCGGCGACCAGAGCGGTGATCCAGCGTCGCGCCGTTCGCGTTCCTTTCACGTTCATCGATCCTCCAAGGCGTGCGATTCCGGGCCGATCGGCGTTGCCGCGCGGCCGAGGCACCCCGCATCGACCGGCGGGGCAGCCACCGGCTGAGGAGCCGAGAATTGTTAGGCAGGTTGCCTGATAGTTAGAAAATGGGAACATCGCATCGACGGTCGTGTCAACCATCAATCCGTTGCCGATCCCCCCGGGCGATCCCCGGTTCAGACCATTGACAGACGCCGGTGAGAGCGCCTACCTTTGCGCGCAACTGTTAGTCAGTCTGCCTATTAGTCGGCGGGAGCTGGGCGGCGGCGAAGCCGTCGCCCGAGCCGGTCGCCAGGTCCATGTCCCACCCCGGATCACCCAGGACTTCCAGAGACGGTGATCTTGGTCTCGACCGTCGACGACGACGCGCCCCTGCTGGGCGCGGCCGGCGCGGCGCTCTCCGCGGTGCGCGAGACCCTCCTCGCCGCACTGCGTCAACCCAGTCCGTAGGAGGTTGCCTTGCGTCGTCTCACCATCCTCGCCGCCGTGACGCTCGTCCTGGCGGCCTGCACCCCAGGGACCAAGGAGAAACCGATCGCCGATCCCGGCGCGGACGTCTCCGGCACCGTGGAGTTCTGGCATTTCTTCACCGACCGCGAGGCCGAGGCGATCGACGCCGTCGTCGCGGACTTCCAGGCTGCCCACCCGAAGATCAAGGTCGTCGTGAAGTCAGGCCAGGACGACTCCAAGATGACCCAGGCGATCGGCGGTGGCCAGGGGCCCGATGTCGGGCTGTCCTACTCCACCGACATCGTCGGCCAGTTCTGCGCCAGTGGTGCGTGGCTCGACCTCAACCAGTACATCGCCCGGGACAAGGTGTCGATGGACGCCTTCCCGCAGACCGTCAAGCAGTACACGGAGCACAAGGGCAAGCGGTGCTCCATGCCGGTGCTCGCCGACGCGTACGGCCTGTACTACAACAAGAAGCTCTTCGCCGAGGCGGGCATCGCCGGCCCGCCGAAGACCCTGGAGGAGTTCGCCGAGGACGCGAAGAAGCTGACCAAGCGCGGCCCGGACGGCAGCATCCAGACGGCCGGATTCCTGCCGCTGTTCGGCTTCTACGAGAACACCCCGTCCCACCTCGGCCCGATGGTCGGCGCGCAGTGGCTCAAGGGCGACGGCTCGTCGGCGATCGGCACCGACCCGGGCTGGCCGCAGCTGCTGAAGTGGCAGAAGGAACTCGTCGACTGGTTCGGTTACGACAAGCTCGAGGCGTTCCGCGCGTCGCTCGGCGACGAGTACTCCGACGCCAACGCCTTCCAGAAGGGTCAGGTCGCGATGGCGATCGACGGCGAGTACCGCATCGCGTTCGCCAAGGACCAGGCGCCGGACCTGCAGTTCGGGGTCGCCCCGATGCCGGTGTCCACCGCGGAGCGCTACGGCGCCGGATACGTCACGGGCAACGTCATCGGCATCTCCCGTACCGCCAGGAATCCCGAGGCGGCGTGGGAGCTCATCAGGTATCTCACCACGGACACCAAGGCGATCGTCAAGCTGTCCAACAGCTTGAAGAACATACCGTCCACAAAGGACGCGCTCGCCTCGCCCGACCTGAAGATGGACGCCGAGTTCAAGACGTTCGTCGACATCTTCAACCACCCGAAGACCACCACCACGCCGCCGTCCTCGGCCGGGCCGGCCTACCAGGAGACGTTCCAGACGTTCTGCGACAGCTGGCAGAGCGGCGGTGCGAATGACCTGAACGCCGGGCTCGCGGGCGTCGACAAGCAGGTCAACTCGCTGCTGCAACTGGGCGGGTAGCGTGCACCCGAAGCTGCGTCACATGCTGACCGTCGCCTCGTTCATGGCGCCGGCGACGGTCGGCATCGTGGTCTTCTTCCTGTATCCGCTGGGCTCCGCGGTCTACTTCTCCTTCGCGAAGTTCGACCTGGTCTCCGAACCGGTGTGGGTCGGGCTGCGCAACTACCGGCACCTGTTCGACGACGCGTTCCTCAACGTCGCGGCGAAGAACACGCTGTGGTTCGTCGTCGTCATGGTGCCGGCGCGGATGCTCGGCGGGCTGGGCAGCGGCCTGCTGCTGACCACCTTGAAGCGCGGCAGCGGCGTGTACCGCACGATCTTCTACCTGCCCGCGCTCGCCCCGCCGGTCGCGGCCACCCTGGCGTTCGTCTATCTGCTCAAGCCCGGCGTCGGACCGGTCAACACGCTGCTCGGGCACCTCGGCATCGATGGTCCGCTGTGGTTCAACTCGCCGGACTGGTCGAAGCCGTCGCTGGTCCTGCTGGGACTGTGGGGCGTCGGGGACGTCATGGTGCTGTACCTCGCCGCGCTCCTCGACGTGCCGACCGCGCAGCACGAGGCGGCGGCCCTGGACGGTGCCAACGCGTGGCAGCGGTTCCGCCATGTGACGCTGCCACACATCTCGCCCGTCGTCGTGTTCACTGCGGTCATCGGAGTCATCACGACGCTGCAGTACTTCACCCAGGCGGCCGTCGCGGCGTCGGCGGCGAGCGGCCAGGCGACGACGGGTGCCGGCATCTCCTCGACGTTCGGCTACCCGGAAGGCTCAACCTTCACGTACCCGTTGTGGCTGTATGTCGTCGGCTTCCGTTACGGTGCCCTCGGCTACGCCAACGCCCTCGCCGTGGTGCTGTTCGTCGTCGCGTTCGCGGTGTCGCTGCTGTTGCTGCGCCGTACCATCGACCCGGAGCGTGCCTCGTGAACCGGACCCTGCTGGTCGTCGCCCGGCACAGCGTCGCGATCGCGTTGTGCGTCATGTTCGTCGCGCCGGTCGGCTTCCTGCTGCTGACCTCGTTCATGAGCGACTCGCAAGCGCTGACCTCATCGTACTGGCCGTCCTCGTGGCACCCGTCCAACTACGCTGAAGTCTTCGTGCGCACGCCGTTGCCACGGTATCTGCTCAACACGGTGCTGTACGCGCTCGTCGCCACGCTGTTCATGCTGCTGTCCAGCGTGCCCGCCGCCTACGCACTGGCCAAGCTGCGCTGGCGCGGACAGGGTGCGGTGCTCGTCGTCATCGTCTGCATGATGATGATCCCGCCGCAGGTCACGACGATCCCGCTGTACCTCATGTGGGCGAACGCGGGCCTCACCGGCACCCTCTGGCCGCTGGTGCTGCCGATGCTGTTCGGCGACGCGTTCTCCATCTTCCTGCTCCGCCAGTTCCTGCTCACCATCCCCGGCGAGTACCTTGACGCGGCCCGGGTCGACGGCTGCGGCGAGTGGCGCACCCTGCTGCGGGTCGTGCTGCCGATGGCCCGCCCCGGGATCGCCGCCGCGGCATTGTTCCAGTTCTTCTACGCGTGGAACGACTACTACGGTCCCCTGCTGTACACCAGCGAGAACGAACACAACTGGACACTCTCGCTGGGCCTCGCGTCGTTCCGGACCCTGCATCACGTGCAGTGGAACCTCGTCAGCGCGGCGACCATATTGACCATGGTCCCTGTGATCGTGCTGTTCTTCTTCGCCCAACGCGCCTTCGTGCAGGGCGTCGCACTGACAGGAGTCAAAGGTTGAACATCGTCGTCTACGCCGCACTCCTGGCGCGCCCGCTGATCGGCCAGCACGACAAGGCCGCCCGGCTGACCGGCGAGCTGCTCGCCAAGAACCGCGACCACCTTGCGTGGCTGTCGTGACGGCGGCAACGTCGCGCGCCGGAGGTGTCGACCGGCATGGGACGGGGCGCATCTACGCTGCGGCCGACGGGGGCAACTCGAAGACCGACGTCGTGCTCGGCGACTCCGACGGGCGGGTCCTGGCCCGCGTCACCGGGCCGACCACCTCGCCGCACGCCATCGGGCTGCCGGCCACGCTGTCGCTGCTGTCCGAGCTGGTGGCGCAGGCCCGGGCGGAGGCCGCGGTTCCACCGGGGCTGTCGCTGACCCAGCTTTCGGTGTACGTCGCCGGCGCCGACCTGCCGGTCGAGGTCGAACGCCTGAACCTGGAGGTGGGCCGGCTCGGCCTGGCCGAGCGGGTGAGCGTCGACAACGACCTGTTCGCCCTGCTGCGCTCCGGCACCGCGGACCCGGACGCGGTCGGCGTGGTCTGCGGTGCCGGGATCAACGCGGTCGGGCGTCGCGCCGACGGCGCGACCTCCCGGTTCCCCTCGCTCGGGCAGCTCTCCGGCGACTGGGGCGGCGGTCACCACCTCGCCGCGCTGGTCCTCCACCACGCCGTGCGCGGCGAGGACGGTCGCGGGCCCGCGACGGCGCTCACCGACGCGGTGCGGGTGCACTTCGGGCGGTCCATCGTGGAGGACGTGAGCGTCGGGCTGCATCTGGGCGAGATACCGATGGAGCGGCTCGACGAGCTCTGCGAGGTGCTGTTCGCGGTGGCGGCGACCGGCGACGAGGTCGCCACGCGGGTGGTGCGTCGGCAGGCGGCCGAGATCGAGGCGCTGGTACGGGTGGCGGCGGGACGGCTGGGGCTGCTCGACCGGCCGTACACGGTGGTACTCGGCGGCGGAGTGCTCACGGCTCGGCACCCGCAGCTGCTCGACGGCCTGCGGGCACGGATCGCCGCCCTCTCGCCGGCGGCGACGGTCACGGTGCTCACGGCCCCGCCGGTCACCGGCGCCGCGCTGCTGGCGCTCGACGCGCTGCACGGCGGGCACTGCCCGCCGGAGGTCGAACAGGCCATACAGTCCTACTACGGTGGAATTGCGTTGTAGCGGAAGCAACGGGCGCAACTGCGCTCGACGACCGAATGTCGGAGCCACTCCAGGCCCCGCGGCGGGCGATCGTCGCCAGAACCGCGGGAGACGCGGTACGGCCGAGATCGCGGCCGCGCCGAACGGCCCCGCGATTCCGGCTGGAGAAGCCGGGCCGGGACCGATACTGGGAGCCGCTGATCGGCACCACGCCTGGAGATGAGGACGACCGTGAGCGATGACGAGACCAAGGCGACCACTGACGCAACGTCCACTGTAGGCATTCCGTTCGGCGCCGCGGTGCCGTCGCAGGTGTCCCCCGGGGCGAGCGCGGTGGTCACCGGTGACGAGACCGACGCGTCAGGCGATGGCAGCCCGTCGGCGCCCGATGTGGTCGTTCCGTTCGGCGGTGCGGCGCCGGTGTGGGCGTCCGTGGTCGTGCCGGAGCAGCGGACCGCGGAGCCGGCCGCGCAGACGACGGCCACGCCGTTCGGCGTCGAGCCCGACGCCGACGCGGCTGTCGAGGAGCCCGACGCCGTGAGCGCGGCGGAGGATGCCGATGCGGAGGACAGCACCGACGATTCCGACGACACGGACGCGGAGTGGGAGGATCCGGACGGACTGACGCTGGTGGCGCCGCGGCGCAGCCGGGCCACCGTGCTCCTGGCCGTCGCCGCGGGGCTGCTGCTGGTGCTGGGCGGCGTCATGACCACGCTCTACATCAGGTCGCAGGACCGGGTCGAGGGGCTGGAGAGCACGGTCAGCTACCAGGATTCGCGAATCTCCGGCCTGCAGAGCGATGTCAGCTCCGAGAAGCGCAGGGCGGATGACTACCAGTCGAGCCTGAGCAGCGCCCAGACCAAGCTCTCCGATGCGGAGGCGAAGGTTACCAGGGCGGAGGCCGCCCGCAGCGCTGCCGAAACGGCCCGGGACAGAGCCATCGCGGACAGCAAGGCCTGCGCCAACGCGGTCGAGGACTACTACTGGGGCCTCACGCATCCGGGTCACGAGACGTACAAGACCCGTGCCGAAGCGAACGCGATCTGCGAGAAGGTCAACTTCACCGTTTTCTGGCCGACCTCGATCTACACGTAGCCGGCGCCGGAAGCGGAACTCCGGAAAATACCGCCGCGATGGCTGTAACAATCCGGCTCGTGCCGACGTCACCATTCCCGTAGGCCAACTTCCGACCTTGGAGGGATCGGGATGGACAGTCATGGCAGCGACCCTGGCGACGTGAGCTCGGTGTGGGGTGACCTCGACGGTGACCGGATTGTCGACTCGCAGCTGATCGACGTCGACGGCGACGGTCACATCGACGTGCAGTTCACCGACACCAACCACGACGGGGTGGCCGACGTGGCGCTCATCGACCACAACCGCGACGGTGTGGCCGATGTGCAGGTCTTCTCCGATCAGGCCGGTGGCGGTCTGGTGATGGAGGACCACAACGCCGACGGTGTGGCGGATCGGATCTACGAGGTCGGGCCGTTCGACGTCGGGGCTGCCGGGCCGAGCTCGTCCTCCTACGACAGCTATCCGGCGACCGACACGGTCGCCGCCGGGCCGTTCCCTGTGGGCGGTGACACCGCCGCGGTGCTCAACAACGTCAACTCGCAGATGGCGGATGCGGGCCTCATCTACCGCGACGCGATGAACCCGGGGTCGGTCGACCAGGACCAGGTCGAGGGCGCGATGGAGCGGTCGCACAACGCGGCGCGCAACGCCGAGACGATGGCTGGCTACACGTATCAGCAGAAGATCAGCAACGACATCCACCAGGGCGACCTGGATCGGGCGTACCAGGAGCAGTCGAGTCAGGCGGCGACCGACACCTACATCGAGGCCGACCGGGCGAACAGTCGCGCCGACTGGGCAGTGTGGAACAGCCAGCAGGAGCGTGGCGTGTGAGGCACGGCGTGAGGCTCGGCCGTGTCCTGCTCGTGGCTGGTGTGGTCGGCGTCGTGCTGGCCGGCTGCGGCGGCGGGGACGGGCCGCAGCCGTCGGCGGCGACCGGGGCGGCCACGGCAGGCCAGCCGGCGGCGGCGAAGACCTGCGAGAACCAGCCGACGCAGACCGGCCAGAACCCGCAGACCGGCGAGAATCCACCGGCCGGTGAGAACCCACCGGCCGGCGAGAACCCGCCCGGGCAGAACCCGCAGCCGGGCGGGAACCCGGCCGGCCAGAACCCACAGCCGGGCGGGAACCAACCCGGCCAGAACCCCCAGCCCGGCGGGAAACAGCCCGGACAAGGCCAAACCGACGGCAACGGCAATCCGCCCGGTCAGCCACAGACCACCCAGGGACAGCCGGCGCAGTGCTCGCAACCACAGGCCGGTGCGCTGCCGGGCGATCCCGTCACCGCGTCACAACCGCCCGCGCAGGACGAGGGCGGCTCCGGCACCCTGCTGGCGATCGGGCTGGTGGCGGTCGTCGTCCTCGGCGGCGGCGCGGGCCTTTTCGTGTGGTGGCAACGTCGGCAGCGCATGGCCGCGGCGTACGGGCCGGCCGGTGTTGTCGGCGCCGCCGCGCCGGCTCCGCGCGCCCGCCCCGGGACGACCTCGTTCGGCGGAGCCACGCAGGCGAACCCGCGCCCGACGGCCGGGGCGAAGACGGCGCGGGCGAGCCAGGGCGAGGCGGGGCTGACCCGGTCCCTGCGCGAGGTCGCGGCGAGCGGGATCAGCCCTGCGCTCAGCGAGCAGATCCAGCGGCTGCTGGCCAAGCCGGGCGTGGACCGGGCGCAGCTGGTGCAGGCCGCGATCCGGTACCGCGACCAGCTCGACGGCCGCGACGACCGGCTCGGCCGGGCGCTGCTCGACGCGCTGCGCGCGGCCGGTGTTCGGGAGACCGTCGTGCGGGGATCCCGGGTCGACGGCCGACAGCACGAGGTGGTCGGCTCGGTGCCGGCGCCGACGCCGGCGCTGCACGACACAATCGCCGAGACGACCCGTTGCGGTTATGTCGACGGCGACCAGGTGCTGCGCCTGCCCAGGGTCCTGGTGTACCGGGCCACGCAGTAGGGCGGTCTACTCGGCCAGTTCCCGGCGCAGCCGCTGCCGGGCGCGGTAGATCCAGACCTTGATGGTGTTGACCGGGACCTGTTCGACGGCGGCGACCTCCTCGTACGTCAGGCCGCCCGCCCACAGAAGGAGTGCCTCGCGATGGTTGATCGGCAGTGTGGCGAGCGCGGCTCGCAGGCCGAGCACGTCGCTGACCACGTCGGCGAACAGCGGCTGGTCGTCGGGGCGCTCACCTGCGGCGTCGAGGCCGAGCTCCCGGGCGGTGCCGCGCCGGCGCAGCAGGTCACGCGCCGCGTTGCGGGCGATCGCGAGCACCCATCCGGCGAACGTGGCCCGGCCCTCGAAGCGGGCCAGGTGCCGCCACGCGGCGATCTGCGTCTCCTGCAGGGCGTCGAGTGCGTCGGTGCGGTTGCCGGTCAGGTGGAGGCAGACGCCGTATGCGGTGCGCTCCACCGGGCGCCACAGGTCCCGGAAGGCGTCCTGGTCGCCGGCGAGTGCGGCGGCGACCAGTTGCGGCTCGGGCATCACGGGGACCGCATCGGCCATCACAGGCCCTGTGGTACTGCCGACGCGAGGACCTTCACGAGTGAGAATGGAATCATGGTGGGCGGTCCCGGCGGCAGCGTTCCGGGCCAGTCATGGCCGACCGGGACCCGGTAATGGACGGTGGGTGGGGCGGACTCGACCTTCCGGAGGATGATTCCGGAGACCGGTCGGCGATCGCGCGCGCGTTGTTCGACGCGCTCCCGCCGTTGTACCCGCACGAGCGGGCCGCGATGTTCGCCCACACCTTCGACCCGGCGAGCCCGGGGCCGCCGGTCGACTGGTGTGTGCCGGGCGGGACGGGCGACGGGGTCGGGGACGTCGACCCGCACGAGAGAGATCATCTCGAAACAGACCATTCGGTACCGCATGAGGCTTGGGATCCGCCGGGGCACCACGTCTTCGACTGGTCCGTGGATCCAGGCGTGCCCGAGCATCACCACCACCACGACCACTACGACCATCACGACAGCCACGACAACCACGGAGACGTCCCATGACTGTGGCACCGGACGCGGCCGTCGCGCAGCTCTGCGACGTCGCCGCGGCGCGGCTCACCGATGCGGGGCTTCGCGCGCGGGTGCGGGCGGTCGGTGAGCGGCTGCGGCGGCCCCTGCAGGTCGCCGTGGCGGGCGCGGTCAGCGGCGGCAAGTCGACGTTGGTCAACGGACTGCTCGGCCGGCCGGTGGCGCCGGCCGACGCGGGCGAGTGCACCCGGGTGGTGACCTGGTACGAGCACGGCTCGGAGGCCGGGCGGGTCGACGTCGAGCTGCTGGACGGTGGGACGCGGACCCTGGCGCTGACCGGGGACGGCCGGCTGCCGGCGGAGCTGCCGGTGCCGGCGGAGCTGGTGCGGAAGGTGCGGGTGCAGTTGGACCTGCCGGCGCTGCTGCGGCTGACCGTCATCGACACCCCGGGGGTCAACACCGTCGCCGTGACCAACGAGGGGGCGGCGCGGCGGATGGTGTTCGGCACCGACGGCACCGACCACGCCCAGGCCCTCATCTACGTGCTGCGCTACGTCCAGCGGTTCGACGCGGCCACGCTGGCGGACTTCCGTACGCTGTCGGCGGCGTGCGGGATGACCGGCGTCAACACGCTGGCGGTGCTCAGCCAGGTGGACCGCCGCGGTGACGAGGCCGATCCGTGGCCGACCGCGCGGCGGCTGGCCGGCCGGGCGTACGAGCAGCTGCGCGCGTCGGTGTTCGACGTCGTGCCGGTGGTCGGCCTCCTCGCCGAGACGTCCCGGGCCCGGCTCCTGGGCGTCGACGACCTCGCCGCGCTGCGGGAGTTGGCGGCGCTCGACGAACTTGACCTCGACGACCTGCTGCTGGACGTGGAGGAGTTCACCGGCTCCCCGGCGTTCCCGGCCCCGGCGGCGGTGCGTGCGCGGCTGATGGGCTGCCTGCACAGGTACGGGATCCGCGTCGCGACCGCCGCCCTGCGGGCCCAGCCGGGCCTGGGTCTCGACGGGTTGCACGCCGTGCTGCTGGAAGCCTCCGGGTTCGGTACCTCGGGTACCGCGGCCGGCGGGTCCGTCGCGGCCGGGCTGGCCCACTTCACCGAGCGGGCCGAGCAGCTCAAGGCGCTCGCCGCCATCGGGGTGCTGCGGCAGCTCGTGCGGTCACCGGCCGGTGCCGCGGACCGGGCGGCGCTCGCCGACCTCGCCGACGCGGTCGACGAGGGCCGGCCGCTGGCGGCGAGCCTGCGGGGTCTGCGGGTGTTCGCGGCGCTCGACGCCGTCGGGCGCGGCCAGCTGAGCCTGGACGACGACATGCTCGGCGAGCTGATGCGGCTGGCGCGGGAGGACACGCCGGCGGCCCAGCTGGGGCTGGCCGCCGGTGCCGGTGCGGACGAGGTGGCCCGGGCGGCCCGTGAGCGTTCGACGCGTTGGCGCCGGCTGGTGGTCACGACCGGCACCCTGGTCGCCGGCCACCGCGCACGTGACGTCCTCGGTGTCTTCGAAGAGCTCGCCGCGGCCGGCGACGCCGCACCGCCGCGGCGGCAGGTGCCGGCTACCGGCGCGCGCCGTCCGGTTGACGCGGCCGGTTCCGGTGGTCCCTGGCCGGTCGACGGCCCGGAGAGGTCGGCCGGTGGGCGCGTCGACGCCGGCCCGGAGGCCGCTCGCCTGCTGGAGTCGCCGCGGCTGAGCGCGGAGCTGCGGGCGGCGTTGCAGTCCCTGCTCACCGGCGCGGATCCGGCGGCGCAGGTCGGCCTGCCGGCCGGCACCGCTCCGGTCGCCGTTGCCGAACAGGCGGCGCAGCTCGCCGGGCGGTTCCGGGGCCTGCTGCAGCGCCCGTTGCCGGCTCCGGACCGGCGCGCGGTGAGCGCTGTGTGCTGGACCTACGAATCGATCTGGTCGACCGCTTCCGGTCGGCGGGAGGGGGTTGGCGATGCCACCGGGTCGTGAACACCCGTCAGTGGTGCAGGCACTGCTCGTACACGCCAATGAGGTGCACGCACTGTCGAAGCGATGCGGGCGGGAGGATCTGGCCGGGGTACTGGCCGCGGAGGCCGGCCGCTGGAAGGACGACACGGCCTGCATCGTGGTCGCCGGCGCGCAGAAGCGGGGTAAGAGCCGACTGCTCAACGCGCTGGTCGACCGGCCGGAGCTGCTGCCGGTCGACGTCGACGTGGCCACGCACACGTACCTCGCGGTCCGTCGTGGCCCGCAGCTGTCGGCCACGGTACGGCGGCGCTCGGGCTCGCGGATCGCGAACCTCACGATCGCCCCGGACGACATCGCGGACTACGCCTCCGCGCTGGGCGACCCGGAGAAGCGGCGCGACGTGGTCGGCGTCGAGATCGCCATGGAGCATCCGCTGCTCGAAGGGGTGCGGCTGGTCGACACGCCGGGCGTGGACAGCCTCACGGTCGGGCACCGGCACACCACGATGGCGATGCTGCAGGAGGCCGACGCGCTGCTGTTCACGGTCAGCGCCCAGGACCAGCCGATCCTGCGGCACGAGCTGGAGTTCCTCATCGAGGCGGCGCAGCGGGTCGAGGTCGTCGCGTTCGTGCTGACGAAGGTGGAGGACTCGACGGCGTGGCACGAGCTGCTGGAGGAGAACCGGCGCCGCCTCGCCGACTTTGTCGCCCGGGAGTCGGCCGGGGACGGGTTCGACGCGAAGCACGCGCAGCGGCTGCTCGGCGCGCCGTGGATCCCGGTGAGTGCCAAGCTCGCGGAGGCGTCAGCGGCGCGTCTGGCGTTGGGTCAGACCGAGCGGGCGCACGTGCTGTGGGAGCGCAGCGGCGTCAGCCGGCTCGCGGACTACATCCGCTCCTGCGCCGGCGATCGGGAGCTGGCCCGCTGTGGGAAGGTGCTCGCCGGCACCAAGGCCGTCCTGCGTGCCCTCGCGGCGGGTGAGCAGGACCGGCTCCTCGCCGCCACCGAGAGCCAGGATGCGTTGCAGGCACGGCTCGCCGAGGTCGAGGAGGCCAACCGGGATCTGGCCGCGCGGGTTCGGGAGCGCCGCCGCTTCGCGGTGGAGCAGCAGTTTCTCAGCCGCGAGGTGGCGACGATGGTCCGGGCGAAGCTCGACGAGCTGCGCCGCCCCTACGACAACACGATCGCCGGGCTGACGAACAAGTCGCGCATCGACGAGTTCCTCGTCGGGCTGCCGGAGAGCATCGAGCTGTCGCTGCAGGCGGCCTGGGCCGAGATCACCGACGAGGTGCAGGGGATGGCGACGGAGGCGCTGACCGAGTACCTCGGCGCGATGGGGCTCGACGCGATCGACATCGACCTGGTGGCGCTGCAGCTGCCGACGACGACCAGGAGCCGGTTGGCCAACCGGCCCGCGCCGCCCAGGCCCGGCTTCGACATGCTGCGCGAGGGGGTTCCGGGCATCACGATGGCAGCGAGCCTCAGCGCGATGCTCGCCGCCACCGGTGTGCTGCTGCCGATCGCGCTGGTGGCCGGTCCGGCGGTGGCGCTCGGCGTGACCTGGCGGCGCCATCAGTACGAGCAGTCGGGCCGCAGCCAGGCCGGGATCCGGCAGCTGATCGCCGAGACGTTCTCCGCGGCGGGCACCGAGATGATCACCGCGTTGGACCGGGCGCTGGCCCGCTGGCGGGGCGAGGCGGAGGACAGTGTCGAGGAGAGCATGGCCGCGCAGCGCCGCGAGGCCGAGACGCGCCGGGCCGAGCTGACCGCGTTGTCGGCACGGGACGCCGCGGCGCGGCGGGAGGCGGCGAAGGTCGCGGAGGACCGTCTGGCCACGGTCAAGCGGCTCACGGCACAGGCCGAGGAGTTGCACGCGTCGCTGAGTGTGCTGCTGGCGCCGCTCACCAGAAGCGGCTGAACGCCGGCCGTCACAGGTACCGGAGAATGACCATCGAGCTAGTGCGGCAGAAGCACCAGGTTGGTCGTGCTGGTCCGGGCGACCCCGGGCTGCGTCTGCGGATCGTGCAGGCACAGCAGGCCCGAGGCGAGGCGGGCCACCGGTTCCAGCCAGCCTGAGGCCGAGTGGACCGGCCGCACGCCCTGGGGCGTCACGTGCAACACCTGCGTGCGTCCGTCGCCCTCGGTGCCGGCGACCCACAGCCCGTTGCCGTCGACCGTCACCCGTGGCTGCTCGGCGCGCTCCCGGCTGGTGAGGTGGCCCAGCAGTGCCATGTCCGAGTTCTGGAAGAGGGTGCGGAGGCGGCCGTGCTCCAGGACGGCGATCCACAGCCCCCGGGCGGGCAGGACCTGCTCCATGCCGATGGCGTACATCCGGTCGCCGGCCAGGAACCAGCGCAGCGCGCCCGACCGCGGCCGGCTCGCCAGCAGGACGCCGTCGCCCTGCAGCGCGCCGGTCTCCAGCCCGGCCTCGGTCGCCAGGTGCCACTGGCCGAGGTGGTGCACCGCCTGGTAGAGCCAGTTTCCGGTGCGCCGCTCGCCGTGGCGGATCTCGGCGCCGGGCGTGATGCGGCACACCACCTGGTAGGGCTGCACCGCCTGGTGGCGGCCCTTCGCGTAGCCGCCGGGCCGGCGGTAGTTCGCGCCCATCGGGGCCTTGCTGGAGTACCGGCCGAGGATCACCACACAGCCGTCCTTGCCGTACGCCAGCATCGGCTCGGACTCGGTCGGGCTGCCCTGGTCGAACAGCCTGCGCAGCGCGTTGTCCTCGTTGACGTACCACCTGGCGCTGTCGCCGACCTCCCGCGGCAGGTTGTCGTGGACGAACACGCCGGTCAGGTTGCTCTCGATGACCGACAGCGCCCCGGTCTGCCCCCAGGGCAGGCCGATCGAGTTGTCCACGAGCGCGGACGGGAACGGGCGCAGGAACGCCCAGCCGACACCACCGGCGGCGAGCACGACCGGGTCCTCCGCGGTCTGCACCGGCCGGGTCGAGCGGATGACCAGCGCGGGGCTGAGCGTGTGCAGTCGCGCGGCGGGCCCGAACCGGTCGGCCACCAGCAGCCCCTCGTCGGATGCCGCCCAGTCGGTGACGCGGCCCAGGGCCAGTTGCCGGTCCGGCATGCCGGTGCCGGGGTCGATGCGGTGCAGGACGTCGACGCTGTTCGACGGGCCGCGACACCAGGCGTAGATGTCGCGGCCGGTGCCGATCGCCTCGACGACGCCGTCCAGCCGGACCTCGAACTCGTCGCCCTCCGGCTCGCTCACGGCCGCCGCCGGCCGGTTCCGCCTGGGTTGCTCGTCCGCGGCCGGGCGGGAGGCCGTGGTGGCGACCGGCTGGGCGGGCTGGGCGCCGACGTGCGTCAGGGCGATGCGCGCGGCGCCGAGCGCCACGACGATCTTCGGGTCGTCCCAGGTGCGCACCTGTGCGCCGTACCGTGCCCGCAGCGTCTGCTGGACGAGCGGCATGCGGCTGGCCCCGCCGGTCAGGAAGACTCCGGCGAGCCCGGCGGTACCGCCCGTGTCGTCCTGCGACTGCCGGATCGTCTCGTCGAGGATGTCGGCGGTGCGCATGATGTCGGCGCCGATGAGGTCGTGCAGTTCGGTGCGGCTGATCTCGACGTCGACGTCGGCGCCGGAGATGTACTGGCTGGCGGTGTCGTACTCCGACAGCGCCTCCTTGGCCGTGCGCGCCTCGCCGAGCAGGTCGGCGGCGGCGGCGAGCCAGCGCCGCTCGGCGCTGCTGGACACCTGCTCCCACCACTGCGGCACGCGCTGGGCGAGCTGGGCGCCGAAGTGCTCGTACACCCGCTCGTCGAAGGACTCGCCGCCGATCTGGTCGTCGCCGCCGGGCTTGCCGACGACCGCGAACTGTCCCCGCCGCCCGGCGAGCACCGCGCTGTCGAAGGTGCCGCCGCCGAGGTCGTAGACGGCGACCCGGCCACCGTCGGCGAGGTTGTGCGTCACCGTGTAGTGCACGGCCGCGGCGACCGGCTCCTCGATCAGGTGGACCGTCGCGTCGGGCACGACCGCGGCGCCGGCGGCGCGCAGCACCGCCCTGCGGTCCTCGCCCCAGGCGACCGGATGGGTCAGCACGACCGCGGCCGGGCGCGCGCCGTCGAACCGGGTACATCCTTCGGCGACGAACAGCTCCAGCAGGGCGGCCAGGGCGTCGCGGGCCTCGACGGGGTTGCCGCCGAGCAGCATCGGGCCGCGCCCGACGTACCGCTTGGGATTGCGTTCCGCACGCTCCGGTGAGCGGCCGGTCAGCCGCTGCGCCAGGCTGCCGGCGAGCAGGCGACCGGCGTCGTCGAGCAGGACGGTCGACGGGATGCGCCGCTCCCGCCCGACCTCGAGGATCTCGACGCGGTCGCCGACCGCGATCGCCGCCGCTGAGAAACTGGTTCCGAGGTCAACTCCGAGGCCCCAAGCCGGCATCGCAACCCTTCCCACTGCGGGTTTCTCGTTGTGCGGAGAGCCTCATGGTAGGGCGCGACTACCCGGTAAAGATCATCCGGAGGTGGGAGCAACGCCGCCGTCCGGCCCACACCTACCGGCATTTCGCGGAGCGCGGCATCCGCCCGTACGGCATCGCTCATCTTCATCGGCGACTGAGGACCGGAGCTGATCAGGGATCCTTCCGCGCGGCGGGCGCGACGCATACCCTGCCGGCATGCGCTCCGCGATCTTCGCCGGCACCGCCCGGCACCCGCGCCTTGTCCTCGGGGGTGCGGTCGGCGTTGCGGCGGGCCTGGTCGGAGTCCAACTGCTGTTGGCACCGGACAGCGACATCCGACACGCGATACCAATGCTCCTGTCCTTGCTCGGACTCGCGTCGGCTGTGCTGACACTTGCTGCATGGTTGCGGGCACGGCCGGCAGCGTTCGCTGTCGATCCCCGCACCCCCGCCTTTCGCACCCTGCCGTGGCCGGGCCACGTCTACAACGCCACCTCGGCTGCCTTTATGAGCGCGACCCAGGTCGCGTTCCAACTCATCCTCCCCGGCGCGGATCAGGACCCGGCATTCGACAACCCCGCATGGCATCTGCGGGAAAGCATCCTCATCGCCATGTGCGTCCTGCTGGTGGCGCTGAGCATCATGCTGATCCTCGCGGCCTGGCGCAACGTCGGCGTACAACTGCGGCCGGATGGCCTGGTCGACCGAAACCCGCTCGGCACCCTGACCGTGCCGTGGGGCGCCCTGGCAACGCACTCCGTGCCACAACCCCGGTCAGCTACCACGTCGCTCCTGCTCACGTACGCCAGACCGGACCTGGTCCGCCGCCGCGGCATCCCGTTCGGACGACGGATCCGCACGGACGCCGTCAACGCGCTGTTCCTCGCCGACGCCATCCACCACTACCTCGTCAACCCGCAGCACCGGCAAGCGATCGGCACCCAGGCCGAGTACGAGGACCTCCTCAGCACACTGTTCCGCAGAAGGCCGGTGTAGTCCCAGGCCAACCGTCGACCCGGCGCCACGGCGTCAGCTGGTCACGGCTGTCGAAGCGCGAAGTGCTACCGAGGACCGTCCACCGATCAGGCCGCTCCCGTAGGCGAACGCGATTGCTCGTCGGCGTCCGCCTGGTGCGCCGCGTCGGCGGTGGTGCCGGCCGCCGGTCGTTCCGGCCCGCGCCGCAACAGGTCGTCGACCTCGGCCCGCGTGGGCGGGTCCGCCCCCGCGCGGGTGCAGGTCAGCGCAGCCACCGCGATCGCGGTGTCGAGCAGCGCGGCGAGCAGCGCCGGCCCGCCGCCCGGTGCGAGGCGCCGGGCGAGCCCGGCGAGCAGCGCGGCCATGAACGCGTCGCCCGCGCCGACCGTGTCGGCCACGGCGACCCGCGGCGCGGGCCGGTGCACGGTGTGCCCGGCGGTG
This sequence comes from Dactylosporangium sp. AC04546, assembly GCF_022095675.1. GTDB lineage: Bacteria > Actinomycetota > Actinomycetes > Mycobacteriales > Micromonosporaceae > Dactylosporangium. The sequence continues at coordinate 132,693 of NZ_JAHYSG010000001.1, read as the reverse complement.
AACGCCGCGGCGCCGTCCGCGCCGCTGGTGACCACGACCAGGTCCGGCCCGGCGGCCAGCCACCGTCGGGCCACCGACTCGACCGGCTCGCCGGGGTGCAGCCAGGCGATGTCCTGGTCGCTGGCCTTCACCACGTGACACAACCCGCAGAGCCGCGCCACGGTGGCCGCCGCCTGCTCCGGCGTGCCGAGCAGCGCCGGGCGGACGTTCGGGTCGAACGTGACGAGCGCCCCTCCCCGCCGGGCCGCCGCGAGGGTTGCCTCGACCGCGGCGGCGCCCGGCGGCAGGAAGCACGCCAGCGAACCGGCGTGGACCACGCCGCCGAGGTCCCCGCCGAGGTCCCCGCCGAGCTCGCCCGGTTGCCACTGCCAGTCGGCGGTGCCCTCGACGTAGAAGTCGTACTCGGCCGAGCCGTCGGCGGCGAGCCCGACCACGGCCAGGCTCGCCGGCTCAACGGCGTCGACGGCGCCGCCGAGGCCGACACCGTTGCCCGCGGCATGGGCCCGCAGCAGCCGGCCGAACGACGAGCCGGAGAACCGGGCCCGCAGGTCGACCCGCTCGCCGAGGCGGGCCAGCGCGACCGCGACGTTGAGCGGGCTGCCGCCGGGATGCGCGGTGTACCGCCCGTCCGGCCCGCGGACGAGGTCGACCACCGCCTCGCCGATGACGGTCACCGTCACCATCAGTGCATGCCGATGGAGGCGACCGACCGCAGCCGGCCGCGGATGTAGGCGTTGGCGTGGGCGCCGAGGTCGGCGCCGTCGGTCCACAGGTTGCGCCAGATGGCGAGCATCTGGCTGAGCTCGGGATGCACGACGGCCGAGGAGAACGACTCGAACACCACCGGGCCGTCGTAGCCGGTGTGCGCCAGTCCGCGGAAGAACGCGTCGAAGTCGACGGTGCCAGAGCCGAGGTAGCCGCGGTGGCTCTCACCGATGTGGACGTACCCGAGGCGGTCGCCGGCGGCGAGCACCGGGGTGTACATGTCCGGCTCCTCGATGTTCATGTGGTACGTGTCCAGGTGCACGAACACGTTGCCGGCGCCGACCTCCTCGACGTAGCGCACGGCCTGGCGGCCGGTGTTGAACAGGTTGGACTCGTAGCGGTTGACCACCTCGACACCGATACGGATGCCGAGGTCGCTCGCCCGGCCGGCGAGCCGGCGGATCGCCTCGACGCTGTTGCGCCGCCCGCCCGGCGACGCCGGCGTCAGGTACTTCTGCATGGCGCAGTGGATGACCCCGACCAGGTGTGTGCCGCCGATGTCGGCGAGCACCTCCAGGCAGGTGCCGAGGAGCCGCTCCCCCGCCGCGACCACGTCGGGATCCTCGCTGGAGATGTCGGTTCGGGCGGAGAGCCCCAGCGACGCGGTCGCGGCCAGGCCGTGCTCGGCGAGCAGCGCCCGGACGGTGGCGCGGTCGATGCCACCCGGGTCCATGAGCGGGATCTCGATGAGGTCGAAGCCCGCCGCACGCGTGCTTTCGATGGCCAGGCGGAGCCCGTCCGTGTCGAACGTCCCGGTCCACACCGAGCCGTGGCAGCCGATCTGCATGACGTCACCTCGTCCGTGGTCAGCGCTGGGGGTGGATGATGGCCTTGACCGAGTCGGTCACGTGCCGGCCGAGCATGAGCGCGTCGGTGGTCTCGTCGAGCGTGAAGTGGTGCGTGATGAGCGGCTTCAGGTCCACCCGGCCGGAGGCGACCAGCTCGATGGCGAGGGGCCAGGTGTTGTTGTACCGGTTGACCGTGCCGATGGTGAGCTCGTTCGGGTTCAGCTGCGACAGCGGCAGCGAGACCGCCTCCTTCGGCATGCCCACCATCGCGGCGCGGCCGGCCGGGCGCAGCCGGGCGAGGCCGGCCGCGAGCACCCCGGGGGCGCCGGAGCACTCGATGAGCACGTCGAAGTCGACCGAGGTGTGCGTCCCGCCGGGCTCGGCGGTGAAGCCCATCGAGCGGGCCAGGCCGAGCCGGAACTCGGAGACGTCGGTGACGGTGACGGTGCCGGCGCCGAGCGCACGGGCCGCAGCGGCGGACACCAGGCCGACCGGGCCGGCACCGGTGACGAGGACGTCGTCGCCCGGCGCGAGGCCGGCCCGCTTACACGCCCACAGTCCCACCGACAGCGGCTCCAGCAGCGCACCCTCCTCGTAGCTCAGCTCGTCGGGAATGGGGTACAGGTTCCGCGAGTCGATGAGGAGGTACTGCAGCAATGCGCCGTCGTAGGGCGGCGTGGCCAGGAACTCGAGGTCCGGGCACAGGTGGTAACGCCCGGCGCGGCACTCCCGGCAGTCGCGGCACGGCGTGCCGGGCTCGATCGCGACCCGGTCACCCGGCGCGACGCCCGTGACGCCCGGGCCGACCTCGACGACCTGGCCGGCGACCTCGTGGCCCAGCACGATCGGGCCGTCGACGACGTAGTCGCCGATCCGCCCGTGGGTGTAGTAGGTGGTGTCGGAGCCGCAGACGCCGACCGCCTCGATGCGGACGACGGCCTGGTGCGGGCCCGCCGTGGGCATGGGCCGGTCCTGGATGGACAGGTCGAAGAGGCCGTTCATGACGGCCGCGCGGTTGGTCACGGGGGTGGTGTCCTTTCTGGATGGACGGGCTCAGGCGATGCCGAAGCGCCGGTCGGGCTCCGCGAAGTGGCAGGCGACGCCGTGCCCGGCGGAGCTGTCGTCGAGCGCGGGCTCGACGGTGGCGCAGACGTCCTGCGCCTTGAAGCACCTCGTGCGGAACCGGCAGCCGCTGGGCGGATCGAGCGGTGAGGGCACCTCGCCGGTGAGGACGATCTCGTCGGCGCGCTCGTCCGCCCAGTCGCCGATCGCGGGGGCCGCCGACAGCAGTGCTTGCGTGTAGGGATGGGCCGGCGCGCCGAAGACCTGGTCGGTGGTGCCGTGTTCGACGAAGCGGCCGAGGTACATGACGGCCACCTCGTCCGCGACGTGGCGGACCACACCCAGGTCGTGCGAGACGAACAGGTACGACACGCCTGTCTCGTCCTGGATGTCGCGCAGCAGGTTGAGGATCTGCGCCCGGATCGACACGTCGAGCGCGGACACCGCCTCGTCGCAGACGATCAGCTGCGGGCGCATGGCCAGCGCGCGGGCGATGCAGATCCGCTGGCGTTGCCCGCCGGAGAACTGGTGCGCGCGCAGGTGCCGCTGGTTGGGCCGCAGACCGACCAGCTCCAGGAGCCGGTCGACCTCGGCGTCCCAGCGCCCGCGCGGCACGATCCCGTCGTGCACCTGCCATGCCTCGCTGATCAGGTCGCGCACGGTCATCCACGGGTTGAGCGACGCGTACGGGTCCTGGAACACCATCTGCGCCGCCCGGCGCATCGTCCGGCGGGCCGTCTTCGACGCGCCGCCGACGTCGGCGCCGTTGACCAGGACCCGCCCCGACGTCGGCGGGAGCAGGCCGACGATGGTGCGGGCGAGGGTGGACTTTCCGCACCCGGACTCGCCCACGATGCCGAACGTGCTGCGCGGCGGGACGACCAGGTCGACACCGGCCACCGCCCGCACGGTGCGCGCGCCGCGGCGCAGCAGACCGCCGGGCAGCCGGTAGTCGACGTGCAGGTCGCGCATCTCCAGCACCGGTGCCTCAGCCATGCTCCGCCTCCCCCGCCCGCGCGCCCGCACGCAGCTCGTCCGCGAAATGACAGGCGCTGACCCGGCCGGAGCCGGCCGGACGCAGCTCGGGCACGACCCGCCGGCAGACGTCCCGCGCCATCGGGCAGCGCGGCTCGAACGCACAGCCGGCCGGCAGCGCCCGCGGGTCCGGTGGCTGCCCGGGGATCGCCTCCAGGGCCGCCCGCGGGCGGCGCCGGTCGGGCACCGAGCGCATCAGGCCGAGGGTGTACGGATGCGCGGGCGCGGTCAGCACGTCGCGGGTCGGCCCGGACTCCACGACCCGTCCGGCGTACATGACGACGACGGTGTCGGCGGAGCGGGACACGACGCCGAGGTCGTGGCTGATCAGGATCAGGGTGAGCGCCCTGGCCTGCTTGCGGGCCAGCAGCAGCCGCATGATCTGCGCCTGCACGGTGACGTCGAGCGCGGTCGTCGGCTCGTCGGCGATGAGCAGCTGGGGGTGCAGCGACATCGCCATGGCGATCATCACGCGCTGCCGCATGCCGCCGGAGAACTCGTGCGGGTACGAACGGGCCCGCCGCTCCGCGTCGGGGATGCCGACCTCGGCCATGGCCTCGACGACCTTGCCGTGTGCCTCCCGCCGGCTCAGGCCGGCGCGGCGGCGGAACATCTCGGCGATCTGGTCGCCGACCCGCAGGCACGGGTTGAGGGCGGACAGCGGGTCCTGGAAGATCATGCCGATCTGTTTGCCGCGCAACGGCTGCCATGCCCGCTCCGACAGGCCGGTCACCGGCGCGCCGTCGAACACGATCTCCCCGTCGCTGACGGTCAGCCCGCCGGGCAGCAGTCCCATCAGCGACAGGGCCGTGAGACTCTTGCCGCTGCCGGACTCGCCGACGACCGCGACGGTCGTGCCGCGCGCCACGTCGAGGCTGACGCCGCGGACAAGCTCCACACTGCCCACGCTGACGCGCAGGTCCCGCACGCTGATCAACGTCTCGGTCACAGCGCCGCCCTCGGGTCGGTAAGGTCCCGGTAGGCGTTGCTGATCAGGCCGACCGCGACGACGACGAGCGCGAGCACGATGCCGGGCAGCGTCGAGATCCACCAGGCCGACGAGAGGTAGTCGCGGCCGCTGGCGATGGTGGAGCCCCAGGAGGCCATGCTGACCGGGACGCCGAGGCCCAGGAAGCTCAGCGACGCCTCGGCGACCATCGACAGCCCGATCTGCGCCGTCCCGGCGACCAGCAGCGACGCCCAGCAGGACGGCATGATGTAGCGGATCAGGATGCGCAGGTGGCCGGCGCCGAGGACCCGGGCCGAGTCGACGTAGTCCAGGCCCCGCACGCTGATGGCGGAGGCGCGGGCCACCCGGGCGAAGATGATCCACCGGGTGACCGCGAGCGCGATGACGATGTTGGCCAGGCTCGGGCCGAGCACCCCGGCGATGAGGATGGCCAGCAGCACGCTGGGGAACGCCAGCTGGATGTCACCGACGCGGGAGATGAGCGTGTCGGTCCAGCCGCCGAAGTAGCCGGCGAGCAGGCCCAGCACCAGTCCGACAAAGCCGCCGATGACGACGGTGAGCAGGCCGACGATCACCGAGACCCGGCTGCCCGCGAGGATCTGCGCGAGCATGTCGCGGCCGAGCTGGTCGGTGCCGAGCAGCGACACCGAGCCGTCGGTGAGCCGTTCCCCGGGCGCGAGCAGCCGGTTGGCCAGGTCGGTGTCGACCGATGAATAGGGCGCGACGATCGGCCCGAGGATCGCGCCGAGCACGACGAGCGCGAGGAACGCCATGGCGATGCGGGCGCTGAGCGGGATCCGCCGGCGCGGCTGCCGGAGGGCGGTCGCGGCCACCGTGGCGGTGGCCGGCTCGTCCGGCGGTGTGGTGAGGTGAGAGGCCGTCACAGGTCCTCCGGTTTCAATCTCGGGTCGAGCGTGAAGTACAGGGCGTCGACCACGAAGTTGAGCACCACGTAGGCGACGGTGATCGTCATGATGGCGGCCTGCACGACGAAGTAGTCGCGGTTGGTCATCGAGTCCACGAGGAGCGAGCCGATGCCCGGCCACGAGAACACCACCTCGATGATCACGGCGTTGGCGATGAAGTTGCCGATCAGCAGGCCGAGCACGGTGACGACCGGGATCAGCATGTTGCGCAGCACGTGGCCGTAGAAGACGACCCGCACGCCGATGCCCTTGGACCGGGCCGTGCGCACGTAGTCCTTGCCGGTCTCGTCGAGCACGCCGTTGCGCACCAGTTGAGCGAGCCAGCCGATGAACGGCAGCGCGAGCGTGACCGACGGCAGGACGAAGGCCAGGAGGGTGCCGTCGGCGGTCGCGGGCAGCAGCTGGAAGGTCCGCGAGAAGATCAGGATCAGCATGACCCCGACCCAGAACGACGGCAGCGCCTGCCCGACGAGCGTCGGCACGGAGATGAGCCGGTCGATCCAGGACCCGGCCCGGCGGGCGCTGAGCACGCCGAGCGGGAAGCCCGCGGCGACGGTGATGAGCAGCGCGAACCCGGCCAGTTGCAGCGTGGCCGGCAGCCGCACCAGCACCTGGCCGAGCGCGTCGCCGTTGAGCCGCCACGACGTGCCGAAGTCGCCATGCGTGATGCCCTGCAGGAACGTGAGGTACTGGCTGAACACCGACCGGGTCAGCCCGAGCTTCTCCCGCAGCGCCGCGATGTCCTCCGGCGTCGCCGACGCGCCCAGCATCAGCGATGCCGGGTCGCCGGGCACCACCCGCATGATGATGAACACGACGGTCAGCGAGGTGAATACGGTGATCACCGCCTGGCCGAGCCGGCGGGCCACGAATGCCATCATCAGCTGCTCCCCTGCCGTGTCCGGGCCCGCGTCCGGCGGGCCGCCGGGGCCGGGGCCGGCACCACCGCCGGCCCGGCCGACGACGCGCGGACGACCAGTTCGGTCGGGTAGAAGGCGGTGACGCGCGGCGTCCGGGTGGCCCGGTCGGCCAGCCGGGCGAGCAGCTGGTCGACGGCGGCCGTGCCGAGTTGTTCCGAGGGCAGCCGCACACTGCTCAGCGCCGGGTCGAGGTAGCCGGCGAACGTGTCGTCGCCGAAGCCGACGATCCGCACGTCGTCGGGGATCCGCCGGCCGGCCTCGCGCAGGGCCCGGTAGAGGCCGAGCGCGAAGTAGTCGTTGCCGAGGAGGATCCCGCAGTTGTCCGGCAGGCCCGCCACGACGGAGCGGGCCAGGTCGTAGGACTCGGCGGCCTCCCAGGGCAGCGTGCTCGCCTCGTGCCGGCGGGTCGGCACCCGCAGGACCCGCACCGCGTCGGCCGGCAGGCCGCGCTCGGTGACCGCCCGGGTGAAGCCGTCGATCCGCGCGGCCACCGTGGAGATGCGCAGGTCCTCCTCGAAGAGGTACATGCTGTCCACGCCGGTGTCGAGCAGGTGCAGGCTCGCCTCGTAGGCGCTGCGCTCGTAGTCGATGCCCGCGAAGTCGCAGTCCACATCGGACAGATCACGGTTGACGAGCACGACCCGGGTGCCGGAGTCGATGAGGCGGCGCCAGTGGTCGTCACCGGCCTGGACGGGGACGACGATCGCCCCGTCCACCCCCCACCGCATCATCGACTCCACCGCACGGCGCTCGTTGTCCGGGTTCTCCTCGGAGACCATCAGCAGCATCGAGTAGCCGTGCACCCGCCCGCGCTGCTCGATCGCGCTGATCAGCCGGGCGTAGAACGGGTTGGACGGGTTGGTGATGACGACGCCGATCGTCATCACCTGTCCCAGGACCAGCGACCGGGCCATCGTGTTGGGCACGTAGCCGAGCCGGTCGGCGACGGCCTTGATCATCGCGCGGGTCTCCTCGCTCACCTGGTCCTTCCCGGTGAGCGCGCGGGAGACCGTGTTGACGGAGAGGCCGACCGCCGCCGCGATGTCCTGCAGCGTCACCCGTCGGGCATGAGCCATGGCGTTCCTTTTCGTTGTGTGGTCGCGGCACCGGCGGCGCGGGGGCGGCGCTGCCGGCAGGTGAACCCGGTGAACCCGGTCAGCCTGCCACGGTCACGACGGAGAGGTCGGGCTGGTTGCTCGGCACCGGCGTGAACCCCTGCATCGAGGTGCTCACGGCGTACGCCGTGGTGATCGTCGCCGGGAAGATGCCGACGGCGTCGTCCCAGATCGTCTTGCACGCCTGGGCGTAGAGCCGCTTGCGCTCGGCCTGGTCGAGTGACGCGCGGGCGTCGGCGAGTACCTTGTCGAGCGCGAGGTTCTTGTAGCCCATCCGGTTCGCGGTCGAGGCGTAGAGCCGGCCGAGGGTGAAGTCGGCGTCGCCGGTGGTGACCGTGTTGGTCTGCAGGTCCATGTCCCAGTCGAGCTTGTTCAGCCGGTCCAGCCAGGTCGCCTTCTCGATCTGCTGAGGCTCCACCTTGACGCCGACCTTCGCCCAGCCGGAAATGAGTGCCTGGGCCAGCTCGGTGATGAGCGGGCCGTTGGTGGCGAACCACATCATCGAGCTGTTGAACCCGCCGCCCAGGCCGGCCTCGGTGAGCAGGGCCTTCGCCTTGTCCGGGTCGTAGGCGTACGGCGTCTGGGCCGCCGAGCCGAACACGGCGGACGGGATCGGCGCGTCCATCACCGTGGCGGCCTCGCCGTAGAGGTTCTTCACGATGCCGGCGACGTCCACGGCGTGCCACAGGGCGCGGCGGACCCGCGGGTCGGTGAACGGTGCGCGGCTCGAGTTGAACCAGTTGAGGAAGTACACGTAGCTGGGCAGCCGCTCGACCTTGACGCCCTTCTTGCCGGTCACGTCGGCGACCTGGTCCGGCGGTACCGGCCAGAACGCGTCGACGTCGCCGTTGAGCACGGAGGTGATGGCGGTGGAGGTCTCGGCGATGTAGGGCACCGTGATGGCGGTGTTGGCGGCGGGCGTGCCCCAGTAGTTGTCGGCCTTGACCAGGCTGAGCTTGAGCGACGGCGTGAACGACTCGACCCGGTAGGGCCCGCTGCCGACCGGCTTGCGGAAGAAGTCGGCGTTGCCGAGCTTGTCGGCCGGGGCGATGAACAGCAGCGTCAGGTTGACCAGCATCGTGCCGAGCGGGCTGCTCGTGGTGATCTTCACCGTCGTGTCGTCGACGGCCTCGGCGCCCGTGACGGCGGTCCACAGCGCCTTGAGGTTGGTGGTGTCCTTGGCGACCTTGTTGACCGAGGCGGCGACGTCCTTGGCGGTGAGCGGGGTGCCGTCGTGGAACTTCACGTCGCCACGCAGGGTGAACAGCCACGTGTTGGGGTCGGGCTGGGTCCACTTGGTGGCCAGCGCCGGCACGAACGTCTCGCCGTCGCGGTGCACCAGGGTGTCGAAGATGAGCCGGCGGACCATCAGCGCGCCCTCGTCGACGGTGGTGGTCGGGCTGAGCGGGTCGAGGTCGGTGATGGGCTGGGCGAAGCAGGCGTTGAGCGCGGAGCGGGCCGCCTTCGGGTCACCGCCGCCGACGCCGCACGCGGCGAGGAAGGCGCTCGCCGCGCCCACGCCCGCCAGGGACAGGAATGTGCGCCGCTGCAACCTCAATTCGTCTTTCATGGCTTCTCCTCTTTCGGGGGCGCCGCCGGCCGGTGGCGGGTCACCGGCCGGCATGCGGTGGGGGTCAGGCTTTGAGTGCGAGGTACACCAGGGCTGGGATCGTGACGTCGGCGGCGTCCTCGGCCACCACGGTCGCGCGCAGTCGCAGCCAGCCGCCGAACTCGTGGCTGGTCCAGGTGGTCAGGCCGGGTTCGGCGATGCTGCGCACCTCGCCGTCGGCGTCGGTCCAGTGCAGCCCGTCCGGCGAGACCTGCACCGTGACGTCGACGCGCTGAGCGGGCGCGGGCAGTTCGAGCGTGCGGATGAACCAGCGGGCCTCGCCGGCCCAGGCCACCTCGTACGGCTCGGTCGTGAAGACCGGTCCGGTGATGCCGTTGCGTTCCAGGACGGCAGTCATCGAATTGCGCATCGTCCGGCTCCTACCAGTCCGTCGAAATCAGGACGGAATCGAGATAGAGAAAATTACGAACATTCGTGTGCGTGCGAACACTCACGTAGAAGTTGAGCAGATTCCGCAACGACCCGTATTCCTCGTCGTAGGGCGGCACGGGAACCGCCGACAGGTCCATCACGTGGTCGTTCACCTGGAGCTCGACGTTCTTGCGCGTGGAGGTATCGATCACCCACCGCAGATAATGCCAGTTGACCTTCGTCGGGACCTCGTTGTAGCAGAATTCCTGCGGCTCGCCGACCGGCTGCCAGTCCGCCGGGTTCGGTGCGGTGAAGTCCGCGGTGCGGGGCAGCACCTCGAGCTTGCCCTCGAAGCGCTCCCGCGGCGTCGGCTCGGCCACCGTGGGGTACACCCACTGGCGGGTCAGCTTGTTGTCCAGGTCGGTGTTCTGGTACCGCATCACGGTGTGGTACCGGGTGCCGTCGCACAGGTCGGTGGCGATGGTGAACGCGCCGAACTGGGTCTCGGAGGGGTGGAAGTTGGCGTCCCAGCCGCTGCTGCCGGCCTGCTCCCAGACCCGGTTCTCGGCCGAGGCGGCCTCCGCCTTGTAGGAGAAGTAGGTCTCGAACTGCAGCTTTCCCCGCCCGGACATGGTCAGGCGCCGGATGGCGACGCCGGTGTGACCCTTGATCGGCTTGCTGGCCACCTTGAGGGCGTAGGTGCCCGACATCGCGCCGTGCGTGCCGATGTCGAAGAAGCTGCAGGCGCTCAGCTGCGGCGGGCGCATGTCCAGGAAGTGCGGCTGCACCACCGACAGGTCGCCCTTCTCGTCGTGGTTGCCGATCAGCTCGGTCCAGCCGTGCGTGCCGGTGTTGAAATCGTCGTAGCACAGGATCCGCGGCAGCGGATTGAACCGCGAAAGTCGCGTGTCGGTCGACAGAAATGCCCGCCGGATCTCGTCGGCGGACACGGAGAGCTCAGGCACAGGGCCGCCCTTCATCCGGGTCTTTCCAGGAGGTACGCCATGAACGTTCATGTGGCTGGCTCAAAAAAACCCGACGGTGAGCGCATTAACGTTCATGTGCTCAAGCCGCCGGAGCCTCGTGCCGTTGGCCATTAACGTTCATGTGTCGGGCACGTTACGCACCAGTTCCGGATCATGTCAAGCGTCGGGACCAAACGAACCGACCGTCCGCGGCCATGCGCGTCGTCGACAGGTCGCCTTGTGCGCCTGGTCGTCGATGGGTAGGTTCGGGTAGCCGAATGACCCCCGCAAGGAGCTGAACATGCCCGGTCGTCCGCGCACGCGTTGACGCATCGGCCGTCCGTCGGCCTGGTCATCGCGTGCTGCCCGAATCGCGCGGCACAGCGAGTGCTCCCACCTCCACCGCCACTGCGTCTGTCGCAGAGCGGTCGGGTGGGCCCTTGTGTTCGGCTACCCCGAAGGGGTTCCTGTGCCGTCCGTTCCGTCGACCCTGTGGCGCAACGCCGACTTCCGCAGACTCTGGGTCGGTCAGACGACCTCACAACTGGGCGAGCACGTGAGCCTGGTGATCCTGCCGCTGATCGCCGTCCTGACGCTCCACGTCGACCCGGGCCAGCTCGGCGTCCTGCGCGCGGTCGGGCAGGCGCCGCTGCTGCTGCTGTCACTCCTCGTCGGCGCGTGGGTGGACCGATGGCGCGGCCGGACCGTCATGGCGCTGGCGGACCTCGGCCGGGCCCTGGCGCTCGGCGGAGCCGCCGCGGCCGCCGCCGTCGGCGGCCCCGGCCTGCCGACGCTGCTCGTCGTGGCCTTCGCCGTCGGGACGCTGTCCGTGTTCTTCGACGTCGCCTATCAAGCCTTTCCGGTACGGATGCTGCGACGCGAGCAGCTGCTGCGCGCCAACAGCGCGATCGAGGGGAGCCGGTCCGCGGCCCAGTTCGGCGGCCCCGCGCTCGCCGGGGCGCTGGTGTCCCTGCTGTCGGCGCCGATCGCGGCCGCGTCCAACGCGCTGCTGTTCGCGCTGTCGTTCGTGTCGACCGCGCGGATCCGGCACCGCGAGGCGATCCCTGAGCACGTGGGCCCGCCCGTTCGGATGTGGCGGCAGATCCACGAGGGCCTCCGCTTCGTCGTCGGCCACACCTCGCTGCGGGTCATCTGCCTCGCCTCGGCCGCGTTCCAGTTCTCCTTCGCCGCCCTGATGACCACCTACCTGATCTTCCTTACCCGGGAGCTGCACCTGTCAGGCAGCGCCGTCGGGGTCGCCCTCGCGGCAACCGGACCGGGGGCACTCGTCGGCTCGCTGCTCGCCGCCCACCTGCCAAGGCGGTTCGGTTACGGCCCGGTGCTGGTATCCGCAGCGGTGGTCGGCAACGGCTCGCTGCTGTTCGTGCCCGCACTGCACGGTCCCCCGGCGGCGACAATCCCACTGCTCATCGGGGTCAACTTCGTCTTCGGCACCTTCGGGCAGCTGGTCAACGTCACGGTCATGGCCGTCCGGCAGGCCGCGACTCCGGACCGGATGCAGGGCCGGGCCTCCGCGACGATCACGTTCGTCGGCATGGGCCTGACCCCGCTCGGCTCACTGCTCGGCGGCTTCCTCGCGGGCGGGCTGGGCCTGCGCACCACCATCCTCGTGGCTGGCGCCGGCATGATGCTGTCGCCCCTGCTCATGAGCATGTCCCCGCTCGCCCGTCTCGGCCGGGAACTTCCCCTGCCGGAGGCCGGCTGACAACGCCACGACACGAAAAGGTGATCTTACGGGCGATCCAGCACAACCTGGATAAGCTCGAAGTATGCGCCCGGAGTTCCTGTTGCGCATGGTGCGTCCGACGCCCCCGCCGGTCGTAGTGGGGATCGCGGTCGCTGTCGTCCTGGTCGCCGCGGAAACCCTTTTGATCTATCCACTCAAGACGATCACGAGAGGGTCGTCCCTTGCCATGATCTACCTGCTCGGCGTCGTCCTGGTGTCGATGGTGTGGGGACTGGCGCTGGGATTCGCCACATCACTGGCAAGCGTCCTGGCATACGACTACTTCCACGTCCCACCGATTTTCGGGTTCGCGATCGCCGATACTCGGGACTGGGCCATGCTCGCCGTCTTCGCCGGAGTCGCTTCGGTGACCGGCGCCCTGGCGGACCTGTCCCGATTGCGGGCCGCACAGGCCCAGGAATCCGACCTCACCGCCGAGTTGGCCGGTCTGCTGCTCAACACGGACGATGTTGCCGCCGCGCTGCCCGCAGCCGCACAACGGATCGCACACGCGCTCGATCTGCCGGGTGTGGCGATCGAGCTCGAATCCATCCCCGACGGCGTCGGCCAGCATTCTGCATTTCCGCTCCACGACGGCGCGACCTCGCTCGGGACCCTGCGGGTCCCGCCCGACATACCTGAGGTGTCGCTGCGGCGCCTGCAGGACAAGGTCATCCCGTCGCTCGAGTCGTTGCTCCGCGCTGCCCGCGAGCGTGCGGCCATACTTGACTCCCTGAGAATAGGGCGCGACGAGCTACGGCTACTCGCCCATCAGCAGGCCGCGTTGCGGCGGGTGGCGACACTCGTCGCTCGTGGCGCCAGTCCGACCGAGGTCTTCGCCACGGTGACGGCAGAGGTCAGCCAACTCCTGGGCGCCGGTTACACGACGCTGTTGCGCTACGAGCCCGACGCCACGGTCACCATCGTCTCGACCAACCAGCCCACGCTGATGTCGTTGGTGCACAGCCACTGGCCGGCCAGCGACGGCAACATCGCAGGACTGGTGCGCCGAACCGGTCAGGCCGCCCGGGTGGACAACGACGACGGCAGCGCCAGCCCCGGCGTCCACGACCGCGACCTGGACATCCGCGCGGCGATCGGTTTGCCGATCCACGTCGAGGACCGGCTGTGGGGCGTTGTCGTCGTCTCGTCAAGGAGCACCGAGCCCCTGCCGCCCGACGCTGAGGAACGCATCAAGGACTTCACGGAGCTTGCCGCCACCGCCATCGCGAACGCCGACAACCGGGCCGAACTCGTCGCGTCCCGTGCCCGTATCGTCGCCGCCGCCGACGAGGCCCGTCGGCGCATTGAACGCGATCTGCACGATGGCGCTCAGCAACAGCTCATCTCCATCGGGCTCGAGCTGCGCGCGGCCGAGAATTGCACGACGCTTGAGCAGGTCAAGGCACAGGTGTCGGATGTCGCGACAGAACTCAAAAGCATGCATGAGAATCTGCGGGAGATCTCGCGAGGCATTCACCCCACGATCCTGACCACAGGTGGACTGGTACCGGCGCTCAGATCGCTCGCCCGCCGTTCCGCGGTCCCGGTGGAGCTCGACATCCAGCTCGGTCAACGATTGTCCTCGAGCGTCGAAGTGGCCGCCTACTATGTCGTGTCGGAGTCACTGACGAACGCGGCAAAGCACGCACACGCATCGCTCGTGCACATCGCCGCAAAGCTGCAAGGCGAGACGCTGCAGCTCTCGATCCACGACAACGGAGTCGGGGGAGCCAACCCCGAAAAGGGATCCGGACTCACCGGCCTGGCCGACCGGGTGGTGGCACTCGGCGGGCACATGACCATCACGAGTCCTACGGACGGCGGGACCTCATTGTCGGCCGCCATTCCGATCCAGCACACCGACCCGTTCGCTCCCTCCGCTCCGGCCAAGCGCTGAAGCGAAGGCCAACCCACCAGATGGACGTCGGGCGACTTGCCTACCGGCCACGTCGGCGGCGATCGACGCGGCAGTACGGCGAGTGGCGTCTGAACGCCGGCCCCGTGGTCCGCGCCGAGGCCTTTCGGGGCGACGGTAAAGAAAGCGTAAGAGGTCGCCGGATCATCGGTCGTGGCCGGGCGAACAGCGCCCGAACGAACCCGTGAGGGCCACCGATGAGTGATGTTCAGCGGAACGTGCAACTGGCGGTCGATCAGCTGATCGAGCGTGAGGAGGAGCGAGGGCTTCAGGTCGCCGTCTATCGGCACGGCGATCAGATCGTGGAGGCGGTGGGCGGGTTCGCGGCCGACGGGCGGCCCGTCACCGCGGACTCGTTGTTCCACGTGACCTCGACGGCCAAGGGGGTGGCCTCGACGGTGCTGCACCGGCTCGCGGCCGACGGCATCCTGGAGTACGACACCCCGGTGGTCGATCTGTGGCCGGAGTTCGGGGCCAACGGCAAGGAACGGACCACCGTCCGGGACGTGTTGACGCACAGCGCCGGCGTCCCGGCGGTACCGGCCGGAACCACCCCGGAGGACCTCTGCGACTGGGACAAGATGTGCGAGCTGATCGCCGGCGCCACCCCGTGGTGGGAACCGGGGACCCGCACCGGATATCACCCGCAGACCTACGGCTACCTGGTCGGGGAGATCGTGCGCCGCGCCACCGGTCACACGATCTCCGAGGAATCGCGCCGCCGGATCGCAGCACCGCTGGGAGTCGAGGACGAACTCTTCTTCGCCGTGCCGCGGGAGGCGCTCGGCAGGGTGGCCCGGCACGAGCAGCCGGACGCGATGCACCTGACCGCGGAGATGGCGGCGCAGATGGCCGAGACCGTACCGTTCTTCCGGGTCCTCGACGGCTGGACCGCGGCGCCGCTGGGCGCTCTGCCCGATGCCGACTACTGCAACCGGGTCGACGTGCTGACCGCGGAGATCCCCGCGGGGGGCGTGATGTCGGCGCGCGCGATCGCCCGCACGTACGCCGCGTTGATGGGTCCGGTCGACGGTGTCCGGCTGCTGTCCGCGCAGCGGCTGCGCGACGCCGCCTCGGTCGTGGTGAGCGGCCAGGACGCGGTGCTCGGATTTCCCGCGAAACGAGGGCTTGGGTACGACATCGGATTCCAGGGGCCGCTGGACAGTCCGACGCTGTTCGGCATGGCCGGCAGCGGCGGCACGGCCGCCTACGCCGACCCGGAGACCGGCGTCGCGATCGCGGTCGCGAAGAACCGCATCACGGCGGGCGACTACTCCACCTTCACGACGATCAGCGCTGTCGTGGCGAAGAGCCTCTGAGGGGATGAACGCCGTGACCGACATGGACGAGTACGTCGCCGCCCATCTCGACGAGGGGCAGGCAGCCATAGTCCAGGCGCTCCGTGCGTACATGGCGCTCCACGCGCCCGGTGCCCGAGAAGTCATCAGCCGTGGCTCGCCGGCCTGGAAAGGGCGTCAACTCATCGCCATTGTGAGCCGCAGCAGGACGCACATCACCCTCGCGTTCGCACGCGGCGCGGAGTTCTCCGACCCCGACCACCGGCTGGAGGGGGTCGGCAAGACAACCCGGCACCTCAAGCTCAAGGCCGCCGCGGACGTGGACGACGCGCTGCTGTCCGGCTACGTGCGGCAGGCCGTGCAACTCGACCGAGCCGGGACGGGGCTGAGCTGACGTGGGAACGGTGATTGTGTCGACGTTCATCACGCTCGACGGGGTACAGGATGATCCCCAGGACTGGTCGTTCGCGTTCTGGAGCGACGAGTACGGGCGTCACGCGCGGGTCCAGCTGCTCGCGGCCGACGCCGTCGTCATGGGCCGGGTCAGCTACGAGGCCTTCGCCGCGACGTGGCCGGCGGTCGACGACACGGGCACCGCGACCGAGGGCTTCGCCGACCGGATGAACAGCATCCGGAAGTACGTCGTCACCCGCACCCTGAACCGGCTCGAATGGACGAACGCGCACATCGTGCCGGGCGACGTCGCGGCGTTCGTGCGGGAGCTCAGGAACAGCACGGACGGCGCCGTCCTGCTCTACGGATCCGGCCGGCTGGCCCGCTCGCTGGCCGCCGCGGGTCTGGTGGACGAGTTCCGGCTCTGGGTGCATCCGGTCGTGGTCGGCGGCGGCACGACCGTCTTCCGGGATTGGCTACGGACCCGGTTGACGCTGATCTCGCAGACCCAACTCCCCCACGGCGTCGTCGTGCTTTCCTACCGACCTGAGGAATCTGATACCTAGGATCGTGAGCATGCGTTTTGGGGTGCTCGGGCCGCTTGCGGTGTGGGACCGCGACGGCCGGCCCGTGCCGATCCCGGGCGCCAAGGTGCGGACGTTGCTCGCCGCGCTCCTCGCGCGCGACGGCCGGCCGGTGTCCGCCGACCGCCTCGTCGAGGAGCTCTGGACGGGGCAGGCGCCCGGCAACCCGCCGGCAGCGCTCGCGGTCAAGGTGTCGCAGCTGCGCCGGGCGATCGAGAATGCGGAGCCGGGCAGTCGTGCGCTGGTCGAGTCGGGGCCGGCCGGGTTCGCGCTGCGGGCCACCATCGTCGACGCCGCGGAGTTCGGTTCCCTGGTCGCCCGGGCCGCCGGTGAGCGGTCGCCGGAGGCTCGCGCGGCGTTGCTCGGCGAGGCGCTGGAGCTGTGGCGCGGGGACGCCTACGCGGAGTACCGGGACGAGCCGTTCGTCGAGGCCGTGGTCGCCCGCCTCGAGGAGCAGCGGCTGAGCGCGGTGGAGGACCGCGCCGAGGCCCGGCTCGCGCTCGGCGAGGCCGCCGCGGTCGCGGATTCGCTGGCGGACGTGGTGCGGCGCCATCCGCTGCGGGAGCGTGCCCGGTCCCTGCGGATGCTGGCGCTCTACCGCGCCGGCCGGCAGTCCGAGGCCCTCGACGCCTTCGCTGAGCTGCGCGCCCGCCTCGAGGACGAGTTGGGCATCGACCCCGGCCCGGACGTCGCGGCCCTGCACCGGGCGATCCTGGTGCAGGACCCGGCGCTGGACCCGCCCGCGACCACGCCCGCCCCGCCCAAGCCGGTCAGCAACCTCCCCGCCGCGATGGGTGAGATGTTCGGCCGGGAGGCCGCGCTCACCGAGCTCGCCGCCCTGGTCAGCGCCCAACGGCTGATCTCGCTGACCGGTGTGGGCGGCGTCGGCAAGACACGGTTGGCGCTCGAGGTGGCCCGCGCCGTCCACGGCGAGTTCCGCGACGGCGCCTGGCTCGTCGAGCTCGCCGCTGTCGACGGGGGTGTGGAGGCGGTCACCGACGCGGTCGCGGGGGCACTGGGCATCCGGGACGCCGCGGGTGGCAACGCGACGACCGTTGACCGGCTCGCCGCCGCGCTGCGCCCCCGTCGGCTGCTGCTGGTGCTGGACAACTGCGAGCACGTCATCGACGCGGCCGCCACCCTGGCCGGCCGGCTGCTCGCGGCCGCGCCCGAGCTGCGGATCCTCGCCACCAGCCGGGAACCGCTGCGCATCGCCGCCGAACTGGTCTGGCCCGTGCCGCCGCTGGACCTGCCCACCGACGGCGGCGACCCGGCCGCCGCCGCAGCGGTGCGGCTGTTCCTGGCGCGAGCCGCCGCGGCGTACCGGGGCTTCGAGCTGCAGCCCGCCAACGCCGCCCTGATCGCCGACCTGTGCCGCCGGCTGGACGGGATCCCGCTGGCGCTGGAGCTCGCCGCGACCCGGCTGCGCGGGCTCGGGATCGAGCGGCTCGTGGCCGGGCTCGACGACCGGTTCCGGCTGCTCTCGGTGGGTGACCGGACAGCGCCGGCCCGCCAGCAGACGCTGAGCGCCACGATCGACTGGAGCTGGCGGCTGCTCACGGCGCCCGAGCGGATCGTGCTGCGCCGGCTGGCCGTCAACCCCGACGGCAGCAGCCTGGACACCGCGCAGGCCATCTGCGCCGCCGGCGACGTGCGGGCGCCCGACGTGCCGGATCTCCTCGCCGGCCTGGTGGACCGGTCGCTGGTGGTTCGCGTGGAGCGCGACGGTGAGCCGCCACGCTACCGGTTGCTGGAGTCCATCGCCGCGTTCTGCCTCGATCGGCTCGACGAGGCCGGCGACCTGGACGCCACCCGCGCCCGCTGGCTGCGGTACTACCTGGCGTTGGCAACCGGAGCCGAGGCCGAGCTCCGCGGGCCGCTGCAGGCACGATGGCTGCGCGTCCTCGACGGTGAGGCGGCGAACCTGCGTGCCGCCGCCGATCAGGCGGTGTCCGGCGGCCACCACCGCACCGCGCTGCGGCTCGTCGACGCGCTGGCCTGGTACTGGTTCCTCCGCGGGCGCCTGGGCGAGGGCCGCCGCTGGATGCAGGCCGCGCTGGCCGCCTCCGCCGGTGCACCGGCGGTCCCGGAACGGGCCCGCGTGGCGGCCTGGGAAGCCGGTTTTGCGTTCCTGCTCGGCGACGTCAGCGACTGGCCGATCCGGCACAAGGCGGTTCGGGAGGCCCTGGACGATCTGACCGCCGACCCCGGTCACGCCCGCGCCGCCTGGTTCCTGGCACACGCGGAGGTCGACCTCGGGGACGTGGCCGTCACCGAGGCGTTCGTATCGGAACTGCTCTCCGCGTTTGACGCCACGGGCGACACCTGGGGTACGGCGGCAACACTCACCCTCACCGCCAAGCTGGCCTACATCCGCGGTGACACGACCCGCCTGGTCCGCGACGGCGAGCGTGCCGCCGGTATCTTCCGGCAGCTCGGCGACCGGTGGGGCCTGCTGCAGGCGACCGAGTGGCTCGGCGCGCACGCGGGCCTGACCGGCGACCACGCGCTCGCCACCCGGTTGCATCGAGAGGGGCTCGAGCTGGCCCAGGAGCTGGGCCTGTGGGCGGACGTCGCCGGCCGGCGCGGATGGCTGGGCTGGCTCGCCATGGAACACGGCGACCAGGAGACCGCCATCCGGCAGTGCACCCAGGCGCTCGCCCTCGCCCAGGAGCAGAACGCGCCGCTGACCGTCACGTTCGCGCGCATGGGACTGGCCTGGGCAGCACGACGCGCCGGCGACCTCGACACCGCCATGCTGCATCTGCGGACGCTGCTGCGGGATGCGGCGTCCCAGTCGACCCGGGCGGGTCGTCCGCTCTACGTCCCCAGCGTGCTGGTCGAGCTCGGGCACGTGGCGCAGCACCGGGGTGACCTGGCCACCGCCGCCGGCCAGCACCGCGAGGCCCTGAAGGCCGCTCGGGAACTCGGCGCCGAACGGGACGTCGCCCTCGCCCTCGCCGGCCTGGCCGGTACCGCGGCAGCCGCCGGCGAGCACCACGCAGCCGCCTCGCTGCTGGGCGCCGCGCAGCGAAGCCGCGCCTCGACAGGCAGCACTCCGGCCGTCGCGGATCAGGCTGATATCGAGCGCACCACGGCGGCCGTTCGTGCGGCGCTGGGCGACGTGTTCGACCGGGCCTTCGCGGCGGGCCGGGATCTGGACCCGGCGGCGGTGAACCGTCTGGCACGTGTGCTGCTCGTGGACGACGAGGCCGTCGACTAGCCGCGACGACCGGGCAGTTCGACGATCACCCGCATGGTCGCCATCCGCTGTCGTTTCGGGCCTACAGGAAGCGGGCAGCGGCGGCTCGTATCGGCGGGGCGCTCACCCCGCAGTTCCTGCGCGGTGAGCAGGACAAGTCATCAGCACGCTGGGAGCGGCCGTGAAACGACGTAAGTTCGACCGTCGGGCTGTTCCGGCCAACTCGGCCAAGGCGCTCGACGAGCGGTTCCAGGCGGCCACGCCGCTGCGGCGCCTGCTCAACAAGGTCTTCCCCGACCACTGGTCGTTCCTGCTGGGCGAGATCGCGCTCTACTCGTTCATCGTCCTGCTCCTGAGCGGTACCTTCATCGCGCTGTTCTTCGACCCGTCGATGATCGAGACGGTCTACGACGGCAGCTACACCCCGCTGCGCGGTGTCGTGATGTCGCAGGCGTACAGCAGCGCGCTGGACATCTCGTTCGACGTGCGCGGTGGCCTGTTCATGCGGCAGATGCACCACTGGGCGGCGCTGCTGTTCACGGCCGCGATCGTGGTCCACATGTTCCGCATCTTCTTCACCGGCGCGTTCCGCAAACCGCGCGAGGCCAACTGGATCGTCGGCCTGCTGCTGTTCTGGATGGCCTTCCTCGAGGGTTTCACGGGCTACTCGCTGCCCGACGACGCGCTGTCCGGCACCGGCCTGCGCATCGCGAGCGCCATCATGCTGTCGATCCCGTTGATCGGTACCTGGCTGACCACCTCGCTCTTCGGTGGTGAGTTCCCGGGTGAGGTCATCCTGGGCCGCCTCTACATCGCGCATGTGCTGCTCATCCCCGGCGCGCTGGTCGCGCTCATCAGCATCCACATGGGCCTGCTGGTGAAGCAGAAGCACACGCAGTGGCCCGGCCCCGGCCGGACCAACAACAACGTGGTCGGCATCCGCATGTTCCCGGGCTTCGCGGCCAAGGCCGGCGGCTTCTTCATGATCGTGTTCGCCATGATCGCCGCCCTCGCGGGCCTCTTCCAGATCAACCCGATCTGGCTGTTCGGCCCCTACAAGGCCGCGGTCGTGTCGGCGGCCAGCCAGCCCGACTGGTACGTCATGTTCCTCGACGGCTCGACCCGCCTCTTCCCGGCCTGGGAGATCCGGTTCCACCTGTTCGGCAACGGGTACACCATCCCGCCCATCTTCTGGCCCACGGTGGTCCTGCCCGGCCTCCTGACGGTGCTGCCGATGCTGTACCCATTCATCGAGGCCAGGTTCCACAAGGACAGTGCCATCCACAACCTGCTGCAGCGCCCGCGGGACAACCCGTCCCGCACCGGGCTCGGCGCGATGGCGATCACCTTCTACGTGGTGCTGCTCATCTCCGGCGGCAACGACGTGGTGGCCGACAAGTTCCACATCAGCCTCAACGCGATGATCTGGGGAGGCCGCATCGGCATCCTCGTGCTACCGCCGCTGGCCTTCTATGTGGCGTACCGGCTCGCGCTCAGCCTCCAGCAGCACGACCGCGAGGTCCTGGCCCACGGCGTGGAGACCGGCATCATCCGGCGTCTGCCGGACGGCCGCTTCGTCGAGATCCACCAGCCGCTGCCGGGCGGCGACGAGGAAGGGCACGGCCCGGACTACGCGGGCTGGGTGGTCCCGAGGAAGATGAACCGCCTGGGCGCCCTGGCCCCGCCGGTGAGGGGCTTCTGGGTCCCGATCGAGAAAGCCGCCCCACCACCGAAGCCGGCCGAGCGCGAGCCCGAAAAGCACGAGGAGATCACTACGGACCGCTAATGGGAGTCGAGCCGGGAAAACGCCTCAAACAGGAGGAGGCGATACACCCAGACGCTGCAATAGACCTGCATGCCCATGCCGGGGTCTATGGCCTTCACCTCCGGGGTGCCCGACGGCGCGAGGGTGAAGCCCAGGACGAGCGCGGGGACGGCGAGCAGGGGAATGAGTCGGCGCATCCTTTCCTGAATGGGACCGGCACCCCATATTCGTCCTGGGTCCGTGAGCGGATTGCCCAGGGGTGGCGACATCGTGTTGTTCTTCAGGCGCGGCATCCGGCTGCACGCGTCGGACCTATCTGCGCCGATTCGATCGTGCAGCGCCGCTGTTGATGTCGGCAAATTCATCGCATGACAGGTCTGACCGCGGTCCCGGGCGTCGAAGCGGCGCATCCCGCCGAGGATAGGTACACCGCCAACAGCACCGGAGACAGAGAATCCAGTCCACAATGGACGGTTGCCGCCACTGCATGTGCAAAGTGTCACGTGTCGTAAAGCGTCAGGTTGGGTACGACTAGAAGGGTTTGAGACTGCGTAGCCGGCGAAACCCTGGGGTACCTGTATGCGTTTGCGTGGCCACGGCGTGCTGGTCGCCGTTCCGTCCCTGCTGCTCTGCGGACTGCTCGCCGGCGTGGTGGTGGCCGCCGCGACGTTCCCGGCGCTGGCCGTGTCGGGCCTGGCCGCCAAGGCCGGCGCCGACCACTTCGAGGGCCTGCCGACCACGTTCGACGCGCTGCCGTCGCCGCAGATCTCGTACGTCTACGCCAGCGACGGCAAGACGCTGCTGGCGATGATGTACGACGAGAACCGGCGGGACGTGCCGATCACCGACGTCGCGCCGGTCATGGCGCAGGCGATCGTGGCCGCCGAGGACACGCGGTTCTACCAGCACAACGGCGTGGACCTGAAGGGTGTGGCCCGCGCGTTCGTGAACAACCAGAACGGCGGCGACCAGCAGGGCGCCTCGACGCTGACGATGCAGTACGTGCGGCAGGTCGCCGCCTACTCCGCGCGCACGCCGCAGGAGGTCGTTGAGGCCACCGACAAGACGCCGGCCCGCAAGGTGCGGGAGATGAAGCTCGCGGTCGCGCTGGAGAAAAAGCTCTCCAAGGAGCAGATCCTTGAGCGGTACCTCAACATCTCGTCATTCGGCCATGGCGCATACGGCATCTTCGCCGCGTCGCACGTCTACTTCGACAAGGACCCGAAGGACCTGACGCTGCCGGAGGCCGCGCTGATCGCCGGCCTGGTGAAGGCGCCGACGACCAACGACCCGGCCACGGCCGAGGGCCTGCCACGCGCGCTGGACCGGCAGAAGTACGTGCTCAACCAGATGGTGACGATGGGCTCCATCACCAGGCAGCAGGCCGACGAGGCGGCGGCCACCAAGCTCACGATCGTCGGCAAGCGGACCCCCGAGGGCTGCGAGGCCGTCCAGCGCCCCGAACTCGGCGCCGGCTTCATGTGCGACTACCTGCGCCGCTGGTGGCTCGAACAGCCCGCGTTCGGCGCCGACGCGTACGAGCGGCAGAACAAACTGCGCTCCGGCGGCTACACCATCGTCAGCTCGATGAGCGTGCAGGCCCAGGCGGCCGCGTTCAAGTACGCCCAGGACCAGCCGGGTGCCGGCAACTCGGTCAAGATCGGCGACTCCGAGGCGGTCATGATCGCCGCGATCGAGCCGGGCACCGGGCGGGTGCAGGCGCTCGCGACGAACCGCAACTTCAGCAACGACCAGACCCACAACGGGACCAGCACTAACCCGTCGAAGAAGGGGCAGAAGGGGAACTATCCCAACACAACGGTCCCGCTCATCACCGGCGGCCCGGAGATCCCCGGCTACCAGGCCGGATCGTCGTTCAAGATCTTCTCCGCGGTCGCCGCGCTGGAGGCGGGCCTGCCGCTGTCACACACCGAGAACGTCCAGAAACAGTTCGTGTCCGACTATCCGGTCGAGCCCAGCAGCCCCACCGCCTGCAACGGGGCGCACTACTGCCCGAAGAACTCCGGTGACCAGGCCGGCGACTTCAACATGTGGCAGAGCTTCGGCATGTCGCTGAACACGTACTTCGTGCCGCTGCAGCAGAGGGTCGGCGCCGAGAACGTGGTCGACGTGGCGCAGCGGCTGGGCATCCAGTTCCGGTCGCCGAGCGACGCCAAGCTGGCCGCCGACGCGCACCAGTGGGGCGCCTTCACGCTGGGCGTGTCGGACACGACCCCGCTGGACCTCGCCAACGCCTATGCCACCCTGGCCGCCGACGGCAAGTACTGCGCCCCGACCCCGATCGTCGAGATCCGGGACCTCGACGGCAACAAGATCGACGCCGGGAGCCCGCAGTGCAAGCAGGTCGTCGACCCGGACGTGGCCCGCGCCGCCGTGGACATGGCCCGCTGCCCGGTCGGCGACCAGTCCGCGTTCAACGCCTGCCCCGAGGGCGGCACGGCCGCCGGCGTCCACGGCCAGGTCGACCGGCCCGTCGCCGGCAAGACCGGCACCACCGACAGCGAGAAGAGCGCGACGTTCGTCGTGATGGCCAAGCAGCTCGCGGTCGCCGGCATCGTCACCGACCCCGACAACCCGCAGACCAACAAGACGATGTCACACCCGGTCATCAACAACGCCGTCGCGTACACGCTCAAGGGCGCCCTCGCCGGCGTGCCCGCGGTGAACTTCACCGCACCGAGCCACGCCAAGGCGTTCGGCGGCTGATGCATTCAGCTATGGCGAGCCGTCAAGCGTGGAAACCGTTGTTGTTGCAGGACCCGATCGTGAACGATCTCCGCGGATCCGATTGGTGGGGAGCCAGGTTCGATCGGAGTCGCACCGTCGTCCCAGATTTCGCGGCCGGTCGCTTCGCGATATACCTCGGCGGATACCGCACCGAACACCTCTGCGGAATCCCAGCCGAGCCGGTCGAGGATGTCGGCCAATGTGTCAGGGTCGTCGCGGAACGCGGTGAATGACTCATGGCCAGTGGCGACGATCCATGTACGAAAGTCGGTGAATCCGTCCCCGGGGACCCCTGCAAGGTGGCGTCGATCAGGTTCCAGAACCGCGCTTCGTTCATCTCAGTCCAGTTCACAGCCACCCGCGTTCGCGCGCCTTCGCCGCGGCCTCGGTACGGTTGCGGGCGCCCAACTTGGCAATCGCTGACGAGAGGTAGTTGCGCACCGTGCCCTCGGCGAGGTGCAGGCGGGCGGCGATCTCGGCGTTCGGACTGCCGTCGGCGGCGTTGCGCAGCACGTCCCGTTCGCGCTCGGTGAGCGGGTCTTCCCCGTCCCATGCCGCCACGGCGAGCTCGGGTGCGATCACCCGCTGACCGCTGTGCACCCGCCGCAGCGTGTCGACGAGCTGCTCGACCGGGGCGTCCTTGAGCACGTAGCCGGCCACGCCGGCGTTGAGCGCCCGGCGCAGGTAGCCGCTGCGCGCGAATGTCGTGACGATGACGACGCGGGTCGGCGCGCCGCGCCGCGCCAGCTCGGCGGCCACGTCGAGGCCGGTGCGGCCCGGCATCTCGATGTCGGTCAGCAGCACGTCGGGCTGGTACTCCATCGCCGCGGCAAGCGCCTCGTCGCCGTTTGCCGCGGTCGCCACAACCTCGATGTCGGGTTCGAGGGCGAGCAGGGACGCGAACGCCCCGAGCACCATGCCCTGGTCCTCGGCCAGCACGGTACGGATCGTCATGTCACTGACCTACCGCTTCGCTACTTGAGGTCATGCCGCCACGCCCTGCGCGGGCACCCTGATCGTAAGCGTGGTGCCGCCGTCCATGCGACGGTCGACGTGCCCACCGAGCGCGGAGATGCGCTCACGCATGCCCGACAACCCCGACCCGTCGGGTGCGCCGGTACCGCGTCCGTCGTCGGCGACGGTCAGGCGCACCTCGTCGCCGACCGTGATGATCCCGATCCTGCACACGCGCGCGTCGGCGTGGCGCACGACGTTCGTGACGGCCTCCCGCACGGCAAGCGCGACCGCGGCCTCGACCGCGGGTGACATCGAGACGTTGGTGTCGGTGTGCACGAACAGTTCAACGCCCGCCGCGGTCAACACATCACGCGCGAAGTCGATCTCGGTGTCCAGCGCGTGGTGGCGCCACCCGCTGACGGCTGCGCGGACCTCGGTCAGCGCATCGCGGGCGAGCTGCTCGACGTCGGTCGCCTCGGCGGCCACGCGCGCCGGGTCGGACGCTGCGACCTTCCGGATCAGCTGAGCACGCACGACGATGCCAGTGAGCGTGTGGCCGAGCAGGTCGTGCAGGTCACGGGCGATCCGCTCGCGCTCGCCCAGGGTGGCCAGCCGCTCGATCCGGACGTTGTCGACGCGCAGGCGAGCTGATTCGCGCTGGCTGTCGACATCGGTCATCACCGAGTTGCCCATGAGCCACACCAGCACGATCGGCGCCGCGAACGCGGCGAGCCGGAACGGTATCGGGATCGGCGACGCCGACGCGAGCAGCAGCAGGAGCACCGTCAACCCGACGAACCAGCGGCGCGCCGTCCTGCGCGACGCGGCTCCGGCGACGAACCCGGCGGCATAGACCATGAACACCGTCGCGGCGGTGTTGAACCAGACCGTTGCGACGCCGAGCAACGTCAACAACACCGCGGCGACCATGGTGGTACGGGCCGCGCCCAGCCCCGCGACGACGACGAGGACCGCGCCCACAGCGATGAGCGCGATGGCCAGCACCCAGTCGCCGGCGTCGGGACCGTCCGCGACCCCTGTCCGGGCCGCGACCGACGCGGACATCGGCTCGAACACCAGCGAGCTCAGGAACACGACGTACCACCAGCGGCTGATACCGCGGCGCAGACCATCGGCCGTCAGCCGACCGGTGTGGTCGGCTGACGCGGTGTCACGCGGCTGCTCGGTGGTCATACCAGCCCTCTACTCACACCCGCATCGAACGGTACGCGATCGCTGCCAGCGATGCCGTAACCCCGGTCGCGGCGAGCAGTGTCGCGATATTGTCGATGATCGGGTCGCCGACCAGCAGCCCGAGTCCGAGCTGGGACATGTGGTAGGTCGGCAGCCACACGGCCAGGTCCCGTACGAACGCTGGGAGGACCTCCAGCGGCATCCACAGTCCGCCGGCGATCGCCATCGGGAGGAACACCGCGTTGATGATGGCCGGGGCCGAGCGTCCGCGGGCGACGAACCCGACGGCCATGCTCAGCAGTGCGAACGGCAGCGACCCGAGCAGGAGCAGCCCAGCGATCTGCAGCCACGTAACGATGTCGGTGTCGAACCGTCCCATCGCGAAGGCGGTCAGGCTCATCGCGGTGTAGACACCGAACGCGACCGGAAGGCTGGCGACGACCTTGGCGGCCAGGGTCGTCCGCACGGGTACCGGCGAGACCCGCTTGACCCGCAGCCAGCCCCGCTCACGATCCTCAGCGATGCCGATGCCCGGCGTCAGCGCGACGGAGATCACGCCGAAGGCGCCGAACGTCGCGAGCATGAGCGTCGCGCCGGACACCGGCCCGTCACCCTCGGCCCCGAACAGCGTGGCGAACACCGCGAACATGCCGACCGGCATCGCGATGGAGAAGAGCGCCGCAATGGGGTCACGGATGATGGCGTACAACTCGTCGCGGATCTCGACGGCGAGGATTGAAGCGTTCATGCGGCTACCTTCCTTGATTCCTGGGCGGTCATGGACACAATGGCCTGCTCGAGCGAGGCGCCCTCGACCCGCAGGTCGTCCAGCGTCGGGTCGGCGGCGAGCAGCGCGCGGACAGTAGCTTCGGGCCGGGCGCTCACGGCGCGCATCCGGCCATCGGCGACCACGACGTCGAGCACGTCCGGCAACGCGCGCAGCTCGCTGGCGCGCAGTGCCGTCCGCGCCGTGACGGTGCGGTCGGGCAGCTGCGCGGTCAGGTCCGCCGGGCTGCCACTGGCGATCACGGTCCCCTGGTGCAGCACCACGACGCGGTCGGCGACCGCGGCCGCCTCCTCGATCTGATGGGTGGTGAGCAGCACGGCGGTACCGCGGTCCCGCCGCGCGGCGAGCGTGACCCAGAAGCGACGCCGGGCCTCGATGTCGAGCCCGACCGTCGGCTCGTCGAGGACGAGCAGCGTCGGGTCGACCGCCAGCGCCATCGCCAGCTGGAGCCGTTGCTGCTGGCCGCCGGACAGCTCGTTGACCCGGCGCTTCGTCAGGTCGAGCAGTCCCACCTCGGCCAGCACCGCATCGGCGCCGGAGGCGGATCGGCCTGCACGGACCGCCCACCCCGCGACCAGCTCGCGGACCTTCAGCGTGCGCGGGAACCCGGCGTGCTGGTGCACGACACCCAGGCGTCGGCGCGTGGCCGGCCGCCGGGGGTCGTTGCCGGTGATTCGAACGGTGCCGGCGGCAGGTGCGAGCGCGCCTGTCAGCGCGCTGACGAGCGTCGTCTTGCCCGCGCCGTTGGGGCCGAGCAGCGCGACGCACTCGCCGGCGCCGACGCTGAGGTCGACACCACGCAGCGCGTGTATCTGCCCGTAGCTGTGTTCCAGTCCACGGATCGTCACGATGTCGGTCACGGTCATCTCCCTGGCGTACAACGGTGATAGACGCACTGTGACGGGACGGGACGGTGCCCGGGTAGTGCACGGTGTCAGGACCCGCGCATGACAGACGTCAGATGCGATCTTTTGCGCGCACGTCGTCCGTGTCGACGCTGTGTGCGATCGGCAGCTGACGCCCACGTAGAGTCGGCGCGTGGCAGCCGAAACGATCACCATCGCCGACCGCGCCCGGGACGTCCTCGCCCGATTCGGTCCGCCGCCACCCGAGCACACGGTCGACCGGGCCGAGCGGGTCGCCTGGGCGGTGGCCCGATTCGATGGCGGCGACCACGATGGCGCGGCCGAGGAGCTCACGGCCCTCCTCGACGGCTGGCTGCCGGAGTCGTTCGCCACGGCGGCGCCCCGCATCCTCACCGGCGAGCGTGCCGTGCAGTTCGCGACGGCCGCGCTCGGCGGCGACCACCCGTACCGGCCGTTCGTCAGCGGGCGCAACACCCCTGAGTACGCGGTCGCCGGGACCCTGGCGCGGCTCGTGGCCGGCCACGCGGACGCGGAGGAGGCGCTGCTCCGGACGGTACTGAGGGTGCGGCCCGGCGAGCACCTGTCGGCGCACCTGCGGGCCGCGCGGATCTCGGCGGCGTTCGCGGCGTTGGCCGAGGCGCACGCCGGAACGCCCGAACTCCTCGATGGCTGGGCCGCACTGCTCGACGAGAACGACCGGCCCCGTCTCGCCGCGGCGGCCGCGCTGCTGGGGCCGCTCGGCCTCGCCGAGACCGACCAGCGCTGCGGCGCCGTCGAGGATGTCGACGGGGAGCGGCTGGTCGTCGCGTTCGCCCGGGCGGACCGGTTCGACGACGCGCTCGCGCTCGCGACCCGGCTCGGCCCGACTGAGCAGCAGCGCTCGCTGCTGGCGCTGGCGACGCCCGGCCTGCCGGCGGCGCGGGCCAAGGCGCTCGTGGCCGCGTTCCGCAAGTGCCCGAAGCGCAGCCGCGAGCGTGACGACCAGATGGTGTACCAGCACCGGCTCGCCCGGCTGTTCCTGGCGCTGGACCGGATCGACGACGCCCTCGCCGTCCTGGGCCGTATGCGGGACTGCCGCATCTCCGGCTACGGGCCGGCCCCGCTCGCCCGCGAGGTGCTGCGGTGGCTCGACGGCAGGCGCACGGAGGCCACCTCGGAGCGGCTCCGCGCCGTGCTGGACGTGCTGGCCGGCGACCGCGTCATCCCGCAGGAACTGGCCTCGGTCGTCGTCGACGCGGTACCGCTCGCGCACGCCCTGGCCGACGAGCCGCTGCGTGCCGAGATCGTCGAGGTGCGTGTGCCGCGGCTGCGGGCCCGCCTGCGCGTCCTGCGGTGGTGGCAGCTGGCCGACGCCGGCCTCGCCGCCGCGCTCGTCGACGCCGGCGACCGTACCGCGGCCGACCGGCTGTTCGCGGAGGCGGCCGGCGGCCGGCCCGGGCCGCAGCTGAGCCGGCTGCTGGCCAGGCTCGCCGTCCGCACCGGCCTGCCGGCCCGGGACCGCGACCTGTTCGCCGGCCTGCTGACCGGCGTGTTCGCGGAAGGCCGCTGGAGCGTCGAGGCGGTGCTGCCGGTGCTCGACGCCGATGCCCTCGCGGCGGTACCGGCCGCCGCCGTGGCCGCCGCCAGTGAACACCATGACCGCGTGGTCGTCGCCGTGGCCCGCTTCGCCGAGCGGACCGGCGACCTGGACCTGCTCGGCGCCATGCTCGACGCGGCGCCGGACGCCCAGAGCGCGAGCCTGGCGGCCGGCCGTGCCGCGATGGCGCTGGCCCGCCGCGGCGACCTGCGCGACGCGGTCGACGTCGCCCGCCGCTGTGGCCTGGCGGCGGGAGGCTGACGGAGGCGCGGTGGTCCGGCTAGGGCACGGAGAGATCGGCGGGCACCTGATATGAGCGCGCGACGTCAGCGCGACGGTTTGCGGGCCTCTCGGCGTCGCGACCGCCAGCCGAAGCCCTTGCCGCCCTCGTCGTCGGGCTCCGCGGCCGCGGCGCGGGCCTCGTCGAGCTGGGCCCGCAGTTCGTCCACGAGGTGCCGGCGCTCCTCGGCGCGGGCCTGCGCCTCACGCCCGGCGGCCTGCGCCTCGGCCGCCTCGGCATGCGCGTTGGTCAGCTCGGCCCGGCGGTGCTCATCGGCGGACTCCAGCGCCGCGACCTGTTCCCGCAGGGTGTCGATCTGGCCCTCCAGGTATGCGATTCGCAGCTCGGCCTGCCGCAGCCGGGCGACTGGTGACCGGTCGTCCTCCAGCGTGGTCGTCAGTTCCGTCGCGGCGTGGTCCGACATCGTCGCCTCCCGGTGCACAAAGCTGACCTGAGGGCGCTGACGGTATCGGTGTTACCTGAGAATTTGCTGGATGTTCTTCGTCCGGTCAGCTCCAGAAGCTCAACCCAAGGTGTCGCCGCGGCCTACATTTCGAGCGCGCCCGCCAGCTGAGCAGCGAAAACACGCCGCGACGGACTCGCCTGGTTCGGGCGGCATCAGGTCGCTCTCGCTGACGGTGTACGTCATCTGGGGGTAGGTGAAGTCCACTTCGTTGTTCTCGCGGCGCCGCAGTTGGTAGAACTCGCGCCGCTGATCGTCGTCGGCCAACGTCAGGCGCTCACCGCCCGGGAGGTACGGATGTCCGTCGCGAAACCGCACGAGCGTCTTTGACGTTCGAAAGGTGACGCCCAGCCATTGGTTTTCGGCCGTCTGGGCGGAGGTGTCCAATACGATCTTGTGCCTGAATCGCCGATTTGTCTCGACGGAGAACACGACGACGCTGTTGTGAGTCAAGGGGATCTCGAAAGCTTCACCGCCGGACTCCTTCGGCTCGACGATCAGCTTCCGTGGCGGGTTCACCTCGGGATGCCGATAGCAGGAGAAGACAGCGATGAACGAGTCATCCACCAGATCGAGGGCCTGGTCGGAATGACTGCCCATGGTCGTGTAAGCGTTCGTGTAGCTTTCGACAAGAGCGTTGTTGAAGCCTTCAGGAAGCGCCGCAAGGTTCTCGATCTGTTGCGCCAGCCACTCGTGCACCACCCGGAAACGCTGCGCTGGGGTGCTGTATCGGGTGGTGGTACGCACGAGAGGTATATTGCCCGCCTCATCAGCCTTGATCAGTACAGCCCCTGCTCTACCCTTTCCCGCATCCTCAAACCGGACCGACGCGAACAGCTCCTCGAAGAGATTCCCGTCGGCGAGCAAGGCGTACGGGCGGATCTCATCCAGCGGCCTAGAGTCGCGGGGCAAGATAATCTCCCGTGTTCATGCTGAAGAGAAACCTGTTGCCATAGTCAATGAAGTCTTGGGTCGCGTTCTCCTCGGCGTACAACTTGCGCAGCTCGTTCGTGCCCTCGACTGTGGGCGGTTCCAGCTTCACCAGACCGCCACCCGTCTTGAGGAATGTGTGGCCATCGCGGTGAACGGCTTCGGTGCCCGAACAGCGAACCACATATCCCAAGCGGGTCGGGAGCGACTCGGCGTCCAGCGTCGAGGGCCGGACCTCGTGCGTGTACATCCGGTTGGTGGACAGCGGCATGAAGAACACGGAGTTGGGATACAGGGTCACGGTGAACTGCTGCGGGAGTATGCACCCTGCACGTTCTTCGACCGGCCCTTTGCGACGGAATTGGAGCTTCGTCAGCCCGCTGATGCCTTTCAAACCGTAGTCGAAGGTGTCTTCGGCCATGGGACGCAACTTGTCGAGTTGGTCATAGAAGGTGCAGAAGGCCATGATGCCGTCAACGGGCATGTCCTTGGTCTTGTCGGCGTGCGCCGAGATCTTGGCTTTGGACTGCTTGCGATCGGCAACGGCGGGGGTGTTGTGGTAGACCTGTGCGAGGACGTGGTTGAGTGACGCCTGGTTCCGGAATATGAAGCCGGCCTCGTGGTTCAGGGCATCGACGATGCGCGCGTCGGTCGCGCGAAAGTTCTCGGTCGGCCCCGAGAGGTTCGTCGAGCACCGGAGCAGGCGGAAATGGAGTTCGTCACCGTCCCGCGCGACCGGGGTCAGATAGATTCCGGTGCGATGGGCCACCCCAGGCTTGGTGGACTCCGTGAGTGACTGGAACGCATGCTCCGCACAGATCCGGTTGAAGTGATCGGAGTCGGAGCCGAAAAAGCGCCGGTAGTACACGCCGGCACCGTGGACGCTGACGGGAACCTGGCCGGAAGCTACGAGCTTCCATGGCCTGTCGTCGCCTTCGTCGTAGTTGTACGCGAACTCCCGGACAACGAAGACCCGTGCGGCGGCATTGAGACTGTCGCCGCCGATCCTGGATATGTCGCCGCACAGGTAGACAGTTTTCTTGGCGATGTCGGCCGAACCAGAAGAAAGTTCGTCCGGAGTAACTACGGACCCGAAAAACTCTTTGAGCAGGCCGTCATCTTCCAACGTCGACGGCGCCACGAGAATGTTGCCCGCATCCTCGAAGCGAGCTTCTGTCCGTTCCGTTGTGTGCACTGAGCCGTCCCTGCCATTCGAGGTCTGCGACACGAACCCTGGCCCTTACGGTACAGCCAGCACACATAGACGATCGCGAGCCTCCGATTGGGGACTGCTGTCCGATATGGACAGTGCCATGCTCGCGCCGTAAGCCGCCGCTCAGCTGGTGACGCGGCCCTCGGGCGTGTCCACGACGA
Source organism: Dactylosporangium sp. AC04546 (assembly GCF_022095675.1). Taxonomy (GTDB): domain Bacteria; phylum Actinomycetota; class Actinomycetes; order Mycobacteriales; family Micromonosporaceae; genus Dactylosporangium. The sequence continues at coordinate 100,084 of NZ_JAHYSG010000001.1, read as the reverse complement.
AGCAAGCCGTGTACAGGATCTCCAGCAGGCTGGCCCGGACCAGGGAGATCCCCTCGGCCGGCAGGTCGAGGCGTACCCAGTAGTCACGCGGAAACCCCAGCTTGGCCGCTGCCCGACGGTCCAGCTCCAACGACAACATCTGCCCGATGAGCGTCCAGGCGCCCACCGCCCCGGTCGCCACCTCACCGGCGCTGTTGATCACTTCGTCCACCTCGCCCCGGGTGCCGCCGTAGCGCAGACGGATCATCACGACGTGCAACCCGTTCGCGGACAGGATCAGCGTGGAGCTGTCGTCGGTCTCCCGGACGTCGGCCCGGTCGGCGTGGGGCACGTTGTCCACGGCGGGCACTGAGCGCGCTGCTATTTCCGGCGTCGGGGCGCCGTCACGGTGTCCTCCACGGCGGCCAGGTGCAGCTTCATCGCATTGGCCGCCGCATTGGCGTCGCGCTCCGAGATGGCGGCGAGGATGGCGTCGTGCTCGTCGGCCGCCTGGGTCGCCCGGCCCGGCACGGCGGCCGCGGCTATGGCCTGCTCCTGCAGGACCGAGCGGAGCTCCGAGACCAGCCGGGGGAACAGCGGGTTGGCGGTCGCGGTGGCGATGGCCACGTGGAAGTCGGCATCGATGCCGACCCGGATGGAGGGGTCCTGCTCCTCACGGAACCGCACGAGCAGCGCGGTCATCGTCTTGAGGTCCGCCCGCGAACGGCGCTCGGCCGCCAGGGCGGCCAAGGGCACCTCCAGCGTCCGGCGGACCTCGTGCAGGTCGCGCGGGAGATACTTGCCGGTCAGCAGTTGGGACGGCGCGAACTGCGCGTCGACGAAGGTGCCCTTGCCGGCATACGAACGGGTGAGACCGAGCGCGTTCACGCTGTGCAGCGCCTCACGGATCACCGAACGGCTGACCGCGAACGACTTGGACAGCTCGGCCTCGGAGGGCAGCCGCTGACCCACCGCGAACTCACCCGACTCGATGAGCTCGACGAGTTGCGATCGCACGTGTTCCGCGGCGGTGCGCTGCGCGACGGGGATCACCTTCACGGCTGCCAGGTTAACAGCCTGTCGGGCAGCTGGTCGGTCAGAACTAGGCATCGATGCGCACCGGCGCTGACCAGGTCGACTCGCACGGGCTGCCGGCGGCGTACACCAGCGAGCGAGCCGAAAGATCCATCACGATCCCCGCGATGGTGCAGGTGCGCTCGGCCACGGGCTGGGCCGCGTCCGGGTGCTGGCACACGCTGTACGGCGCGTCCTCGTGGTCGGCCAGCGCCTCCTGCAGGCTCTCGATCGTGTGCGTGTCGTGTTGCTCCACGCGCGCGGTCAGGTGGTGCAGGCGGTTGCGCGTGTGCGCCTTGCGCTCGAGATAGCGGTCCACCCCCGTGAGACCGTCGACCAGGAAGTGGTTGGCGTGCGTGACCACACCGCCGACGGGAGTGATCACGCCACACGGGCCGTCGCCCGGTCCGGTCTCCACGTCCGCGCAGAACCCGCCCGCGTCGGCGATGAGATAGTTTGCGGAGTTCGCCCGTGATGTGGATTGGATCCGCCGGGCGGCCTCCGCACCGCTGTCGCTGTCGAGCACCGATCGCAGCAGCACGTGGTAAGGAACGCCGAACCGGCCCTCGTCCCCGTCCGAGATGAGGGTGTTGGTGCACAGGCCGACCCCGCTCGAGTTGATCCCGACCTTCGCCAGCATCCCGGCCTCGACCACCGTGACGAAGTCCGGGCCGTCGTCCCGGAGCACCTGGAGCACGATCGCGGTTTCCCGGGCCCCCTCGATCCAGTCCCAGTTCTGGCCCATCAGCGCGGTACCGGAGGTCGTGCGCTCGGGGGTCAGCGCGAACGACGTGCACTCGGTGGATGCCACAGCCCGGGCCCGTCCCGGAGCGGCGAACATGATCTCGCTGCGGGTGTTCAGGGCCAGGATGTCGGCCACCTCGACGCCGGCCCCGCTGGCGATCGCCCGGATCTCCCGCGCGGACGCCGGCGAGAAGTCCTCGATGGGACCGGCGAACCGGAGCCCATGTCGCCGCACGGTTGCCCAGTCCCACGACGCGTAGTGCATGAACACGTCGGCATAGGTCCGCAACGCGTGCTCGATCCGGGTCTTCGCAGCGCGGCCGTACTGGTATCCCCGCTCTTCGGGGTTGCCCGTGACGGTCACGATGTCGTACCCGGAGGCGACTGTCCGCGCCATGCCCGCACCTTCCACTTGTACCTCCTGGCTTCGCCCGCCTAGCAGGCTATCAGGTTGCATGACAAGTTGTCCTTCCCCGGCGAGGGCGCGATTGCTTAGACTCCTGTCGGGCTGTCGGACAGGAGTCACTCAATGCAGGTAGACCTTCCCCTCGATCAACTGGTGCGGTACGACTACCCGCACCCCGAGCCCGGGGACTTCGACGCCTTCTGGAGCCGAACGCTGCACGAACAGGGCGCTCATCCCCTCGATCCGCGGTTTGAGCGGGTGGACGCCCTGGTTCGGACCGTTGACGTGTACGACGTCACCTTCGGCGGATATGCCGGGGACGAGGTACGGGGGTGGCTGCTGCTGCCGCACGAGCGAACCGGTCCCCTGCCGCTCGTGGTGGAGTACCTGGGCTACGGCAGCGGTCGCGGACACCCGGTCGAGTCGCTCGCCTACGCCAGTGCGGGCTTCGCGCACGCCGTCATGGACTCCCGCGGCCAGGGCAGCTCCGTGCGGGCCGGCCACACCGCGGACCCGCATGGCGCTGGCCCGTCCGCGCCCGGGTTCATGACCCGGGACATCCTCGATCCCGAGCGGTACTACTACCGCCGCCTGTTCACCGACGCGTACCGGTTCGTCGATGCCGTGGCGGCCCACGAGGCCGTGGCGCGCGACCGGATCGCGGTGACGGGACGCAGCCAGGGTGGTGCCCTGGCGCTCGTTGCCGCCGGCCTGCGTGACGATGTCCGGCTGGCGATGCCGCATGTGCCGTTCCTGTCCGCCTTCCGGCGCGCGGTACAGGTGACGGACCACAGTCCTCATGGGGAAATCGTCAAATGGCTGGCCGCCCACCGCGGTTCGGCGGAGCGCGCCTTCGAGACGCTGGCCTATTTCGACGCCGTGTCCTTCGCCCGGCGAGCCGCCTGTCCCGGCCGGTTCTGCGTCGCCCTGCACGACGTCGTGAGCCCGCCTTCCACCGTTTTTGCCGCATACAATGCTTATGCCGGGCCCAAGGAGATGACCGTGTGGCAGTTCAACGGCCACGAGGCGGGCGGGCCCGAAGATCTCTTGCGAACCATTCGCGCCGTCCGAGAGCTGGTGTCATGACCATCGTCGACTTTCACCACCACGCGCCCCTGGCGTCCTATGTCAGCCGGTTGACGGCGCTGGGAATCCAGGCTCAGCCGGGCGCCCCGTTCCCGGTGTGGGAGCCGGCGGACTCGGTCCGGATGATGGATCGGTTGGGCATCGACCTGGCCGTGCTGTCCGTCGCCTCACCCGGGTTCTATTTCGGCGACCAGACATTCACCACGGCCCTGTGCCGGGACACCAACGACGAGCTGACCGAAGTGGTCCGCGACGGCGACGGGCGCTTCGCGGCGGTTGCCTGCCTGCCGCTGCCCTCGGTCGAGGCCGCGCTCACCGAGGTCGAGCGGGTGTTCGACCGGCCGGAGTTCGTCGGCGTCGGCCTGCTCACCAGCTACGCCGGGTCGTATGTCGGCCATCCCAAGTTCGACGGCCTGCTGGAAACCCTGAACGACCGCGGTGCGCTCGTCCACGTGCACCCGGTGCTGCCCGCGTGGTGGCCCGAGGGCGAGATCCCCATCCGGCCGTCGGTCCTGGAGTATCTCTTCGACTCCACGCGCCTCATCACGAACCTGCTCCTCACCGATGTGCCCCGCCGATTTCCGCGAATCCGGTGGGTCTTCTCGCACTGCGGCGGCGCGATGCCGGCCGTCGCTCCGCGCATGGTGCTGGCCGAAGGCATGCCGGAGCTCGCGGCCGTCGCTCCGCAAGGCGTTCTGCGCGCGCTGGCGGCGTTCCGCTATGACACCGCCCTGTCCCACACCGCGGCCGACCTCGGCGCTCTGCTGTCCTTCATCGACGACTCGCGGGTCGTGCTCGGCACGGACTTCCCGTTCTCGTCGCTCGACGAGGTGGCCGGGCGTTTCGCCCTCTTGAGCGAGTACCTCGGCGACACGCACCGGTCGGCCGTGCTCAGCGAGAACGCCCGCGAGCTCCTCGGCGACCGGGGGCGGACGCGGTGACCCGGGCCGGCGGCTGGATGGACAGCGCCTGGTAGATGGCCGTCTGCTCGGGGCTCAGCGGCGTGGTCTGCGTGACGGTGCCGGCCGGACCGGCGAGGGTCACCTGGGCCACCCGCCCGAGCTGCCGGTTGATGGTTCGCCAGGTGTGACCGCTCGAGTACTCGGCGACGCGGGTCAGCAGCAGGGCCAGCCACCAGATCGGCACGTGCGCGCGGATGCGGTGTCCCGAGCGGTGGGCGGCCGGTCCGGGCAGCAGCTGTGCCTTGAGGTCACGAGCTTCCAGGAGGTACCGGAAGCCCAGGGCGACGTCTTCGGCGCTGATGTGCGGGTCGGAGGTGGCGATGAGGTACTTGCCGTCAAGCCTGGCCTCGGCCTTGACCTTCGCCGGGTTCACCTTCAGGCGTCCGTCGGGCGGCCGGATCAGCCAGCGGCCGAGGGTGGGGTGGTCGCGGAGCGCGCACTCGGCCCGCTCGCGGGCGGCCTCGTCTCGGGCGCACTGGTCGGCGATCCGGGCCAGTTCGGCTTGGACGTGGCCGATTGCCTCGTCGCGCTGCCGGCTGTCACGCCGCGCCTGGTCCGGGTCGTGGCAGACGACGAACCGGGCGTCCTGACCGTCGAGGCGGACCTCCCGGACGCGCAGATTGTCGCGGACGTGCCGGTAGCGGCCCGGGCGGGTTAATACCGCCTCGACGAGGTGGTTGCCGTCGCGCATGCGCATCCCGGCGATGTAGTGTCCGCCGGCGCGGCGCAGGCCGGCCAGGTCGTCCGCGCCGGAGAAGCCGCGCTCGACCACGGTGATGACCCGGCCCGGATGCCGGTCCAGCAGGGCGTCGCGGACCTCGGCCGGGACGGAGTCGTCTCCGGCGCCACCCGCCCAGCGCCAGCAGCGGACCGGGATGCCTTGCTTGGTCACGGCCAGGCCGATGACGACCTGCTCCCCGTCGTCGCATTCGAACTCGATGGTGTTGAAGAACAACAGGTCGAGCCGGTCGGCCACGGCGAGCAACAACGACTCCTGCACCCGCGCCTGCGTGTCCGCGTCCTCGAGCAGATCCATCACCCGGCCGGTGTGCTCATCGTCCATCGTGGATAGTCCGGGCACGGCGGTCTCCTCGCGCACCCATTCGGCGGCCGACAGCCCGCTCGTCGGGGCCACCGCCCGGTGGGCGACCAGCGCGAACAACACCCGTTCCAGGTTGGCGGTGAACCGCCGCGCGCCGGTTGCCGCGCGTATCGCCGCGCCCACGTCGAGGCGGTGCCACAGCCCGTCGAGCAGCCAGGTGGTCCCGACGGTCCGGACGTCGACGACCTCCGGCGGCGCGGCGCCGGTCAGCTCGTCGCCGCCGCCGAAGTGCCGGTTGATCGACGCGGCCAGTCGCCGCAGCCCGGCCACGTCAACCTGGTCGACCCGGCCCAGGCTCATCAGCACGTCCGGCTTGACCCGCCCGTCCACCCGCCGGTTGTGGGCCAGGGCGACGTAGCGCACCACCGCGCCGTCGGCGTTGGTCCGTGACGTGAACCGCAGGAACATGCCTACGACCAAACCATCCTTGACCTGCTAGCACAAGGTCAAGATACTGAGTCGTGTTACTACAACTTCAGACTTCGAAGCCGCTTCGCGACCGGCCGCTACCCTCCTGACCAGCGGCAATCCGAGACCGATCACTCCCGCGTGTGTACCAAACTGCGGGACCCGGGCGCAAGGAAACTTCGTAACGAACAGAGCGGAGGCCCTTGCGATCCACCCGACCACGGTGCACCCTGAGGGACAACCTATAGGGCTGTCAGACAGCCGGGCAGGTTGACAGGTCCGGAGGCACCGCGTACCCCGCGCTTGGTAGGTCTTCGGTCCCCCAGCAGAGGAGAGCAGCGATGCGTGCAAGGAACTTATGGCGCGGCCGTGTCGCCGTGGCCATCGGGCTGGCGGGGGCCCTCGCCCTCGCGGCCTGTGGTGGGGCCAGCGACTCGGGCGCGAACAGCTCGGGCGAGATCAAGGGAACCATCGACTTCTGGATGGGTGACCCCATCGGGGACGCCCAACAGCCGATCATGCAGAAGCTGGCGGACGACTACGCCGCCGCACACCCGGGGACCAAGGTGAACCTCCGGTTCCTCGGTAAGGACGCACACCAGACGTACCTCACCTCGATCGCCGGCGGCAGCGTTCCCTGTGTCGCGCTCATCGGCAACACCTGGACTCCCGAATTCGCGGCACTCAATGCCCTCGACGTATACGCCGACGACCCCAAGACGCTGCAGGGCACCTACGTGCCCGGCATGATCGAGTCGACCATCTTCAAGGGCAAGTCGTACGCCGTTCCCTACGACACCGGTGTCCGCGCCCTGATCTACCGCAAGGACATGCTGGAGGGGATCGGCAAGACCGCGGCCCCCGCCACCTGGGACGAGCTGCGCGAGGCCGCCCTGGCCATCCAGGCGAAGAACCCGGGCGTCAACGGGTTCGGCATCATCGGCGGCGCGCACTGGTACTACCTGCCGCTGATCTGGAACTGGGGCGGCGAGATCGCCAAGCAGAGCGGCGACAAGTGGGTCTCCGAGGCCGGCTCGACGCAGTCCGTCCAGGCGTTCCAGTTCTACTCCGACCTGCTGACCAAGGACAAACTGTCGCCCGCCGGCGCCTCGGCCTGGACCGCCGCCGACGTCGACAAGTCCATGGGCCTGGGCCAGACGGCGATGATGGTCGGCGGGTCGTGGGACCTGCGGACCATCCTCAAGCAGAACCCCGGTCTGGAGAGCAAGCTGGCCACGGCCGTCCTGCCCAAGGGGCCGGGCGGGAACAACGACACGTTCGCCGGCGGCAGCAACCTCGCCGTGTTCCGCGAGTGCAACAACAAGGCGGTGGCGAACGACTTCGTGAAGTTCATGATGAGCAAGGAAAACCTCGTGCCGGTCACCTCGAACCTGGGTCTGCTCCCGGCGACGAACGATGCGCTGGCCCAGGAGAAGGCCACCGGGTCCTTCTCCGCCCCGCTGTTCAAGGCGTACGCCGACCAGGCCGACCACACCCGCTCCATTCCCCCGGTGGCCAGTTGGGGGAAGGTCGAGGGGGCCAACTCCATCGTGAACGCCATGCAATCGATCATGAGCGGCAAGAAGACCGCCGACGCCGCCATGAAGGAACTCGCGGACCAGGTGAACCAGGCAATTGGTTGAGAATGTGAAGACCACGATCCGTCGCGCAGCGTCCTCGGCCACCCCGAGGGCGCTGCGCGAGCGGCGCTTAGTGCGCGGACAACAAGGCTTCGAGAAGCGATTCCTGCCGTGGGCCTTTCTGGCGCCACTGCTCGCGGTGATCGCCGGCGTGGTCGGATATCCCGTACTGCGAACGATCTGGCTGTCGTTCCACGACGGCGAGTATCTGCAGAGTGGACCGTTCGTCGGGCTGAAGAACTATCGCGACATCTTCGCCGACCCGTATTACACCGCCGCGCTGCTGCGCACGACCCTGTTCGCGGCCGCGGTGGTCGTCACCACGATCCTGCTCAGCCTGGCGATCGCCCTGGTCCTCGACTCCGCACCCCGCGCGGCCAAGGTGCTCAGCGTCATCGTGCTGCTCCCCTGGGCCATGCCGCGGGTCGCGTCCGGCATCGTCTGGAAGTGGATGTTCGACGACCAGTACGGCGTGGTCAACTGGCTGCTGGTCAACTGGTTCGGCCTCGACTCCTTCAACGGGTACTCCTGGTTCAGCACGGGTACACCGGCCATGGTGGCCATCACGGTCGCCGTCGTCTGGCACTCGGTTCCCTTCGTGGCGGTCTCCCTGTTCGCCGGGCTGCGCGGCACCCACGGTGAAGTGGTGGAGGCGGCCCGGGTCGACGGCGCCAGCGCCTGGCAGATCCTGCGACGCATCCGGTTGCCCATGATCCGCCCCCTGCTGGTCGTGATGACCACGATCTCGACCATCTGGGCGTATCAGTCCTTCGACCACTTCCTGGTGATGACCACGCCGCCTGGCGGCCCGGACCACTCGACCGAGGTGCTGTCCCTGCTGACCTGGCTCGAGGCCTTCGCCCAGCTCGATCAGGGCACCGCCGCGGCCATGGCCGTGGTCCTGTTCCTCATGCTGGCCGCGGTGAGCGTGCTGTACGTCCGGCTGAACCGAGAGGACGTTCGATGACGTCACTGTTGCGCCGTGGTGCGCTGTTCCTGCTCGTCGGCGTGATCGTGGTGAGCAGCCTGTTCCCGTTCTTCTGGATGCTGGTCACGTCGTTCAAGCCCGACAGCGAGCTGTTCACCCGCACCCCGCGGTTCATCGTCACGTCGCCGACCGTGGAGCGGTACACGCACCTGCTCGACGGCAACATCCCCACCCAGTTCCGCAACTCCCTCATCGTCGCCGTGGCGACGACGGTGCTGACCGGCCTGATCGCCCTGCTGGCGGGCTATGCCCTGGCCCGCTACCGGCTGCGGACCAGGCACATCCTCACGGTCGTCATCCTCGTCACGCAGTTGTTGCCGCAGACCATCCTCGTCATCCCGCTGTTCACACTGTTCCGCAACGCCGGCCTGCTCAACACGTTTCAGGGGCTGACCCTGAGCCACCTGGCCCTGACCGTGGGCCTGTGCACGTTCATGCTGCGCTCGTTCGTCGTGGAGATCCCGTTCGAGCTCGAAGAGGCCGCGCTGGTCGACGGGGCGAGCCGGCTGCGCGCCGTGTGGTCGATCGTGTTTCCGCTGGCCTGGCCGGGGCTGGCCGCGAGCTCCGTCTACGCGTTCATCACGTCGTGGAACGAGCTCATGTTCTCGGCGACGTACATGCAGCGGCCCGAGATCGAAACGCTCCCCGTCGCACTGCAGCAGTACTTCTCCAGCTACTACACCGACTGGGGCGGAGTGATGGCGGCGAGCGTGATCTTCACGATCCCGGTGGTGATCTTCTTCCTCGTCGTACAGAAGCGGCTGATGCAGGGAATGGCATCGGGCGCGATGAAGGGTTAGAAGCGGAACAGCGACGCCTGGAACCGGTAAGCGTCACCGCGGTACAGCTGGCGGCCCACGTCGAAGCACTGGTCGTGCTGGTCGAAGGTCTTCTGGTAACCGACCAGCACCGGATCGCCGGGCTCGAGGCCGAGCAGCTTGGCCTCGCGCGCCTTGACCGCCTCCGCCGCGAGCTCGTAGTCGCACCGGCTGGCCGCGATGTCGTACCGGTCGCGCAGCACGTCGTAGAGCGACTGGCCGGTGAAGTCGACGTCCTCGATGCCGGGCACCCGGGCGGCATCGAGGCACGAGTGGTCGACGCTGAGCGGCGAGCCGTCCAGGAACCTGACCCGGCGCAGGTCGACCACCGGCTGGGAGGTGTCGATGCCCAGGACCTCCGCCTCGGCGAGGGTGGCCGGGCGAACCGTGGCCCGCATGACCCGGGACGTCGCCTCCATGCCGCGCTCGCGCGCGACCTCGCTGAGCCCGCGCAGCCGGTTGGGCTCGTGCACGAGCCGGTTCTCGGCGACGAACCAGCCGCGCTGCGGCGACGGCACGATCCGTCCGGCATCGGCCAGGGCGCTGAGCACCTGCCGCAGCGTCGCCCGGCTGACCCCGAGCTCGGCGGCCAGGGTGCGCTCACCGGGCAGCCGGGTGCCGGCCGGGAACTGCCCCACGGTCAGCGCCTCCTGGAGCGCACGGTAGGCCTCGACCGCGTTGTTGCGGCCGTCCACCCGGGCCGGGGAGACCTTGAGGTCGAGTGCCTTCACCACGGCTACCACTCCTCGGTGTGTTCGTGTGCGCTGCATCCTAGTGCTGTGACCGCCAACGTTCACCGGCTTGGTGACGTTATAGTTCCTCGCCGCATGATGCGGTCGAGCGACTCCCCAACACGGTGGGTGGAGGGGCGGGCCGCAGCCGGCCAACCGACCCTCTGCCACTCACCACTTTTGTTGCTGGTGGTGGGCGGCGGGGGTGTCACCGACGGTCAATGTCCCGATCCGGTGCCGCACCGCCCACGCGACCACCGCCTTCGCCGCCTCATGCCCGGCCTGCCGCACCCGGCGGCGATGCCGTCCTTCGATGAGCCGGGCGCGGCGGCGGGTTTTGCGCCACCGCCGCGAACCACGCTGTCCCGGTGCTGGGGCGCGTTTCGCGGTGGCCCGGCACCGCTGTTTGGTGTCGGCGAGGTGCATGCGGTGTTCGGCGCGGATCGCCCGCCCCGACACCAAAAGCCCGGCACCGTCCGGGCCAGCGACGGCATAGGGATGGATGACACCCAGGTCGACGCCGGCGACCCGGGCGGGGTCGGGGGTCTGGCAGTCGGCGTAGGTGGCGACCGGGACTTCGGCAGTGACCTCGACCCACAAGCGGCCGCCGTCGGCGAGCAGTGACACGGACCGAATCTGCTCCGCCGGGTAGGGCGCGGCCCGGTCCAGGCGCAACCACCACGGTGCCCGGCCGGCGGCGGTGGGCAACCGGAGCCGGCGGTGCTGGAGGGTGAAGGTGCCGTGGTAGTAGCGGACCGGGACCAAGCTTCGGCGGCGCCGTGGATACCGGGCCGTCAGGTCGCCGGCCTTGCGGCGTTTGGCGTCGCCGGCGGAGCGCAGGAGCCCGTAGCAGCGGTCGCGTTGGGCTCGCGTGGTGCGCAGGCCGATCCGGGCGGTGCGGTGCACCACTCGGGGCGCGTCCGGGTGACGACGGCGGGCATGCCGACATGTTTAGCACATAGGTACGACAAACCGGCCAATGTAGGCACCAACTCCATCCGGCCAGGCCCCGGACGCCCACCCGACAGTCCCAACCAACATCGCGCACCCCGCCACGACGCCGCCCAAACCATCCACCGCGCCCGCACCCAAGCCGACCAACAGAAACCCGAACGCTAACCAAGGCCAGCACCCTTACCATGCAGGGCCGATTCGATTGACACGCACGACCCGGTCCTCCAGACTGGTCCACAATACAGACCAGTTGGCGTCACGAGAGGGCGACATGACAGACGAGAGCATCCGCGAGCCGCAGGTCCTTCGCTACCGAGACCTCGAGCGGCGCACGTGGGGTGACGAGACCACCGGACGGCTGTGCGACTGGTTCTACGCCGACGACGCGACGATGAACCTCAACATCGTCGGCATGCCGCCGAACGGCTCCGCGATCTCCTCCCCCGCCCACCCGACCGTGTTCGGCGCGGACGAGCTCTTCTACGTGCTCGAAGGGCGTATGGTCCAGAGCAACCCGGTCACCGGCGAGGTCTTCGTGGTCAACCCCGGTGAGGCCATCTTCTTCCGCAAGGACACCTGGCACTACCAGTGGAACCACAGCAACGTGCAGCTGCGGATGCTCGAGTTCTTCCAGCCGGCTCCCAAGTCCGGAACGGGCGGCGCCTACGCCCGCGCCCAGCCTCCGCTCGACGGCCCGCCGAAGCAGGGCCAGGACGAGCTGCTCGGCAACTGGCCGATGGCCCGCGACACGCCGCGCGAGCAGACCACCTGGATGATCCGGGAGGCCGACATCCTCTGGCGCATGGAGGGCTTCACCCGGGGCCGCGAGATCCTCGTGGGCATCCTGGCCAGTACCGAGCACCTCACCGCCGGGAAGATGTCGTTCCTGGGCGGCCAGCGCAGCGACGTGTACAGCCACGGCGCCGACAAGGTGATCTTCGTGGAGTCGGGCAACCTGCACGTCGAGCTCACCGGCACGAAGAAGTGGGTCGAGCTGGACGCCTGGGACGGTGTGCGAATCCCGGCCGGCACGCCGCACTCGTTCTACAACATGAGCCACGAGCCCGCCTCGTGCCTCTTCTCGGTGGCCGGCGAGTACCGGCCGGGCTGCGTTGAATGACCTCGCGGTCGACGGCGGTCACGACATCCTCGTGGCCGCCGTCGACTGGGGTGGGACCTGGATCCGGGCGGCCGCCGTATCGGGCGGCCGAATCGTGCGCAAGGACCGCCGCGCCAAGCCGTCGAGCCTGACCGAGCAGTACCTCACCGTCGCCGAGATGGTCCTGAGCATCACCGCGCATCTGGGCCGGTCTCCGGCGGCGGTGGGCGTGGGCCTCGCGGGCGTGGTGCAGGAAGGCATCGTCGGTAGCGCCCTCAACCTCGGTTTCACCGACGGGACCGACGTCGCGGCGGCGCTGCGTCCGCACCTGCCGCTGCCCGCCTATCTGCTCAATGACGCTCAGGCCACCGCGCTGGGCGTGGCGGCGCGCTGGCCGCACGGGACGACCGCCGTCCTGACCATGGGTACCGGCATCGGCGGAGCGGTGATCAGGAACGGCTCGCTGGACTCCGGGCTCGGCGGAGCCGGCGACTTCGGCCACGTGGTGATCGATGTCGACGGCCCCCGCTGCCCCTGCGGCGGCACCGGCTGCCTTGAGGTGCTGGTCTCCGGACGGCACCTGGCCGAAGCCGCGAACGCACTCGCGGAGGACGGGCTGAGCCCCCTGCTCGCCGCGCGCGCACACAGCGGGCGTGCCCTGCACGCCGGAGACCTGCAGGACGCCGCCGAGAGCGGCGACGGCCGGGCGGCCGACGTGCTCGACCGGTCCGCGGTCGCCTTGTCCGCCGGCCTGCGCACGATCGTCGCGACGCATGATCCGCAGCGCATCGTGCTGGCCGGCGCGACCCTGGCCCCGGACACGTGGTTCGGCCGGGCGGTGCGAACGCACTGGGACCGCACCCGGCCGCGCTGGGCCCGGACGGAGCTGCACCACGTGGGCGACGACGAGGACGCGGCACTGCTCGGGGCCGCGTCGCACGCACTCGACAGGTTCACCGCGGCTTCATAGCGGCTCGGTCCGGCTCCTGACGACCTTCCCAGCCAATCAATCGTGTGGCAAACTGCAACTGGTTCATGTATTAGACCAGTTCTCTCGAGAGGCCAGGTCACTCCTCATGACGTTGTCCAACCGTTCGATCGTCGTCTTCGCCTTCGACGGCTACCAGGAGCTCGAGTTCTGGTACCCGGTCCTGCGCGCCCGGGAGGAGGGGGCGGAGGTCAAGGTCGTCGGTCCGGGGGACGGTCCGTGTGAGAGCCACCTGGGCTACCCGGTGCTCGGGGACACGGTCCCGGACGAGGTCGTGTCCGAGGACGTGGACGCACTGGTAGTGCCGGGAACGGTGGCCGGTCGCCCGGCGGTCAGCGACGAGCAGGTGTCTCTCCTGCGCCGGTTGCGCACCGCGGAGGTGCCCATCTTCGCGAGCGGCTCCGGTGCCCACCTGGTCCGGGAGCTCGTCCTCGACATCGATCCCGACCGCGTCGCGGTGGACGCCGATGCCCTTCCCTCCCTGTTCACCCGGCTGCGGACCGAGCTGGCCGGCTGAGCCGCCGCTCGCCGACGTCGAAGGAGCGTTCCTCATGCAGATCTTCCGTACCGTGCTCGGTGACGTCCCGGCCGAGGAGTCGGGCCGCATCCTCACCCACGAGCACCTGCTCTACGGGTACCCCGGCGCCGAGCTGGACCACCGGACCGTGTTCGACCACCCCGCCGCCGTCGAGCGGGTCAGCGGTCAAATCGTCGACGGCATGATCCCCAACGGGTACAACACCCTCATCGACATGACCCCGGCCGAGGTCGGCCGCCACCCGCAGTTCATGGTGGACGTCGCCAGGCGCACCGGCATCAACGTCGTGGCGATCACCGGGTTCTTCCCGGAACGCATGGGCGTGCCGTACTACTGGCGCCGGCAGACCATCGAGGAGCTCACCGAGTTCTTCGTGCGCGACCTCACCGAGGGCATGGTGTTCGCCTGGCAGCAGACGCCGTACAAGGCCGGCGCCATCAAGATCGCCACCGGTCAGGAGAGCGTCTTCCCCAAGCCGAGCCCGGTCGGCGCGTACGGCCGCCACGTCCACGAGGTCGAGGACCGCCTGATCCGGGCGGCCGGCAAGGCGGCCATGGAGACCGGCTGCGGCATCAACACCCACATCGACCCGATGGACTTCGAGGTCACGAACCCGGGACGCGAGCAGCTCGAGATCCTCGACGAGGTCGGCATGGACCTCTCCAAGGTGATCATCGGCCACGCCTTCGTACCGCCACAGGTCAACATGATGCGCGAGGTCCTCAAGATGGGCGCGAACGTCCAACTGGACCACATCGGCATTCCCTGGCGCATCGGCAGCGCGGAAGAGCTGGACGAGGCGATGGCCAATGCCCTCATCGAGCTCATCGAGGACGGCTACCTGGATCGCATCGTCCTCTCGTTCGACCGGTGGTTCTTCAACCCCCGGGCGACGGTCACCGAGTCCGACCCGCAGCTGGAGAACGAGAAGGTCAACCTCAACTACATGTTCACCAGCTGGGTTCCGCGCCTGAAGTCCAAGGGCGTCACCGACGAACAGCTCGACCAGATCATGATTCACAACCCCCGACGCATCCTGTCGATTGCGGTCTGACGGAGGACTGGATGGAACTGCAGAAGGCGCGAGTCGCTGTCCTGGCCGAGAACCTGTACCAGGAGCTGGAGCTGTGGTACCCGGTCCTGCGGCTGCGTGAGGCCGGTGTGCGGGTCACGATCGTGGGCTCCCGCGCGGGCGAGGTGTACGCCAGCAAGCTGGGCTACCCGGCGGTGGCCGAGGTCGGCATCGCGGATGTGTCGCCCGACGACTTCGACGCGGTGATCGTGCCCGGCGGCTTCTCCCCCGAGTACCTGCGCCGGGAACCGAGGTTCGTCGAGTTCGTCCGCGCCCTGAACGACCGGGCCGCCCCGGTCGCGGCGATCTGCCACGCGGGGTGGCTGCTGGCGACGGCGGACATCGTGAAGGGGCGGGCCGTCACGTCGGTCCCCGTCATCAAGGACGACGTGATTCACGCCGGTGGCGACTGGCGCAACCAGGCCGTCGTGGTCGACGGCAACCTCATCACCTCGCAACTGCCCAACGACCTCCCCCAGTTCCTCGCACGGATCCTCGACGCCCTGGCCAACAGCGACGCGAAGGGCGGTGACGTCCCGGCCGTCGTCCGTGACGCCACGCCGAGCTCGGCGGTCTACCGCGCGGCCGCGGTGGTGAAGAACCGTGCGGCCGGGCCGGGATCGGCCAACTACCGGGCGTACGCGGTGGCGGGCGAGTGACCGTCGCGCTGGTCGCCGGCGGCGCCACCGGCATCGGACGGGCAACCGTGCGAGCCCTGCGCGCCGCCGGTACCGACGTCTACCTGGCCGACGTCAACGACTCGGCGGCCGGGGAGGTGGCGGCGCAGGAGGCCCCGGGGCGGATCGTCGTGGGGCACCACGACCTGGCCGACCGGCACGCGCCGAAGGCCGCCGTGGACGCAACCTTGGAGGCATTCGGCCGGCTCGACCACGTCGTCGTGACCGCCGGCCTGCACGTCGTCGCTCCCCTGGAGACCTTCGCGTTCGAGGCGTGGGAGGCGACCATGGCGGTGAACGTGCGGGCGCCCTACCTGCTGGCCCAGGCGGCCGCGGCGGCGCTGGCGGAGACCCGCGGAAGCATCGTGTTCACGGGCTCGACCGCGGCCCACCGCGGCAGCCCCGGCACGTTCGCCTACGCCGCGTCCAAGGGCGCGCTCATCAGCCTGACCCGATCATTGGCGGTCGAGCTCGCGGGCCGTGGAGTTCGCGTCAACAGCGTGTGTCCGGGGTGGATCGACACCCCGTTCAACGACCCGTACTGGAACGCCCAGGCCGACACCGAGGCCGCCCTGAACGGCATTGTCGCGCGGGTGCCGCTGGGCCGGCAGGGCGACCCGGAGGAGGTGGCCGCCCTCATCGTGTACCTGCTCGGCCCGGGCTCGGCCTACCTGACGGGCCAGTCCGTGATCGTCGACGGCGGCCTGCTCTCCGCCTGAGCTACGACAGCGCTGGTTGGGGATGCCGGGTCTTTGAGCCCGGCGAATAGGGTGTTTCGCATGACTGACGCGCAGGAGACGACGAAACCGGTGCGCCGGTGGCGCCGGCGGGTGGTGATCGGCGCGGCCGTCGCGCTGCTGCTCGCCAGCGCGCCGTGGCTGTGGACGCAGATCGCCGCGCGCGGCCATGTGCACGACGAGGCGGATGCGCCGGCCGCGGACGTCGTCATCGTGCTCGGCGGCGAGGTCGCGGCGGATCGGCGTACGCCCGCGCCACGCCTGGCCGGCCGGCTGGACACCGCCGCCGCGCTGGTGGACAGTGGCCGCGCCCGGGTGATCCTGGTATCCGGCGACGGCGGCGGCGAGTCCGGCGACGAGCCGGCGGTGATGACCGCGTACCTGACCGGCCTCGGCATCGATCCGCGCCGCATCGTGGCCGACCCGCACGGCCTGGACACCTACGACACGTGCGTGCGGGCGCGGGACGTCTACGGCGTCACCCGGGCCCTGGTGGTCACCCAGGCCTACCACCTGTCCCGGGCGGTGACGCTGTGCCGGCGGGTGGGCATCGACACCGACGGCGTGACCGCTCGCTGCGGCGGCTGCGCCGCCACCCTGCTGGCCAGCAAGGCGGTGCGGGACTACTTCGCCAGCGGCAAGGCGGCCTGGGACGCGGTGCGCGAACGACCGCCGGCCGTCACCTCGCCGCCGAGCCCGCAAGTCCGGGACGCCCTGCAAACCGGTTGATCGATCAGCTGCGCCGGCCAGCGCACCGCCGGGCCTCGCGCGGAAGCGGGCAGAATGTCGGCGGTGCTCGATGTAGCATCCGTGGATGGCGCGGATCTTCGGCCTGATGATCGCGTGGGCCGGTGCGGTGTTCTGGGCGGTCGGGCTGACCAGGCTGCAGCCGTTGACCGAGCCGGTCGGCGGAAAGGTCGCGAGCAACAACACCTACTGGGCCCGTGACCTGCGCTGGATGGCGATCGTCGCAATCGCTGTCGCCTTCGTCGTGGCGGCACGGTCCTCGGCGGCCGGACTCGGTCGTGTCCGGGCCTGGTGCCTGGTCGCCGGGTTCGCCGCGGCCGTCGCGGCCGACCTCGTGTGCGACCGGCTCGACGTGACCGCGACGATCCCGTTCGCTGTCGGCGCCGTCGTGGTGGTGACCGCCGGCTGGCTCGCGCTGAACCGATCGGGCCCCGCGCCGTCCGCACGGGCTGCCGGCCCGGCCCGGGCGGCGGTCCTGGCCGCGGCGGTGGCTGCCGCGGCGATGCCGCTCGCCGCGGCGATCGAGTCGCCGACCGACGCCGAGGCGAGCCTCGATCCGGCGGCGATCGGTGCCGGCGTCCTGCTTGCCGTGGCCTGGCTGTACGCGATGCTCGCCGCGGCGCCGAGCCGGCCCCGGACGGTGCTGGCGATCGCCATGGCAGTCGTCGCCGTCGTCGCTGTCGTGCTCCTGCGACAGGTCGCACCCGGCGCGCGGTTCGGCCCGATGAGCGCCGTCGGCGCGGTGATGCTCACGGTGACGGCGCCTGTGGGCTGGGACAGGCGGGAGTCCTGGTGGCGCTGCCCGGCCGTGCTGTTGTCCGCGTTGGTGGGCTACCCGTTCGCCGTCGTGCTCACGGTGCTCCTCGGCATGATGCTGCCGGTGCCCGCGATCATGACCGAGCTTGCCGGAAGCCCCCCGGTGAACGGTGCCGACACGGACACCCTGTACGCGCTCACGGGTGTGTTGACCGGACTCGCGGCGGCCTGGATCATGCGGCGGTCCGCGCGGTCGAGCTTTGGTAGCAAACACGGTCTTTCAGCCGGCGGGAGCGGACTCGGCGGGTAGCGACAGCACAGTTCGGCCGAGATCAGCGATGACGGCCGATCCGGTCGGAACGTCGCCCGCCATGCTGAGCAGCACCCGATGCCCGGTCGCTACCTCGTCCGCAGTACAGACCAGCTCTTTGGTCACGATCCACGTCCACCACGGGTCCAGGATGCAGATGCGGGTGGCGCTGCGCTTGCCGGCGAGGAGCAGCGGCGTCGGATCGGGCAGTTGACGGTCTCGGCGCAGTTCGAGGACCACCGGCCGGCCGGCCGCGCTACTGGTGAGGGAGGCCATCGCGGCCGGCACCGCAGGCACGTCGTCGTAGCGCGGCGTTCCCAGCCTCGCTGATGTGCCGGCTGCGAACAGGCCGGCCACGAGCGCGATCGCGGCGGCCGCTGCGACGACTCGCGGCGCGGCGAGGCGCGGCGCCTGGGACCGAAGCAGCTCGACTGCGGCCAGCACCACGACCGTGATGATGAGCAGCGGTAGCGCGTACGAGAAGAAGCCGATGTAGGTCTCCGACAGGTGGTCGATGCCGAACTGTGCGTAGACGGCGAACAGCGCGGTAGCGAGGCCGGCGAAGCCGAGCACGGTGCGCAGGTACCGGCGGTTCGGGCCGTCCGGTAGCCGGCGGGTCAGCACGACCGCCGCCGTCCACAGCCCCACCGCCATGATCGGCCGTACCACCGGATGCTCGCCCGGCCAGAAGCACACCACGTACCAGGCAGCCGACCACGGGGAGTGGCCGCCGGCCTGTGCCGACGAGCCGTAGCCGAAGTACTTGCCGAACTCGCCCGGCCAGTGCAGGACAAGGTTGACCAGGATCGGGAGCGCGAAGACGGCGAGTACACCCGCGAGCAGCAGCCAGGCGCGGCGGTGCCCGCGAAACAGCCCGTCGCCGGCCGGCTCGCGCCGCCGGTGGCGGATCAGCACGGCTATGGCGGCGCCCGCGATCACCGGTACGAAGAACAGAAACGCCGCGTGCCCGTGCATCAGCAGCCCGCCCGCCACCCCGAGTACCCACACGTCATCTGTCCGGCCCGCCGCGACCGACGCGGCCGCCGTGAGCAGGAGCAGGAACGGCGGGAAGTACAGCAGCGGCATCCAGGTGCCGGCGATGACCGGATCGGGCACGGTGGCGGCGTAACCGAGCAGTACCGCGCCCGCCAGCCCGATCGCCGCCCATGACCGCAGCCAGCCCGCGAGGACTGCCAGCGTACCGGCCAGCAGCGCCGCGTTGAGCACCAGCAGCGCCACGGCTTGGCCGTTCCACGGCGACGGGACGAGGTGCAGCAGGTCGTGCAGGAGCCACTCGCCGAAGGCCTGGACGTACAGGAAGGCCGGACCGGGGTGGTTGAAGCCGATCCGCGAGTAGTTGCCCACGAGCTGGTCGAAATCCTTGGCGCGCAGGACCAGGATCGAGTTGGCGCCCGAGTCGCCGCCTTCGTTGACGACTGCCGAGAACAGCACCCGGTTGCGGAGCACCAGCAGCGTCGCCAGTGTCAGGAACGCGGTGGCGAAGACAGCCGGCGTGTATGCCTGCGCCGACCCGGTGGTCGGAAGTACACCTGATCGACGTCGCCGTATCCCCTGCTGCTCGTCCAACAACGTTTGCACGTGTGGTCCCCATCCCTGTCTTGAGTACGGTCTTACGCATGACGGCATCGGGCGCTGCATACCGGACCGTCCGGTGCGCAAGAGGCTAGGCAGGGGCTTGTGCGAAACCGGTGAGGAACTCATGTCGATGCATCACGGGTGGGCGGGATCGCAGGTCTTGGGCCGGCTCCTCATGAGTTCCGCACGATCGCGTCGCAGAATGTGCACATGAGCACGCGCATCCTGGTCGCGGAGGATGATCCGAAGCAGGCCCGTCTCGTGCGGGCCTACCTCGAACGCGACGGCCATGACGTGCTGACGGTCGGCGACGGTCGCAGCGCCATCGACCAGTGCCGGGCCCGCCGGCCCGACCTCGTCGTGCTCGACGTGATGATGCCGCACGTCGACGGGCTGGACGTGTGCCGGATCCTGCGCGCGGAGTCGGGGGTGCCGATCCTCATGCTGACCGCCCGGTCGACCGAGAACGACCAGCTGCTCGGCCTCGATCTGGGCGCCGACGACTACCTGACCAAGCCGTACAGTCCACGGGTGCTGGCCGCCCGGGTGCGCGCGCTGCTGCGCCGCTCCGGCGCGGTCGCCACGACCGGCCAGCCGGTGCTGCGCGTGGGCGATCTGGAGGTGGACGCCGGGCGGTTCGAGGTGCGCGTCGACGGCGCCCCGGTGCAGCTGACGGCGAAGGAGTTCGGCATTCTGGAGGTACTCGCCGCCGAGCCGGGCCGGGTCTTCACCCGGGCGCAGCTCATCGACCGCGCCTTCGGGTTCGACCACCACGTCCTGGAGCGCGCCGTCGACGCGCACGTCGTCAACCTCCGCCGCAAGCTGGAGACCGACCCGTCGCAACCGCGGTTCATCCAAACCGTCTACGGACGTGGTTATCGGATGGCCGCGCAGTGAGCCCGCTACCGCAGTCGCCCCGCCCGATGACCCTGCGCACGCAGATCTTCCTGTTCGTGACGCTGGTGGCGGTGAGCGCGGTCGGCGCGACGGCCTGGCTGTCGGTGCGGCTGACCGCCGGCCGGCTGGAACGGTCGCTGGCCGCCGCGACCGAGCAGGACTGGGTGTTCGCCGAGACCATCCGGGTGTACGGCCAGAACACCGGCATCTGGGAGGGCATCTCCGAGGTCATCTACGCTCGGTTCCGCGCGGATCCGCGCCAGCAGCGGATCCGGCTGACGACCACGGACGAGCACGTCATCGTCGACACGGAAGTGCTCGCCGGCCGCGCCGCCCGGCCCGTTGCCGCACGGCCGATCGAGATCGACCCGCGCCCCTGGCTCAGCGCGAACTGGAACCGGTACCCGGACGATGCGGCGCGGCGGCGCCGGGTCGTCGAGGCCATCGCGCAGTACCGGCGCACCGTCGGCGTCGCCACCTGCCAGACCCGCGCCACCTCGCAGCCGGCGGCGGTCGAGCGGGACGCGGAAGAGGTCCCCCGGCTGGTGGACGCGGAGAATCCGGACCTTCCCGCATGCCGCGACGCCGGCGTCACCACCGCGGCCGAGTCGGCGCAGGACACCGCCATGGTCAACGCCTGCCCGATGCCGATATCCGGCGACTTCCGCTGCCTCGAAAAGACGTTCAATACACGGATCAGCGAGTTCTCGGCCGTTCCGGTCAAGCTCTACCTGGGTGCGCTCGACCTGCCGACGCTGCGGTCGGTGCAGGGCCCCGTCATGTTCGCCGCCGGCGGGGTGATCGTCGTGGCGCTGCTCGGCACGGCCGTGATCGCAACCCGGATCGTCCGTCCGGTCCGGGCGCTGACCGTCGCGTCGGCCCGGGTCTCCGGCGGCGAGTTCGGTGCCCGGGTCACGGTCGGCGGCAGCGAGGAACTCGTCCGCCTGGCCACGTCGTTCAACCGGATGGCGGCGTCCCTCGAAGAGGCGGACGAGCGCCAGCGGCGGCTCGTCGCGGACCTCGCGCACGAGCTGCGTACCCCGCTGGCCAATCTCCGCGGGTACATCGAAGCCATCCGCGACGGGGTGTTCGAGCCGACCGACGAGGTCCTGGCGTCGCTGCACGAGGAGGCGATCCTGCAGCAGCGCCTCGTCGACGACCTGCAGGACCTGGCACTCGCCGAGTCCGGTGCGCTGGTGTACCACCCCGCGGACCTCGACCTCGCCGATCTGGTCGAGGCGAGCGCCCGCGCCAGCCAGGCGGCGGCCGAGCAGGCCGGCATCCGCCTCGTCGTCGCGCCGGGCGATCGGGTGCCGGTCCGGGTCGACGCCGACCGGATCCGTCAGGTGCTCGGCAACCTGCTGAGCAACGCGATCCGGCACACCCCGGCCGGCGGGAGTGTGACCCTGCGGGCGGTGACCGACGGCGAGGACGCGGTGGTGACCGTCGCCGACACCGGAACCGGGATCGCCGAGGACGACCTGCCCCACGTGTTCGACCGGCTGTGGCGCGCCGACGCCGCGCGGGGCCGGGACACCGGCGGCAGCGGGCTCGGTCTCGCCATCGCGCGACGGCTCGTCATCGACCAGGGTGGCCGGATCGAGGCGGCCAGTGAGATCGGCGCCGGCACGACCATGACCATCACACTGCCACTCCGCAGCAGCTGACACCCCGGTCGGAAGACCCTTCCGAGGTCAGCCGGTGTGCCCCGGTCCGGCGTCGTCGCCTGCGGTGTTGTGCCGCTGTACGGGCGTTCGCGGCGACCTCCGCAACATGCCGGCGCCCCGGGCTACGAACTGCTGCACCCTGCGATCCGGACGGCTGAAATAGAACGCCGGAACCATGAAGACCAGCCCAGCCGTGACGAAGATGATGAAGGTACGGAGCAACGACCCACCTTCGACCAGATAGTGCACGGCGGCCATAATGACGCCCCACACGAGGGCAAATCCCAGTGCCACTGCCGCACGCTTTCGTCGCACCGTAGTCCTCCGCTCGGCTTCTGCCGACGACCCTACCCGCCGGCTGCCCGCCGCGGGCCATGGAACTCGCTCGATCAGCGCACTGGGGCCCGCTGCCGAGGGCGTCGGCGGCGGGCCCCGCGCCCGTTCACGGCAGCAGTGTGACCGAGGCCCGGAACGAACCGTCCATCTCGAACGGCACAGACTCGTGCTCGTGGGTCACCAGCCAGCGCCCGTCGATGCGGCGCAGCCCCAGCGTCACCCGGAACCAGAGACTGAAGCTCTCGTTCGAGCCGCGCGGCGTGGCGGACAGGCAGTCGATGCTGGTCGCGAACGTCACGTGGCCGTCCGCGGTGATCTCCAGCTGGGTCACCTCCCGGCGCGGTGGCGTCTGGAACGTCGCCATCCAGGCCTCCAGCGCCGCCGGATCGCGTCCGTCGCCCGGCTGCCGCAGCGGCGGGGCGAGGTTGTACTCGACGAACGTGTCGGCATAGTGCGACAGGACGGCCTTGGCGTCGCCGGTCTCCAGCAGTGCGGCCTTGCGTTCGATGACTTCTCGGATCTCGTTCATGACGGGTTCCACCTTTCTCTTTTGCCGGGATGTCGAAGCCGGGCCGGCCGGTTTCGACATCCTTGGTGAGTGAAAGGGGAGAACTCATGAAGTACGTCATCCTGATCCAGTCCAATCCGCAGTCCCTCGCGGTCTGGGAGACGCTGACCGAGCAGCAGCGCACCGACTTCGGTCTCGGCCACCTGCGGCTCACCGAGCAGATGCGCGATGCCGGCGCGCTGGTGGCCAGCGAGGGGCTGGGCGATCCGGCGCTGGCCACTCAGGTCTCTGTTCGCGATGGCAAGACGTTCACCTCGGACGGCCCGTACGCCGAGGTCAAGGAGCATCTGGCCGGCTTCTACCTGATCGACGTCGCGGATCTCGACGAGGCGGTCGCCTGGGCCGCGAAGGCGCCGGACGCGGCCTACACCAGAGTTGAGGTGCGGCCGGTCCTGGACATGAGCACATGGGAGTTCTGAACGGCCTGCCGGACCTGCTGCGCGAGCTGGCCCCGCAGGTCCTGGCCGCGGTGGTGCGCCGCTACGGCGACTTCGAGGCGTGCGAGGACGCGGTCCAGGAGGCACTGCTGGCGGCCGTCCGGCAGTGGCCCGAGACCGGCGTCCCCGCGCAGCCGCGGAACTGGCTGATCACCGTCGCCGCTCGCCGCCGGGTGGAACTGCTGCGCAACGAGACCGCCCGGCGGCGGCGCGAGGAGGCGGTATCGCAGGAGCCGACACCTGAGGTCCGCGGCGACGACGAGCTCGCCCTGCTGCTGCTCTGCTGTCACCCCGCGCTCACGGTGCCGGCGCGGGTCACCCTCACCATCCGGGCGGTCGGCGGGCTCACCACCGCGGAGATCGCCCGGGCCCTGCTGCTGCCGGAGGCTACGGTGGGCCAGCGGATCAGCCGGGCCAAGCAGCGGATCGGCGACACCGGCACGCGGTTCGAGATGCCCGCGCCGGGCGAGCTCGGCGAACGTCTCGGCGCGGTGCGCCACGTGCTGTACCTGATCTTCAACGAGGGCTACACCGCGAGCTCCGGCGAGCAGCTGCACCGGGTGGAACTGACCCGGGAGGCGATCCGGCTGACCCGTCAGCTGCACCGGTGGTTGCCGGAGGACGGCGAGGTGGCCGGGCTGCTGGCGTTGATGCTGCTGACCGACGCACGCCGGCCCGCGCGTACCGGGCCGGGCGGGGCGCTGATCCCGCTCGCCGAGCAGGACCGCGGACGGTGGGACGCGGCAGCGATCACCGAGGGCGTGGCGATCCTCACGCGTACCCTGTCGCGGGCCCCGATCGGGCCCTTTCAACTGCAGGCCGCGATCGCGGCGGTGCACGACGAGGCGGCGCGGCCCGAGGACACCGACTGGCCGCAGATCCTGATCCTGTACGAAATGCTGGACGCGCTCGCGCCCAGCCCGATGGTCACCCTGAACCGGGTCGTAGCCCTTGCCATGGTCGACGGCCCGGCCGCCGGACTCGCCGCCATGGACGAGCTGGCCGGGGATCCGGTGCTGGCCCGCCATCACCGGACCGCCGCGGTCCGCGCCCACCTGCTGGAGATGGCCGATGACCTGGACGGGGCGCGGGCGTCCTACCGACAGGCGGCGCGGCTCACCCTCAGCCTGCCCGAGCAACGCTATCTGGAGTCGCGGGCCGCAAGGCTCCTGTGAAGCGGGGTCCCCTCTTGTCGCGAACCGCGGAACAGGGGACCCCGCATCATCGGCGTGGTGCCGCGACGTTGCGGCACCGTGCCGGTCAGCCGTTGGCGCGCAGGTCGTCGCTCGCCTCGGTACGCCGGATGTGCACGCTGTCGTCCGAACCGACGAACACCTCGACCACGTCAAGGCTGTGCTGGCCGTGCTTGCCGGCGGCGAGGCGCACGCCAGGGTGCACCTTGAGGTTGCCGACGCCGACGTGGCTGGCGTAGACGTTCTGCACGGCGCCGTCCGTCAGCGACGTGCCCACCATGACGGTGGTCGCGCCGGCGGCGTCCTTCGTGAGGATCACGTGGCCGCGATCGGTGGGTATTGCCATGACGCTCCTTCCGAGCAGGCTTTCAGGTCGGATTCAACGGCTGCAGCGGATCGTGCGGGGCGCTCGGCGAGCCGAACATGACCCTCCGCCAGTCGCCGGTGAACGTGAAGATCCCGCTGCTGGTGCGTACGCCGAGCCGGCCCGGGACCCGTGAGCCGATGACGTGCCGCCGGACCGAACCCATCGCGAAGATGCTGTCCAGGTCCGGCCAGAGCGAGATGCTGAGCATGGTGCGCCGCCGCCACTGCACGACCACGCGCGCGGCGATGAGCGCCGGCGCGTGGCGGTGGACGGCCCGCTTGATGCGAACGTGCAGCACCAGCAGGTACGCCAGAACGGCGAGGTTTGGACACTCGAAGCGGGTGATGACCACCTGTCCGCTGTCCGGTTCGGCATGCAGCACACGGCCGGCCGTCAGATCATCAGCCAGCCGCTCACCAGCGCCGCGCCGATCAGTGCGGTGCCGGACACCCGTCGGATGATGCTGACCAGCTTCTCCCATGGCAGTCGCTCCTCACCGATCGAGGACAGGGTCGGTCTACGGATCGTCAGGTACGCCATCGCGAGCCACGCCGCCGTCCACGCCAGGACCAGGACCACGGGCGCGAGACCCGGGGCCACCAGGACGAGACCGGCGAGGGCGACCCAGACGAACGAGGTCGTCTTCTGCGTCGTGAACAGCATCGCGAGGTCGACGCCCCACACCAGCCCGAGCACGCCGGGCGGCATGGTCCGCACGAGCGACTGCGGCACCTGTCGCTGTACGTGCGGTGTCCGCAACGTCAGATCCACCACTCCGAACGTCAGGACGACCACGACGAAGACCACCGCGCGCACCGGTCCGGACAGCAGTTCCTCGAAGAGCCTGCCGAGCAGGTACACCGGGACCGCCAGCACGAGCGAGCCGACGAGCCCACCGACGAGCAGGCCCAGCATGAAGCGGACCGCACCGGCCCGGTCATGCCGCAACATCGGGCCGGCGACCCCGGCCATCGACGTGCCTCAAGGACTCTGCATCTGCAGGATCGCGCCGAGCAGCGCGAACGCTATGACCGCAGTGCTCACAGGTCACCCGCAGTTGGAGATACAGGTGTACTTCGTGGCCGATCCGATGATCGTGCCGCTCGAGTTCTTCTTCTCGCAGCAGTTGTACCGGTACACCGGACCGACCGTGCCGAACGTGCACTGCCACACGTAGTGCGCCCCGGCGGTGCAGCTCGAGTACGAGACGTTCGGCGGGACGAACACGAGCGTGCAGCACGCCCAGTTCGCCGCGTGCGCCGGCGTACTGCTGCCGAAGACCGCGGCAGCGGCCGCGAGCCCGCTGGCCCCAACGCCCGCGAGCACCTTGCGGCGTCCGGTCCGCATCTTCATGACGGTCTGTTTCATGCCACCTCCCGATCGGCGGTACTCAACGAACCCACCGCGTTCAGCACGGCGGGCAGATCCCAGAACAACAGCGCCGACTGCAGGGTCCCGTTGCGGAACAGCAGCGCTGCGGGGCTCGTGTCGACGGCGAACTCGCCCTTCACCCACACGCCGTCCTCGTCGATGAACAAAGCGTCGTGGCGATCGATGCCGTGCACAGCGGCGAAGTGCTCGCCACGCTCCCGGGCGGGGCAGGCGACGATCACGGCGAGGTTCGCCGGTCCGCGGTCGAGCATCTTGCTCACCTGGCCGGCGATCGTCTCGCAGCTGGAGCAGGTCGAGCTGAGCACCAACACGAGCGCGTACTCCTGGTCGGCCACGTGGGTAAGACCGGCCGGCCAGTACGAGGGGCGGTGCCCGGTATTGGCGGTGTCGATCGACTCGATGCGGCGACGGCCGTCGTCGTCCGGCGCCGGCACCCGGGACGCCAGCTCGCCGAGCATCGCGAACACCACGACGACGGCGGCCGCGAGCAGGAACACGACGATGCTCAGGAACAGGATCACAGTGACGTTCCCCTCCGTGGACGGATGAGCGGCCGGGCCCAGCCGCGGCTGACGTACAGGCAGAGCAGGAGCATCGCGCCCGCGCCGCCGAGCAGGGCGGGCGCGCCGACGGGGGCCCCGGGCGTCAGGCCCGCCGCGCCGCCGGCCAGGCTCAGCGCGCCGGCGACGGCGAACCCGAGGCCGATCGCGACGTTCGTGAGCCCGAGCGGCCGGCTGTCACGGTTGCCGAAGCAGCCGCACGGGGTGACGCTGCCGCGGACGGTCCCGAGGACACCGAGTGCGGCGACCGCGAGGCCCACGATCGCGACGAGCACACCGCCGGCCGCCCGGGTGGGGTCGGCGAGGAGCGCCAACCCTGCGAGGCACTCGGCGACGGCGTACGCTCGGACTGCGGTCACCGTCGTGGCCGGCGCCGGGACCCGCAGCTCGGCGAGCGCCTGCCGCAGCGGCCCAGGCACGGCGAGCTTGCTCAGCCCCGCGTGCACCAGGCTGGCCGCGACCACACTGTTGACGGCCAGGAGCAGGACTTCGTGCGACGACAACGCCATAGGTCGGCCCTTCCGGCAGGTGTGGTGACCATCATGAATCGAAGCGTCACCACGTTGTCATCACACTGTCATCGTCTTCTCCTCGCCGCGGAACGTTGACGTCCCGGCCGTGATCCAGCACGATCGATGATTGAGGGTGTCACGGGGGTCGAGCGGGGGCTCGATCGGCGCCTCCGTGGCCGGAGGAGAAGGTTCGTGAAATTCGCCATCCTCGGCCCGCTCGAGGTCTCCGCCTCGGGTCGGCGCATCAACGTGCCAGGCACCAGGGAACGCAAGATTCTCGCTGCACTGCTCCTCGCCGCCGGGGGCCGCAGCTCCCTCGACCGCCTCGTCGGCGCGGTATGGGACGCCAACCCTCCAGCCACGGCACGCAAGCAGGTGCAGAACTGCGTCGCCGGGCTGCGTCGCCGATTTCTGCGCGCCGGCGCGCGGCCGGAGATCCTCGAGACCCGCCCGGGCGGATACCAGCTCAGCATCGGCCACGACGAGCTCGATGCCCGCGTCTTCGTCGAACGGGTCAACACGGCCCGCCTGGCGACCACCGCCGGCCGTGCGGAGGAGGCGACCGTCCACTACCGGGTCGCGCTCGCGATGTGGCGCGGGCCGGTCCTCGAGGACCTCGACAGCCAGAGCGTCGCCGCGAGCACGGCGTGGCTAGCCGAGCTCCAGCTCAGCGCGTCCGAGGAGTGCTTCGACCTGGAGCTGCGCACGGGCCGGCACAAGCAGATCGTCGGCGACCTGCTGCAACTCTGCGCCGAGTTCCCGGCCCGCGAACGGCTGCACGGCCAGCTGATCCTCGCGCTGCACCGCAGCGGGCGCCAGGTCGACGCATACACGGCGTACCGGCGACTGCACCGCCATCTCGCCGACGAGTTGGGCGTGGACCCGAGCGCGGACCTGCTGCGCCTGCGGGACTGCCTGCTGACCCGCCAGTCGAGGTGACGCAGAGCGTTCCCCGCCGCCCTCCCGCGCCGGTCGGGGTGACGTGCTGACGTCGGCGGGATCGAGGCTCAACTCAAGACCCACCGGCCCCGTCGGTATGCCGGTTCAGCTGCACCGCTCCCGAGTCGCTGACGGTCAAACCACTGACCGGAGCGCCCTGTGGCAGATCGCGGATCTGCTCGTGAAGCTGACCGGTAAAGCTCATGATCGCCACGAAGTCGATGACTTGGATGTGGTCGACACCGATCGGACCACCGAGCACCGGCGGCACGGCGAAGGCGTACACCTGCTCGTGGGTCGGAACGATGCCGCGTTGCTCTGCGGCCCATGCCAAGGTGCCAAGGAGGTAGAGGTCCTGGCCGTCCTCGCTGTCCAGCTCGGCTCGGAGCTGGTCGGCAGACTGCCAGACCAGCTCGAGCGTGCCGTCCAGAAGGCTCAACCACCAGAAACCGGCCTCGTCCCGTAGGCACACGTCGCCGAACGGCGATGTAAAGAGCGGCACCTTCCCGCCGACACCCAGCCAGGTCCATGACTCGAGAGCCCGGGCGTAGACCTGGGCTGGAAACTGACGCGTCAACTCCACGCGCGAATCCAAGCACAACCGCCCGGCCGGGGGTCGCGCACGACCACTCCAGCTGACGGGTTACACCTACCTTGAGCCTGTCGGACACGGACCGTAACGCCGACCGTCCACGACGCTGGTGCCCCAGGCATCCGCTTCTGCCGAGTTGAGTGGGATCTGCCGAAAGTAGTGCATCTGACCTTCGAGAAGATCGATCTTCGAGACCACGGGTTGACCCGGGCCTCGTTCACCGATCGCGGCGTTCCAGTGCCCGATCGGCGGGGCTCTTCAGCGCTTGTTCGGCGATAAATTCCAGGAAGTCCACGGCCACCGGCTTGTGATCGTCCTGGTCGTGGAAATGGAACCAGACCTGGTCGTGACAGCGCCCGTCGGTAACCGGGAAACCCCAGTAGTCGCCGGTGCCCACCTCTGCCACGGCGACGAAGTCACGCTCAGGGAACCATCGCTCGTTCTCTGACCAGATATCGCCACGCCTGGCCGGCTTGTCCGGCTCGACGAGTGGGAGCAACTCGACGAAGCCGAACACGCCACCGCCGTACCGCGTCATGAAGACCTTGTACTTGTCCGGGAAGATGACACCCATCCGGCCCTCAACGAGCGCGATCACCTCAGGCGTGCAGACGTGCCTACCGATCAGCGCAAAACCGTGCTGGGCTTCCTCCTGGGCCCACCTTCGCTGCAACGGCTCGGCCAGCGCGTCGAACTCCGCAAAATCCACGTGCGAACCCTAGCTCCGCCCGGTCGACGGCCCCCAAGCCGGGCGACACCGCCAAGCACCGACCTGCGTGCGCACATCTGCCGCCGACCGTGCGTGCATGGTCGGCGGCGTCCGTCACGCCGCGTACGCGGGTCCGACGCCGGTCGGTGCGCTGAACTGCCGATGAGCGCGCGTTGCCAAGCCGCCTTGGGAGCGCATGCGGGCGAGTTCCGCGCGCCCGTAGCCTGACCGCATGGAGCGGGTGTTGTTCGACCAGGTCGTCCATACCGACTACGGGCAGTTCGATCTCGTCTGGACCGGCAATGGCGGTTTTGACGGAGATTTCGACCGTTTTTTCGCCGGTCAGGTCAACGGATTGGTCGGCGCGTCTGACTCCGATGGTGTGTACTTCAACCTTGCCCGCCGGTCAGGCGGCTCGCCCGTTCGTATCGTTCTGATGGACGCACCACCCCGAGGCGATGGTGCGCCTTGGGAAGACGTGGTCGAGGTGTCCTTCACCCTTCCCGAAGGACATGAGATGCGGTGGTGCACCTGGGCGGGTGAGACCGGCGGAGCGCTGAGCGGCATTCCGTCGGGGAGCTACCGATTGCGAGTCGGCGCCAATGGCCGAGATCAGGGCCGTTACAACGAACTCTCCGAAGGCCTATTCGATTCCTATCTATTCCAGTTGTGGCCCGCGCCCCCGAGGTCAGATGCCGTTCTGCGCATCGGCAGCCAGGACGCGCGGTATTGGCATCGCCAGGTTGGTCACCGTCGCTAACTGCACGTACCCGGGCCCAACGCTCGGTATGAGTCCCCAACGATCCGGTCATGCCGCCGACCGAGCGCGCCCTCCAGGAGCCGTCACGCCCTGTGGCTGGCGCCCGGAACTGCCGACGAGCGGTTGTCCGACAGAATGTGGAGATGACCAACGAGGCTGACAGTGCCCGCGAGGCTCGCGTGGTCGCGCTGCTGGAGCACAACATCAGGACAGAGCTCCTGGTAATGAACGCCGGGTACGAGTTGGGTCTCGGCAACGCCATCGTCGAACGATTGGCTGAAGGCATCACTTCGGGCGTGCTGTACGCCTTCGCCGTGGACTGGTCGCCCGACTGGGTCAAGCCCGGACAGGTACATACATGGGAAGAGGACGGGGCCTTCCTCGCACGGTGTTCCACATGCCTGCTCGATTCTCCCCCTGCTCACAATCGGGAATCAGCTGAGGCCTGGGTCCGCCAGCACGAGACACAGCACTGACGGAGGCATCCGCTCAAGTAGTCGCGAAGCGCTCGTCAGCGAAGGTGGCGGC
This sequence comes from Dactylosporangium sp. AC04546, assembly GCF_022095675.1. Lineage (GTDB taxonomy): Bacteria > Actinomycetota > Actinomycetes > Mycobacteriales > Micromonosporaceae > Dactylosporangium. The sequence goes on along the minus strand of NZ_JAHYSG010000001.1, from coordinate 69,215 downwards.
AGTGCCGGTCGCGGCGTCCTGTCGTGCCAAACAAGGGATGGCGAGTTGTACCGCATCGTCGTGTGGCAAGTTCGGTGAGGTGCCGACTCGACGGCAACGCGGTCAGGCAGGCGGCCAGTGGTGCCCGTCCTCCGGGGCGAGCCGCATCGCGTCCGCCGCGAGCACCAGCCGGCCTTGCCTGGCCGCCCGGTAGACGGCCGGGCCAACCCGGAACCTGCGCTCAGGTGTCTGCGGGTCCGCCGCCGAGGCGCACCGCAGCCGGTTCGTCGTCATACGGTTGAGGATCCTCCAGATGGAACGGACGAACTCCGCCATTTCTGGGACATCCACCACCGTCATCGACGTGAACCATCTCCCACGCTCGAGTACACCTGCAGCGGCCGGTCGACTGCGTTGCCACTCGATGACGTAGTCGCTGTATGGGGTCTCGACCCTGCCGTTCGTCCGGACACACCCCGCCAGCATAGGGCGTGCCGCCCGGTTCCAGATCCCGACGATCGGTCCCGCGTCGGCGATCCGGTCCCGGACCAGCGGCGTGTTGACCGACTCCCATCGGGAGTCGATGACCGCCGCACCCGGGATGTCCCGCAGGATCGCGTCGAGGATGGCTTGCTCGTCCTCGGGCAGGAGGAAGAACTCTGTCTCGCGAGGCCGCATCCGTGACACCTCCTTCTTCGGAATCATGACGGACCTGCCGACACGGGACCAAGGTCAGGTGCACTCATCTAGCCGCAGGTCGCGCGCGCCGGCCCTTGACGAGTTCGTGACTGTCGGTAGCCGACCACCCATCCCTCGTCGGCGATGGGAGCCGCACCATCATGCCGATGAGAGTATGTTGGAGCAGCGGGGAGGGGCGCGCAGTGATCCCGGTACTGATTGTGTTCGGCCTTGTTTTCGGACGCTGGTGGCGGTTGCCACTCGTCGCTGCCGCTGTGGGATGGCCGGCCTTGCTCGTCGCTACCGACGTGATGGGTGTGGAGCCGGGGTTGCTGGCCGCATCTGGGCTCGCCATGGCCAACGCCGGTGTCGGCGTATTGATACATCAGGGCGTCCTGCGAATGATTCGGCGTTGGGGATCGTGGCGTTCGGGCGCATGAGATTCTCGACAGCGCGCCCTTGAGACTCGCGAGGCGCGCGTCGCCCTCTACTGCCGCTGAGCGCGCGTTACGGCTCGACAGCAGATGGTCGAGCCGATTGGAAGTACCGGCTCACGGGTCGAAGGGCCAGCAGCAACATCGCGCTGAGCAGGCCTGGACACTTCGGGTTCCCGCGTCGAGCGAAGGTGTAATCCAGTGCGTGCTCCGAAGCTATCGAACTGTGGTGTCGCTGGTGACCCCGGCGTTGTGGCGGAACGCGAGAAGGTCTGCCGCGTGGGGTAGCCGGATCGGCGGATCGGCGGCGCGCATCGCCAGGAGGACGGGCATGGCATCGCGGTATGTAATGGCTCTTCCGATGCCGCAGTCACAGGGATGGGGTATCGGACATATCTATATCGAATCCACTCACTTCATCGTAAACAATCGATGGCCACAGGACATTGAACATTTGCCATATCGCCCCCACTAGCGGCCAATCGACTTCGGCTCCAGATAACGTTACTACAGCCACGGTGTTCATCTCGAAGAATCTTGCATCGGAAGCTTCACCCCTCAGCAGATCGAATCTTCTTTGCATCACCCCAGAGTCTCGGAATACCTCCAACATGAGACCATCCGTGGGGTTGCCACCTTCACTGTCGAATATATACCCAGACCAGCCATCCTCATACGCGTCACCCACGCCCACACCCAGACGAGTCGCGGAGATAGAACGTTTCCTATCACGGAGGTGCTGGATCAGTGTCGACACTACGCTTTCCGCCGACTCTGAGGCTTCAAGATAAATATCAATGACGTAGGTCAAATCCGGCGCCTCATCTGCTCAACTATTTCCATGTCGAGCTGCCCGTTGTCAAGGTGACTTTGAATCACCTGGATTCTCATCCAAGGATGCGCTCTTAGCAGAGCCTCATCCTTGCCGCGATTCGCGTGCTCACGATTGGCGCCTGCTCGATTGCAACCCGCTACGGTTTGGGCAACCTTGCCTCCGTGCGGTCGAGAATCCGCATGAGGAGACTCGCAGTCTGAACTGCTTCCGCGGCCTCGGTTACGTTGTCGTAGTTGACTTCGCGATGGCCTGCGGGTTGCGCAGCACCGCGTACGCGCCAGCGAAGAGCGCTCTGGTGCCGTCCTGTTCACCCTTTACCGCGCCTCGATCGGTAAGTGGGCCTGTGGGTCCAAACGCCTTATTCATCAGGTCCACGCCAACGGTCTCATCACCGAATCCGCCGAGCTCGCGCACGCGGACCTCTACTGCCCTCATGGCTGCGAAGACCCCGAGCTCGTACTGACCGATGAGAAACTGCGGCCTTACTTGCTCTTCAATTGCTTGGTGAATGCCGCCCTGCAGCCGCTCGTTGGCGTAGAACGTCTGAGGCCCCTCAGTCGCAACCCGACGGCCTGTCCGGGTCACGAAGATCGCTGCGTCCGACGTCTGACCCGGTGTGCGGGCGATCAATGCCTTGGCGCGGAGCCATGCCATGGCCTCGGCGATCGCCTCGGCTGCCTCGCTGCCCTGGTAGGCCCGCGATGCACCTAGCAGGTAGTTGTATTCGTTCCACTGGTTGGTGGAGATCAAGTCTTGAAGCACCGCAAACCCAAGCTGATCAACGGGCAACGCGGCGACCCGATCCGCAGGCAACGAGAGCATGAGGGCACCTTGCCAGGATCACGTCGGGCACAGAGCGCGGCGCGCCGTAGGCCATCCGATCTGTCGCAGGTCGAGGGGCGGTTGCGATAACCGAGGTGCCCGAGCACGTGCGCGCTCATGCCGCGGGTGGTGCGCGGTGGCAGGACCGTCGTCGTCACGGTGAGTGAAGCCCCCAAGGGCCCCGAGGCTTCGTGTACTGCCGAATTCCGTAAACGTGATCTCCGCGGCGATGCTTGACGCCGGGCGTGGAACGGGACCGGACGGCTGCCTCAGACAGGCTTCACCGCAGCCAGGCCCAAGACGTCAGGAACGCCGCCCGGGCCGACCTCCTCCACACGATCGAGCCGCAGTCCGGCCGCGATGACCGCGTTCAGCAGGTCGGCGAGCGGCACATGCCAGGCGCCGACGCGGGCGCGAACCCCAGCCGGGCACCACGCTTCGTAGGTGTGCGAGCGGTCGGCATAACGCTGATCGACAACGACGCTGGATCTCGCGCTCCAGTCGGCGAACGCACCTACATAGCAGGGATGAACGCCGATGTGGACGAATCGCCCGCCGGGCTGCAGCACCCGGGCGACCTCACGGAGGACCGCCCCATAGTCCGGCAGGTCGGTGTGCGCGAGGACGCAATCGACCGCCGAGACCGTGCTGTCGGCGATCGGCAGGACAGCCGCGTCCGCCCGCACCACCGGTAGCCGGCGCACGGCGTGGCGCAGCTGGCCGCCGGACAGGTCCAGCCCAACAGGTTGCCATCCCAGCGCGGACAGCTCGGCGGCCTGCACCCCGGTGCCGCAGCACAGATCCAGGCAGACGCCGCGCCCGGCGCCGAGCAACCGGCGCAACAAAGCTTGTCGACGCGTCGTGTACTCGGCGGCGGCGCCAGTCACGTAGTCCTCGTACCAATCGGCGTGGGCGTCGTAGGCGGCCTTCGTCGTCATCATCGGACCGTAGGCCCGAAACTCCCGCCTCATCGACCGAAGCTGCCGGGGTTCGCGACCAGCGAACGCTCACGGCACCACGAGGCCCAATGCGAGGTCGTCCCCGCGCACTGCACAGGCAAGATCCGGTGCACGAACATGCCGCAGGTCTCACGCGTCGAGGCCCCGCAGCTCGTCACGCTTCGTGGCGGTGGTCAGGCGCATCGACGCACGACTTCGGCGCTCGCTCGTGCCGAGTTGGGGGAGGCGTTCGTATGGTGAGTCACCGCAGTGCTGCTGCGAGTTCGGCGGCGTTGTCGAACGCGGGTGCCGCCCGTTCGGATTCGTCTTCCGTGAGCGTGACGGACTGGGCGCGGGCCAGCATCTCGGCCGCAGTCTTTGGATCGTGCAGCACCATCGCGAGTTCGGCGCGGTAGACCAGGACCTCTACCTGCTCGACCGGGTCGTCGTCGGCTTGCGGGCGGGCCAACGCGCTGTCGAGGATCCGAACGGCCTGTCCGACGCTTCCCCTGGAATCGGCCTGCACGACAGCATTCGCTAGGGCCTTGGCCAGCCGCCCGGCAGGCGTGGTGGCCGGCACGGGCGCGGTGGCGGCGTCCCGAAAGACGCGGATCCAGTTGCCGCCCGGGTCGATGACGCTGAACCCGCCCAACCCGTCGGCGTTCTTCCGCGCCCTGGGCCGGGTCATCCGCGGCGTTCCGGACACGAGTACCTTGCCGTACGCGGCGCGCATGCCGGCTGCGAATGCCCGGTGTAGTCCCTCGATGTCCGCGGTGAGTACGAGACAGGAGCCATAGGACTGCTCCGGGTCGAATCCGGCGATCTCGAAGAATTGCAGATGCAGGTCTTCCCGCTGCACACCCACACACGCGTTGGGCTTGCGTTGCTTGTACGTGGTGCGGAAACCGAGAACTCCGTAGAAGGCTTCGATGTCGTCAATGGATGCGCACGGCAGCAGGGGAACGGTCACCTCGTTGGCCATGCCTCCTTCCTATGCGTCGCAGGGTGTCCGTCGCACATGGAAATAGCCGATCATCGCCTTCGGTCATCCGATCGACTGATGGCCCAGAACGCAACGCCGCCATGCCGAGCCATCGGCGGTGCCTTCCTGCCTGCCATACGGCTCGCCAAGATCAGACGCCCGGATCTATGAAGTAGCCGCGATCCGCTCGCTACCCACTGTGACGCGGAGTTGCCCAGCCAGTGTCCTCATAGCCGAATTGCGTACGTTGCCGGCCGCTGGTCGGGGCCGCTGGGGCTTGCCGTTCGGTGGGGCTGTTTGAAGCGGTCAGCGGACGGCGTCGGTGAGTCGGGTGGCGAGGTCTCGGATGTGTGTGATCAGTTCGGGTGGTTGGTGGATCTGGAAGCGGAAGCCGAACAGTGCGACGTAGACGGCGATTTCGTCGAGGGAGTTTGATCCCGTGTGCAGGAGGCAGGTATGCGGGTCGATGGCTTCGATGACGCCGACGGTGGGTGGGATTCGTTCGGCGGCGGTCTCGGCCGGTGTGTACAGGGTGATCCGGGCCTGGTAGCGGTACGGCGCGGTGGACACGCCGCGGGCGAGGTAGCCGGCGAGGTCGACGTCTGGTGCCTGTCGGGGCGTGAATCTAGGACCGGTCGGGATGCGGGGACGGGTCCGGTCGACCCGGTAGGTGCGCCAGTCGCGCCGGTCGGTGTCCCAGCCAACCAGATACCAGCGCCGGCCGGTGTGAACCAGCCGGTGAGGTTCGATGTCGCGTACCGAGTCGGTGCCGTCGTGGCTGTGGTAGTCGAAGCGGATCCGCTCGTGCTGGCGGCAGGCTGCGGCGAGGACGGTCAGCACGTCCGGGTCGACGGTGGGGCCGGTCGCGGGGACGGTGACGGTGACCGAGTGCAGCAGGTTGACCCGGTGCCGAACGCGCGATGGGAGTACCTGTTCGAGCTTGGCCAGTGCGCGCAGGGAGGTTTCCTCGATGCCGGTGACCGTGCCGCTGGCGGCGGTGCGCAGGCCGATGGCGACGGCGACGGCTTCCTCCTCGTCGAGCAGCAGCGGCGGGAGCTTCGTTCCGGCGCCGAGCCGGTAGCCCGCCGCGCCGGGGACGGCGTGCACGGGGTAGCCGAGGTCGCGCAGCTTCTGGATGTCGCGGCGCACGGTCCGCACGTCGACCTCCAGGCGCTGCGCGAGCTCTGCGCCGGCCCAGTCGCGGGGGGTTTGCAGCAGTCCGAGCAGCCGCAGCAGTCGGGCGGAGGTTTCCAACATGCGGCAAGTTTGCCATTTTCCTAGGGCAGAAGCCGTCCTAGGTACCTCCTACCGTAGTAGCCATGAGCGAAGAGATCACCCCCTTCCAGATCAACATCCCCCAGGACCGCCTCGACGACCTGCACCAGCGGCTCGCCCAGACGCGCTGGCCAGGCCAGGTGCCCGGCAGCGGCTGGGAGGCCGGGGTGCCGGAGGACTACCTGAAAGACCTCGCTGACTACTGGCGCACCAAGTACGACTGGCGCGCGCATGAGGCGCGGCTCAACGAATTTCCCCAGTTCACCACCGTCCTTGACGGGCAGAGCGTGCATTTCCTGCACGTGCGTTCGCCTGAGCCGGAGGCAGTGCCGCTGATCCTTACCCACGGCTGGCCCGGCTCGGTGGTGGAGTTCATGAAGATCATCGGGCCGCTGACCGATCCCGCCCGGTACGGTGGCGACCCCGCCGACGCCTTCCACGTCGTGGCCCCATCGCTGCCCGGCTTCGGCTTCTCCAGCCCGCTCTCCGGGACCGGGTGGGGCACCGACCGGGTAGCCCGGGCCTGGGCGGAGCTGATGCGCCGCCTCGGCTACCACCGCTACGGCGCCCAAGGTGGCGACACCGGAGCGATCGTCTCCCCGCAACTCGGCCGCGCCGACCCCGATCACGTGATCGGCGTGCACGTCAACAACCTGGGCACCTTCCCCTCCGGCGATCCGGCCGAGCTGGCCGGCCTCACCGAAGCCGATCAGGCCCGCCTCGAACTCATGGCAACCTGGGGCCGGGACATGTCGGGGTACGCCATCGTCCAGTCAACCCGGCCGCAGACCATCGCCTACGCCCTCACCGATTCACCGGTCGGCCAGCTCGCCTGGATCGTCGAGAAGTTCAAGGAATGGACCGACCCGAGCGCCGGCCTGCCCGAAGACGCCGTCGACCGCGACCTGATCCTCACCGATGTCTCGATCTACTGGCTGACCGGCGCCGCCGGATCCGCCGCCCGCATCTACCACGAAGACGCTCGCACCTGGGGCCAGGCACCGCCACGCTCATCGGTGCCGACCGGAGTGGCGGTGTTCCCCAACGACATCACCATCCGGCCCTTCGCCGAACGTGACCACAACGTGGTGCGCTGGACCGAATTCAACCGCGGCGGCCACTTCGCCGCCCTGGAAGCACCCGACCTCCTGATCGACGACGTCCGGACATTCTTCCGCCAGCTCCGCTAACGGCACCTGGACACGACGACATCGCGCCGCCCGGACCGCTTGAACCGGGCGGCGCAACACGTTCCGAGGCGTCAAATGCCTGGGAACGCCCACACCGATTCACGAGACCAGGAGCCATGCTCGAGATAGGACTGCTACTCATCTGTGGAACCCAGGGCGTACCGGCGAGGAGAATGCACCCGCAATACCAAACCATGATCATGTGTAGCCGCAATCCCGGGCGCTAGGTTCAGCCGTCAGCTGGGCCGGGGAGGGTCGGTGCGGCAGAGCCTGCCGGTCACCGGCCCGCGGATCGCAGGCGCCCGGCGCGGGTCTTCGCGAGGTTGCGGACCCGCTTCGTGCGGGCGACCTCGCCCAGCACCGTCAGTACGACGGCTGAGTCGGCCTCCTCGACCACCTTGCGCTGGAGCCAGTTGGAGGCGGCCGCCAACGCCTCGCGGTCCACCGACGCGCCGGACTGCAGCGCCTTGAACAGGCCCCACTCGCGCACCCGCCGCGCTACGAACCCGTCGGCACCCACCGCGTCCAGCAGCGGTTCTGCCCACGCGGCAAGGGACGCCGCCGAGCCCAGCCGCTCGGCCCGCCGGTCCACCAAGGACGTCAGCACCGACTCCGCCATGAGCCGGTCGGGCTCGGCGAGCAGGGTCGCGATCAGCGCCGGGTCGTCATCGGGTCTGCTCTCCCGCACGGCGGCGCTGAGCTGGTCGAAACGGGCGTGCCCGTTGGCCGGATCATCATTGGGGGTCACCCGGTGAGGGTACCGGCGCGCACACCATCCGCCACCGCGCCAGGTCCGGACGGGTCAGTCCGGCGCGCCCAGGACGGCGAGCACCGCTTCTGCCGCCGGTCGCGCGCTGCGGTTCGCCGGTGATCGTCACTAACGGCTACACCCTCTCCTCGCCGTCCGGCTCCGCCGTTGCGCCCTCGTGCCGATCTGCGCGCACTACATCGACGGGCGGTCCGGGGATAGGCTTCGCGGCACTCGACGTGAGGGGATCCGGTGACCGGCGGAGCGCTGCGGACGTGGGTGTTGATCGCCAGCACGCTGATCATGGCGACGGCTGGCGCGACCGCCGGTTCCTGGTACGGCGGGCGCGCCTCCGGTCCGCTGCCCACCGACGCTCAAGCCGTCGAGCTGGCGGCGGAGCTGCTGCCCGGAGTCGACCCCACCGGTGAGACCCGGCGGCGCGACTACGGCTACGGGTTCGCGCTCGGCGACGACGACTTCGGCCCCGGGTTCGTCGAGGTCAGCTACGCCCCGACCGGCCAGGACCAGAATCAGGCAACGGCGGTGGACGCGGATTGCGCCTTGTCGCGGCGGGCGGCGGCCAACGCACTGCTGCAGGGATGGCGGAACCTCCACCGCACCGCGGCGGGACCGTGCGAGGAGTGGACCGCCGAACGCGGCGATGTGGCCGTCGCATACAGCACCGACGGCTTCGCCTCCTCGCTCACGTTCCACCGCGCGGCACCGGCCGGGCTCGGCCTCGCCACCCTCGCCGGGGCGCTCCTCGGCGCAGCGGCCGGAGCGCTTGCCGCCGCGCTGCTCACCCGCCGGCCCCGTCCGATGCTGACCCTCGTCGTGACGCTCGCGGTGATCGGGCTGCTCCCCGGCATGATCTTCGGGGCGACCGGCATGGCGCTCAACGTCCGCCAGTCGCCGGCGCTGCCGTTTTGGACGGTGTGGCCGCCGCTGCTGTTCATGCTCGTACCGCTGTGGCTGCTCCTCGCTGTCCTGGGCGGCTTCAGCTGGCTCGGCGGCCGCGCCCGTCCGGCACCGACCGGCGGCTGAGCCGAGCGACGGGCAGGCCTGTGCGGGACCGGTTCACGGTCGTCGCGAGGGTGGTGTGCGAAACGGCTGTGCCTGCCGATCAGTCTGTTCGGCCATCGGCTGGGCCGATGGCCGTCCAGGAGCGGTAGCCCGGCGTCGGCTGCCCGGTCGTGCGTCCGTCGTTCAGGTACTGGTGGATGCGTGGGTCGGCAAGTCTGGCGAGCCCGGCCAGGAGGAGCCCCGCAGCGCCGATCGCGGCGGCCAGCAGGGCGAACCCACCGGCCGACACCGCGACGGGTGACCACCGTGGCGGGAGCTCGAAGTACAGGTCCGCTTCGAGGTACCACCAGTACAGCGCGTCGCTGACGAGGGCATAGACGCCCCACATCGCGCTGTACAGGAGCAGCGCTCCGGCGACCCGGGCGAGGACAGCGCCGCCGCGGCGGCCACGCTGGGCCAGGACTGCACCGGCGAACGCACCGGCCACCACCGTGAGGAGGAGACCGGCGATACCGAGGATCACGAGGACGGCCAGGGAGGTCTCGGTGGCATCGAATGCCGGCAGCCGCACGAGGAACCGGCCCGCGACGGCGACGATCATCAGCGCACCACCGGCGCCGAGGTTCCACGCCGCCCTGCGCAACACTGCCGGAGCATCGGACGGCGCAGCACTGGCGTCACCGGGTAGCCGGGCGGTGGCCCAACGCTGCGCGGCCGGTCGCATGAACACGATCGCCGCCCCGGCGAGCGCGACCGCCGCCGCGACGATGCCGGACTGCCCGATCCATTTCGGCGGCCCCACCCAGCGCACGCCGACGTCGGCGAAGACGTCGAACCGGGTGGCTAGCAGCTGGACCAGGATGACGGCGCCGAAGACGGAGAGCCAGACGACGGCGCTGCGGCCGGCATGCCGGCCGGTCAGGACCAGGCTGGCCGCGATGACCAGCCCGGCCAGCAGCAGCACGGGCGGCACGAGCATTTCCACGGCGTCGAGGCCGATGAACGGCAGGCCGTCGGGTGCGGTGGCGGCTGCCCGGACACTTCCGACGCTGACGGTCACCAGCGTCGCGATGCCGGCGGCGGCCACGCCGATCAGCGACAGGCCCAGGATGGCAGGCACCCGGGACACCCCGGTCCGCTCAGCGGTGTCCGGCACAGCAGCGATCTCCACGGCGGGCACTGTAGCGGTCCCGCCGCTCACCATGCGAGAGGCGGCTGCACCCAGCCGCGCCTCCTGCCCGGCGATGCCGGTCGTTGGCGTTGAAGACGTCGAGCTGCAGCCGGTCCGCAGCGGGTCGTGGGACCGGGATCAGCGCTGCCGGGGAATCCAGAACTCGACCTCCGTGCCCCTACCTGGGCGACTTTTGATGGTCGTGGTGCCGCCGAGGTCGTGAACCCGGCCACGCATCGACTGCTCCACCCCGAGCCGGCCGGAACGGGCCGCGTCCTGCAGCCGATGGGGCTCGAAGCCGACACCGTCGTCGCGGACCGTCACGCGTACCCCAGTGCCTTCGTCTTCCAAGAGGATCCAGGCTCGCGCGCCTGGACCGGCGTGCTGCCGGACGTTGTCCAAGGCGGCCTGGACCGCCGCGAAGATCTCGGTCGCCGGCCCGACCGAAAGGATCACCGGGTCGGCGGGGGCGGAGACGTCAATGGCTGGTGACGAGAGCCCACTGAGCTTCGCCCGCAGGTCGGCTGTGGCCGCGCCGGGTTCTGTCGTGTTGCCGCTGAGCAGGTTGCGCAAAGCCACCTCCTGCTCGCCGGCCAGCGCTGCCAGTTGCGCGCCGGCTCCGCCCAGCTCCGAGCCCTCCCGCTGGACCAGAGCGAGGACTTGCAGCACGCCGTCGTGGATCGGCCGGGCCAGCCGGTCCCGTTCCGCGGCGGCTGCCTCCTGCCGGATCAGCTCAGCCCGTTTGCGTTCCGCCCAGCGCTCCGAAAGGTAGTGCGCGATGCCCAAGCCGCCGATCGCTGCGGCCGACACCAGCAGCAGCACGCCAGCGGTGTCGAGGGGGAGGTTCGCGCTGATCGACCGTGGCGATGCTCCGCTGCGCAGGTAGATCACCGGGGCCGTCTGGACGCCGGCCATCACGAGTACACCGCTGATCGGGCCGAGGACCGCCGGGACCGCACCGCGGGGAGCGAGCACCGGCGCTGTAGCACCGACAACTGCGGTCGCGGCGGCGGTCGCGAGCACCAGCATCAGCAACGCCGGCGTGGTGCTCTGCTGCCCGACAAGTTTCTGCGGTTGGCCGCTCGTCGCCGAGAACGCGATGAACAGGCACGTAGCGGCACCCACCGAGAGCGTGGCCGCGGCCGCGATTCGCCATCTGTTTGCGGCGGCGGCCGCGCCGATCGCCACCCCCAGCAGTGCGCCGAACCAGCGTGTCGGGCCCGCATCGCTGGTGGCGAGGAGCGCGATCGCCAAGGGCGCGGAGACCGCGATCTGCGCAGTCGCTGCGGTCAGCGCCCCGGCCAGCGGCCACAATCCGGCCAGGGTGGACAGGATGACCGCCGCGGCCAGCGTCATCCCGCCGAGCATGGCGGCCCTGGCGGTCGGGTAGGTGACCAGGGTCCGCCAGCTGACTTCCAGCACAGCCGCGAGCCGCTCAGTCGAGATCATGGCGAACGGCAGCGCCACGAGCGATACCAGCCCGCCGGTGACGATCAGCCGCAGACGCTTCCAGGTCCATGCTTTGTCGTCCGGCAGTCCAACGGCGGCAGGATCGCCTCGCCGCCACCGCCAGGCCGCTGGGGCGACGGCGGCGAGACCGGCCACGACAAGCATGACGTGCCAGCCGGACAGCGACCGGTCCATCATCTGGTAGATGGTTCCGGGCAGGGCGCGGCCGAAGAGGCCGAAACCGATGACCAGGCTCGCCACGGCCGCACCCAGACCCGGCGCACCGGTGCTCAGCAGCCTCTGCGCGGCGGCCAGCGCCCCGACGACGAGGAGCGGGAACGCCGCGCTGAACGTGTAGTAGAAGGTCATCGCCGACGGGGTGGGAATCACCGCCGGCCAGGCGATTGGCACGCACAGCAGCCCGCCCACCGTCACCAGGTAGGGCCACCACCGCAGCAGGCACAGCGCCAGCACGGTCGCCGCGGTCGGGATCAGTGGCGTGTACGGGTCGGGCCCGTAGTACGCGTCGGGCCCCTGCACGCCGAGCCGCGGTGAGAATCCTCCCCCGTGCGAGGACTGCACCACCGCGATCAGCAGACCGGCGCCCAGGCCGGCCAGGGCGATCCCCCACCGTTGCGTCCGTTCGTTCATGTCGATGATCCTGACCGACTTCCCGCGCGCGCGATGTCCGGGTGCGCCCGACGGGTCGGCCGACCCTCCGGGTGGTACTCGAAATGCCACCATTCGTTGTCATAGGTCCGGTACAGGCCGTACGGCGCGCCGTACTCCTCGAGCCAACGCGCGCCCTCTGAGGGCCGCACGTCGAGGGCCAGGCCCGCGACGTGCCGCGACTCATCCGGCGGCAGCGTCCACTGCCGAGCTGACTCCTCCGAACCGGTGCGCTCGACCTCCGCGGCGTACAACGCGGCCTGCGTGGCGGCATCCCGATGGCCGGAGGTCAGCCCGAGCAACTCTCCGTACCGCCACAACGCCCGCGTGCGGGCCGCCTCGAACGCCGCCCGCGTCCCAGGAGTGAGACCGGCCAGGTTCTCGGCCGGGAAGCGCATCGTCAACGCCCACTGACAGGCGGTGTGGCGGGCCCGACCCGGAGTGACGACGGCGGCGATCGGCGCCAGCAGGACCGCCAGCAGGCGGGTGACGGTGCGATACACCGCGTCGCGGCGCCGGACGATCCCGTGGCTTGGAACCGCCCTCGATTGGTATGAGGCCATGCACAGAACATCCCGGAACGGCAGCGGCCGGGCATGAGTAGAACTACTCAGTCGAGACCGTTCTCGAGTGCGTAGCGCACCAGTGCGCTGCGGTTGTGCAGCTGCAGCTTGCTCAGCGTGTTCTGCACATGGTTCTGCACCGTGCGAAGCGAGATCACCAGGTCCTCCGCCACCTGCTTGTACGACAGGCCTTTGGCGACCAACCGCAGGACCTCGATCTCGCGTGCGGTCAGCTGAGGGGCGCCCTTCGGCGACGTCGCCAGCTTCCGATACTCGCCGAGCACCAGGCCGGCCAGCCCGGCGGTGAAGACGGCCTCGCCATCCGCGGTACGCCGCACCGCGTCCAGGAACTCCTGCCGCCCGGCCGACTTCACCAGGTAACCGGTAGCACCCGCCTTCAGCGCGTCGAGAACATCGCGCTGCTCCCCGCTTGCGGAGAGCATGAGGATACGTACTGCGGGCAAGGCATCGAGCAGGCCGCGGATCACCTCGACACCCGACAGGTCGGCCAGCTGCAGGTCGAGGACGACCACATCGGGACAGGCCGCCTGCGCGATCCGTAGCGCCTGGGCGCCCTCGCCGATCACGGCAGTGACCAGGTAGCCGGCATCGGTCAGATCCCGGGCCACCCCATCGCGCCACATCGGGTGGTCATCCACCACCATCACCCGCAAAGCCACACCGGTCACAATAAACGCCGCAGAGCGCTTCGGCGCGAGCATAGGCGCCGGCCAACGCATGAGAGCGCGACCGCGACATGCCGGCGAGCCCGGGTGAACGGTCCGCGCATCGCCGCGGCGCGCCCGCCGACCGAGCTGGGTCTGCCGGGTTCCCGGTGCCACCCGGCGTTGACATCCGATCTCGCGGGCAACCATCGTCGGCCCGGCTTCCGTCTTGGGTGCGTCACGAACGACAATGGGAGGAAGCACGATGCGCGAAGGACTTAGCCGCAGGTCGCTGGTGAAGGGGGCCGCCCTCACCGGGACCGGCGCGGCAGTGACCACGGCGGTGGTCGGGTTGGGTGCCATCAACCGGGCCGCGGTGGCCGACACCGCGACGGCGGACAACGTGGCTGACGCCGGGTTTGTCTACTTCGATACGTTCTTCGAGGGCGCGACGGTGAACGAGAAGATCGACGCCATGAACGCGTGGCATCTGGCGCAGGGCGGCTCGGCATCCACCCCTGCGGTGCTGTTCGACTCCAAGCTGTACTCGTTCTCCAACCCGATCAAGCTGGTCTCCGGGATGGCGCTGGTCGGCGGGAAGCGCGTCGCGGCCCACGAATACTCCCGCGCGACCGTGCTGAGCTGGACCGGCGGCGCAGACACATCGATGTTTGTCTTCCCCGGCGTACAGCCGACCCAGGGCTACCCGTCGGACAACTCGCCCCGCGACATCACCGTGGCCTGGATTCAACTGCAGGGCGGCGGGTCAACGCACTGCATCCCCAAGAACGATCCCAGCACGGGCTCGTACTCCGGCAAGGTGCTCTGGATGTCCAACTTCCATGGCTGCGGATTCAAGAACTTCGCCACGGTGTGGTGGGGCTGGGGTGACGGCACCAGCATCAGCGGTCCGACCCACATCCAGGGGTGCCTGGACACGCCGTTCTTCCTCGCCGGTTCGGAGAACTCGCTGTTCGGCGAGGACGCCTTCTCCTTCATGGACTCGTCCGGCGCGGCGTGGGGGGCGGCCGGCAAGCCGTTCATCCGCAGCCGGATGGACAAGTCCCGCATCGGCCAGGTCATGGTGACGGCCCGCAAGACCGCCTACCACCTGTCGGTCGAGGGAGGACACAGCCTCCTTGTGTCAGGGTTCTGCTTCGACGCGCAGGACAGCGACCCGGTGCACGGTTCGGCGCTGCGGGTGACCGGCGGCGACGGGATCGTGTTCCAGAACACCACCTTCAAGGGTGCGATGAACGCGCCGGCCTCCGCCACCGGCGGTACCGCCGCCAACCGGGGTTGGGCGCACGTCACGGGCGGCACCCAGATCGCGTTCCTGGGCAACCGGTTCACCCGGCGCGGCACCACGGCCACGGCCGCGACGCCGCTGCTGTTCGCGGGCAGCGGCGTCGGCAAGGGACAGGTCAAGTGGGGCTTCAACGCGTACGTCAACTACGCGGGTGCGAACGCCGTCATCCAGCAGGCCACGGCCGACCGCATCGCCGCGTTGAGTGATCCTCTGCTCACCGTCACCACGGCCGCATAGCCGGCACGGCCCACCGCACAGCGACGCCGACGTCCGCGCCGGCGTCGCACCGTGCTCATGGTGAGGTCAACGAGCAGTCATCGACCACAAGGGACGGGCCTGCGGCGTGGAGGTCGTCGGACAGCACGCTCAGCGGGAGGAGATTGCCGTCATGGGCGGCGGTGTAGGTGACGCTGAGCTTGTACCACCGGGCAGGGTCGACGAGTTCGACGTGCGTCGACGGTTGCGGATCACCGGCCCGGCGCCAGGTCTGGCTGTACTCCTGCACCTGGATGAACGCCTTGATGACGCTGTCGGAGCGTACCCAGCAGATCGCCTGGTAGACCGTTCCCGCCGAGGTGATGACCCGGACCGGGTTGTTCGTGGCGCCGGCGATCACCGGCGGCTGGCCGGTGCTGGTGATCTTCAGTGCCTGCCGGCCGCTGCGCCCGGCAGGCACCGCAGTGAGCACTGTGGACGGGCCAAAGACCGCCCAACCCGGCGGGGTTGCCTCGAAACCGGGGTCGCCGAGGCGTTCCCGCGGGCCGGCGGGGATGCTGGCGGCGCCGCTGCCTGGTGGCGGGCCTGGTGACCTCGTGGTGGCTCCGGCCTCGCCGCTGGGCGCGGTGGCCACGACGGTGACCGTCGGTGACGGGCCGGCGGGGGCGCTCGAAGCTCCGGCGGTCGCGGGTGAGTGCGGATCGCCCGAGATCCCGAGGCCCATGCCGACAACGGTGGTCAGTACGGCCATCCCGGCCGCGGCGGTCACCCCGACGGCTGCGACGGCCATCCGCCGGCGGCGCCGGCGGATCCGGCGTCCCTTGTCGATCATGTCGGTCAACGAACGCGCCGACGGTGGCGTGTCGGTCACGAGGTCGGCCAGCAGGGCCGAGAGTCGATCGGTCACGAGGTCACCTCGCGGGCGCCGGTGTCGGGCGTGAGGTAGTCCGCTGGCAGCAGGTCGCGTAGGGTCGCGAGAGCACGAGCGGTCTGGCTTTTGACTGTGCCTGGAGTACAGCCCATGATCTGCGCGGTCTCCTCGATGGTGAGCCCCTCGAAATAGCGCAGGACCAGCACGGCCCGGCGCCGCGGCGGAATCCGGGCGAGCGCGGCCCGCAGGACCAGGCGATCCTCGGTGGAGTCGCCGTTCACACCATGATCCAGCAGCGGAAACTCGGCGGGATGCTCGCGCCGCCAGGGCCGGCGCCGTTCGTCGATGATGGCCCGCACCAGCATGCGCCGCACGTACTGGTCGAGATTGTCTGCCTCGCGAGCCCTTGACCAGGCGACATAAAGCTTGACCATGACAGTGGCCACCACGTCGTCGGCCAGGTGCCAGTCCCCGCAGATCAGGTAACCGATACGTCGAAGCGGGTCCAGCCGGGCGGCGGCGTACTCGTGGAACTGCCATTCATCAGACTCCCGCACCCACGGACTCCTCCTCGACGACGGACTGCCGGATCACGTACCGAGACGGAAGGCATGGGCCAGAAGGTTGCCCGGTTCCGGAGACGTTCTGTTTCGGGCCGGCCTCCCGCTGTTCAGGCCGTGGACGACTTGTCGCCTTCGGTTCAGCCGGTCGAACGGGACCACGACGTCGCGTGCCGGATCGATCAGCCGCTGGTGGTCGGCGGGTGCAGTCGGTTGGCGGGAGCGGGTCCGGTGCTGGCACGCAGGGAGATCGGTGGGGCGTGCAGGATGTGGCGGGGTGGCGCTTCGGGTGCGGCGATGCGTTCGAGGAGCAGTTGGACGGCTTCGGCGCCCATGTCGGGGGTGGGAACGTCGGCCGCGGTCAGCGGTGGGCGGAAGCCTTCGGCCCAGTGACGGGCTGCGACACCAGTGACGGAGAAGTCCGTCGCGCCGCGTCCTGCGTGGTTGCACGGCCTGGCGACTACTGCGTGATCTCGCCAGGCTGGGTGAAACGGAACTGTTCGTCACTCAGTGCCAGGAGTTTCGTCCCCCGGGAGCGAATGTAGCCGTAGCCGAACAGGCCGCCGACGACAGAGCCGGCCACGGGCACCATCAGACCAACGCCGCGGGCGACGAGCATCTTCGCCATGGCGGAACCAATGGCAACCCCGAGTGCCTCCACTCCGGTAGCGCTATGTTCTACATCCACGGACAGGCCGGCGATCCGCAAGAAGTACGGGTACGGCACCGCCGAGCGTCCGGTCCGGTGATAAATCACGGCCTGGGTCACCCGAAACTGCTGCGCCACGACGTTGGCGATGTCGGCTGGCACCCCAACCATCAAGGTGAAGGCCCCGCCAATGCCAGCGACTCCCCCACTGACCGCAGCGAATCGCCCACACGATTCGATGAACCGGTCGATGCCGACCTGATCGACTCGCCGTTGAATTTTGGAGGGGTTGAGGCCGCGGTGCACCCGTGCGAAGGAGCCGGCGAGCGCACGGGCCAGTTCGCCGCTCACGGCTGGGTGAGAACTCGTTGCTGGGCATACGCCCGGCCGCGAGCGACGTGGGCGGAAGCGATCACGGATACGACCGCACCTCGCTCAGGGCAGCCGTACCGTGGTGCTTGCCGCGTCTCGACCGAATCCATACGCCCGGTGGCCGCGTAGAGCTCCGGCCGCGTTGTGAATTGTCCGTCGATCAGTTCGGACGGTCTCTTCACAACGAACTTCTTAAAACCCACGATGGATGCTCCTTGTCCGCTCCGCCGGGTACGGTATGTCAACTCGCACGTTCGCGACTGGTGAACTCGTAGCTGTCTTGAACAGTTACCTTGACGTGGACGATGCGAGTGAGGACCAAGAAAAATTGGGCCCGAGCCCCGAAGCAGGAGCAAGCGAGGGTGCCACTGCACTCACACGAACGACCTTTCGCGTCCCACCCCGACATCGGCACTGCGGCGCCTTTCGTGTCCCCGGCACCTGTCGCAGACGGGAGCTGAACTCACGGCTATGCAACTCGGCCGAACTACCAGCTGCGGCATGCAGAGCCACGTTGCCATTGTTCGTAGAGCTGGTTGGTTGCTGCCATCCGCCGAACGACGGTCCTGTTCCGCCTCCAGCGGACCCGGCGACGGCCACTATCGGTCCGCTCCCGGGCGTGCGCTGACGGTTATGGGGTGATGGGGCCGTTGCGTTCCGAGATCGGCGGACGCGGTCGGCTCGTATCGGGTCCGCGGTCAGATCGCTTGAGTGAGCGCCGGAACATTCGGTCTCCCGCGGCCGTCCAACCCTCTGCGATCGAGGCGAGGAGGGGCGCATGACGGGCTGGACACTTTCGGTCGACTTCGGCATGCACGTCACCACTGCGGCCGCGCACTCCGGTGGCACCACCACACTGCTCGAGCTGGAGGCCGGGCCGGCGCTGCGATCGGCCGTCTGCGTCGGGCCAGACGGTCGGCTGCTCACCGGGAAGGCCGCCGTTCAACAGGCTGGGGTTACTCCGTCGCTGGCCGAGTGGCAGCCCAAGCGGGCACTGTCGGCGGCACGCCCGTCGGTCCGGCTCGGCGGCCGTGACATAGAGGCGCGCGACATGGTCGCCGCCGTACTTGACCGCGTCGTCACGGAGGCGAGGAAGACCTTCGGCAGCCCGCCCACACAGCTGCGGATGACCCATCCAATCCGGTGGGGCGAGCGCGAACTGGCGCAGCTCGCAGCGGCCGCGAGCCAGGTCGGCCTGCCGGAGCCGAGCTTTGTAGCCGAGCCGGTGGCCGCCGCCGCGTATTACGGTGCTGGGCTCCCGCTCGATTCGTACGTCGCGGTGTTCGACCTAGGTGGCTCAGGCTTGCAGACGGCGGTGTTGCGGCGCACCAGATCAGGGTTCACCGTGATCGGACCGCCGGGCGGTGACAAGACCCTGGACGGCGACGAACTCGACGGGCTGCTCTTCGACATCGTGGCCAAGCACGCGATCGCCGCCGATGCGGCGGCGTGGGCCGGACTCACCGGCAACGCCGACCCGCGCGCAGCCGCCGACCGGGCTGAACTGCAGCACGGCGTGACCGACCTCAAGCACGCACTCTCCGAACACACCGCCCACATGATCCTTCCAGCGGGCTTCTCGGCCGGGATCCGGGTGACTCGGCCGGAGTTCGAGGCACAGCTCGACCCGCTGATTCGCAGCGCCACCGACGAGTTGCGAGCCACCGTCGGCCGGGCGGGGTTGCGCGTGGCGGATCTCGCCGCGGTCTTTCTGGCCGGCGGTTCGTGCCGAATACCGCTGGTGGCAGCCCTCCTCACCGATGCGTTGGGCCGTACGCCCGTGTTGGCCAGGGACCCGAAGAGCATCGTGACGCTCGGCGCGTTGTGCCGCACCCGGATTCGTCTCGGCGAGGAGTATCCTCCCCCTCCGGTCGCCGTGACCTGGCTGAGCAGTTACCGGGCCGGCCGTGAACCGGATGCCGGGCCGTTGCCGACCGTGCCGAGCGTCGGCACCCGGCCGGCCGGGTGGCGGCCATGGCGGGTTCGTGTGCCCGGCGCGGCAACGGCGCTGGCGTACGCCGGCGAGACCGTGTTCGTCGCCGGCGCCGCCGTGGCTGCGGCGGACCGTTTCGATGGCACCGTACGGTGGACGTCGCCTCCGGTGCCGCCGCTGCGCCAGCTCGAGGTCGCGGGTGGGCTCGTGTACGGTCACGATGGCATCCGTGTGTTGGCGCTCGACGCCACGACCGGGAAGCCGCGCTGGGCGTACCAGGCCCCGGGCCGGGCAATTGTCGACCCGGCCGGTGTTGCTGTGTCGATGCAGCGGGAAGTGCGCCGGCTCGACCAAGCCGGTAAGGACCGCTGGCGCGTCATGTCCGACGCCGACATCACGGCGGTTTCTTCCCCCGGTGACGGCCGGATGTATCTGTGCACCGCTGACGGGGGTGTGCGTTGCGTTGATGCCGAGACGGGCGCGCAGTTGTGGCGGGTCGCGGTCGGACGGGGTGCGCCCGGTGCCGGCGGCGGAGTGACTGTGTTGGCCGGGGTCGTGTACGTGTGCGGCGCCGACAGCCTGCACGCACTCGACGCCGAGTCCGGAGCGAACATCTGGCGGGTCAACGAACACGTCGGGTCCGGCACAGTCCTGGCACACGGGGATCTGCTGTACCTGGTGCGAAAAGGGATCGCCGCATTCGCGGCGGACGACGGCGCGCTGCTGTGGCGCACCGCCGAGGACAAGGCGTTCGCTGCCCTGCCCTCGGTCGGGGAAGGATCGGTGTGCGGACGGCTCGCCGACGCTGTCGTGGCCTTCGACGCCGTCTCGGGCCGACCCCGCTGGGCGGTTGCCAGCGGGGCGTTCGCCGCCGAACCGGTTATCGCCAACGGGCAGGCGCATCTTCTCTGGACACCGTCGGTCTCGTTCGGAGCCATCGGAACCGGCCGATCCGCCGCGTCGGCGGTTGATTTGACCACCGGTGCGACCCTGTGGCGGACCGAGTTGTCAGGTTCACCGTTGACCGGTCCGATGATCGTCGGAGACATCATGTTTCTGGCGGTTCAGGGCGATACATTCGGCTCGGCCGGTGCCGTCTTGCACGCCATAAACTCCCGTACCGGCGATGTGTCCTGAACGCCCGGGCGGCCATAATCACAGTTTGCCGGAACGTATCGGCCGAACGTTCACCATTATTTGACGATCACGAAGACTCGCTCCGGATCTTCGACTTTCTACACTTCCGGCTGTGTGGGACGGTGACAGTAATCCACGTTCAGCATCGTCGACGGCTGATCAGCCGGACGACGAACTCGTCAGCCGTGCGGCCGCCGGGGACCGGCGGGCGTTCGACGCGCTCGCTCGCCGCCACCAGGCCCGAATGCATGCGATCTGCCGGCGCGTCACCGCCAACGAGCACGACGCCCTCGACGCACTGCAGAACGCCTTGACCACAGCGTGGCAACGGATTTCAACCTTCGACGGGCGGTCCCAGATCGGCACGTGGTTCTACCGGGTGGCCACGAACGCCGCCATTGACGAGGTGCGGCGTCGGCGGCGGCGGCCCGATCTTGTTGACGACCTTCCCGCCGTGCCGGCGCCCATGGCGGCGGTGGAGGACGCCGTGACCGACCGGCTCGCCGTCATCCGGGCCATGTCACAGCTGCCGGTCCAGTTCCGCAACGCGGTGGCCCTCCGTGAGTTCTGGGGGTTCTCGTACCGCGAGATCGCTGAGATCCTGGATGTACCGATCGACACCGTCAAGTCGCAGATCTCGCGCGGACGCCAGGGTCTCGTCGCACTGCTCAGCGCCAGCAACGCGGCATGACATCGCCCACCCCGCTCAGCGACCAGATCCGGACCGCGTGCGCAACAGCGCTGGCAGAGATCAGTCCGGACAGTCCGGTTGGCAAGACGGTCGCAGCGGTGGTCACTCGTCTGGACGAGCCGACGTTGCGCGTCGCGATCGGGGGTCGGCTCAACGCCGGAAAGTCCACCTTGGTCAACGCGCTGATCGGGCAACGCCTCGCCGCCACGGACGCGACCGAATGCACGAAGCTGGTGACGTGGTTCCGCAACCACCATCGCGCCGTCGTGCGCATCGATCCGCGCGAGGGACCACCATATGAGCTGCCGCTCGCCCCGGGCGGCACGGTCCCCGCCGACCTGGGCCGCCCGGCCGGCCGGATCGAGTCGGTCACGGTCGCAGTGCCCAACGCGCGGCTCGCCCGCTACACGCTGGTCGACACGCCGGGCCTCGACGCGCTCTCCGGACTCGACGAGATGTCGATGGCTGCGCTACGGGCATGTGACGCCCTCGTGTTCGTGATGCCGCATCCGGGTTCGCGGGAGCGGGAGGCGCTGGAGACGCTGCGGGCGACGGCGTCGACGGTTGGGCTGTCAGTGGCGAACGCCGTCGGCGTGCTCAGCCGGGTCGACCAGCTCGGCGACGGCCGCTCCGACCCGTGGCCCACCGCGCGGCGAGTTGCCGAGCGGTACGCGGCCCAACTGCGCATGAGCGTCGTAGACGTGCTGCCCGTCGTGGGCCTCCTGGCCCAGACCGCGTGCGGTGACGACTTCACGGAGGCCGACGCGGCTGCGATCCGCACCATCGCCTCGGCAACACTGCCCGGCGAACGACGCGGGATGCTGCTCTCCGCGGACCTGTTCGTCGCCGACACCGACTCGCCGGTCGGCGCCGTGGCACGGCAACGCCTCGTCGCGCTGCTCGGTCTGCACGGCATCCGCGAGGCGCTCAGCCTCGTCGACACGGGGGTGATCGGCGCACATGCGCTGCTTACCGAGCTGGCCGAACGGTCCGGGCTGGGCGCGCTGCGTGCGGTCATCGAGGAGCGTTTCGTGCCGGCCGTTGATGTCCTGCGCGCTGCGTCGGCCCTCGCGGCACTGGACCTGATCGCCTGGTCGGACGGCCCGTCGCAGCAGCGCCAGGCCGCCGCCGCGCTCCGCGCTACGTTGGCCGAGCTGCAGACGCATCCGGCCGTGCGGCTGGTGGCGGTCGGTATGGCGCTCGCCGATCTGAACCTGGCCGAGGCGCCGTTCGACGAGACCACGCAGCGCGACGCGCTGGACCTGGTCCGGGGCCGCACCGACGCGGAACGGGTGGGTCTGCCGCTGGACGCGGCCGGGCTGGCGTTCGAGATCGCGGCCGCGGCCGACGAGCGAATCCGCCGCTGGCGCGCGCTCGACGTGCCGCATCTGCGAGCCGTCCGCGGGTGCGTGCGACTGGTCCGCGAGGCGTTCGAGTCGATCTACTACTCGGCGTCACACCGGTCGACCTGGTAAGGCTCGCCCGCCGGAGGATCGGGATCGGTGCCGCGGGCGGGAACATCCACCCGGTCGCGGTCGTCCAACGTCGAGGACGGCCCGGTGTCGAAGGGCGCCGGCGAAGGTGAGGTTGGGCAATGGGTGGCACCAGAAAGAGTCCGACGACACGGCATGATGGCGGCCGGCATCCGCTGACCGGCGAGGTCGCGAGCCTGATCACCGAGCTCGCCGAGTTGGCCGCCGAGCGCGACGACGAAGATGCGGAGCAGTTGCTGAGCGGCGTGTCAGGCGCCGAGCGGTCGGGGCCGGCGACCGTGGTTGTCGTCGGCGAGAAGAAACGCGGAAAGAGCTCACTCATCAATGCACTTGTCGAGCGGCCCGGCCTGCTACCGGTCGACGCCGACGTGGCGAGCTGCGTGCACCTCACCGTGTTCTACGCGCCCCAGGCCGAGGCTCACGTCGTCGACCTTGCCAGCCCGGGCGGCCGTCCGATCGAGCTGGCCGAGGTCGGTGAGTTCGCCGGACTGGACCCGGTCACTCAGGAGGTCCGTCACCCCGACGTGTCCCACGTGGGCGTCGGGCTACCGCACCCACTGCTCGAAGGTCTGTCGCTTGTGGACACACCGGGCGTCGGTGGCCTTGTCTCCGGGCACGCGGCCGTTACGATGGCCGCGATCGACCGGGCCGACGCATTGATCTTCGTGGTCAGCGGGGCGAGCGAGCTGACCAGCTCCGAATGCGCCTTCCTGGCCAGCGTGACCGGGCGGATCGCGACGGTGCTCTTCGTGCTCACCCAGATCGACAAGTACCCGCACTGGCGCCAGACCCTCGATCGCAACCGGGAGCTCATCGCCGCTCACGCCCCTGGGCACTCGTCGGCCCCCTGGTTCGCGGTGAGCAGCCTGCTCCGCGAAGAGGCCGGCCGGTGCGCCGCCGAGGGGAATCCCGACAAGGCGGCCGAGTGGCTGGCCACGAGCGGATTCGACGGGTTGGAGACGGCGCTGCGGCACCGGGTGGCCAGACGGGCACAGCTCCTGCACCTGGCCAACGCTGTTCAGGTGTGCGAGCGGGCCGCGCAGGAGATGCTCGGTGCCGAGGAACTGTCCCTGCGTTCGCTGCGCCGGGACCCGGCGCTGGTGGCCGCAGCCGATATCGAGCGCCGCCGGCTCAAGAGCCTGCTCGACCAGGGCGCAACGTGGCGCACCAGCCTCAAGCGCAGCTTTCGGAGCCTGGAGGAGGATCTGACGCTACGGTTCCACCGCGGGCTCAACGACCTGTCCGCGCGGACGGCGCAGCGCATCCTCGACGGCGGGCCGACGATGATCAACGAGCTCCCTTCACAGCTCGTCGACTCAGTCCAGGCACTCTGGGCGGACCTGGACGCGGAACTACGCCGCCGGCTCTCCGACATCGTCCGTGAGGCGGCGAGCAAGCTGCCGGCTGACGAGTCGCTCGACGCGGGCCTGTCGGTCCCGGAGCGGCTACGGTCATTGCCTGAGCTGGCGTCGACCCCACCGCCCGGCAGAAACCTGGCCAGCATCGAGCACGGGATAGCTGGGACAGGCGCGGGCCTCATGGTCTTCGGCCTCATCGGTTGGATCGCGCCGCTGACCGGGCTCGCGGCAGGACTGGGCGCCGGCTACTTCCTGCACAAACGGCGCAAGCTGCGCGAGCAGTTGGCCCGTGACCGCGCCTCCGCCAAACAGCACCTGCAGGTCATCGTGGCCGAGATGAAGACGGAGTTCGCCCCGGCGCTCAAGGCCACCCTCCGGGAGGTGAGCGAACGCCTGGAGCAGCTGTTCACCGAGCAGCTCACCGCGCGCCGAGCAGAGCTCGAGTCGGCGATCGCCCAGAGCGAACGGGCCGCACAGGCGGCCGAGGAGGCGTTAGCGGCCGAGCGGGCCGTTGCCCAGGAGCGGGTGGAGCGGCTCTCGGAGCTGGCCCGGCGGGCCGCCCGGCTCGGCGACGAGTTGGGCTCGGCAACGGCAGCCTCGGTACCGGCAGGATCAACAACGGCAGGAGGGGAATGAGATGTCCTACGACGATGACGACGACGACAAGACCTGGGACGACGGGCGACTGACCTCGGACGACGTGATCGAATCCGCCGACCACACCGGATATGAGTCGGTCGACGACTACGTCCACGGCGTCGACGGCTACGACCTGGACACCTGACCCAGGCACGGCGCGAGCCGTCCCGCTCCACCAGAATTCAGAAATCAGAAATCAGGAATATGGACGCCCAGAAGGGCAGCCAGCGTCAACAATAGCGCACAATAGAGAATTCCGAAGGGAATGCCATGGCGATCGTAGGCGTAATGGGGGGATTCGCGGCCGGGGTCGCCGTGGGGGTGGCCGTCGGTTATCACCTCAAACCGGCGACAACACCCGCGTCAACCGCAGCCCCGGTCGCGCCTCCGAGGTACCCCTCGCCGACCCAAACCCCGGCCCCGACAGCCAGCGAACCGGTGCCGGCCCCCGCCGACCGCGGCGCCACCGCGGACAGCGCGGCGCTGACGCAGCTGCTGAACATCTGCATCGACCAGGCCGACCGGCTCCGCGACCAGAACGAGGTGCTGTGGCGGCAGTTCAACAGCCGCCTCGCACTGGTGGACGTCGAGGTCATCATGGCCGACGGCGAGCCCTTCAACAGCGACCGACATGACGCGACCGGCCGGGAAGCCACGACGGACGCAAGCCGGCACATGACCGTCGCCACGACGGAGCTGGTGGGCTACCGGCGCAACGGGCGGTACCTCCGCCGTCCTAAGGTCGTCGTCTACCGTGCCGACCTGGACCAGGCCGGCACGGCAGGCTGACGGCGACCGAGCGGCTCGCTACGGCTCAAGGCGGGCGAGCCGCTCACGCAGCTCAGTGACCTCACCCCTGAGGGTGGCAAGCTCACCGCGGCGCTCTTCGAGCAGTTTCCGGCGGGGTGCCAGGTCAGCCTCGGCAGCGGTGAGGTTGGCCTGGGCCTCCGTGTAAGCGTTCGCGAGACTGCTGAAGCGGTGGGCGAGCTGCCGAGTGGCGTTGCTGGTGATCTCGGCACGGAGGCGGTCCACCTCGGCCACGAGCTGAGCGTCGAGCGTGGTGTAGAGGTCCGTCGTGCCCCGATCGATCTCCTCGATGAGGGCCTTCCGGCTGGCCGACCGACGACGGCTCACGACCCAGCCGACAATACCCACGGTGGCTGCGATGGTGACCGCCACCGCGGCGATGACGATGTTCCGCTGCCGCTTCGGTTCGATTGCGCGCCAGATCTCGCCGAACTTGCGCAGCGCGTTTCCGGCCGGCTCACGCAGCATCTTCCCGTACTGGTCGGCCCCGCCGACCGCGCTCAGAGCGTCGGTGCCGGGCATCGTGGGTGTAGGCCAGTCGACCAGTCCGCCGGCCGGAGCATCCGCCGTCGGCGCTGCGTCCGCACCGGGCCGGTGGCCCAGCGGTGTTGCGGTCGAATCCACGCCGGCCAGCCGTAGCTCGCCGGCCAGCCACGTCGTCACGTCGACAACTTCCGATCGAAGGCGGCTCTCCAGCTCCATGGCCAGCCCGCGGGAACCGTCGGCGAAGTCGCGCGGCACCGACACGAGCATGTCCCGACCGCCCTCGTCAATCGCGGCGTCCGCCGTGGCGCGCAGGCCGCGGACGCCGGCCGCGGCGTGCTGGCGGAGCTCGTCACGAACCGCCGTCAACCGTTGGCTGAGTTCGGCGTGCCAGGGTGCGTTCGGGTCGGACAGTGCGTTGGTGACCTCGCGTTGTGCGTTGATGGACTGGATGGTCGCCTCGTCGGGCGTCAGCAGCGTGATCCCCGTCGCTGCGACAGCGTCCATCTGCTCCACGGCGTTCGCGCCGACCGCCACGACCCCGAGCAGCAGGTCCTGTTCCACCCGCAGCAGCACCCGCCCCGTGAGCTCTTGGGTGAGCGCGTCGAACCCGCTGTTCTCCCGCAGTTCCCGGGCGAAGTCGGGGTCACCGCTGGCCTCGGCACGCCCTGCCTCGAACCGTTGCCGGCTGCTGACGGGGAACCAGGGCGACTTCGCCAACGACGGCGCATGCGTCCGGAGCAGTTCCAGGTTCTTCGCCAGTACCTGCTGATACTGCGGATACGTGTCGATACGGGTGAGGACGAACAGCACGGTCGAGGTGCGGTCCGCAGCCTTCTTCAGGAAGTCGAGCTCCGACTTGTGCAGTTCGCCGGCGCCGTTGACCACGAAGACCAGCGCGTCCGCCCGATCCAGGGTGGCGAGGGTGACTGCGGTGTGCCCGGCGACCAGCCCGCCCACGCCGGGGGTGTCGACCAGCACCAGACCGTCGCGGAGCAGCGGTGAGTCCACCGTGACCTCGACCCGTACCACATCCGGGTGCAGCGGCTCACGGTCCTCGCCCTGGTCGGCCAGGCCCGCGAACTCGGCGATCCGGTCGATTCCGATGTCGACGCCGTCGATGTCGTTCGGCGTGAACGCGCGTGCCTCTTCGGGAACACCGTGCCGCACGACGACGTACGTGTGCGTGGCGATGTCCGCGTTGACCGGCAGCAGGTCCTCTCGCTCGATCAACGCGTTGATCAAGGAGCTCTTGCCCCGGTTCTTCTCGCCGACCACCACGAGTGTGGAGCCGGGGAAGCCGGCCAGTTGTGCCCGGTGCCGCAGCAGGAGCCCGGTCTGCTCCTCCCCAACGCGGTCCGATATGTCGGCGATGCGGCCGGCCAGGTCCGCCACGGCCGTGGCCAGCGGATGCCTCGACTTTCTGGTCACCGTTGTCTCCTCTCCCTCTGCAGCATCGGTGACGGCGGGTTCCGGCTCAGTCGAGCCGGAACCACACCTCGTTGAGTAGTTCGATGACGATGCGCGCCAGTCGTCGTGAACGCCGGGGCAGGTCGAACTCGAAGGTCTGCCACCGGCCGATCCGCCGGTCCGCCTCCGCCCGCAGCTCGTCGTCGGTGGCGGCCGCGTCCCGGCCGAGGCGCTGCGCCGGTGTGGCGCCGGTGAGCAGGTCATGCAGGTCGGCGGCGAGGCGGTCGGTGAGTTCGAGGTGGCCCGCGGCGTAGGCGCGGGCCACCTCGGCCAGTTCGGCCACGCGCAGGGCCGGGTCGCGGCGGAGCACGTTGATCGCGTCGGCGAGGCCCCGCAGCGTGCTGTCGATGGGAGCGTCGCCGGTCACTCGACGCAGCCCGGCCAGGACCGAGTCGACCCGCAACGCGTCTGCCCGGAGCAGGAACCGTTGCCGGATCAGCTCCTGCAGGTCGATCAGGCCACTGGCGGACAGCAGCGCCGTTCGGATCGCGGTGGCGCCACGGGCACCGTTGTCGACGGCGGCGATCGCCTCGGTCACGCCGTAGCGGCCGAGCATGGCCAGCAGATCGGCGCGCGCGGCCTCGCTGACCGTGCCGGCCGGGCTGGTGAGGAAGCGGGTGTTGTCGAACAGGAGGCGACGCCGCTGCGGCTCGTCCAGCCGCGCCAACGCGGCGATCGTCGCGGCATGGCTCTCAGTGAGATGGCCACAGCCGGCCGCCTGCGCGACACGGTTGGCCACCGGGAGGATCGTGCCGATCAACCCGCGCAGCCGGGCCGCTGCCCGCGCCGCGATCTTCGACGCCTCCGCGCGTTGTTCTGCGGGCGCCAGATGATCGCTGATCGTGTCGATCCGGCTCAGCACCCCTATGACATTGTCCGCGGACAGCCGGGCGCTCGCGACAGCGCCGCGAAACTCCTCCAACGCACGCAGCTCGACCTCGCCGGGGTCGTGCATCACGAAGATCAGTCCGTCGGCCTGACGGATCGCCTCCATCGAGTAGTCGTCCAGCCCTGACACGGCGTCCCGACCGGGGGTGTCGATCAGGATGAAGTCGTGGTCCACGCCTTCGACGGGCGCCCAGACCGTCAGATGCGTCACGGTGTGCTGGTCGAACGGCACACGAGCCGGCACGCCACCGCCGGGCGCGGCCGGAATGACCGTCGACGTGCCGTCGCGGAAATGCACCTCGACCTGATTGCGGTGGTGATAGCGGAACCAGGCCGCGAGCAGGGTGCACTCGGTGGCGTCCGTCGGCGCGAGCTGGCTGCCCAGCAGCGCGTTGACCAGTGTCGACTTCCCCGCGTTGAGCCGGCCACCGACGGCGATGCGCAGCTTCGGGTCGGCCAGGCGTGCGAGGCCGGCCCGCACCGCCTGACGCGCCTGGCCTTCTGGCAGGCGGGGCTCGACGTCGACCAGGATGTCGCGCAGGCGATCGCTCAGCGGCGTCGCCACGATCTGATCGGTCACAGCGCGACCGCCTTCGGCGCTCGGGGACGCGGGTCGACGGCGAACACGCTCGATCCACCGGCGACGAAGATCACGCCCCGGTCGGTGACACAGGAGCTCAGCTCGACCGAGGTCAGCTCCAGCGACCTGCTGCGGCCGTTCGTCGTATCCAGGATCGTCAGGCTGCCCATCGTGTCCGGCAGGCACAGTTGCTCGCCGATCAGCAGCGCCGATGCGTCCCGCAGTCCGGCTGCGACCGACCAGGACTGCCGGACCACGCCCGAGGCGGCCTCCAGCAGTCGAACGGTTCCCGTGCTGTCGCAGACATACAGTCCGCCGCCGTGGACGATCGGGGTGGACCACATGTCACTCGGCATCCGGTGGACCCAGCGGGGCACGCCGCGCTGGACGTCGAGGGCGTGCACGTCACCCGCGGCGTCGCCGAAGATCAGCAGGTCTTCGAACCCGACGCCGGGGGCCCACACCTCGGCCTCAAACGAGCAGGTCCACCGGGCCTTTCCCTTGTCACGTTCGAGGGCGACGACCCGGCCGTCCTCGTGGCACACGACCACCAGATCGCCGTAGACGGTCGGCGCGGCGAACGCGGGAGACTGCGAGAGGTACCGCCACCGGATACCTCCGTTGCGGGCGTCCAACGCCATGGTCCCCGTCATGCCGCTGACCACCACGAGGTCACCGCTGACCGCGGGTGGTGCGGAGAGGACGTCGGAGCGGACGTGCCAGACGGGTGTCCCGTCGCCGATCCGGTACGCGCGGACGCCACCATCCTGGGAACCGATCACGACGAGGTCACGGTAGCCGACCGGGTGGAGCATCCCGCCGCCGTCCAGCTCCCCGTCTTCCAGGACCTTCTGCCACCGGATCGCTCCGGAGGCGGTGTCCAGCAGCGACAGGGTGCCTTCTTCGCTGACGACCACAACTCCCGCCGCGGTCGCCAACGGTGCGCGCTGGGTCGCCCCACCGGCATCGGTGTAGCGCCATGGCCGCGGCCGGGGCGGCGCCTGCGGTACCCGTCGCGCCCAGAGCAGCGATCCCTCCACCACCACGCACTTCGGGTCGGCTTCCAGGTCCGGCACCCGGCCGAGCGCCTGGGTGAGCAGGTCACTGACGAGCGGCATCCGGCTCGCGCCGCCGACCAGGTACACACCCTTAAGGTCGGCCAGCGCGACACCCGACCGCTCCACCGTGGCGAGGAACTCGGTCACAGTCTCGTCGACGTCCTCGCCGACGGCCTTCTCCAGCTCCGCCCGGGTAACGTTGACCTCCAGCCGGTCGAAGACGACGATCGTCTGCTGAGCGAAGCGCGAGAGCTCCTCCTTGGCGAACCGGACGTCGTTGTGGAACCGCCACGCCGCCCGGGTCGCCGCCCGGTTGCTGCGGTCCTGCATGGCGTGCCACACGTCGGCGTCAACCTGCGCGGCGGACAGGCCGACGATGCGCTCCAGCTCGTCGTCGAAGTCCTCCCCGCCGATCTCGTCGCTACCGCCGATGGCGAGCAGCTCGAACCCGGACTCGGTTCGGCGAAGGACGGCCGTGTCGTAGGTGCCACCACCCAGGTCGTAAACGGCCACGCAGGCGCCGACCGGCACGTTGCGCGTCGCGTAGTACGACGCGGCGGCCACCGGCTCCGGCACAAGCTCCGGGTCGGGCAGCCCCGCCGCGGCCGCCGCGTCGGCGAGCGCACCCTGCTCGGTCGCGCCCCAGCGGGCCGGGTGGGTGAGCAACAGCCGGGCCGGAGCGACCTTGCCGAAACGACCCTGCGCCTCGTCGGCCATCCGGCGCAGGACCGCGGAGGCCAGGTCGACCGTGGCGACGGACTCGCCCGCCAGGCGGATGTACTCCTGTGTGGCGAGCGCCCGCTTCGGCAGCAGCACCGCCCGCTCGGGGTTCGCCCCGGCCGACGACATGGCGCTACGGCCGGTCGCCATTTCCCCGCCCTCGGTCAGGAACACCACCGACGGCAGGTAGCGGCTGTTATCCACCTCAAGGATGTCGATGTGCTCGCCGTCGTCAAACGCGGCCGAAGTCGAGGACGTGCCGAAGTCGATCGCCAGCGTCCACTGCGTCATGTTCGTCCTTCCGGGCGTGGGCACCTCGACGGTTGGACGATCGCAACCACGGTCCTTGTTCCAGGACGACCGGATGAGAAACATAGCCGCGTCCGCGTTCGTCCAACAGGTAGTTGAGATGGCGCCTGACATCCCGGGACTGGTGATGGACGTAGAAACCGCGGACACGTTCGCAGCTCTGCACGAAGACATGCTCACGCTGCTGGACAGGGTGATCGACCAACTCGAGTCGGCGATCAGCGACAACTCCGTGATCGAAACAGACGGTCGGTCGTACCTGAAGCTACTCAGGGACGAACGCGTGGCGGCCGAACGGCTGGAGCTGCGGATGCCGATCATCGCGCCGATGAAGGCGGGCAAATCCACCCTCATCAGCGCGATTGTCGGCACCGACATCATGCCCGCACGGGCGCTCGCGATGACCTCGCTGCCGACCCAGATCGTGCCGCTCAAGGAAAACGGCTTCAGGCTGACGCTACCGTACGAAACCTACGACTACTTCGCCCGGCTGAAGACCCAGCTCTTCAAGAAGCTCAGCGGCGCGGATCTCAGCGCGCTGCAATCGCAGTACCCGCAGCTGGCCGAGCTGATGCAGCGCCTTGTCGACGGGGGCATTGACATTGCCGCCAGAGTCGACGGCCACAAACCGGCCCAGCAGGCGTTGACCGAGCTCAACGACCTCGTCCGGATCGCGAGTGTGGTCGGCCTGGCCGACGACGTCGCCGGCGAGTTGCCGTCGCCGCCCGTGCTGACCACCCCCCTGCTCGGTCCAGGCGCCGTCAGCGGTTCGAGCGACCGTGGGGTACTGACCATTATCGACACTCCGGGTCCGGACGAATACGGCCTGGCCGCGCGGCTGACTCAGACCGTCACCGCAGAACTGGCTCGCAGCCACGTCGTCCTCATGGTCCTGGACTTCACGCACATGGGCACCGAAGCCGACGCGAAAATGCGCGAGCTGGCAAAGCCCATTCTCGGCACGCTGGGCACGGACAAGTTGTATGTCGTGGTCAACAAGATCGACGCCCGCACCGGTAACGACACCATGGATACGAGCCAGGTCGTCCAGTTCGCCGCGCATCTGCTCGGCATTCCGATGGAGCGCGCATCGGAGCGGGTCTTCGAGACCAGTGCGGCCCGCGGGCTCGCCGCCTCGCAGGTGCTCGCCGCCATCGATGCCGGGGTCACCGAAGAGCAGGTCCCGGAGCATCCTGCGTTCGTCTTCTTCGCCGACCAGCTGAAGGCCTCGGATCGGTACCGCCGCATGCTGTTCGCAGGGACGATCAGCGACTGGCGAGAGGAGGCCGAGGAGCTCTGGTCGAAGTCCGGTCTGCCGAGGCTGCTCGATCAGGCGGTCGGCGACCTGCGCGCACACGCCGCGCCCACCGTGCTGAGCTCGGTCAGGACCAAACTGGACGCTGTTGTCACCGGCCTGACCGACTCCGCCAGGCTTCGGATCCGGGCCGGCGCGGCAGACCGGACGAAGGTGGAGAAAGAGCTCAGCGGCCTGAAGCGTGAGCTGCAGAAGCTCGGCCTGCAACGAGCGAGCGTCAAGAAGCCGGACCAGCTGCTCAAGGACCTCGACCGTCATCTGGCGGGCAAGGTGAGGGCGTGTGAGGCCGAGGCGGACAAGCTGATCGAGGGGATCGGCGACAACCTCGACGGTGACGCGGGCCGCGGCGAGGGGCTGCGGGCCAGGATAGAACGGATGCTGAGAGGCCGGCTCAAGCGCGACGGCGAGGTCTACGAATACGCCGACGCCGACGAGGCTCAGGACGCCATCGACAAGATCACCGGAGCGACCACCGAGGAGCTGCGGAGCCTGCTGGACACCGCCCGCAACGGCATCGTGAACGCCTCCGCCGAATGGACCCATCAGCAGATGGCCGTCCAGGAGAAGGCCGTCCGGGGCATCCTCGAAGCGGCAACCAAGCGGCTGTCCGCCACCTTCGACCTGGATCTGCGGCTACCGGCACCGGAGTTCGAGGCCAAAGCGGTCCGCGCGACGGTTGACGCCGATTTTGAGGATCAGCTGGTGTGGCGGACGCGGATCGACGAGCGCGAAGTTCGGCTCGCTCGGTACCTGTGGTTCAAGAAGGGCATCAAGAAGAAGGAGGTCTCCTACTCGACCACGGAGCGGACCTACCTGGTGTCGATCCCCACCGTGCGCGCAGCCGTCAGCGATTCCTTTCGTGAGGCCCTGGGGTATCTCAAGGAGGAGATGCACCAGTACGTCAGCATCGAGGTCACCGCGCAGATCGACGACTACTACCAGCGCATGGACAACTTCCTGTCGCAGTACCAGCGCAGCCTGGAGCAGAGCCAGCTGGACTGGCGCGCCGGTGACCAGGAGCGCGAACGGATCACCGGACGGCTCACCAGCCTGGTCCACACGATGGACGGCCACCGGACCACCTTGGCCGAGCTGTCCAACCGGCTGCAGTCGGAGGCGCGGCGGTGACCGGTCCCGGGCAGGACCGATCACCGCACAGCCCGCCCGTGGAGGACCTTGCATCCAGCCTCGTGTGGTACGCCCGCGAGTTGCTCACCTGGGCCGTCGACGGTTCGCACGGGATCGCGGGCCTCTCTTCGGCGCGGCAGCGCAGCACCACCAGGGCTCTGGCCTGGGTCGACAAGGCCGATGCGCTGCTTGCGACCGCGCCGGGCCGCGTGCCT
The DNA here is from genome assembly GCF_022095675.1 of Dactylosporangium sp. AC04546. Taxonomy (GTDB): domain Bacteria; phylum Actinomycetota; class Actinomycetes; order Mycobacteriales; family Micromonosporaceae; genus Dactylosporangium. The sequence continues at coordinate 35,593 of NZ_JAHYSG010000001.1, read as the reverse complement.
ACGCATCAGCGGGCGCCGTGGCTGCGTAGGAGCCAACTGGCCTTCCGGCGCGATCTGCGGACGGGCCTGCCCGAGCCGGCCGCGCTGGTGCTCGGGCTCCGCACGGTCGATGACTACCTCACGGACCGGATCAGCACGGCGGAGGCGACTGTCGAGCGGCTCAACGTGACGACCGTGCGCCTGACCGAGATCACCCAGGCCGCGCTGCCGGAAGGTGAGGTGGTCGCCAAGCTCGCCGACGCCTTCCGCACCGTGTCACTCACCCTGCAGGTGCGCGGTGGCGACGCATTGTCCCAACTCGACAGTCGTGTCTTCACGGCGTCGGGCGGCGACAACGGCCCCGCCGAACGGTGGAGCGCCCGGTTGCACCGCGACCGCTGGCGAGTCTTCCGAGATCTGCCGCGGGCGGCGACGTACGCGACGCGCTTCGTCTCCGGCGTGGCCGGCACCGCCCAGCACCACGCCCGCGACGCCGTCGCCGAACTCCAGTCGTACCTGCGACACAGCGTCGAACAGATGCACGCCGACCACGCCAACACCATGGCGGTGGAAGCCTTCCGCCCCGCGCTGTACTACCAGCGCCCGCCGGCACCGCCCTCACTGCCCAACCCGAGCGACATACGCGTCCGCACCAAAGGAGTCGCCGCCGCGGTGGCCGCGGCGGCGACCAGCGTGGTTCTGCCCGCGGGCCTACGCCCGCCACACTTGGTCCCGGGACGTTTCCGCCGACTCCTGACCGCGCACCAGCTGCGTCCGGACGCCGCGCGTGCCTGGCGGTCGTCAGCGTATGTGGTCGACCGGGTGCTCGTCACGGCCCAGGCAGAATCGGCGTGGCGATCGACTTACGAAGCTCTGGTCAGAGACGCCCGGCGGGGACTTGATCACCACCGCGGCAACAGCTTGCGGCCGTTCTTCGCCCTCCGCGACAGCTACCTCGCGCAGTGGCGCCAGACACTGCGCGAGGAGATCCGGCTCTGGTCCGAACAGCTGACGCAATTGCGCGAACGGCGTCAACAGCTCGAGACGTGCCGTGCCCAACTCAACGTCGTGACCGGCATGCTGGCCAGCTGGTCGAGATCCCGGCCGGGCGAAGTAGCCGGCCTCCTGCGGGTGGCCGCAGCGGACGCCGCCACCTTCTTGCGTGGATACGAGACCCAGGAACACGGGGACCTGCTCAGCGACCTCGACCGCGTCGCCGCGGGCGAAGCCGAGTTGTGTATCGCAGTGCTGGCGCCCATGAAGGCCGGGAAGTCCACGCTCATCAACGCCATGGTCGGCGCGGACATCCTGCCGAGCCGAAGTACCGCGATGACCGGGCTGGCCACCAGGGTCGTTCTCGGCGGCGTCGACGCCGTGGCGTTGCGCGCCGCCGACACGCAGCTGGCCGCCCTCCGTCGGATCGAGCGGGCCGTCCGCCATCTGCTCAAGACGCGGGAAGGCATGGCGGTGGTCCAGGCGCAACCGCAGCTCGACAGCGCCGTCGCGGCGCTGCACAACGGTCCGCTGTGGTCCGCGGCCGCGGTCGGCGCCGCGGCGGTGCGCGAGCGGCTGGTCGCGGTCAACGACCTGCTCCGTCTGGCTCTGCTGCTCGGTCTGGAGGTCACCGAGGCCCTGCGATCACCGCTTGAGGTGATCCTGCCGGCGGCGTGGCCCGGCCCGACGACCGCAGTCTTCATCGACACGCCGGGCCCGGACGAGATCGGTTCCACCGACGCGTTCAGCGCCATAGTCGCATCGCAGACCCGAAGGGCACACATCATCTTCGTCGTCGCCGACTACACCAAGGTCGGCAGTGAGGCCGCCTTCGCCGTCTCCGAACTCGTCGATCCGGCACTGGAAGTCCTGGGCCGCGACGCACTCTGGGTCCTGCTCAACCGGGCCGACCAACGCAACAGTCAGGCCGAGCTGGCCGAGGTACGCGGCCGGGTCGGCTACCTCTACGACATCGCACCGGCCGATCAGGACCAGCGGGTGATCCCCGTGTCCGCGCGGTACGCGGTGCTGGCGCAGAACTACCGGCGTGCCTTGGCGAGCGGCCAAGACCCGGCACCCGCAGGCGAGGAATTGGCCCGCACGTACGCACCGGCGGGCTGGCAGAGATTCGCCCGATCGTCGGAAGAACTGGCCAGCATCGCGGACGAAATGCTGGCCGAGTCCCGACTGCCCGAGTTTCAGTCCCAGCAGTTGGCCCGGCTCCAGGCCGAAGCGGGCCTTCTTGCCGCCCGCGCTGTACTGCGCCGGTCCGCATGGCTGCTCACCTCGATAGCCGGACCACAGCCCGTACGGCACATCGAAGAGCTTGTCGAGGCCATCAGCTGGAGCATCGCCACGGTGTCGGCCGAGCACCCACGATGACCACAGTCGATCACTCCGCTGGAAGGTCACCGGCCAGTAGCTCACGGAGAATCCTTCGACCGCGGGAGAGGGTGGCCACGATGCGGTAGAGCCACGTCCGCACGCTCGACCGGCCGTTGAATCCGCGGCAGTGCCGCCACGCCTTGATCAGCACCTCCTGGCACAGGTCCTCGGCTTCGTGCGGGTCGTGGGCGAATCGCTGGCAGTATCCCCAAAGATCGGCCCCGTACCATTGCATCAGGAGGTCGAACGCCGCGTGATCCCCCTCGGCACAGCGCCGCATGAGCACTGCGTCATCGTCCCACCCCTCCCTCGATGCCGGTCGTACCAATGTCACCGTGGTCATCGCCGCCTCCTTCGCCGCTGCGTGCACACAGCGTCGGGCGGCAGCCGCTCGAATACCCCGTCACATGAGGGAGTCGGGCGTGATCGGCCGCGTGGTCTCCACGAGGTCAACAGTCGTTGGCCTACGGGCTCCTTGACAGTTCGACGCCGCTCGACCGGCGGATGTGCCCGCCCGCGGCGCGGACGCCGGCATGCGCGCCGTCCGGGGCCGGCCGGCACCGGCGGACGACGCCGTCGCCCGAACGGTCGTGTCGACGCGGCGTGCCTGGGCCGGTACCCTGCGCCGTACAGGGCGGTCCGTACCAGGTCCGGTCTCGGGCACGGATCCAAGCGACGGTGGTGTAGCCGATGATTCGACGTCCGCGACCGGCCGAACCTCCGCAGTGGCCCCGCGGCAGCGCGCTCGGCATGCTGCGCGACGAGGAACGAGCGGCCATCCTCGCCCTGGGAACGGTGCGGCAGCACCCGCGCGGCACCACCCTCATTCACGAAGGATCCAACGACACGGACACACACTTGATCCTCCGCGGCTGCGTCAAGGTGCTCGGTGACACGGGCAACGGCCACACCACCATTTTGGCGATCCGAGCCGCCGGCGATCTCGTCGGCGAACTCGCCGCACTCGACGGTCAGCCGCGTTCGGCCTCGGTGATCGCGATGATCGACACGGTCACCCGGGTCATCGACGCGGCAACGCTGGAATCGTTCCTGGCCGCGCAGACCGGTGTCAGCCGCGTGCTGCAGCGGAGCATCACCACAAAATTGCGGCATGCGACCCGGCTGCGGGTGGATCTCGGCGGTGCATCGGTGCTGGTCCGGCTCGCCCGCGTGCTCTACCAACTCTGCCTCGGCTATGGGCGGGCGCACACCGATGGGCTCCTCGTCGACGTGCCGTTGAGTCAGTCGGATTTCGCGGCGCTCATCGCGGCGTCGGAGCCGAGCGTGCACCGGGCGTTGGCCGACCTCCGGCAGGCCGGCGTGGTCCAGACGAGGTACCGCCAGATCGTGATCTGCAACGTCGACAAGCTGAAGCTGCTCGCGATCGACCAGACGCCGGCCAGACCGCGATACCCGGACGGGGCCCGGTGAGGCCCGGTGCGCCGGCCGTGCGCAGGCTCTGTGTGATGGTGGACATCGAGGGCTACAGCCGCCACGCCGCAGTCACCCAGGTCGACGCTCAGCGACGGCTTCGCCAGGTCACGGAGTACGCCTGCGGGCAGGCCGGTGTGGACATCGAGCCGGGTGCGCGCCAGGACCAGGGCGATGGCCAACTGCTCCTCCTGCCTACCGGCCTCAATGAACCGCACGTGGTAGCGGCCTTGCTCGACGGCCTCCGGGACGCGCTGTTCGAGGTGAACAACACCGTCCGGTGGGGGCGGATGCGACTGCGCGCGGCCATCAGCCAGGGTGCAATTCAGGTCGCCGCCACCGGTTACGTCGGCCCGGCGGTCGTCACCGCGGCCCGGTTGCTGGACTCGTCCGAGCTGCGGTCCGCGCTGGCCAAGCGACACTCAAGCGACCTCGCGGTCATCGTGACCGACGATTTGTATCGAGATGTCGTTTCGCAGGGGCATCCGGGCCTGGCCCCAGCGTTGTTCCGTCGGGTCGACGTGTCCAATCGCCGAAAGGCGTTCAAGGCCACCGGCTGGCTACGGATCGTTGACCCACCCACGGTGGATCCGGCCGTCATGCTGCCCACCATCGACGAACCCGACATCCCTGGGCGCGATGGTACCGGCCCTGGCTGGGGCACCAGCGCCGCCGTGGCCCTCGGCGGCGCCGTGCTGGGCGCTGCGGCCGGCCTGAGCTTGCCGGCGACCTCGTGGGACCTATCGGACGCCGGCCACGACGACTCCGACCACGCCGATATTCACGACGTCGACGTCAACGATCACTTGGATTACGACGACCACGGTGACGATCTGGGACACGACACGCACCATGAGGAGTTCCAGTAGCTACGAGTGCTTCAGACGACCGGCGACGTAGTCGCCGGCGCCGGCGCGGCCTTCCAACCCGGCGAAGTCGAGCAGGTTCTGATGGGCGACTTCGTGCTGCCCATCAGAACCTCACGGGTTGACCTGGATTACTCCTTGCGCAACGCTTTCCCGTTGAACCCACGACCCCTTGACCCTAGTAACGCAACGATTCTGTTATAGGGTGCCGTCTTGCGAGTCGGCGACATCGTCAGCATGTCGGGTGACGTCACGAACCGATCTACGAACCCGCCGGCTTCAGCCAAGCAGCCGACTCGCCGGCCAGCTGTCCAGCGTGGGGCGGCGCCGACGCCAGCAGGATCCGGCCCCAGGTCGTCGGTGGGGAGAACGGCTGCTCGCCGAAGATGGTGACGCAGATGAGTTCGCCACGCTGGTAGGCGAGCACATCAGGTCGTCCCGGCACGTCCAGCCAGCGCAGGTCGCGATCCGCCAGGTCGTCGGCGAGCGCTTTGCGACTGGCGAGCGCGTCGGCGTAGAGGCGCAGCGTCGAGTGCTCTGTTCGCCACTGGTCCTCCACGGCGTGTTCGGCGTACCAGGCCGGCTGCGGCAGCCAGCTCCGTGGCCCCGGACCGAAGCCGAAGGACGGGCCGCCGGCTCGCCACGGCAGGGGCACGCGGCAGCCGTCGCGACCGTGTTCGGTACCGCCGGAGCGGAACCAGATCGGGTCTTGCCGCGCGTCGTCGGGGAGGTCGAGTACCTCGGGCAGGCCGAGCTCCTCGCCTTGGTACAGGTAGGCCGATCCCGGCAGGGCGAGCAGCAGCAACAGTGCCGCGCGGGCCCGGCGCAGTCCGCGGGCGACGTCCACGTCGCCGCGGGCCCGGGCGATGTTGCCGACCGGATCGGCGGAGTGGGGCGGCTCGGCGGCACGCAGGCCGAACCGGGTGACCGCGCGGTGGACGTCGTGGTTGGCCAGGGTCCACGTAACGGTGGCTCCGGTGGTGGCGATCTCCGCGATACCGCGGGACACCGATGCCTGGAACGCTCCCGCGTCCCACGGACACATGAGCAGGTCGAAGTAGAAGGCTTGCGGCAGCTCGTCCGGCCGGAGGTAGGCGGCCAGATCCGTCACCGTGGGCACCCAGATCTCGCCGACGAGGGTCAGATCCCGGCCGTACGCGTCGGCCAGTGCCCGCCACCGCCGGAACACCTCGTGCACCTCCGGCTGGTTCTGCGCGTGCCCGTTGTAGTCGGACTCGCCGTCCGGCGGGAACATCCAGTCGGGCAGGTCGGCGTGCTTGACCAGCATGTGCGCCACGTCGATGCGGATGCCGTCGACGCCACGGTCGAACCAGAACCGCAGTACCTTGTCGAAGTACTCGGCGACCTCGGGATTGCGCCAGTTGAAGTCGGGCTGGCAGGGATCGAAGCTGTGCAGGTACCACTGGTCGGTGCCCTCGACGCGGGTCCACGCCGGTCCGCCGAAGACGGATCGCCAGTTGTTGGGCGGGGCGGCGCCGTCCTCGCGGCCGGTGCGGAAGATGAACCGCTCGCGTTCCGGCGATCCCGGCTGTGCCTCGAGCGCAGCGACGAACCACGCGTGCTCCACGGAGCAGTGGTTGGGCACGAGGTCCATCAGCACACGCAGGCCGCGCCGGTGCGCCTCGGCCAGCAGCGCGTCGTAGGCCGGCAGCCCGCCGTAACGGGCGTCGATGTCCATGTAGTCCGCGACGTCGTAGCCGTGGTCGGCGCCGGGAGACGGGTAGCACGGGTTGAGCCAGAGCCCGTCCACACCCAGGCGCGTCAGGTGATCCAACCGCTCGGACAGCCCGGCGAGGTCGCCGATACCGTCTCCGTCGGAATCGGCGAACGAGCGGACGTAGACCTGATAGACCACCGCGTCGCGCCACCAGGCCCGATCAGTCGTTGTCATGAGCTTCTCCTGGTTGATGGTGGATGAGCGGTCATCGGGGGATGAAGACGATCGCCCAGACGTCCAGCGGCGAGAGCTCCGCCTCGACGTGTTCGCCGTCCGCGACGGCGGGCACGGCGGCGAAGGCAGGGCCCCGATCCGGGTCCGCGACGCGGATCGCCGGCAGCTCCGGTGCCCACCGGCGCATCCGCAGCCGCAGACCCGTCACCGGCGGTGGTGCGGCCTTGGGAGTGTCCCAGCCGGTCTCCTCCTGGCCGGTGAGGTTGATCAGGTGAATGACGATGCCGTGCGGCGTGTCGACGACCCGGCGCCAGACCGTGCCGGGCCGGGCCTCGTGCGAGATGGCGACGCCGTCGGGCCCGATCACGTCGATCTCGTCGTTGTAGGCACCGGCCACGGACCGGGTGATGTCGTGGATCCCGGGGGCCAGCAGCACGTCGCCGGCGGCCACCAACAGGTCGTACCAGCGCTGGAGCATGTCCGATGTGGACGGGAGGACCCGGTGGTTGCGCACGTAGTACGGATCGACCAGCACGTTGCCGGACTCGCCGGCGAGCAGCTGGGTGGCGCCGTGCGAGAACGCGGTCGCCATGGTGAACCGGGTCGTGAGGTCGGCGACCTCGGGCGAGTGGTTCGCGTAGACCGTCTGGTAGGCGGCGAGGACCGCGGGCCGGGTCGGGGCGAGCGTGCGCGACCGGGTCGCCACCGCCGCCAGGTCGGCGAGCGTGAGGTGCGGATCCCAGACCTCGGTGTAGGTGACGTCCTGTGGGCTGGCGGCGGTGACCCATGCCGGGAAGTCGTTGACGTTGTTGAAGACGAGGGTCGCCTCCGGCAGCGCCGTCCGGACGGCCTGGATGAGGGTGTCGAAGGCCCGTGCCATGTCGACGGTCCGCCCGTCCGGGCGCATCGCGTGGCGGGGCCAACCGTACTGGTCGAGGTGGAATCCGGCGAACCCGCCGGCGTGCACGGCCGCGCGCAGGTCGGCGGTGAAGTGTGACAGCCACTGCGGGTCGCTGGGATCGACCAGTTGCAGGAAGTCACCGAGTGCATACGGTGTACCGTCGGGCTTGACCAGGGCGATGTGTTCCCACGCGGGCCATTCGTCCTTGCCGACGCCGTATACGGCGGCGTAGCCGATGGGCAGCGTGCCGCCGTCACGGAGCCCGCCGGCGAGCCGCTGGACGGTCTCGATGGCGACGGGCTGGCCGAGGGGGTCCTGGTACTCGGCCGGGCCGACCAGGTCGGCGTGCCGGTAGGCCCAGTCGTAGAACTGCGCGCCGCTGAGGTGCAGGCGGCGGAAGTGCGACAGGACCGCGTCGACGTCCCGGCCGGGCGAGAAGCTTGCCACGAATCCGTACCGCAGCCGGGACACCGGGTCGGTGAGGATCTCGACCGCGGTCCACTGCGTGTCGTGCCGGTCGTCGAGCAGCGCGACGGCGTAGCCGCCCTCGGGGAGGACGGGCAGGACGACTCGATCCGCGCCGGGCACCACGTCCGTCGTGGCGACCTCCACGCCGAGGTGTGACACGCGCAACCGGCGGTGGTGGCCGGCCGGCGACACGTCGACGTGGACGCTTTCGCCGGGTAGGTAGGAGGCCTTGCTCGGGAGCAGCATCTTGTTCTCCTTCAGGATTTCAGCGCGCCTGAGGTGAGGCCGGTGACGAAGTGCTTCTGGCCCAGCAGGTAGATCAGCACCACCGGGCCCACCCCGATGAGCGACGCGGCGAACACGAGGCCCCAGCTCGTGAGATGCGCGCCCTGGAACTGGGCGATCGCCAGCGGCAGAGTGCTTTTCTCGGGGTCGGTGATGCTCGTCAGCGCCCAGGAGTACTCGTCCCAGGCGGCCAGGAAGGCGAAGACCGCGGAGGTGGCCAGGGCGGGCCGCGCGATGGGCAGGTACAACGCGACGAATCGGCGCAGCGGGCCGGCTCCGTCCACCGTCATGGACTCGTCGAGTTCGATCGGCACCCGCTCGAAGAAGCCACGCAACAGGAACGTGTTGAAGGCGATGCCGGCGCCGACGTAGAAGACGACCAGGCCGGTGAGCGAGTTGGTGAGGCCGAGCGTGGTGGCGACCAGGAACTGCGGAAGGAGGATGACCATGCTGGGCACCATCAGGCCGAGCATCAGCGTCCAGAACAGCAGCGAGCGACCGGGAAAGGTGAACCGGGCGAAGGCGTAGGCGGCCAGCGCCGACAGCAGCGTGGTGAGCAGCGTCGTGGCGCAGGCGACCAGCGCCGAGTTGGCGAAGTACCGGCCGAAGTCGTTGGTGTTCCACGCCTCGACGTAGTTGCCGACCGTGGGGTTCTGCGGCAGCAACCTGGGCGGCCAGGCGAAGGCGAGCACGTTCGGGGTGAACGAGACGCTGACCATGTACACGAGGGGCAGCACCATGACGACGGCACCCGCGCCGAGGGTCAGCAGACGTGCCCACCTCACGATTCGGCGGGACACCGGCGTGGCGATCACTGCACCCCCCTGTCGAGGCGATTGAAGATGGCGGTCTGGGTGATCGAGACGATCAGGACGGCGGCGGTCATCAACACGGCCAGCGCCGAGCCGTAGCCGAAGTCGAGAAAGTCGAACGCCTGCTTGTAGACGTACGTCAGGGGCATCTCGGTCTGGCCGGCCGGCCCGCCGTCGGTGAGGAGCAGGACCTGGATGAACGCCTGGAGGCCGCCGATGCCGAGCAGGATGGTCACGAAGAGCAGGGTGCGGCGCAGCGCGGGCAGGGTGACGTGCCACAGCCGGCGCAGGTAGCCGGCGCCGTCCACGGCGGCCGCCTCCTGCTGTTCGGCCGGGACTCCCTGCAGTCCGGCCAGCAGGATCACCGCCGTCCATCCCACGCCCTTCCAGATGCCCAGCGCGCAGAGCGTGACCATGGCGGTCCAGCGTGAGTCGAGCCAGCCCACCGGCTCCTGAGAGACGCCGAGCGCCTCCACGAGCAGCCAGTTCAGCGCGCCGTCGTTGGCGAAGAGGTACCGGAACAACAGCGAGACCACGACCCAGCTGGTGACGACGGGCAGGTAGAACAGCACGCGGAAGAGCGTGCGACCCGGCAGCCGGTTGTTGAGCAGCAGCGCCAGGACGAGCCCGAGCACAATCTGGCCGGGCACGGTGACGAGCATGTAGACAACCGCGTTGACGACGCTGCGGCCGAACTCCGCGTCGCCGAACGCCCGGGTGTAGTTCCCCCCACCCAGGAAGGTGTTCTCGGCGCCCGGGATCGGGCTCCACTCGTACAGGCTGACCTGGACCGCCTTGCCCATCGGCACCAGCATGACCGTGACGAAGAACGCGACCGCGGGCGCGAGCAGCAGGTACGGGACGAGGCGGCCGAAGAGTTGCGCGCGGCTTCGGCGTCGCCGCGGCGCGGGGTTCGGGGGCCGTTGCCCGGCGCGCGGGCGCCGGGCAACGGTGGTCACGGAGGCCGACATGCTCAGTCCTTGGCGAGCAGGGTGTCGATCTCAGCGGCAGCGGCGTCCAATGCCTGCTGCACACTCGTGTCGCCCTTGAACGCCGCCTGCAGCTTCTTCTCCAGCAAATCGTTGATCTTGCTCCAGGAGGGCACCGGGGGGCGCGGACGCGCGGTCTTCAACTGCTGCGCGAACGGCCCGAACGTCGGGTTGATCGTGGCCTGGTCGAGGTCCTTGAGCACCGACATCTGGCCGGCCTTGGCGAACGCGGTCTGCGCCTCGTCGGAGAGCAGATAGCGGCTGAACTCCATGGCGAGAGCCTTGTTCTTGGAGCCCTTGAACACGACGACGTCCTCGCCGCCGACGACACTGATGCTCCCGCCGGGACCGGCCGGAACCTGCGCCACCTGCACCTTGAAGTCCGGGTACTGGCTGGCGAAGATCGGGTACATCCAGGGGCCGTCGAGGATCGTCGCGTACTTCCCGGTCGGCAGGCCCGCGGATCCGTCCACACCGCCGGTGGCCCCGGTGATGTTGTTCGCGACCTGCTTCTTCCCGTACAGGTCGAACAGCAGCTGCACCCCCGCCAGGGACTGGGGGCTGTTGAGGTGGCCGGTCGCCTTGGTGTAGTCGGCGTCGGTGATGTCGCCGCCGGCGGACCAGATCCAGGGCAGGATCTGCCAGCCGCCGAGCCCGCCCTCGTAGAACGCCTGCACGTTCGCGCCGGCGAGCTTGTCGCCGAGCGCGGTCATCTCCTCGAAGGTCGCGGGCGGCTTGGTGACACCGGCCTTGGCCAGCGTGTCCGCGTTGTACATCAGCACGCGCGTGTTGGTGTCCAGCGGAAGGCCGTAGTAGCCGTCGCGGTACCGGTTGGTGGCCAGCGCGCCCGGGAACACCTTGTCGGCGTAGGTCTTGAAGTCGGGCATCGCCTTGTCGAGCCGCTCGAGCAGTCCCAGCTTGGCCATCTCGCTGACCCAGGCGATGTCGGCGCGCAGCACGTCCGGTCCCTGGCCGCCCGTCGCCGCGGTCAGCACCTTCTGCCGCAGGTCGCTGTCCTTGACCGCGACGTCCTTGACCGTGGTGCCCGGGTGTTTGGCCTGGAAGCCGGGGATGATGACGTCGCGGAGTGCCTTGATCTCCTTGGCGTCGCTGCTGTAGCCGTGCCAGAAGTTGATGGTGCCGGACAGCGCGTCGCCTGAAGAGGGCGAGGAGGGCTCGTCCTCTCCGCCGCATGCCGAGAGCGGGACGGCTGCCGTGGCGAGTAAGGCGGTTGCCAGCATGCGCCGGCGAGTGAATACAGTGTGCACGGTGCTCGGACTCCTTCGGGGTGGGGGTTGGAGCGGGGTGACCGGAGTGACCGGGGTGTGGACGGTCACCGCGGGCGGGCCCAGGGTCGGTCAGCGGCCGGCGGTGGGCGTGGGGCCGAGGAACAGGTGCTGGATGGCGACTGCCGCCGCTCCCCGTGCCCAGGTGTGGTCGGGCAGCGGACGGGTGATGAGGTCACATTCGACGGCCTGACCGAACGCGTGGGTGGCGAACGATGCACGCGCCGCGCTTTCGAAGAGGTCACTGGCTGCCAGGCCTTCACCGGACAGCACGATGCGGTGCGGATTGATCAGGTTCGCCACCACGGCGAGGGCGCGGCCGAGTGCGTCGCCGGCGGCGGTGAAGGCATCGACGGCATCCCGATCACCGGCCCGGCCGAGCGCGACGGCCGTGGCCATGTCCAGATCGTCGCGCCCGCTCGCGGCCCGCACGCGACGCAGGATCGCCTCCTCGGACGCGACCGTTTCGACGCAGCCGGTGTTGCCGCACCGGCACCGCGGGCCGTCCGCGGAGAGCGGGATGTGGCCGAGCTCGCCGGCCAGGCCGACCGCGCCGTGGACCAGTCTGCCGTCGATGACCAGACCGCAGCCGATGCCGGCGCCGATGGTGACGACCGCGAACGACGGCACGTCGACGCCCGCACCGAACCACTGCTCCGCCGCCGTGAGGGAGTTGACGTCGTTCTCGACCACCACCGGCAGGCCGGTCGTCGCCGACACCAGCTCCGGCAGCGCAACGTCCCGCCAGTTCAGGAAGGGCGCATAGCGGATCAGCTGCGCCGCCGAATCCACGTGGCCACCGACGCCGATACCGATACGGGTCACCGGACCGGGCGCGTCGGCGCGCAGCTGTTCCACGAGATCCGTCACCGTCGCCACCACCGCGGGCACCGAGGTGTCGGTCACGGCGGCCTCCCGGCTGGCCCGGACCTGGGCGAGCAGGTCCACCACGACACCGCAGACGTGGTCCGCGGTCAGCTTGACGCCGACCATGAACTCCCGGTCCGCGACGACCCGCAACGGGACGACCGGGCGGCCCAGGCGCGGCGGCCCGCCGGCACCGTCCTCAGCCAGGTAGCCCGAGTCCAGCAGCGGCCGGACCGCCCTGGAGATCGTGCCGGCCGACAGGCCGAGGGCAGCCGCGATCTCCGACCGTGCGATCGGCCCCCGGGCGAGGACCGTCACAAAGATGCTCGCCGCGGTCGCGTCCGCGACCGCCGTGGGCGTGGCCAGCAGCATCATGGCGAGTAGTTAAGCGCATGTTAATTGCATTCGTCAAGAAAGAAATTAGGGTCCGCCGCGCTACCGCCGCCGCGACTGGTCGCCGAGCACGTACCGCTGGATCGCCATGACGGCGGCTCCCCGGCACCACTCGGTCGCGTCACCGTCGAGGACCTGGACGTCGAGGGCGTTGGCGCGGGGATCCCGGTCCTGCTGGATGCCCTGGGAGATCGCGGTGGCGGCAACCCGCGCGAGCCGGACACCCTCACCGCCGAGCAGAATCGCCTGGGGCACGGTGAGATTGCCGATGGCCGCGATGAGCCGCCCGAGGCCACGCCCGGCGTCGTCGACGATGCGGCGGGCCGCCGGGTCGCCGGCCTCGGCCAGGTCGAGGCACGCATCGTAGGTGAGCGGCCGGTCGAGCACCATGGACACCGACTTCACGATGGACGGCATCGCGAGCAGGGCCTGCGCGCAGCCCTGGTGCCCTTCGGGACACATCGGGCCGAACGGCTGCAGGGGCCAGTGGCCGACCAGCCCCACGCCGGAGTCCTCGCCGACCACGATCCGGTCGTGGATGACGAGGCCGTAGCCCACGGCGGCCCCGACCGTGAGCACGGCGAAGCGCTCCAGCCCCCGCCCGGCGCCGAACCAGTGCTCCGCTTCGGTGAGCGCCACCAGGTCGTTCTCGACGACCGCCGGCAGATCGGTCCGGTCCCTCAGCATGCGGCCCAGCGGGACCCGCGCCCACCCCAGAAAGGGCGCGCGGACGACCTCGTTCTGTCCGTTGACCAGGCCGCCCAGCCCGACCCCCACGGCAGCGACGGCCGGCACGCCCGCGGACAGCTCGAGCACCAGGGCGGCCAGGACGTCGGCCACCTGCTCGGGATCGCGGCCGGGCAGGCTCCGGGCGGCCGAAGCCACCACGTTGGCCCGCAGGTCGGTGACGACGCCCAGCGCCTCGTCGCCGGTCAGCTTCACCCCGATGAAGTGGCGCGAGTCCGCGACGACGTCGAGCGGGCGCGAGGGTCGACCGGTCCGCCCGTCACTGCGCTCCTCGCCCTCCACGAGCAGACCGCCCTCGAGCAGCGGCGCACTCAGGCGCGAGAGGGAGGGCTGCGACAGGTCCAGCCGGCGCGCGATCTCGGTTCGCGAGAGGGGCCCGTGGATCAGCACCTCGAGCATCACGGCGAGCGAACGGTCGGCGGGAGGCGACCAGGCGGGCGCCGGCTCCGGACGGGACGGCCGGGCACCTCTTGAGGAATTCACTGCAGAAGTATGTCACCGCTAATTACTTTTGCCACAGAACAAATTTGAGGCACGCCGACGCGGCGTCATCATCGGGCTTCTGCCGCTGAGACGTCGCCACCTCTGACGAGGCTTCCGGATAAGCCCTGAACCCTCGCATACGCCCAAGTCACGGCCTGGGTCGTCGTCGGTGCGCGGACCAGCTACAGGATGGCGTCGGCCTGATTGGCGCTGAACTTCGCCAGGGCGGCCGAGGAGCTGCGCGTCGCCCAGCCCTCCCTGAGCCGTCAGATCCAACGCCTGGAGGACGCCCTGGGTGTACGGCTGCTGGAGCGCACCACGCAGGGCAGCCGACGGCCGGGCGATCGCACTGGTCCCGGCGGACGACCGGCGTGTCACCCTCCGGGACGACCTGACCACCGTCCCGGTCGAGGGGATAGCGCCCTGCCAGGTCGTCGTTGCCACGCGCCTGGGAGACGCCAACCCGTTGGTCGCTGCCTTCCTCGACTCGGCACGCACACTTCTGGCTCGGTAGCAGCGCCCACCCGGAATCGTTGCGTCGCCGGGTGGAACCAATCGCGGCTGCTGTGCGCCTGCAGGAGGTGACCGTGCTTTCCGAACCGGCCGTTCGGGGCGACTTCGACGCGCTCTACGCGGCGCAGTTCGCCCCCATGGTGCGGCTGGCGTGCGTGACGACCGGCAGCGTACCGGCGGCGGAGGACGTCGTGCAGGAGGTGTTCCTGGCGTTGCTGCACCGTCCGGACGTCCTCGAACCGACCGCATGGCTGCGCCGCGCCGTCGTGTCCAGGTGCACCTCCTGGGTGCGTCGTCGTCGGCTGGAACGCCGCCACGCCGACCAGCCCGAGCCTGAACCGCGCGTGTCGCTGGGGCCCGACGCGATCGCCGTCCGCGCCGGCCTTGCCCGGCTGCGTCCGCGGCACCGGGCGGCCATCTTTCTGCGCTACTACCTCGACCTGTCCGAGGCCGACATCGCCCACGCGCTGAACTGCCGGCCGGGCACCGTCAAGTCCCTGCTCCACCGGGCCCACTCCGCACTGCGGGAGCACCTCGATGACCACTGACCAACGCCTGCGCGCCGCCGTCCACGAACTCGTCGCGGCGATCCCTGTGCCCGCGGTGGCGCCGCCCGTCGTGCCGCGGCCCGCTCGCCGATCGTGGCGGCCCGTGCTCGTGGCCGCCGCCGTCGTGGGACTGCTGCTCGCGGTGGGGCTGGTGCGCCTGCCGGCGACGCCGAACGCACCTGCCGCCGGTCCCGCCACGCTACCGCGCGTCTTCGCCGACCACTCCTACCTCACCGCCACCGTCTCCGCCGCGCCTGCCGGGCCCGCGATCGCCGTCTACGGGTACGGGCAAGGCGACCTGCCCTTCCAGACCCCGCAGCTCATCGCCGTCGGGGTAGACGGGCGCACCTACCGCGAGATCGACGTCGCCAGTGAGCGCGGCCGGCCGGTCGACGCCCCGCTGCTCAAGTCACCGGCGGCACCCGTCCTGCTGTCTCCCGACGGCAGCAGGGTCGCCGTCGCCGACGCGCGCGGGCCGGTCCACGATGTGGCGATCGTGGACCTGACCACCGGCCGTACCCGCAGCTACCCGGTGCCGGCCGGCTCGGCGGTGCAGCTCCTCGCCTGGGCGCCGGACTCGACGCGGCTCGCGTACGCCGCCGCGCCGTATCGGCCGGACAGCCATGGCGACCCCCGCGTGGCGCTCGCCGCCGACGGCGAACTGACCGTGCTCGACCTGGCCACCGGCGGCACGTCCACGGTCGCCGGGCAGCGCGGGGTGCTCGACGCGGCGTTCTCCCCCGACGGCAGAACGCTGGCCGTCCAGGTCGGCACCGAGCTGCGCCTGCTCACCGCCGGTGGTGGGAGCACGCTCGTCCCGCTGCCGGGCGGGCACCGGCTCGGCGGGCCGGCCGCCTGGTCACCCGACGGCAGCCGGCTCGCGCTCTTCCGGGTGGCCGCGGGCAGCCCGTCCTGGGCGGCCGGATACTGGTCGCCGAGCGGGTTGGCGGTCCTCGACCTGCCCACCGGAGCGTCCACGCCGCTCGACACCAACGCGACCACGATCCTCGGCTGGCAGGGCGCCGAGCTGTTGGCAAGCAACAGCGACACGATTGTCTCGGTACCGCAGACCGGGTCGGCCCGGGTCCTCGCCCGGCTCCAGCCCGGCAACGACCACTGGATCGACACGGTGCAGTTGGCGACCGCCCGCACCGGCGACCTTCAGGTACGCGATACCGGCGTCGATCGCGGCCCGTGGCCGTGGTGGCTGCGGATGCTGACCATCGGCCTGCTCGTCCTGGCGGGCGGCGTCGCACTGTTGGTGCTACGCCGCCGACGGGCTCGTTGACGCCGTGGCATTGATGCCCCGCCTCACGCAATCCTCAGCTGCTCCTCGCCGAATTCGGCGAGGAGCACTCGACACGCTCCGGCACTGCGCACGCATCTGGCAGGATGGCCGGGAATATGGCCGGGAATTACGCGGCAGGAAGCCGCCAGAGGATGGCCGTGTGGTCGGCGTTGGCGGCGGCCAACGTCCGGCCGTCCGGGCTGAACGCCACCGAATTCACCGTGCCGCTGTGGCCGGTGAGGCCCGCGATACGGGTCGGCGTGGCCGGGTCAGCCATACTCCACACCGTCACCCTGCGGTCGGCGCCGCCGGTGGCCATGGTCTTGCCGTCCGGGCTGAACGCCACGGTCATCACCGTGCCGGTCTGGTCGGGAAGGGTGGCCTCGCGTTTCGGGGCGGCCGGGTCGGCCACGTTCCAGACGACGACCGTGTAGTCGTCGCCGGCGGTGGTCATGGTCTTGCCGTCCGGGCTGAATGCCACCGCGGTCACCTTGTGCTTGTAGTCGGTGAGGGTGGCGATGCGCTTGAGGCCGGCCGGGTTGGCCATGCTCCAGAGCACGACCGTATTTTCGGCGCCGGCGGTGGCCAAGGTCCGGCCGTCCGGGCTGAACGCCACGGCCGTGGTGTCCTCGTAGTTGTCGTCGGTGAGGGTGGCGATGCGCTTGGGGGCGGCCGGGTTGGCCATGCTCCAGAGCATCACCGTGTGGTCGCCGCCGGCGGTGGCCATGGTCTTGCCGACCGGGCTGAATTCTGCCGCATACACCCAGTGCTTGTGGTCGGTGAGGGTGGCGATGCGGCTGGGCGCGGCCGGGTTGGCCATGTCCCACACCATGACCGTGTCGTCCATGGCGGCGGTGGCCATGGTCTTGCCGTCCGGGCTGAATGTCACCTCGGACACCCAGTCCTGTTGGCCGGCGAGGGTGGCGATGTGGGTGAGCGCGGCCGGGTTGGTCACGTCCCACACCATGACCTCGTCGTCCAGGCCGCCGGTGGCCATGGTCTTGCGGTCCGGGCTGAACGCCACCGCCGTCACCTCGCCCTTGTGGTCTCCAAGGGTCGCGATCGGGGTCGCGGCGGCCGTGGGCGTCAGCACGGTCGACGCGGCGGTGGACCGCGCCTGGCTGGTCGGGGCCTTACCGGAGGACTGGGCCGCCGCCGGACCGGAGCCCGGAGGCGCGGACTGCATGACGATCAGCACCACGGCGAGCAGGACCGCGGCGGTGGCGATGGCGGCGAGCAGCAGGCGCCGCCTGCGGGCCGGAGCGGTCGGTGTCACGATCTCGGTGGGCGTTCCCGGCTGCCCTTCGACGGCGTGCGGGGCGGCGATCGTTTCGGTCGTGGCCCTTGGCCGGCCCAACCCCTCGGGTATCGGCGTTGACGCTTCGTCCCCATCCGGCCAATGTCCGGCGGGCACGTGCAGGGTGCCGCCCGCCACGATCAGCTCCGGCTGCTCGATCACCGCCGGCGCCACGCCCAGCGACCGGTGCAGCAGCGTCGCGGACAACGACATGCGACTGGAGCCGCCGACGAGGAAGACCGCCGCGACGTCCTCGGTCCGGATCCCCGCAGTTCGCGTGGCGAGGCGGGTCGCCGTGACCGTCCGGTCGAGCAGTGGCCGGGCGAGGTGGTCCAGCTGCTCCCGGCCGAGGACCGCGTCCAGGTCGAGGATCGGCACGAAGATGGTCGTCATGGCGGCCCGGGAGAGTTCCTCCTTGCCGGTCCGCACGTCGTCCCAGAAGGTGCGCGAGGTCCGCCGGTCGGCGGCGGTGGCCGGGGCGGTGAGCCGGCGCCAGGCCTCCGGGTCGCGCACGCCGTAGACCGCGCCGAGATGCGCGACGATCGCCGCGTCGACGTCCAGCCCGCCGGTGTCGGGCAGGCCCTGCTCGGCCAGCACCTCGAACCCGTCGCCGGTGCGCCGGACCACGGACGCGTCGAACGTGCCCGCCCCGAAGTCGTACACCACGACGCATTTGCCGGACGGGATCGAGTGACCGAGGACGTGGACGTAGTAGGCCGCGGCCGCGACCGGCTCGGCGACGAAGACCGCCGCCGGAAGGCCCGCAACGGCCGCGGCCTCCGTCAGCGTCTGCCGCCGGTGCGCGCCCCAGCCCGCCGGATGGGTCAGGACCAGCCGGTCGACCGCGGCGCCGGCGACCCGGACCGCCTCGTCGTGCACCCGGCGCAGCACCGCGCCGATGAGCTCCGTCACCGGCACCGCCCGTTCCCCGAGCAGGACCTCACCGTCGTCGATGCGCGACTTCGGGTGCGCCTCGAACGCCTCCGGGCGGCTGCGCGACGCCCGCACCGCATCGCGGCCGACGATCAGCTCACCGCCTGGTGCGACGCAGACCGCGGAGGGCAGCAGCGGCGTCTCACCGAACAGCAGCGGCACCGACCGTCCGGCGTCCAACCCGACGACCGCCACGGTGGACGAGGTCCCGAAGTCGATGCCCAGCATCACCACGGCAACGTCATATCACAGCTCCCTCAAGACGCGGTGTGCGTCGCGTCACGCGGGGGCCTTGGCGGCGGAACGGGGTGGAACGTTAGGCGGACGTGAACTCGTCAACACTGCGAAGAAGAGCAGGGCGGGCCCTGACGGCCGGGCTTGCCGCCCTGGCGGTGGCCCTGACCGGCGCCCAGCCGGCGTCCCCCAGCCCTGTCGACAAGCTGGAGGAGTACGGAAAGTACGCGGGGCACGTCAAGACCGCGTACGACATCTACCAGAAGCTGTTCGGCAACGAGATGACCCTGCAGCGGGCCGTCGACGAGCTGCAGGCGGCGATCGCCCGGGTCAGCGAACAGATCAACGGCGTGCTCGACGAGGTCGGCGAGATCGCCGCGGCGGATGTCGAGACCTGTGCCAGAACGGCGCTCGTCACGTTTGCCGACATCGAGTCGCTCAGCGCGGACAACGCGCAGCAGTTCGCGACGGACGCCACCGAGTGCGTCGCGAGGGCCCGCGCGTACATCAACGTGGTCGACAACCGGGCGGCCGTCGACGTGATGAGCTATGCCCTCAACGCGCTCGGGCCCGTCGCGCTGTTCGCGCGGGCGAACGTCGGGTTCGGCACGACGCTGCTGCGGGACGATCTGGTCGCGGCGAACCGGCGGGCCGTCGAGCGGCTCGAGCCCAGCTGCCTGGCGAGCCCGCTGTGGGGGGACGCGCTGCCGGGGCAGCCGGTCGAGGTCCAGCTGGCGTGCACGGCGTTCAACGGCAGGGTCGGCTACGACGTGACCTGGGCGATGATCACTCGCGGCGGTCCGCTGCCGTCGTTCGACTTCTCCCAGGCCAGGGACCGTTCGCTCGAACTGTCCAGCGCGCCGATCGCGGAGGAGGCCCTGGCGACGCTGCTCGGGCCCGGGCCGGCGAGCGGATCGTCCATCGCGGCGGGCGCCGGCCTCGACGGGGCGCTGCGGGTCTGCGGGACGTCGGCGTCCGACGGCATCTTCTGCCGGTCCGGCTCGGCGGCGTGGTCGCAGCTGGACGGCGAGCTGCACTCGGTGGCGGTGGAGCGCAACGACGACGGCCGGCTGGAGCTGTTCGGGGTCAACCGCGAGGGCACCCTCTGGCACCGTTGGCAGACGGGGGCGGGCGGCTGGTCCGGCTGGGCGTCGCTCGGCGGGCCGTTCACGTCGGTCGCCGTCGCCCGCAACGGTCAGGGTCGGCTGGAGCTGTTCGCGACGTACCTCGACGGAGCGGTACAGCATCGGTGGCAGAACGTGAAGAACACCACGACCGACTGGTCGGGCTGGTCCACACTCGGCGGCGCAGCGCGGTACGTCGCGGCCGAGGCCAACGGTGACGGCCGCGTCGAGGTCTTCGCGATCGACGCCGCCGGCGGCCTGTCGCACCGGTGGCAGCTGGCGGCCGGCGGCTGGTCCGGGTGGAGCCCGTTCGACGGCACGCTGCGGACGGTGGCGCTCGCCCGCAACAGCGACCAGCGCCTCGAGCTGTTCGGGACCAACCGGGACGGCATGGTGTGGCACCGGTGGCAGCTGGCCACGGGCGGCTGGTCCTCGTGGAGCCGGATCGACGGGACGTACTCCGGGGTGGCCGCGGACGGCGGCGCCGACGGGCACGTGGAGCTGTTCGCCGTGGACGCGGCCGGCAAGCTGTTCCGCTGGGAACAGCCGGCCGCCGGCTGGACGGCGTACGACAGCGGACTGCGGCTGCGGCCCTGACATGACACTGACGCGCTTCGCCATGGCCGCGCTCACCGCCGTGACGATCCTCGTGGCGCCGGCCGCACCGGCCGGTGCCGGGCCCGCCGTCGCAGGTGCCGGGTTGGCCGTGGCCGCGAACGGTGACGGCCGCCTGGAGCTGTTCGCCGTCAACGGCCAGGTCCGGCATCGTTGGCAACAACCGGGCGGCTGGTCGGCCTGGGCCCCGCTCGACGGCACCCTGCAATCGGTGGCGGCGGAGACCAACGCCGACGGCCGCATGGAACTCTTCGGCGTCAACGCGGAGGGCCAGGTGTGGCACCGCTGGCAGCAAACCGGCGGCTGGTCCACCTGGGCCCCGCTCGACGGAACGATGTCGGCACTCGCCGCCGCCCGCAACGGCGACGGCCGCCTGGAGCTGTTCGGCGTCAACCCCGACGGCCAGATCTGGCACCGCTGGCAGCAACCCGGGGGCTGGTCGAGCTGGGCCCCGCTCGACGGCACCCTGCGATCGGTCGCCGCGGAGACCAACGCCGACGGCCGCATCGAACTGTTCGGCGTCAACGCGGAGGGCCAGGTGTGGCACCGCTGGCAACAACCGGGCGGCTGGTCACCCTGGGCCGCGTTCGACGGTACATTGTCGACCGTGGCGGTGGCCCGCAACGGCGACGGCCGCCTGGAGCTGTTCGGCGTCAACCCCGACGGCCAGATCTGGCACCGCTGGCAGCAAACCGGCGGCTGGTCGGCCTGGGCGCCGCTCGACGGCACCCTCGGGACGGTCGCCGCCGAGACCAACGCCGACGGCCGTATCGAACTGTTCGGCGTCAACGCCGAGGGTCAGGTCTGGCACCGCTGGCAACAGGCCGGCGGCTGGTCGGCCTGGGCCGAGCTGGCGGGCGGCCTGAAACCCCCGTCGCTCGCCAGCCCGTCGACCTGGCAGGTTGTGCAGAGGGTGTCGTACAGCAACACGCCCTGGACCGAAGAGGCCCAAGGCGTGACGACCGACGGTACGAACTGGTACGTGGGCAGCAACAGCGAGGACGGAAGGCGCCTCTACAAGTTCGGCCCGGGCTTCCCGCGCGGCGACGCACGGGTGCTCGGCGTCCTGGCCCTGCCGTCGAACGCCGGCGACCATCTCGGCCCGCCGGTGTGGGACCCGGTGCGGCGCCGGATCGTGGTCGCCGTGGAGCCGTCGAACGTGTGGGTGGTCGAGCCGGCGGCGATGCAGACGGAGTTCCTCGGCCCGCTCGGCGGCGACGGCCGCAAGCCGCAGGGCACCTCGATCCCGTGGGTCGCCGTCAACCCGGTCGACGGGCTGCTCTACAGCTCGGCGTTCGGCCGGGAGGACCAGCCCGTCACGTCGGTCGACGTCGTGCACGTCTACAACCCGGACGACGGGTACCGCTGGGTGCGTTCCGTTCAGCTGTCCCGCCCGATCCAGCAGGTGCAGGGCGGTCACATCGCCGCGGACGGCCAGCTGTACCTGACCTCGAACGCGACCTTCGACATCAGCGCATACAACCTGGCCGACGGCGCATACGGCGGCAGCCGGGTCGTGGAGCTGAACCCGGACGACGATGACGAGATCGAGGGGCTGACCCTCGGCCGCTACGAGTGGGATGCCACAACCGGATCGGACGTGGCCGTCCTGGTGCTGGACAACGACCTGCTCAACGAGGACGACGTGGCGCTGGTGTTCTACCGCGCGGACCCGGCGACCTGATCCGCACATCAGCACCACATCAGCGGCGCTTCAGCGGGACGGGTGAGGGTGCGTCTATGTCCCCGCCCGTCCCGGTCCCACCCCAGAACGCCCGCTCCCTGCTCGCCAACGGGGCGCGGACCCTGCACGTCGACGGCAACCTGAAGTCCAGCCGCGAGTGGTTCGACCAGGCGTACCGGCGAGCGGAGCGCGACTTCGACGACGAGGCGCAGGCCGTCGCCGCGGTGGGGTACGGCGGCCTCTGGGTGCACGAGCACCGCGGCGCCGACACCGCGGTGCTCATCGAGTCGCGGCTGCGGCGCGCCCTGGACCTGGTCGAGCCGGCGTCCCCGCTCGGCGTGCGGGTGCAGGCCCGGCTGGCGGCCGAGCTGGACTACCGCGAAGGCGGCCACGAGCGTGTCTTCGCCGCCGTCGAGCAGGCCCGGCGCAGCGGCGACGCGGTCGCGCTGGCCGAGGCGCTGAGCCTGGCGCACCACTGCGTGCTCGGGCCGCACCAGGCCCAGCTGCGCGAGCCCGTCGTGCGGGAGCTCATCGAGGCAGGACTGCGCAGCACCCGGCGCGGCGACACCCTCATCGGCCTGCTGTGGCGCACCGTCGACCGGTTCCTGGTCGGCAACCGGCACGCGGAGCGGTCGCTGCAGGAGCTGCGGACCCTGCTGCACCGCAAGCCGCACGAGGCCATCGGATACGTCGTGCAGGCGATGGAGGTGATGCTGACGATCCGCGCCGGCGACCTCGAGCTGGCCGAGCGGCGGGCGGCGGCCTGCGCCGAAGCGGGCAAGGATGCCGGCGACGTCGACGTCATCGGCTGGCAGGGCGCCCACACGATCGCCCTGCACTGGTACCGCGGCACGCTCCCGGAGCTGATCCCGGTACTGCAGGAGCTGGTCAACTCCCCGACCCTCAGCACGGTCGACAACTCGCACCTGGCCGCCCTCGCCGTCGCCGCGGCCGCCGCGGGCGACCAGCGCCTGGCCCGCGGCTGCCTGGCCCGGCTGGAGGGGCCGTCCTGGTCGGCGCTGCCGATGACGAGCAGCTGGCTGGCCACGATGTACGGGGTCGTGGAGGCCGCGCACCGGCTCGGTGACCGGCGGGTCGCGGCCGCCGTGCACGACCTGCTGCGCCCGTTCCACCGGTTGCCGATCATGGCCAGCATCGGCGTCACGTGCTTCGGCTCGACGGAGCACGCGCTGGGCGTGGCCAGCCTGACCGTCGGCGAGGTCGACCGGGCGGTCGCGCACTTCGAGGCCGCGGTACACGCGAATCAATCGCTGCAACACTGGCCGGCTGCGATGTTGTCGCGCGTTCGGCTGGCCGAGGCGCTGTGGTACCGCAACGGGGGCGGGGACCACGCGGCGGCGCAGCGGCAGCTCGCTGAGGCCCGCACCGAGGCCGCGGGGTTGGGGCTGCCGCTGCCGGCCGTGGCGGTCGGCGAGCGCGCGGCCGTGCACGGCGCGGTGGCGACGGTTCGCTGCACCCGGCGGGGACTGCACTGGGAGCTGCGCCTCGGCGACCGGACCGTCCTGGTCGAGGGCGGCAAGGGCATGGCCTATCTGGCGAGCCTCACCGCCAACCCGGGGTTCGAGATCCCGTCGGCCGAGCTGGCCGCGGGCCCGGGCACCGCCGCGCAGGCCGCCGGCGTCGACCGGCTCGCGTCGGCCCAGCCCGTCCTCGACGACGAAGCCAAGCGGGCCTACCGCGTCCGGCTCACGGAGCTCGAGTCCGCGATCGACGAGTTCGAAGCGCTGAACGACCTCGGCAAGGCCGAACAGGCGCGCGCCGAGCGGAGCTGGCTCATCGAGGAGCTCGCCGCGGCGACCGGCCTCGTCGGACGGACGCGCAGCTTCGCCGACGGCGCCGAGCGGGCCCGCATCTCGGTCGGTAAGGCGATCAGGCGGGCGATCGCGCAGGTCGAGGCGGCCGATCCGGTGATCGGCAAGCACCTGCGTTGCAGCGTGCGGACGGGCATGCGCTGCTGCTACCAGCCGAGATAACTTGCAACCGCCCGAGATGCGCGCCGCCGGACGCGGAACACGACGGAACGCCGCGTGAGTTGGCCGCCGTCTGAAGGAGCTGAGGAAACCATGGACAGCATGCGCTGGTTGGGTCCACGCCGGGTCGAGGTCGTGTGCGCCGCGCCGACCCGGGATGCGCTCGACGCGACGTTGCGCCGAAACGGGCTGATCGCCTCGGCGCCGCCAGAGTTCCTCCCGGACACGATGACCGCGCACGTCGACGTCCTGCCGGACGGGGTGCTTCCCGACTTCGACACGATCACGGTCGGCGCAGCCGCCGGCCTCGACGAGCATGAGGTCGACGACTACCTCGAGTACCTACGGCAGCAGGCGGCGACGTTCGAACCGCTCAACCGTCCGGCCACCCGCGGCGACTGGATGCGGCTGGACCTGGCCGCGGCCGTCTCGGAGGTCGCGGTCGAACACGGGCAGGCCCACGACGTGCTGCACGAGGTCGGTCGCGACCATCCCCTGCCGGGCCTCGACGAAGCGGTGACGGGACTCCGCCCGGGCGACGTCACGACGATCGAGACGGTGCTCGTCGGCGGGCGGCAGCGGGGCCGGACGGCGACCGTGTCGCTCACGGTCCGGGCCGTCCTGCGGCGCGTCACGCCGGCGCTGGACGATGAGTTCGCCGCGCGGATCGGCGAGTTCGCCGGCCTCGCCGAGCTGCGGGCCGCGATGCGGGCCCGGCTGGTCGCGCGGTCGGCGGATCGCGATCACGTCGTGGCCTGCCGTAGCGCGGTGTCGCAGGTCGCGGACGCCGCGGGCGCCGCACCCGAGTCGCTGGTCCGCTGGGAGCTGAGCCGGCACAAGAGCCGGCTGACGACCGCGCTCGGGCGCTTCGGCGTGTCGATGGCCGAGTGCCTGACGGCCGAGGGCGCGACCGAGGACGAGGCCGACGCCGAGCTGTACGCGGTCATCGCCGACCAGCTCCGGGCCGAGCTGACCCTCGACCTGCTCGCCCACCGGTACGCCCTCGATGCGACCGACGCCGAGGTCGCCGAGGAGGCGCACCGGCCCGGGCCGGGCCGGCGGACCGGCGGATACGATCCGGCGTCGCCCCGCGCCAACGTCCTGCGGGGCAAGGCGCTCGCGCTGCTCATGAGCCGCGTCAGGACGGAGCGCGGATGATCGTCGACGTCCGGGTGCGGCTGCTGGGTCCGGTCGAGGCGCTGGTGGACGGCGCGTGGCGGCCGGTCGCCGGGCTGCGCCGGCAGGCGCTGCTGGCCGCGCTGGCGTTGCAGGCCCGCGAGGTCGTGTCGGCCGAGGCGCTCGTCGACCTGGTCTGGGACGGGGACGAGCCCGCGAAGGCGAACAACTCGCTGCAGAGTCACGTGTCGTTCCTGCGGCGCGAGCTGGCACTGCGGGACGTGATCGTGGGCCG
Source organism: Dactylosporangium sp. AC04546 (assembly GCF_022095675.1). Lineage (GTDB taxonomy): Bacteria > Actinomycetota > Actinomycetes > Mycobacteriales > Micromonosporaceae > Dactylosporangium. The sequence continues at coordinate 10,157 of NZ_JAHYSG010000001.1, read as the reverse complement.
GGCGCCGGGGTACGTGCTCGATCTCGGGGTCGGCGGCACCGACGTCGAGGTGGTCGACGGCCTGGTCCGTCAGGCCCGGGCCGAGACCGATCCGGGTCGCCGGACCGGCCTGCTGCGGCTGGCCTTGCGCTGGTGGCGCGGCCCGGCGCTGGCCGGCCTGCACGACCTGAGCTGGTTCGGCGAGCAGGCGGCCCGGCTCGAAGCGGTCCGGCGCGGCGCGGCCTGGGCGCTGACGGACGCGCGGCTGGCGCTGGGCGAGCACCGGGCGCTGGTGGCCGAGCTGGAGCACCTGGCCGACCAGCATCCCCTCGACGAGGAGCTGCACCGCCAGCTGATGTTGGCGCTGTACCGCTGCGGCCGGCCGAGCGACGCCCTCTCGGCGTTCGGGCGCCTGCGCCGGCGGCTGGCGGAACAGCTGGGCGTCGACCCCGGGCCGGTGTTGCGGGAGCTGGAGGCGTCGATCCTGCGCCACGACGCCACGCTGGAGCCGCCGGCCGGCGGCCCGGTGCCGGCGGTCGATGGCGGCGGACGGGTGCTGGTGGAGCGGTCGGCCGAGCTGCGGGTGATCGAGGCGGCGTTGACCCGGGCGGCCACGTCGGGCTCGGGTTCGGTGGGCTTCTTCGAGGGAGCCGCGGGGATCGGCAAGTCGAGCCTGCTGAGCTACGCCCGGACACGGGCGGAGGAGGCCGGGTTCAACCTGGCGGCCGGCACGGGGCGCCTGCTGGAGACGGGCCACGCGTGGGGTTGCGTGCGCCAGATGTTCGAGTGCCTGCTGCGCAGCCCGCAGGACACGAGCATCCCGCTGGCCGGCGCGGAGCGGGCCACCGCACGCCACCTGTTGGCCGAGGTGGGGCCCGACGGCGAATACCAGTTCATCGACTCCCTGCACCAGCTGGTCGTCGACCTGGCCGCGCGCGGGCCGCTGCTGGTGACGCTGGACGACCTGCAGTGGGCCGACCCGCCGTCGGCGCGGCTGCTGGCTTACCTGGCGGCCCGGGCCGAACGGTCGCCGGTGGTGGTGATGGCGGCGCTGCGGCCGGGGGTGGCCGAGATCGACCGGATCGTCGCCGGGTTCGCGCAGGCCACGTGGGTGCTGTCGCCGTTGTCGGAGCGCGGCAGCGCGGCGCTGCTGCACGGCGTCGACGAAACGTTCGCGAGCCGCTGTCACGCGGTGGCGCGCGGAAACCCGTTGTGGCTGCGGGAGCTGGGCCGGCACGTCGCCGCGGACGTCCCGGCCGACGACGCGTTCGAGCGCGGCCTGCGCGGGCTGCGCCGGTTGCTGCAGGCGCAGATCCGCCAGCTGCCCGCGACGCTGCCGGTGGTGCAGGCGATGGCGGTGCTGGGCGGGCCGGCCCCGGTGGAGGCGATCGCGGTGACGGCCGGCATCGGCGTCGACGAGGCGTTGGACCAGTTGGCGGTATTGCAGGTCAACCACCTGGTGGAGGGGGCCCAGCGGTGCTCGTTCGCGCATCCGCTGACCGGCGAGGCGGTGTACGAGTGGATCGGCCCGGCGGAGCGGGCGGCGCTGCACGTGCGGGCGGCGTTGGTCGCGCTGCGCACGAACGACGTGGTGGCGGCGGCCTCGCATGTGGTGCGGGTGCCGGCGCGCTGGGGTGACGTCGATGCGGTGTCGGTGCTGGACCAGGCGGCCCAGGTGTGCCTGGACCGGGGTTCGGTGGACGACGCGGTGGTGTTCCTGCGCCGGTTGCTGGAGGAGGACCTGGGCAGCGACCGTCAGCGAATCCTGAACCGGCTGGCCGCAGCCGAGCACTGACGCCCGCCGGGCTACCATCGATCGTGCCGATTGCGGTGACGGACAGCCCGGCCGGGCCCGCCTCGCCCCGGGTGCGGCTGCTCGGCCCGGTCGAGGTCCTGGTCGACGGGCAGGCCCGGCCGGTCAACGGCCTGCGGCGGCGCGCGATCGTGGCCGCGCTGGCCCTGCCGCCCGGCGTCGTCGTGGGCACCCGCCGCCTGATCGAGGTCGCGTGGGCCGACGACGCGCCGGCGACGCGCCCGAACACCTTGCAGAGCCATCTGACGTACCTCCGCCGCGAGTTCGGCCTGCGTGACGCCATCCGCGCACGCGGTCCCGGCTACCTGCTCGACCTCGGCGACGAGGTGACCGATGCGCAGCTCGCCGAGCAGGGGATCCGCCAGGCCGCACAGGAGCCGGACCCCGTTCGGGCCGCCGAGCTGCTCCGGACCGCCCTGGCGCTGTGGCGGGGCCGGTCGCTCATCGACCTGGACGAGGTGCCCTGGTTCCGGGAGCACGGGGTGCGACTGGAGGCGCTGCGGCGATCCGCGCGGCACTCGCTGACGGAGGCGAGGCTGGCCGCCGGCGACCACTACCAGCTGGTCACCGAGCTGGGTCAGGCGGCGGAGCGGCATTCGCACGACGAGGCGCTGCACCGCCAGCTGATGCTCGCGCTGTACCGCAGCGGCCGGCGGGACGAGGCACTGACCGTCTTCCAGCAGCTGCAGCACCGCCTGGGCCGCGCTGCGGACCAGGCGTCGCGCGAGCTCGAGGCGGCGATCCTCCGTCGCAGCCCGCAACTCCAGCTGCCGACGACGGTGGGGGTCGCCGGGCCGGTCCAGCCCGAAGCGCTCGTGGAGCGGGACCGGGAACGCGACCTGATCGACGCCGCCGTCCGGCGGGCCGTCGAGCAGCGGTCCGGCACCGTCGTGGTGTTCGAGGGCGGACCGGGCGTCGGCAAGACGGCCCTGCTGTCGTACGCCGAGACGACCGCGGCGGCGCGCGGCTGCACGGTGGCGACCACCGGCGGTTGGCCGGCCGAGCGCGACGTGCCCTGGGCGTGCGTCCGTAACCTCTTCGACGACGCCGACCTGCCGCTGCAGGCGTACTCGCTGTACTGGCGCATCATCGACCGCGCCGAACGCGGCCCGCTGGTCCTCGTCGTCGACGACGTGCAGTGGATGGACGAGCCCTCCGCCCGTTTCCTCGCCTACCTGGCACCGCGGGTGGACCGGTTGCCGGTCGTCGTCGCCGCCGCCGTGCGCCGTGACTCGACCCAGGTCGACGAGATCATCGCCGCCCTCGCACCGGCCACCCACCGGCTGTCGCCGCTCACCGACGACGCCGCCACCACCCTGCTCGCCGCCGCCACCGGCCTGCCCCGCGACCACCCGGTGATGGCCGGGTGCCGGCGGCTGAGCGGCGGCAACCCGTTCCTGCTGCACCAGCTGGGCCGGCGCATCAAGCGGGCGCTGACGACCGGCGGCGATCCGCAGACCGCGCTGGACGAGACGGTGCCGACCGTCGCCCTGATGGTGAGTACCCAGTTGGCGTACTTCCCGCCGCCCGCCACCGTCGCCGCCCAGGCGCTGGCCGTCCTGGGCGGCGAGGCCGGCGTGCACGCGCTGGTCCGGGTGTCGCCGGCGCCGGCCGAGGAGGTACTGCAGGGCCTCGGCATCCTCACGGAGAGCGCCTACGTCGTCGAGCACGCCGCCTCCGGCACGTACGCGTTCGCCCATCCGCTGGTCGGTGCCGCGGTCTACGAGGCGATCGACCCGGCGCAGCGGGCCGAGCTGCACGCACGCGCGGCGCGCTAACGACGGCCCGCCAGCTGCCGCAGTTTGGTGCGGCAGGCGCGGTGGCGGCGGCCTGCTCATAGTCGCCGCCGCGGCCGAGCGCACGGCAGCGCTCCAGCAGCTGCGCGGCGGCCGCCGGTCGCATCCGACCGGCGGCCGCCGTTGACGCCTCCCTCCCGGTCATGCCTGGCCAGGCGGGCCGGCCGGATGGGGACCGATGTAGAGGCCGCCCGCGGCTTCGACCCGCGGCTCGGCGGGCGTGGTGGCGAGGCTCAGCGCCGCGGCGACGACGGTGCCGACGACGACCTGGTACAGCCGCCGGCGGTTCACAGCAGCACCTGGTTGTGGTTCTGGCCGCACGCCCAGTCCGGGCAGTCCCGCAATGCCGACGTCTCGGACCGCTCGCGCACCTGGTGCCCGGCCACGCCGGCGCCCAGCAGCGCGGCGAGGGCGAGGCCCGCCGCGACTGCACGTTTCCGCTTGATGTTCATACCGACTGGGCGTTCCACCGGCCTCAGGCGCCGCCACCGGCGACGTACTCGCCGATGGTGAGGCTGACCGCCGATCCGGCCGGGACCTGCCGGCCGCCGGCCGGGCTCTGCGCGACGACGCGGCCGTTCAGGACGGACTCGGAGACCCGTCGGTGCCCGACGGCACCCTTGACGAGCCCCGCCTCCGCCAGCGCGGCGACGGCGTCGGTGAGCGTCTCCTCGTAGAGGAACGGCACGGTGACGGGCTGCGCGATCAGCGACGGCAGCGCCTCCCACGCCGACCAGCCGCCGGCCGCCAGCTGGGCGCGGCGCCACACCGTCCCCAGCTGGTCGGTGCCGCCGAGCCGCCGACGCTCGGTCGCGAACACCTCGACGAGCCCGCCCGCGCCGGTTCCCGCCGCCAGGTGGCTCATGGGGTCGATGGAGCCTCCGAAGTACTGCCAAGGCGTCCAGGTCCCATCGGGAGCACTCTGGTAGCGGTGCAGGATCGCACCGTCCCGGTCGGTGCCGAAGATCTCCAGCCGTCCGTCGCTGTTCGTGGCGGCCGCGATGGACGTCACGGGGGTGCCGAGGCTCAGGTCGATCCAGCCGCTCCAGCCGCCGGAGGCCAGCTGGATCCGGTGCCAGACCTTGCCCTCGGCGTTGATGCCGAACAGCGCGAGCCGCCGGCTGGGGCTGGACGCGGTGTGGGTGATGGCGACCTGGCACAGCTCGCCGTCGAACCTGACCCACGGCGTCCACGTGGTGTCGGTCGGGCTGCGGTGGGTGCTCTGCCAGATCTGCCCGGCGGGGTCGGTGGCGATGAGCTCGAGCCGTCCGTCGGCGTTGCAGCCGGCGGCGACTGAGGTGATGGTGGTACTGGCGATGCTCGCCCAGCTGGTCCACGTGCCGTCGTTCTTCTGCGCGCGGGTGAACAGCTGGCCGACCCGGTTGATCCCGAACAGCTGGGGTCGCAGGGACGTGGCGCGCACGGCGGAGACCGACCGCAGCTCGCCGTCGAAGCGCATCCACGGCGACCACCCGGTGCCACTCTGCGTGGCGTGCACGATCTGGTCCGCCCGGTTGATCGCGACGAGTTCCAGGTTGCCCCGGCTGTTGGCGGCCGCGGCCAGCGGGGACCCGTAGGTCGGCGGCCTCGTGAACGGGGTCGGCACCAGCAGCTGCGCGTTGCGGTCGAAGTCCATGCCCTCGCGCCCGACGTTGCCCTGGGGGTCGTTGGCGGCCAGCTCCCGGCCGAGCGCGGCCAGCGCCGTGGGCGTGCTGAGGTCACCGTTGTTGCTCAGCGGCGCGTCGATGTCGAGCATCGTCGTGAAGATCGACAGCATCCCGGCGCCCTCGGTGATCTCGATGATCCGGCTCTGGATCGGCCAGTCGATGTGCGACGCCGTCGTCACCTCCCAGAAGCCGCCCTCCACCCCCATGGCGCTGCGCCGGGCGTGCGGCAGGATCCGGTTGCGGTGCGTGTGCCCGTCGACCATCAGGATCACGTTCGGGAAGCACAGCAGCAGATCACGCAGCTGGCTGCCGTTGTAGAAGGCGGTCCCTCCGGGCACCTCGACGTCGTTCGTCATGGTGTCGAGCGTGTGATGGCAGTACACGACCACGAACTTGTCCTCGACCTCCGGCCGCGTCTCGATCCGGAAGGTCTGCCGCGGATCGTCCATCGGCAGAAACGACACCTCCTTGACGATGTTGCGCGAGCTGCACGCCTTGAGCTGCGCGACCAGCCAGGCCCACTGGTCCTCGTCGACCGCCCCTTCGGAGTTCGCCGTCATCGTGCGGGTCGAGTCGACGCAGACGAAGCGCACGGCGTCGTCGGCCAGCCCGGGCACCGTGTAGTAGGCGAGGTCGCTGCCGGCGGTGAACCCGTGTCCCGCGGGCAGCCCGGTGGTGTTGAAGTGCTCGTCGATGAACTGCCCCCGCGACAGCAGCCGCCGGTCCGGGTCCGGCGTGACCCGCAGCCCGGCGAACCCGCTGAGCACGACGGTGAAGTCCCAGACACTGGCGTCGTCGAGCCGGTCGGGCAGCGCCTCGACCAGCGAGGTTCGCTTCTCGTCACCGACGGCGATGTCGTTGAGCGTGCTGCCCACGATCGGCCAGGTGATGGGCGCGTTACCCTGCACGAGGGCATCATGGTTGCCGTAGGCCGCGTACCACGGCATGCCGATCCCGTGCGCCTGGAACTCCCGCCGGGCGTTGAACAGCAGGTTCTGGATCGCCGGAAACTGCCGGTAGTACCCCTGCGGCGCACCGATCGAGTACTTGTCGAGCTGCCCGTGCTGCTCCTCCCACGCCCGCATGGTGGGATGCCAGTACTCGAAGATAGCCCCGAACCCGTCCCCGGAGACACTCTCCTCCTTGCTGAACGACCCGGAGTCGGCCCGCACCCGGTTCCCGTCGAGCAGGTCGATGTACCACCGGGTCTCGTTGAACTGGCAGTTGTCGATCGAGTCCCCGGTGACGAGCGTGAACGCCAGCGGCAGTCCCGTGGCAGGCCCTCGACCGACCTTGGCGACCGCCCTGATCGCGGCGTCACTCATGTGCGCGGACAGCATCTCCTGCGGCCGGTAGGCCGACGCCGTCGGGTACGACGCCCAGTGCGGAGCCCCACCGTCGGCATACTGGTCGAGGAACTCGACCCGCAGCGGCGACTGGTCGTCGATGATGTGCAGGTCACTCATCTGCGCGAAGGCGATCACCGGCCGCTGCGCGGTCGACGGCCCACGCGACACCAGGTCCCTGCGCTCGATGTGCGGCTCGCCGCTCCCGTCGATGAGCGCCGAGTAGTAGACCCCGTTGAGGTAGCGAACGGTCCGCTCAAGGGTGGTGTAGACGGGCCCGGTGGACGCAGCGGCAGGCGCTCCACCCCCGCGCAGCAACCCAAGCGGATCGAGGGCGGCGACAACGGCCCCGATCCCACCGACAGCAAGCAAACCACGACGCGAAACTGACACTGTTCCTCCACTCGTGCGAAGCGACAGCCCAGTCAGCGTTCCCCGCCGTTCCATGCCCGGTTCCATGCTCCGCACGCGTCCGGGTCACGCTCGGTGTAGCGACCGCCGACGGGCGAGTACGTCACGTCGGGCGCCACCAGCAGCCGCGCCACTACAGAATTCAGTATTCTCTAATCAGCCGTCGAGATCTCCTTCGACCAGAAGGAGCGAGCGGACGACATGCAGCGGAGGTAGCACGTGAGGGCACAGCAGGCGCAATCAGCGAACCGGGCGGCGGCGAGGTCCGTCAGGATTCCGAGTGACGACGTGACGCTGGCGGCCGACGCCTACGGCGAGCTGAACGACACCCCGGTCGTCCTGCTGCACGGCGGGGGCCAGACCCGTCACTCCTGGCGGGCGACAGCACGCGAGTTGGCCGCGGCCGGGTGGTACACGCTGTCTGTGGACCTGCGCGGCCATGGAGAGAGCGGTTGGTCGCCGGACGGCCGATACGGGCTCGACCGGTTCGCCAGCGACGTGGTCCGCATCGTCGACTTCCTCGGCAGGCCTCCGGTACTGGTGGGCGCTTCGCTGGGCGGCAGCTCGTCGCTCGCCGCCCTCGGACGCCATCCGAACCTCGCGCTCGCGCTCGTGCTCGTCGACGTGTCGCCGTTCCTGCAGCCGAAGGGCGCGGGCCGCATCAAGGAGTTCATGACCGCCAAGCCGGAGGGCTTCGCCTCGCCGGAGGAGGCGGCGGACGCCATCGCCGCGTACCTGCCCCATCGCCCCCGCCCACGAAACGTCGACGGTCTGCGCAAGAACCTCCGGGAAGAAGGCGGCCGGTTTTACTGGCACTGGGACCCGAGGTTCCTCCACACACCAACCAACCAGGCAACGCAGCGAAACTCGCTCGTCGATCCCGCCCGCCTCGGCGCCGCCGCGATGGCACTGCGTATCCCCACCCTGCTGGTACGTGGCGGTGAGTCCGACGTGCTGAGCGCTGAGGACTGCGGGCAGTTCCTCGAACTGGTGCCGCACGCCGAGTTCAGCGACGTCGCCGGCGCACACCATATGGTGGCCGGCGACGACAACGCCATCTTCGACACGGTGCTCGGCGACTTCCTGGATCGTCGGGTCCGGCCCCGTCTGAGGATGCTCGCTCAACTGAACGGCGACTGAACGACGTACGGGAAGCCCCTGGAGGTCATGTCTGCTTCGCCGGCCGATAGGTCGCCGTCAGCAGCAGCAAGGCGCCGCCGACGCCGGCGACCGCGGCGATGATGCCACCCAGGCCTCCACCGACGGTGATGTCCAGGGCATGGTCCAGCGAAATGCTGCCAGGTCCCAACAACGCCAGCGCGATCGACATGACAATGATCATCAGGACATACTCGTAACCTTCACCTTCGCGGAAGATGAAGAACCCGTTCTTGCGGTGCACGATGAGGGCCGCCACCGTCATGGTGCCGACCGCACTCGCGCATGCCAGCGGAGTGAACAGGCCCAGTACGAAACCGATTCCGGCGGCAAGTTCGGTGGCGACGCTGGCCCAGGCCTGCATCCGCCCGTTGCGCAGACCGATGCTCTCGAACCAGCGGGCAGTGCCCGCGATCTTCCCACCACCGCGCCAATGGTTCCAGCCATGCATGAGCATGGTGCCCCCCAGCGACAGCCGCACGAGCAACAGACCGACGTCGACAGCCGTCACGCCCGATCCCCTTTCACGCCCTTTGCCCGGCTCGCTTGCAGCCCTGGCACCACTTGACCCGGCCGGCGACCGTCGCATCAGTGAAGCCGCAGACGCACATCCGTCGACGGCCGATGCTTCTTCGCCCGCTACAGAGTATACTCAATTCACCGGAGCCGTAGCGAGGATGGGATGACCATGGTGACCGTGCCCAACGAGCAGTTGATGACCGAGTGCGCATACAAGATGCGTGTCCTTGATGACGGCTTCGAGGACAGGATCGTCATCGATGCCGGCAAGTTCCTCTACGATCCGATCCTGGGCTGGGTCGAGGACGACGGCACCCTGTACTTCAGCGACCACGGGCCGCAGAAGGATCCTGCGGTCTGGGTGCCCTACGCCGGGCACGGGACGATTCACCGGCTGACGCGCGACGGCGAGCACTCCCGCCTCTTCGAACCGGGCGCGGTTCCCGGGATGCCCTACCTCATCCGTCGCGCGCCGGCCGAGTTCGGTGAGTTCGGCGGCGACATCTTCTTCCCCGGCCAGGCCAAGGGCGGCCGCGAGGGCGCGCTGAGCGGGCACCGGCTCTATCGCCTGATCGAGGGCGAGTCGGCCCCTGAGACCTTCGTCGAGATCCCGCACGCCGGCACGACGGGCGGCGGGACACCCGGCGCGATGATGGTCGGCGGCTTCGGCCGCAAGGGCACCCCGCATGAGGGCAGCTACCTCTGCCAGACGATGATGAACTGCGTCGTCTACCAGATCACTCCGGACCGTGAGTGCCGCCCGCTGTTCATCCTCGAGGACATCTTCGGCAAGCCCGTCATGCCGTACTTCCTCTTCTACGCTTCCCCGGTCTGGGGACCGGAGCTGGACGGCAAGCTCCTGCTCGGTGGCATGCCTGACTCAAGCTTCGAGGTGGACGACCCGGGGCACAACGTCCTCGAGTACTACGTCATCGACGGGGACCACATCAACACCGAACCGGTCGCCAAGCGCGACATCGGCTGGGCGATGGCCGAGGTCGCACCGCCGGAGTTCGGGCCGTACGGCGGGCACACGTTCGTCTTCGACTTCGGCGCGACCAACTTCATGCACGTATCCAAGGCTGAGCCGGGGCCACTGCCATACGACTCGAAGATCCTGCGCATCGATCCCGACGGTGAGACGCACGTCTTCGCGGACGGGCTGCAGGGCGGCTGGAACGAGTTGCGTTTCGATCGCGACCGCATGTACATCTCATGCCTGCGGCGCAGCTTCTCGACCGGTGAATACCACGAGCCGGATGGTTCTCTCTATGAGATCCGGGCACGGTCCTGAACTGAGACGATCCTGGTGGTTGTGCACGGCTGCCGTGCACAACCACCAGGGGGCCTGGCCCGACTACGCGTCGAGGGCGGCGGCGAGGGCGTTGAGGTGGCGCATCGTACGATGCTGCGCCAACGCGGCATCCCCCGCAATGATCGCCTCAGCGATCGCCTCATGCGCCCGATG